>NZ_AP031500.1:3471793-4195725 GCF_042847215.1 Gilvimarinus japonicus
TAGTGTTTAAAAGAAGTAGCGGTTTAAGAGCGTGCAGGCATTGCGGCCAGCACCGCCGCACCAGTATCGGTATGCGCCTCCAGCATAACAAGACGTCCCCCCGCTTGCACCTTGAGCGCAGCGGTTAGATCCGGCTCCGGCAAAATACCGGCGCCGCGCACGGGCCACTCAATCAGGCAAAGGCTATTGTCGGCAAAGTAATCGCGAATGCCCATATACTCCAGCTCTTCCGGGTCACCCAAACGGTACAAATCAAAGTGGTACACCGTACGCGCAGGCAGCTCGTAGCCTTCAACCAGCGTATAGGTCGGGCTCTTAACCGCGCCTGAATGACCAAAGTAACGCAACACGCCGCGCGTCAAGGTGGTTTTACCCGCACCTAAATCGCCATCTAAGTGCACGCTAATACAGCCTGAGCAATGTGCTAGCTGCTCAGCCAAGCACTCGCCAAGCGCGACCGTCGCCGACTCGTCAGCCAGCCAGGTAGACCACTCAGTCACCTAAAAGCTCCCCCACATACGCCAGAATGTCCGTTGCCAGTAAGCTCAACTGCCCGCCATCGGCCGCCGCCAAATCAGCAGCATGGGCGTGCACGCTGGCGCCCAGGTTGGCCGCGTCATAGGCGTTTAGCCCTTGTGCTAACAGCGCCCCCAGCAAACCGCTTAGTACATCGCCCATACCGCCGCTGGCCATACCGGGGTTGCCGCCGCTAATAATGTTAACCGGCCGCTGGGCACCGGCCACTAACGTGCCTGCGCCTTTTAGCAGCGCGACGCCACCGTATTGTTGTTGCAGCTTTTGTACACTGGCGAAGCGCTCGGCTTGTACCTCCGCACTCTCGCAACCAAGCAGGCGCGCCGCCTCACCTGGGTGCGGCGTTAGCAGCCAGTTGTCGCGGGTTTTACCCGCCGGCCACAGACGGCCCTTAGCAATTAAATTTAATGCGTCGGCATCCAGCACTAAGGGTAAGTCGGTGGCCAACGCCTGCTGCAGCATTTGCTCAGACCAAGGCGATTGCCCGAGCCCCGGCCCCACCACCAATACGGTCGGGCGAGCCAGCCACGGCTCGAGCTCTTGGCCCGAAATAACACCACAGGCCATTACCTCGGGCTGGCGCGCCAGCATGGCGGCCACGTGCTCGGGCCTTGTGGCCAAGCTCACTAAACCGGCACCACCGCGCGCCGCGGCCTCGGCGGTCATCATTGCGGCGCCACCGTGGCCCACATCGCCACCGATTACCATCACGTGACCAAAATCACCTTTGTGAGCATCCGCTTGGCGCTCGGGCAGGGTGGCTCGCAAGCTCGCGAAATCTTGCCGACAAACCGTAGCCTCAACCTCATGATAAATCTCATCGGGCGCGGCTAAATCATCAAATACCAGCTCGCCACTCAGGGCTGGGCCACGGCCGGTAAACAGGCCGCGCTTTTTACCGATAAAGGTCAGGGTAATATCGGCGTTAATCGCCACGCCCAGCTCGGCACCGGTGTCGGCACACAGGCCCGAGGGGATATCCAGTGCCAGCACGGGTAATTGGGTGCTGTTAATCTGCTCGATAACTTTGCGATACTCGGGCCGCACCTCGCCGCTTATACCAGTGCCCAACAAACCATCGACAATTACGCCGCTGGTGGGCGCGGGGCCCGGCGGCATCATGATCACGCCCTCTTGGCGGGCGTATTCGTAAGCGGCGCGCGCGGCGGCGCTGAATTTTTCTGGCTCGCCCAACAGCACCACGGTAACCGGTATACGGCGTGTCGCAGCCAATGCCGCCACCACAAAGCCATCGCCGGCATTATTGCCCGCGCCGGCAAAAATCGTAACCTCGTCTGGCTCACTAAAACGCTCTAGCAGTAATTCAAACGCGGCGCGGCCGGCGCGCTTCATTAGTGCCGCTGCCGGTACGCCGCTGGCGATAAACGCGCTGTCAAGGGCGCGCACTTGGGCGGCGGTGTAAAGCGCGGTCGATCGTGTGATGGCACTCATAAAATAGGGAAACCCGCAAAAGTTGGGACAAAAATCAGTACAATAAGCCGACAAAACGCCAGCCCGTATCGTAAAAACGCCATTATAGGGGATGCACGCAAGCAACACTATGCAACAACCAACATGCCGCCCAACGGACGCCAACGAGAACTATTTTGACCACCACCTTTGATTGGGAGCAACTTGCCCGCGATGTTAAACGCTGGGGCCGCGAGCTGGGCTTTCAGCAGGTGGGCATCACCGACACCGACCTCGCCCAACAGGAGCGTGCGCTACAGGCATGGCTGGCAAAAGGCTATCAGGGCGATATGCAGTGGCTCGCCGAACACGGCAATAAGCGCTCGCGCCCGGCCGAGTTAGTGCCAGGGACACTGCGAGTCATCTCAGCGCGGATGGATTATTTGCCCGGCGATACGCAGCAAATAAAAGTGCTTAAAAACCCCGAAAAAGCCTACGTTTCTCGCTACGCACTGGGGCGCGACTACCACAAATTAATTCGCAAGCGCCTAGCCACGCTGGGGCAGAAAATTGAAAGCGCTCTGCCCGATGAATTAAAGCCCAAGGGCGATCAACAAATGCGCGCGCTGGTGGATAGCGCCCCGGTCATGGAGCGCCCGCTGGCCGATAAAGCTGGCCTGGGCTGGACCGGCAAACACACTTTAATACTCAACGATAAGGTCGGCAGTTGGTTTTTTTTGGGCGAACTCTACACCTACCTGCCACTGCCGGTCGATGTCAGTGAGCAGCCCAATCGCTGCGGCGACTGCACCGCCTGCTTAAAAGTCTGCCCCACCGACGCCTTCCCCGAGCCCTACACACTGGACGCCCGGCGCTGCATCTCGTATTTAACCATCGAGCACAAAGGCGCCATTGCTGAAGAGTTTCGCGAGCCTATGGGCAACCGGGTATTCGGCTGCGACGATTGCCAGGCCATATGCCCTTGGAACAAATACGCCACTCCTACCCTTGAGCCCGACTTTTTACCGCGCCACGGGCTGGACAACACCGACCTGCTCACGTTGTTTAAATGGGACGAGGCGACGTTTTTAAAAAATACCGAGGGCTCGGCCATTCGCCGAATCGGGTTTGAGCGCTGGCAGCGCAACCTCGCCATCGGCTTGGGCAATGCGCCCTCACAAGCAGACATTATCACCGCCCTCGAGCAGGCACTGGGCCATGTTAGCCCCATGGTCGATGAACACATCCAGTGGGCCCTTGCGCAACAGGCCAACCCCAACCGGCGCCGGCGGCGTAAAATCAAACAGCCGTCCAGTAAGCGATAACACCCCCGAAGCAACCGGTTTCAAGGTCTTATTAACCCTTCACTATTGCCGTCATAGTCAATAAAAATAGGCCCTGACAAGCAAAAGCCCAGATTTTCGGGTACAATTGCCGCCCTCTGTGGCCCAGCCGCAAATGCCCAGCAACACCTGACGGCGTTAACCGGTCACACAGCTCTCTTATACTAACCACTGAAAAATACGGTCCGCTATGAAAACACTGTCTGATATCGGTTTAGTCGGTCTCGCCGTTATGGGTGAGAACCTTATCCTCAACATGGAAAGCAAAGGCTTCACAGTAACGGCGTACAATCGCTCTGTGGACAAGGTCACCAACTTTATTGAAGGTCGCGCAGCGGGCAAAAACATTCGCGGCGCCGAATCGATTGAAGAACTGGTAGCATCGCTCGAAAAGCCCCGCAAAATTATGCTGATGGTAAAAGCCGGCGCACCGGTTGACGCATTTATCGAGCAACTGATCCCGCATCTGGACAAAGGCGACATCATTATTGATGGCGGTAACACCCACTTCCCCGACACCAACCGCCGCGTTGAATACCTGCGCGAGAAAGGCATTCACTTTATTGGTGCCGGCGTATCCGGTGGCGAAGAAGGCGCACTCATTGGCCCATCCATTATGCCCGGTGGCGCCCCCGAGGCATGGGAATATGTTAAGCCTATTTTTCAAGGCATCTCGGCCAAAGTTGAAGACGGTTCACCTTGCTGCGACTGGGTTGGCGAAAATGGCGCCGGCCACTTTGTCAAAATGGTGCACAACGGCATCGAGTACGGCGACATGCAGTTGTTGTGTGAAGCCTACCAAATCATGAAAGAACTACTGGGCATGAGCGCCGATGAAGTCCACCAGGTATTTGCCGAGTGGAACAACACCGAGCTGGACTCCTACCTCGTTGAAATCAGCCGCGACATCATGGCCTACAAAGACGAAGACGGCGAGCCACTGGTTGAGAAAATCCTCGACACCGCCGGCCAAAAAGGCACCGGCAAATGGACCGGCGTGGTCGCGCTGGACTTTGGCGTACCGCTCACCCTGATTGCCGAGTCGGTATTTGCCCGCTGCATCTCAGCACTTAAAGACGAGCGCGTAGAAGCCTCTAAAGTACTTACCGGCCCCGCGAAAAACTTTACCGGCGACAAAACCGCGTTTATCGAAGACTTACGCCAAGCCGTACTGGCCGCCAAAATCGTCTCTTACGCGCAGGGCTATACCCTGATGCGCGAAGCGGCTAAAGAGTTTGGCTGGCACTTAAACTACGGCGGCATCGCTTTAATGTGGCGCGGCGGCTGTATTATTCGCTCGGCCTTTTTGGGCGACATCAAAAAAGCCTTTGATAAAAACCCAGAGCTTAACAACCTGCTGCTGGACGACTACTTCAAAGACGTCGTCGTTAACTCGCAACAAGGCTGGCGCAACGTCGCCGCTACCGCCATCACCAACGGCGTACCGGTGCCTTGCCTAACTGCAGCACTGAACTACTTTGACGGCTACCGCACCGAGCGCTTGCCCGCCAACTTGCTGCAAGCGCAGCGCGACTACTTTGGCGCCCACACCTACGAGCGCTTAGACAAGCCACGCGGTGAGTTCTTCCACACCAACTGGACCGGTCGCGGTGGGGATACGGCGTCTACCACTTACGATGTGTAAGTAGTACGGTAAACGGTGGACGGGGAATGGTAAACGACCACTGAGATTAAAAACGGGGAGCTTTGGCTCCCCGTTTTTATGTCGATAGCGCGCTCATCACCAAACACACGCAACATTAGCCAGCGTTCAACGTTCAGATAAATCAATTACGGCAATGGTGGAAAACCCACCTCGACAATCAAGCAGGTACGCGGGCTTTCGCTTTCATGGACCGACGTTGCGTGTAAAAACTTAGCGTCGTGGCACACTAGCCGGCCAGCCTTGGGCGATACCCGAAACTGCTTTTCCGCCGGATATTCAAAGTAACGACCACCGCGCATTTCACTATCATTCTTATCATCGATAAAAATAAGATCAGCGCTAGCCTCCGGCACTTCGTGATAGTAAATCGCCACCAAATGAGGTATTACCGAGGTTCCCAGGGCGTGGCGATGCGCAATGGCATCACAGTTTTTATACATCTTATTAGCCCAGCTTCGATGGAATTTGAACTTACGAATATCTCTTGTTTCATTAAAGCCAAGCTGTAACGCGGCATCAAACATGCTTTTTAATATCCAAACCCCCAGCGAGCTGTTTTTAAAATCAAGCAAATCAGTTATCGCATGAGTCTCATAAAGATGTACGCTCGACAACGCTCTACCGCCCTGAGCGTCTTCAACGTTTTTTTCTGCCTGCACCGCAGGAAGGCTAAACAGCTCATTTAGCACTTGATCGACACGCGGACTTTCTCTCAGAGCATCTTGCTCATCCAAATCGTAAATACAGACACCCGTGTCGAATATAGGTACAAACATAGAAGACTCCCAACAATAATCTCTACAGCAAATTACTGCTACTCACCGAGGCGGCAGCCTCACTCATCGCTGTATACCCAAGCCGCTACGGCTACCCTAAATTAATAAACTCTGCTCGGTAATGCACTAACTCGGCAATCGAGTCTTTAATATCATCCATGGCCAAGTGTGCGCCGGACTTTTTAACGCCGTCTAGCACTTCCGGCTTCCAGCGCCGGGCTAGCTCTTTTAGGGTGCTGACGTCTAAGTTACGGTAGTGAAAGTAGCGCTCTAGGGTGGGCATGCCGCGGGCGAGAAAGCGTCGATCTTGGCAGATGGAGTTACCGCATATAGGGGATTTTCCGGCGGGCACCCATTGCTGCAAAAACTCGATGGTTTCCGCTTCCGCTTCGGCGGCGCTGACTTTGGAGTTTTGCACCCGCTCGGTCAGGCCGGATTTGCCGTGCTGGCGGGTATTCCACTCGTCCATACCGTCTAAAAAGCTCTGCGCTTGATAGATGGCATGGACGGGGCCTTCGGCAAGAACATTAAGATTGGCATCAGTGACGATGGTGGCGATTTCGATGATAACGTCGCTGTCTGGGTCGAGACCGGTCATTTCTAGGTCGATCCAGATCAGATTGTCATCGTTGGAGGTAGGGTTCATACCGTGTTTTCCTTTACAATGATGTTTTCAGCATCTTAACATCTACTGACCGAGACGTGCCGTTGAGCAAACGCAAACTGACAAGACGCCAATCATGGCGGATCGAGAAGATTCAAAAAGAGCGTGAAAAGCGTGTCTCGCGGCGTGACGACACCGCCGACGCCAAGTTGGGCGAAAGCGATTTGGGCCCGGAACAGGACGGCTTAATTGTCACTCACTACGGCACTCAGGTGATGATTGAAGACGCCGAGCGGATGCGCAAACGCTGCCATTTTCGCAGTAATTTGGGCGGGCTTGTCACCGGTGACAAGGTAATCTGGCGCGACGGTAACCCCTACGGCGTAGTGGTGGCCAAACGCGAGCGCGAGTCGGCCCTAAGCCGGCCCGACCCCTACGGCGACATGAAGACGGTCGCGGCCAATATCGACCGTATCGCCATTGTGGTTGCCCCCTACCCCGAGCCGCACTTTAACTTGATTGACCGCTACCTAGTGGCCGCCGAGGCGATTGGCATTGAACCGGCGCTGGTCATCAATAAAGTCGATTTAATTGATGACCAGCAGCGGGCTAAAGTCGAAGCCATTGCCGCGCTTTATACCCAGCTTGGCTATCAGGTACTGCGCGCTTCCGCCAAAAATGATGAGGGGCTCGAGCCACTTAGAGCTTATCTGGCCCACTTTACCAGCGTTTTTGTAGGGCAGTCGGGGGTCGGTAAATCATCCCTAGTGAATGCGTTGCTCCCCGAGAGCAATATTCGTGTCGGGGGCTTAAGTGAGCGCCAAACCGGCACCCACACCACCACCAGTGCACAGCTGTTCCATATCCCCACCGGCGGCTGTTTAATCGACTCGCCCGGGATTCGTGAGTTTGGTCTGTGGCACATAGCCCCGGATGATGTGCTAGCGGGCTTTAAGGAGTTTCGACCCTATATCGGTTACTGCAAATTCCGCGATTGCTCACATACCCACGAGCCGGGCTGTGCTATCTTGGAAGCGTTAGAAACGGGCGACATTAGCCCTGGCCGACTGGCTGGCTACCGCCATATTCTGGCGGATTTGCACCCGGGCCGAGGGAGCTATTAAGCTCACGAACAACTGTCATCATGATCTGCACCATCGCGCGGCGCGTATACCGCACTGCAATTGATAAGTAAGGATAGCCGTATGTCCACCCTCCCTTTAATTGTCGAGCCTGCCGAGCTGTTGCCCCTTTTAGACGGGCCAGCGGCGCCGCTGATTGTGGATTTATCCAGCGAGGCAAACTACCGTCGCGGTCACATACCCGGTGCCGCCCACGTGCCGCCGCAAATGCTACTGTGCAACCGACCGCCGGCACCTGGACGTATTGCCCCGGTTGAGCAACTGAACCGGTTATTTACCTACCTAGGGCTCACACCAGAAACCCACGTTGTGGTTTACGACGACGAGGGTGGCGGCTGGGCGGGCCGCTTTATTTGGACGTTGGATATGATTGGCCACAAGCATTATAGCTATCTCAATGGCGGCCTACATGCATGGCTAAATGACGATTTACCGGTTACCCAAGCCGTGGAAGACCCCAATACCAAACCCATTGAGGTAGAAATAAGCCCCGAACGCCTGATTGAGATTCCCGACATTTTGGCGGGACTTGAGACGCATTCGATTCAAATCTTAGACGCTCGCAACCCTGCCGAATACAGTGGCGAAAAAGTGCTGGCGCAAAAAGCCGGACATATTCCCGGCGCCATCAATGTGGAGTGGACCGAGCTGATGGACCGCGATAATAGTTTGCGCATTCGCTCTGACGCGCGCGAGTATTTAGCCGAGCGCGGTATTACCGGCGACAAAACTATAATCACCCACTGCCAAAGCCATCACCGCTCGGGCTTTACCTATTTAGTGGGCAAATCCCTCGGCTTTGACATTGAGGGTTACCACGGCTCTTGGTCTGAGTGGGGCAACCACCCGGACACACCGGTCGAGGTATAACCTGTGTCAGACTGGCTCGACATCACCTTATTAAAAGTCGGTGAATACACCCTTACGACGGGCGCCTTACTGGCCAGTATTGTGGTGCTGATTGCGACTTTCGTCATTGCCTCGCTAGTCAGCCGCACGATCACTCGCGTTGCGCTTCATCGTCACTCGACGGTAGCGCATCAGCTTTATACCGTTAACCGTATTGTCTATTATTTTTTAATTGTCTTAGGCGCCATAGGCTCGCTGTCGGTGCTCGGGTTTCAACTCGACAAACTAGTCATCATCGGCAGCGCGCTGGGTATCGGTATCGGCCTCGGGTTGCAGTCGATTGTTAATAACTTTGTTTCGGGCATTATCATCCTGCTGGAAAAGTCCATTAAAGTGGGCGACTTTATCGAACTGGAATCGGGCTTGATGGGCGAGGTGCAAGAAATAAAATTGCGCTCGACGTTAATTCGCACCGCCGATAACGTCGACATTTTGATTCCCAGCTCTGAGTTTATCAGCGGTCATTTAATTAACTGGACGCTGGAAGAGAACATTCGCCGCTTTCGTATTCCGTTTGGTGTGGCTTACGGCTCGAACAAAACCTTAGTGCGCGATGCAGTACTAAAAGCCGCCGCCACCGTGCCCTATACGTTAAGTGATGAGAAACACAAACCTGTGGTTTGGATGAGCGGCTTTGGCGACAGCAGCTTAGATTTTACCTTGGGTGTCTGGGTCGACCCCGTAGCGGTAAAAAGGCCCACCCAGGTAACGTCTGATTATGTCTGGGCTATCGATGATGCGCTACGCGAGGCGGGTGTAGAAATTCCATTTCCGCAAAGAGATTTGCATGTGCGTTCCAGCGCCATTAGCTTTGGACACGAGCCCGAGGCAAAAGCCGACACTATCGACAAAAGCATTCAAGCCAAATCACCGGAGTCAGACTGAGCCGCGCATTTGCTCGGCGACAATTTGCAATGAGGTCAACCGGTCTTGCGGCTCAAAAAAGCTGCCAGCAAAAATAAACTCGTCAGCACCAGTATCTTTAGCTAACTGTGTTAATTTACGCTTCACGGTACTGGGGCTACCCACCACAGCTATTTGATGAAAATCCCGTATATGCTGCGCCTCGACCGGGTTCCACAAACCCTCCATCGATTTTACTGGCGGCCGCAACCGCAGGTGCTCTCCGCGCAGCAGAGCCAAAATACTCTGCTGCGCCGTGGTAAATAAGTGCTCCGCCTGTTCATCGGTTTGCGCGGCAGCCACCGGCACACCAATCGCGGCATAGGGTTTATCCAACACCTCAGAGGGCTGAAAGCCCGCGCGATACACGTGCAGTGCCTCCAGCATTAAACGCGGCGCAAAGTGCGAGGCAAAGGCAAATGGCAGGCCGCGCTGAGCCGCCAACTGCGCGCTGTACAAGCTGGAGCCCAACAACCAAACCGGCACATGACTCCCCTGTCCCGGTACCGCCATCACATTCTGACCACTGCAAGCGTCGCCTAAAAAGTACTGCAGCTCGGCCAACTGTTCAGGAAAGTCATCCACGCCGCTTTTCATATCGCGGCGCAGAGCGCGCATCGTCGCGCCATCACTACCCGGGGCACGGCCCACCCCTAAATCGATACGGCCGGGGTACAGCTCGTGCAGTGTCCCAAAATGCTCGGCAACCATAATGGGGGCGTGGTTAGGCAACATAATACCGCCCGCTCCGACGCGAATCCGCTCGGTGGCGCCAGCAATATGGCCGATCAGGACACTAGTCGCGGAGCTACCAATACCGTCCATACTGTGGTGCTCAGCCATCCAGTAGCGCTGGTAACCCAGCGCATCGGCGTGACGCGCGCTGGCAACCATGCCAGCATAAGCGTCACCATAACTGGCATCAATGCGCGCGTGGGCTAAATCCAATACAGAATAAGCGATATCACTAAGAGACATAAAAAGCTCCGGCCTACAACGTTCGAGGGGCGCTCAGCATAACGCGCCCTCGCGCGCGCCGGGTAAAAGATTCGTAAAGCGGGTGACTTGTTTAGTCACCCGCAAGCGTCAGTGAATAATTAGTGGCAACCGTGAAAACCTGATTGAATGGCGTCCAGCAGTTGAGTTTGATAGTCCGAGGTATATTGCCAAAACATAACACCTGCAAGCCCCTTATCGTGAATGTAATGGGTTTTGGCCGCCAAGGATTGCGGGTCTTCGTAGCTGATAAAAATACGGTCCGCTTCGCTCCATAGCCACGGCGCCTTAGCCACGTCATCCCAGTAGCGAACAAAACCATTTTTGTTAACCAGGTTGGGGGCCAGGTTATTAAACCGCGAACTGCCATAAGGGTTTTCACCAGCCTTGGCGAGTTGTTTATAACCGTTAGCGTTGGCATCAACCTCAGTCCAGTGACGACCGTAAAACGCCACCCCCATCACCAGTTTGTTCGCAGGCACCCCAGCGGCAATGTGATTGCGTACCGCATCGTCAGCTGATTGCCCGCTGTCGTCATCGGGGTGTGCATAAAGCGCTGCATGATGCCCGGTTCTTTGACCATCCGCCGGAAAGTTAAAATCGTAGGCCATAATATTGATGTAATCGAGATACTTTTGCCAATTGCCGATATCACTTTTTGCCAAGTAATCGGGAAACCCACCGGTGGCGATGGTGAGTAACAATGACCTTTCCAGCTCGGTCTCTAGCGAATCAAACGCAGCGCGCAAATCTTTAAGCAGCAACGTAAAATTAGTGCCATCTTCTGGGCGGTGCGTATTGCCAGCCCCAGCAAGGCCAGGATACTCCCAATCAATATCAATACCGTCAAGCTGGTGACGTTTAACAAAAGCGACAGCGCTATCGATAAACTTTTGGCGCGACGCCTCGGTTAATGCGACATCGGAAAAGTCCCCCGACCAAGTCCAACCGCCTACCGACGATAGTATTTTCAAATCGGGGTTACGCTTTTTAAGCGACTGTAGGGCGCGATAGTTTTGATCGTCAAAAGCAAAGCCATTAACGATTTTGCCATCTTTAATATTAGAAAAAGCATAATTAATGTGGCTAAGTTTTTCGGCAACGATAGTATCGGGGTTTAGTGGTTGTTCGGGGCTAAACACATATCCAATAACGACCTTGTGTGTCGTACTTTTTTTTGAGGTGTCATCGGCGGTGCCATGATGGTGCCCGGCATGCGCCATCTGAGCGCGGTGCGGCGTTGACGTTGACATTGACGCCGGAGTTTGCGATTGCGGCTGCGCGTGCGAAACCGGCTCGGCGCGTAACGCGCCCGACAACGCACACAGCGCCAGTAAAACTATTATTTTATTCATCTGGTGATTTCCTTTAAGAGTGAATCACCTATCATGCTCAACTGAGTTTTCATTATCGGCGGCACCGCGCACTGGGCGCCGCTCGTCATACTATTTTGCGGGCAATTATTCGCCCGATTTAATCGGCTTAATACGATCGCCCTTCCACACCATTCGATACAAGTCGTGCCGACGGTCTTTTAAGTTTTGTACCGTACCGCTGTTGCGCGCCATCAATAGTGACTCGGGCCGCAAATCGGCAAACGCCACTGTCTCGACGTTGGGCGTGGTATCAGCGGCAATACCATCTCGGGCAAAAGCAAAGTCGCAGGGCGTTAGGATACAACTTTGGGCATATTGTATATCCATGTTCGCCACGTTAGGCAAGTTGCCCACGTTACCGGACATTACCACATAAAACTGATTCTCTACAGCGCGTGCCTGGCACGAGTAGCGCACCCGTAAATAACTTTGTCGCTCGTCGGTACAAAAAGGCACAAATAAAAACTGGATACCCTGATCCGCCAAGTGTCGGGCCAGCTCGGGGAACTCCGAGTCGTAACAAATCAGTACGCCAATTGGTCCGCAGTCGGTATCAATGGCCTGCAAAGTGCTACCGCCCTCAATGTCCCACCAATATACCTCATTGGGTGTGGGGTGAATTTTAGGCTGCTCAAAGGTGCGGCCATCGCGCAAGAATACGTAGGCGATATTCTCAATACGGCCATTTTCCACTCGCGTTGGGTGCGACCCGGCAATAATATTTACGTTATAGTGCAACGCCATATCGCGAAATGCTTCTTTTAAACGCGGCGTGTACTTGGTGAGCGCCTCAATGGATTCGTGAGGCGACAGTTCCTGATCTTCAATCGACAGCAGCTGCAGTGTGACCAGCTCGGGGAACACTACAAAATCACTTTTGTAGTCGGCCACCACGTCAACAAAATATTCGATGTATTTAATAAACTCGTTAAACGAGCTAACGCGCCGCTGCATATACTGCACGGTTGCCACTCGCACCACCTCTGGCATGCGCACGCCGAACTGTTTGGTGGGCATATCGTCGATACCCGGCACCTTAGGGTTTTCCCATTTCATGTGCGCGGCGTAGCCCAACGACTGCTTATCTTCATCGAGGTAGTTGGGGATAATGCCGATTATTTCAAAGCCATTGCGCAACTGAAACGACAACACGGGGTCTTTGGCTTTTTTATGTACCACCTGATCAATGTAGTTCTCGACCGTTTTAAACTTTTTAAGGCGACGCGCCAAGTTAGGCATACGACCGGCAAAGACAACGCCTTTTAAACCCAGCGATTGACACAGTTTTTTGCGCTCGTTGTACAACCGCTGACCAATGCGATAGCCGCGATAATCGTTGTCGATGCACACTTCCATGCCGTACAACCAATCACCGTTAATATCGTGCCGCGAAGCGTAGCCGTTACCGGTAATCTCGACCCAGGTATGGGGCTTTAGCGCGATTTTGCCGGCAATACGAAACGTGGCGCTATAGCCCACCAGCACATCGCCTACCATCACCACGATTTGACCCTGCGGAAAGTTATTAATCTGCCCGACAATCGGCGAGCGGGCATAGGCGTCCATCCCCTCGGGGGTGTAGACCCGATCAGATAGCTCCACGATCGCATCGACATCGGCCAAGGTGGCATTGCGTACCGTCAGGTGCGCTTTGGGGTCTTCGAGCTTATTGCCAGGAG
Organism: Gilvimarinus japonicus; assembly: GCF_042847215.1. Lineage (GTDB taxonomy): Bacteria > Pseudomonadota > Gammaproteobacteria > Pseudomonadales > Cellvibrionaceae > Gilvimarinus > Gilvimarinus japonicus. Next base: position 3,485,132 of record NZ_AP031500.1, read on the forward strand.
GATTTGCCATGATTTACCTATTTGCCTTGTGTGGTATTACCGGCGTGAACAGTGCCGTGAATGAACATTGCGACACTTTAAAACAAAGTCGCTGTGTTATGCTATGGCGGTTATCGCCTCAATATTGGTACTGCTGCTCGGATCACCCTTATGCCCTCTCGCCGTTTTCTTATCCTTACCGCCCTACTTGTGGTTGGCTGCGCTGTTATGGGGGCCTCCGAGCTCAACCAACGCTTTGGTAAACCGCAGCCGCGTGAGGTTAGCGCCGGCTCGGATGCGGATGAGTACCAACGCAACATCCGGCCACTATTAGAAAAGCGCTGTACCGTATGCCATGGCTGCTACGACGCCCCCTGCCAATTAAAGCTGGACTCGTACGAGGGCCTGCTGCGCGGCGCAAACCAAGAAAAAGTCTACGATGGCACCCGTCTGCTTGGGGCCAATCTAACCCGCCTATTTCAAGACGCCGACACCACCAGCGCCTGGCGCGACAAAGACTTTTTTCCTGTCATCAACGAGCGCCGCAACACCCCTAAAGCAAACCTTAGTGCTGGCGTAATGGCCCGTATGCTCACGCTCAAAAGTGCTCACCCGCTGCCTAGCAGCCAAGTGTTGCCCGATACGTTTGACTTCTCGACCGGGCGCAGCCAGCAGTGCCCCAAAATCGAAACCTTTGACAGTTTTGCCGCCGACTACCCGCTGTGGGGCATGCCCTTTGGCTTGCCCGGGCTGCCCCAAAACGAGCATAAACGCTTAATGAACTGGCTGGCCCACGGTGCCGACGGTGGCCCGGCAAAATCTGTCTCGCCGAGCATACTAGATGACATTGAACACTGGGAGGCGCTATTAAACGGCGACAGTTTTAAACAACGGTTATTTGCGCGTTATATTTACGAGCATTTATTCATCGCCTCAGTGCACTTTGCTGACAACAGCCAAGACTCGTTTCGACTGGTCCGCTCAGCAACCCCACCGGGTAAGCCGCTAGAGCGCATCAGTACGCGCCGTCCCTTTGACGATCCGGGGGTGGACCGGGTGTACTACCGGTTTTGGCTCAACCCTTCCAGCCGCTTAGCCAAAACCTACCTACCCTATCGGCTCGACGATGCGCGCATGGATCGCTGGCGCGAGTGGTTTTTGGACGCCGATTACCAAGTTGCGCAACTGCCGGGGTATGAGCCGGACATATCGGCCAACCCGTTTGTAAGCTTTAAGCAAATCCCGGTGCAATCGCGCTATCAATTTTTGCTGGACGAAGCGCAATTTACCATCATGAACTTTATTAAAGGGCCCGTGTGTCGCGGACAAGTAGCGCTGAATGTTATCCAAGATCATTTTTGGGTCTTTTTTGTGTCACCCGAGGCCAGCCGTACCGAGCGCGAGGGCGAGTTTTTAGCCAACAACGGACAGTTTTTACAACTGCCGGCCGAGGCGGGCAACACCTTTAGGCCAGTGAGCCGCTGGCTAAAATACGCCGACTTACAGCGCGAGTATTTGGCCCGTCGGGCCGAGCACATCAGCAGCGTTATTGACAACACCGGCCCCGTAACACTCGACAGTGTGTGGGACGGCAACGGCAACAATGACAACGCCGCCCTGACCATTTTTCGTCACAACGACAGCGCCTCCGTCGTAAAGGGCCTGATCGGCCAGCAGCCTAAAACCGCCTGGTTGATTAACTACTCGCTGTTAGAGCGCATTCATTATTTGTTGGTGGCCGGATTTGATGTCTACGGCAATGTCTCACACCAGCTATTAAGCCGCCTGTACATGGACTTCTTGCGTATTGAGGGTGAAATGAATTTTGTCGCCTTTTTGCCTAAAGACAGCCAAGATGAGGTGATTGACCACTGGTATCGCGGTGCGGAAGAAGAGATCAGCAGCTTTTTAGACAACTATCTCAATCGGCTACCGCCGGTAGACGGTGTCAAATATGACAGTAACGACCCAAAATCTGAGCTGCTCACACTTTTGACAAAACGGGTCGCGCCCGCCTACCGACACAGCGCGCCCTACCAACAGTTGCAGTGGCCCCAAGAGCAAACCAGCGCACTCACGACGCTGCAAAGCATTACCGGCCAAGCCGCTAATATTATGCCCGAGGCCAGTATTATCTTAACCCCGCAAGGCGGTTTGTTTACCCTACTACGCAACAGCGCTCACAGTAGCCTGACATCGCTACTGCGCGAAGAGGAGCATCGCCTACCCGGCGAGGACGGCTTAACCGTTACCGCCGGTATTATCGGCGCTTACCCCAACAACTTCTGGCTGGTCGAACATAATAAGCTCGACGAATTTGCCACTGCCATTAGCCAGCTGCAGAGCGAAGACGACTACCGGCGCCTGAAAAACCGCTACGGAATCGGTCGCTCTGACCCCAATTTTTGGGATATCAGCGATCGGGTTCACGCCATCTACCGCACATATCAGCCGCAATCGGCCGGGATTTTGGACTACAACCGGCTCGAAAACCGCTAGCGCGGCCAAGTAAAAGCCGTGGCGCCCCTATCGCAGGGGCGCTCACCACGCAAAAGCCCCTACAATCACCGCCCCGAACAATGCTAAAGTGCACCTTATGACCTCGACCTTACTGCCCGAAAAACCGCTGTTACTCTCCCCCTCTCTGGCCGCCACCATCGGCCTGGAAGAGGCGGTGATGCTCAGCACCCTGAGCGAGCTAGTAACCGCCGGGCAGGCACCAAATGCCGTTAGCTTAAGTGCCGCTGGGGCCGTCGAGCGTCTGGGCTTTTGGAGCCCTGAAGACGTCCAGCGGATTAGCAAAAACCTGCAAGAGAAGGGTTTAATCGATATTTTAAGCCCGCCGTTCACCGCCAGCGGTGAGCTCCGCGTGTGCTTTGCTGCAGGCGTCATCGCCGAGCCCGTGTCAGCGAGCGCGCCGGCACCAAAGCCAGCGCCGCCCCCACCCCCTGCGGTACGCCAAAGCAACACCATTGGTGCTCAGTGGCAACCCGATAGCGAGCTAATGGCGCAAATTGCGCAATACAACATTCCCGACTATTTTATTCGCCAGCAGCTGCCTGAGTTTGTCACTTATTGGCGCGAACGCGGTGAAGCGCACCACGCGTGGGGCGCTAAGTTTTTAAAGCATGTGGTGCGCCAGTGGCGCGAACACGAAACCGGCCTGTTTAAACGCGACCAGGACGCCGCCATGCAAGAGGCCTGGCGCCCCTCGCGCGATGCCATGCAATTGCTGGTGCGCAACGCCGGTATCAGCCAGGCCTTTGTGGAAGATGCGATACCTGAGTTTGTGCTTTACTGGCGCGAGCGCGGCGATGTGGGGCGCACCTGGAACAGTAAATTTATTCAACACGTTAAGCGCCAGTGGGCGCGCTACACCAGCGCGCTGGAGCACGATACCGCCCCCCAGCGGATCGCGCCCGATTGGCAGCCCAGCCGCGATGTTTACGACGTGCTAAAACTGGCCAACATTGACGTCGCTTTTGCCCGCAGGCAGGTGCCAGAGTTTGTTTTATTTTGGCGCGACAGCAACCAGCTTAACGCCTCGTGGAACACCAAGTTTTTACAACACGTTAAACACCACTGGGCACGCCAGCACGCGCTCAATGCTCAGCCGACACAGGTACATAGCCATGCAGGACAGCAACAAACTACTGCAACAAGCGCAACGCGAGATCGAAGCCTCATCGAAGACCTCACCGACCGCAGCTGGGCCAGCTGAGGGCCATACAGCACCCAGCGATGCTCACATTGATGCACTCAATGAGGTGTTTGCGCTGTTTCGTATTAATTACCACAACCAATATTACAAAGCCTACAGTGATGGCGCGGTACTGGGGCAAATCAAAAAACTGTGGTTAGAGTCTCTGCAGCGCTTTGAGCCAGACACCATTCGTCGCGGCGCCCGGGAAGTGATTGAAACCTCCGAGTATCTGCCGACCCTTAATAAGATGATGGTGGCCTGCCAAGGTGACCCGCGCAAACACGGCCTAAAAGACCCGCACTCCGCGTACGTAGAAGCCTGCCAAGCGCCCTCGCCCAAAACAACGTTTCAATGGAGCCACCCCGCGGTTTATTATGCCGGCCGCGCCAGCGATTGGTATTTTTTAAGCAGCAGCACAGAGCGCACAGCGTTCCCTGTTTTTGCACAGCATTACAAACGTTTGTGCGAGCGCGTAATTAACGGCGAGACATTAACTGCACCCGATACACCGGCCTTGCCCGAGCATACCGAAACCCCCTTGAGCAATGAAGAAAACTTGCGCCGCATGCAGGCATTGCGCGAATCGTTAGACATATAAAACACGCTAACAATAACGAGAGAGTAAATGAGCCTACAATCTAAGTTTCAATTTATAGCCGCTGGGTTAGTCGCCTACGCGTTAGGCACCCTGGCACTGGCACTATTTTTTGCCAACACAACCTACACACCCGCGACGCTCGGCAGCATTAGTGGTTCGACTAAACTGCCCGACATGCGCAGCATTGACGATATTCCCACCCGCAAACAAACGTTTATTCAGTTAATCGCGCCCATGACCGTGCAAAAAAACAATGCTTTGCTAGAGGTGCGCGAGCTACTGCTCGGCATGTTGGATGAGCTGGCTGCAGGAAAAACCTTAAGCCACGTTCAAGAACAGCAATTACAGCGCTTAACCTCGCGCTACAAGATAAAAGTGAGCAAGAGCGCCGACAAAGGCTCCAATCAAGACCTGACGCACACACAACAAATCAAACGATTATTAACACGTGTGGATATAATTCCCGCCTCAATGGTAGTCGCCCAGGCGGCGGCCGAGTCCGGCTGGGGAACCTCGCGCTTTGCCCGACAGGCACAGAATTTATTTGGCCAATGGTGCTACACCAAAGGCTGCGGCCTTGTTCCTAAGCGTCGATCTAAGGGTGCCACTCACGAGGTGCAAAAATTTAGCGGCGTCGAGCAAGCGGTTAATGCCTACTACCACAACATAAACACCCACCGTACTTACAGCGATGTTCGCGCACGTCGCGCAGCACTGCGCAACGCCGGCACCCCCATTACCGGGCCCGCATTAATACCCGGATTGACCGGCTACTCAAGTCGTGGTCAGGTGTATGTGGATGAGCTCGCCGAGCTTATTCGCTACAACAAACTCAGCGTTCTGGATCAAGAACCTGCACTGGGCGATACCGCCAGCAAAGAGGGCTAAAAAGACGACCCGGGCTGGCGCAAAAACGCTAGCTCTTGCGCGGTACTGACCCGCCCTAGCGCATGGTTGCGATGCGGGTAGCGACCAAAACGCTTTATAATGTCGCGATGCTTACGCTCAAACTTAAGGTTATTGGCAAAGCCTAAGTCAGTGAAAAGCGTCAGCGCTGTATCGTGCACAGCTAAATCTTCACTGTGCATATAAGGCATATATAAAAACACCCGCTGCTGAGCAGGCAACTGCTGATCACGCCCATCGGCCACCAGCTGCTGCGCCAAGCACAATGCTTTATCATCCGCCGCAAACGCTTCGGCTTGGTCGCGATAGATATTGCGAGAAAACTGATCCAGCACAATAATAATAGCCAGCACCTCAGCCGGCGTTAATGCCGCCGTATCGATGTCCTCACTCACTAAACGTTTATGCAATGAACCAAAGCGCTTAGCAATATCAGCATCAAGCTTTGCGCTTTTGCGAAACCAATCGGCAGGCTTAAGCGTTGTAAACCAATAAGTGAGTACCGCGTCTAACTCTCGTGCTGCCATTGCCCTTGCTCTCCGGTAACCAGCCAGGGCTGTGAAAACCAATAGTAACGGCCATCATCTGCCCGTGCGGTACAGTTATAGCGTGAACGACCAGGCTTTAACGCTTGTGCTGGCATCACAGTAACCGTGGCATCCTCGAGCGCGACTGACAACTCTTTACCACCCAAGTAACAGGTTAACCGTGCAGCCAAAGCTGGCGAATCAAGCGTTAACTGCAAGCGTGGGCGGCTACCGGCTACCACCACAGCGCTTTGCAGTGGCTTGTCTTGATCATCCATCAGTTGGCGCCGCTTAATAGGTAATGCGCGAGTGTTTATTTTCGTAATAAAGCTATCCTGCGTGCCAAAGTCTCCTCCCATCGGGAAACGCGGCAGCGCCAACACATCTGAATCAACACCTACAGGGCCAGAGTGTTGTCCGAATCCGGCAAAACCCAGCTCCTGCAGTAACGCCTTAAGCGACTCATCAAACTCGCCATAGGGGTAGGCTAATAACTTAACCGACTGATCGATGTGAGATGCAATAGCTTGCTCCGCGCCGGTTATCTCAGCCGTTATACGCTCGCGCCACTGGGCATCGGTTTCGTCGGGCAATAAACGCACCATGTAGGGGTGGGACATAGTGTGGTTGGCAATGGTAGCGCCAGCTTTGCTCATCTCCTGCAGCTCGGGCCAAGTAACAAACTCCTCGGAGCCCTGATCGATGGGGGCGCTGTTCACAAACACCGTAAACGCAAAGCCGTGCTCACGCAGTAAAGGAAAAGCCGTGTCATAGACGGAGCGATAACCATCATCAAACGTAATAGCAACGGTTTTATCCGCAAACGCTTGTCCCCGTTTAAGTCCAGAAATAAGCGCGGGCAACGCAACAACATCAAACTGATGCTCATCCAAATATTCGAGGTGCCGCGTAAAACGTTTCACGCTGGTTGACGTAGAGTCGGGAGTCTCATCGCTAATATGATGATACTGCAAAATAACCGCCGCATGGGTTGGTAAACTGGCCCATCCACCCATAATGATCAGCAACATTAGGTACAGACGTTTCCCAAATAGATGTTCCGTCAACATTGTGTCCTCTTTACGTTGTTAATGTAGGCCGTTACGGTGTGGTCGCCAATGATTGGCAGGCCGAAGCACTCACCTGGAGGCTGGTTTCACAGCGCCACTCGATAAGTGTAAAGCCTTGACTGATCTCGGGGATTAGCTCGACAAACTGCCCCGCGGGAAACTTTTCAGTATTTAATTCAGCATGAATAACGCCAGGGGTTTGCATGTGCAATCTTGATAAGTAACGACTGTGCTGAACTTTATCTGGCCCGACACCCACGGCGGCCATAGACAAGGGCATCACTCCGCGCACCTGGTAATATTCGGCCACCATTATTTTAACGACGGCCAACTCGGTTAACGCACCTGCAAGGTTTGCTCGCTGTAAAATTTGCGCCTCAAACGGGTTGGTATTCGAAGGCTCTGCCGATGGCGCGGGTGTGTCAATCGACGCGGAAGGTGCGTCCGTTTTTGTGAGTGCTTGGCGCAAGCGATCATCGTCTAAAACATTGGCGGTAGCCGCCGAAAAACTCTCGCGCACGGCAGAGTAAAGCTGTACATCCGTATTAATTTGGGTGGCAGCCGAGCCCTCGGTCACTATCGATAGCAGCGGCATGCCGCCCGGTTGATCCCGCAGCTGCCAACGCACTTTCAACCACGTATTGGCAATCTTGAAGTTGCGAATCATGGTCTCGTTTAACTCGGCTGAGCCTCTGCTTGAGGCCCCATCGTCACGGCACGCGGCGATATCAAGGGCGATAATCTCACCGCTTAAATAACGTACTGTCGCGCCATCGACAGCAGGGCCGCCATAGTGGCCGGCGCGATACAAACTGGAATGTCCCAGACGACGTATCGCACGAAAGACATCCACCTGCAGCTGCTCTGGCTCGCGGATAACACCCGGCAACTGCAGGCGTATTTCATCAAAGCGCATCGTGGTGGGTGACACGCAGTCGCCACCAAAATAAAACCGCGCTGCCACCTTAGAGCTGTTAACGATCGCCTCGCTGTACTCAAACTGAGAAACGATTAGCGGGTATAAAGATGTCTTAAATAACGCAGGCTTTTCACTGGCAACCAGTGTCGGCGCGGGCATGGTGCCGATATCGACCGACTGCAAAACGGCATTTTTATCCGTGGGCTGATCAGAGTAGTGAATACGTCCGTCACTGTCAGTCCACGTGTAGATTTGCGCCTGCACTAACGGTGCAAACAGCACAACACACACCCAAAGCCCCAAGAACCAACTGCGCACGTAAACGCCTCCCTATTGCGTCTCAACAAAGCGCAGGCCAATACCTTCTGGCTCTGCACGCACAACCTCCATTGCCACGATGGGAGCCTCTTCCATAAGCCCTTGAACTTGCCCTGTTACACGAGAGCCGATGGGCGGCGCCTGCTCTGGGTCGAGCAGCACAAAAACACCACCGTCAGATAAATCACGGGTTTTAACCAGCATCTCGCCTAGCTCTGCATGAACAATTTTAATACTGCAGGTTATCGGGGTTCGCAGATGTTCTCGTTTATCACTCACCGTAGGCTCCCTTTATTTTCTTATTTTTCGCTAACCGCTAAGCGATCAACTTTTTGAAAACCGCGTGGTAGTTTATTACCGCGGCGGCCACGCTCACCCCGATAATGCTCAAGGTCGCTAGGCTTAAGCGTGAGATGACGCTTGCCCGAAAACACGGTCAGCGACTGCTCGGCCGACAAAGTCACGATACCGAGCGCAAACTCTTCGCGCGCCTGCACGCGAGCGGCCGGAATGTTAATGATTTTATTACCTTTACCTCGCGCCAAACGCGGCAGCTCTGCAACTGGAAACAACAACAACCGCCCCTCGTTACTCACCGCGGCCACCCAATCATTTTCGGGGTCAAGCACAACTTTCGGCGTCAACACTTCGGCGCCTTTTGATAGCGTTAGGGCATTTTTGCCGGCGCGGTTTTTACTGTACATATCAGCGAGCGAAGCAATAAAGCCATAGCCACCATCGCTGGCCAATAAAATGGACTGATCATCGGCGCCCATCAGCAACCCTTCGAAGGTGGCGCCATTAGGCGGGTTTAAACGACCGCTTAATGGTTCACCCTGACCTCTGGCAGACGGCAAAGTGTGGGCCGCAATGGCGTAGCTTCGCCCGGTAGAGTCGAGCAAAATAGCTTGTTGGTTCGACTTCCCTAGCGCCACCAATTTAAAATGATCGCCAGCTTTGTAGTTGAGCGCCTCAGGATCAATGTCGTGCCCTTTGGCGGCACGAATCCAACCTTTGTCTGAGACCACTACGGTGATCGGTTCGGCACCTACTAACTCAGACTCACTAAACGCTTGCGCTTCTTGTCGCGCTACTATCGGCGAGCGACGATCATCGCCAAACTCATCAGCCACTTGTTTTAGTTCTTTGCGAATAAGGGTTTTTAAACGGGTGGCAGAACCTAAAATCTTTTCTAATTCGGCACGCTCCTTTTCAAGCTTTTCTTGCTCTTCGAGAATTTTCATCTCTTCTAGGCGCGCCAATTGGCGCAGCTTGGTTTCTAAGATGTACTCGGCTTGCATCTCAACCAAGTTAAAGCGCTCGATCAATACCGGCTTGGGGTGATCTTCTTCACGAATGATACGGATCACCTCATCGACATTGAGATATACAATCATCAATGCCGCTAAGCGTAGCAAACGCTCCTCCACTTTTTGCAAGCGATACTGTAAGCGCCGGCGCACGGTTACGGTACGAAAGCTCAACCATTCAGAGAGGATTTTTTGCAGGTTTTTAACCTGTGGCCGACCGTCGATACCGATCATGTTCATATTGATGCGGTAGGTTTTTTCGAGATCGGTAGTGGCAAACAAATGCTGCATCAGCTGTTCGCAATCGACCCGGTTGGAACGCGGAGTAATCACTAAGCGGGTCGGGTTCTCGTGGTCAGACTCATCGCGCAAGTCGGCCACCATGGGCAATTTTTTAGCCTGCATTTGCGCGGCAATTTGCTCCAAAATTTTTGCGCCGCTCACCTGATGCGGCAGCGCCGTAACAATCACGTCGCCGCTGTCTTTTTCGCGCCCGTAGATGGCGCGCATACGCAGGCTGCCGCGCCCGGTGTGATAAATCGTTTTAATGTCATCCCGCGAGGTTATGATCTCGGATTCGGTGGGCATGTCCGGGCCCTGCACAAACTCACACAGTTCGGCAACGTCCGCTTTAGGGTTATCCAACAGGTGGATAGTGGCCGCAACCACCTCGCGTAAGTTATGCGGTGGAATATCGGTCGCCATACCAACCGCAATACCCGTGGTGCCGTTAAGCAGAACATTGGGTACCCGCGCGGGAAACACCTCGGGCTCATCCATTGTGCCATCAAAGTTCGGCTGCCAATCGACGGTGCCCTGACCGAGCTCTTCAAGTAACACATCGGCGTAACGTGTTAACTTGGACTCGGTGTAACGCATCGCGGCAAACGATTTAGGATCATCCGGCGCACCCCAGTTACCCTGGCCATCGACTAATGGATAACGATAGGAAAACGGTTGCGCCATAATCACCATCGCCTCGTAGGCGGCGGAGTCACCGTGCGGGTGAAACTTACCAATCACATCGCCCACAGTCCGGGCAGATTTTTTGTATTTAGCGGTAGACTTTAGCCCCAGCTCACTCATGGCGTAAATAATACGCCGTTGCACGGGTTTTAAACCGTCACCCACATGGGGTAGCGCCCGGTCGAGGATGACGTACATTGAGTAGTCGAGATAGGCTTTCTCGGCGTACTCTTTGAGGGAGATAAACTCTTCTGCCTCGGAAAATTGCGTATGTTCAGACATTTTTTATCCTGACTTATCGCGCGTCAAACATTAAGGTTGCGCGTACATCGATTCAAAATTAACGTCTCCCGACTCTTTAATACGAATCGAGGGAGAGTAGCGACCGGTGTCAAGCTTAGCGGCAAACTCATAAGCGATTGTTTCGCCGGCCTTGGTGCGGCTGAGCGAGCGAGCTAAGCGCACCAGCTCTAAAATGTTGGCCGACAACTCCAACTCCATCGGCGTATCGCTATAGGCTTTTAGCACGGGGACATTGGCACTGACGCCATTTAATAAATCAAACCCTTGCAGCGCCATGCTATATGACATCCCGCTAATCACCAGATCGTCAGGGTTGGGGTTAGTGACCCGTAAACGCACACCAATTCTCGGCGCCAGCTCACCGGCCTCGGCCGGTAATAACCGCAACCCGGTGACGTTGACCTGGGGCTGCGTAAAGCCGGGCCGCAAACTGGCACAACCGACAAGCAGCAGTAGGCTTACGCCCACAGCCAGTAAACGACTAACGCCAAATGTGCGAATAATAACGGACATACTGCTACTCCTGAATGCAGCCCAACGGTTGCGCGGGCCAAGGGGCATTATGATTCAATCGGCGCGGGATTCAAAATACCGTAAAGGCGTCCGCACGGGAGAGAAAAACACCGCCCAAGGCATTTTGTGATGCAGATCACACTACCGGCACGCACGCCTGTGATGTAATCGACTCTTTAGTGATCCGCTTACGTCGTACGTTCGAGAAATGCCATGCCAGAACATAACACCCACAATCACAGCCCGCATAACAAAGCGTTATTAGGCAGCAGAGAACTGCGATTTCACAACCGACAAGAATCTATTTACCCGAATCTAATGCGCTTTTGCCTAGACTTTAAGTTTAAAGTGCTGCAATTGCTCTTTAATGCCCCCACCCTAACCGCAGCGCCGATCAAGGTAGTCGTCATGACTCGCGCCGATTACAGCGGCGACCCCAGCAGTGCCATTACGCCAGCATTTGCCGACCTCGACCAGCTAGAGCGCTACGTAACAGACAATCAAGTGGATATTTTGCACGACTACTTGTTTGGTGTCGACGAGCCGACCGAAACAGGAACCGCGGGCTAGTAAGACGCCCGAGGCCCCAGCCTTAACTAAGCTCCTGCTCAAACTCGGCCAATAAGTCCAATGGCTCCCACTCATCGCCTTCCATCTGTTCATTCCAGTTGATGCCAATCAAAATAACATCCTCGTGCATACCCGGCAGCCAATCCTCCAGCAACTCTTCTAGCGCAATCGGTAAAGGCTGATAATCTTGCCACTCTTCAACGCAGTGCACCTCAGCCAGCTCTCGGGACGACCAAAGGGGCATAACATCAGTATCGTCTCGCTTTTCAGAGTCGCACAGGGCCCAGCCGTCTGGCCCTTCGAGCCCCCAAACACAACCGGTATTGATGCCCTCGACAATAAAGCGATCTACGTTTTCTTCAAAATCGTCCGATAATGGTTCCATGGTTTACCTCTCGTAGGGCGGTAATATCAAGCGGTGTCCCTCATCGCGCAACCAGACACGCAAGCGCTGATAATCCGGGCATATAGCATGAACGTGTTGCCAGAACGCGCGGCTGTGGTTGTGGTGGCGCAGGTGGCTGACCTCGTGGGCTACAAGATAATCCACCACAGGCGTAGGGGCCAGCACTATTTGCCAGTTGTACTGAATGCGGCCATCAAAGGTGCAATGGCCCCACTTTGAACGAGTCGCCCGGACGTTGACACCGTGACAAGTAAGTCCGACGGAGTCACACAGGCGCTGGGTTTTAGCCTCAAGCAGCCGCAAGGCCTCGGCACGATACCACTGAGCAACCGCTTGGGCCGTTTGCTCTGGCACAGTCTTACGGCTGCGAGGCGACCAATACACATGCAGCGTGTCGGCCTCGCGGATGCAAGCGCCCCGCGTCCCCTGCATCACGTGCAAGGTCAGCTCGGTGTCCAAGTACGGCAAGCGCTCCCCCGTTTGATACTGGTAGCGCGGACGCACGGCCATACGCTGTTGCTGCTGGCGCAGCTTGGCATCTACCCACGGGCGTTTTGCTTGTAGCATGGCCAGCAAGTCGCGACGGGCAACGCCTTTCGGAGCCAGCACGCGCACTTGTCCCTCGCGCACCTCAATACTCACTGAGCGGCGCCGCGCGCTTAACTGAAAAGCAACGGGCCAAGGCAGCGTGGCCGGATCAGCCAAAATTCTTGTCTGCCACAAAAGGGTTGTGGGCGCGCTCGTGAGCAAAAGTCGACATAGGCCCGTGGCCAGGCACAAAGCGAATATCATCACCCAGCCGCCACAACTTGCCTGTAATTGAGCGCACCAGGGTGGCATGGTCGCCGCGGGGGAAGTCAGAGCGCCCCACCGCGCCGTTAAACAGCACATCTCCCACAAAGGCTAAACGTGCTTCAGTGTCTATCAGCACCACATGGCCAGGCGTATGACCGGGGCAGTGGCGCACCTGAAGCGAGCTCTGTCCGACAGCTATCACATCGCCTTCGACCAAAAACTGAGCAGGTACCACATTTTGTCGAGGCCGATGAAACCCCATCATCTGCGCTTGCTTATCCAGCATTTCAAGCCAAAAAGTATCGTCAATATGAGGGCCGATAATGGCGGTTTGGTAATACTCCGCCAGAGCCGTGGCCGCACCCACATGATCCAAATGGCCGTGGGTGAGTAAGATCTTGGTAATACGTACGCCAGCCTGTGCAACGGCCTGTTTAATGCGCTCAGGCTCGCCTCCGGGGTCGATCAGAGCGGCTTGGTTGGTTTGATCACACCAAATTAACGAGCAATTTTGCTGGTAGTGAGTTACCGGAATAATTTGAAACTGGAGCACACAAACCTCATTATTCACCACAGAAGGCAGCGCGAGCTGCAAGAGCAACAGTTTAGCAGCCAGAACGCAGCGGGAGAACGCCGAGGCGGCGAATCTCTGGTAGCATACCCCTGCGCGATTTAACCGCATGTGAGCCCACAGGATAACCCTCATGAATGATAAGTTATTTACCAGCCTACAGTACCTTGTACCGCAACACGCCCTGTCTCGGTTGGCCGGTAAGGTGGCAAGCTGTCGCAACCAAACCGTTAAAAGCACTTTTATTGAGTGGTTTATCAAGCGCTACAACGTGGATATGTCGCAGGCGTTAAATGAAGACCCCGCCAGCTACGCTTGTTTTAACGACTTTTTTACCCGCGCCTTAAAAGCCGATGCCCGCCCGATTGATGATGCAGAGCACAGCGTGGTCTGCCCCGCCGATGGTGGAATTAGTCAACTGGGACGCATTGAGGAGGGGCGTATTTTTCAAGCCAAAGGGCAGCTATACAGCACCGGCGAGTTACTCGGCGGCGATGAAAAACTGGCCGCCGAATTCGCCAACGGCCACTTTGCCACCGTTTATTTATCGCCTAAAGACTATCACCGTGTGCATATGCCTCTCACTGGGCGGCTACGCCAGATGACAGTTATTCCGGGCGACTTATTCTCCGTCAACACCGCCACGGCACGAGAAGTACCACGCCTGTTTGCCCGCAACGAACGCGCCGTTTGTATTTTTGATACCGAGGCCGGCCCAATGGCGGTGGTATTGGTCGGCGCAATGATTGTCGCCGGAATCGAAACTGTGTGGGCCGGCGAAGTCGCGCCCTTTAAACGCCGGGTCACAACGACTCACTATAATGCCAACGACACAACAACGATTACGCTAGAAAAAGGTGCCGAGATGGGCCGCTTTAAGCTTGGTTCGACCGCGATTGTTTTATTTGCGAAAGATAAAGTGCGCTGGAGCGAGCACTTCAGTGCAGAGACGGCAACCCGCATGGGCGAAATGATGGGCGAGATTTGTGAGTAGGAGCTTAGCGCGTAAAACGGTCTAATAAGGCCATAAGACCTTTTTTCTCGGTAGAGAGTAGATAGTTATCGCGCACGGCTATGATATCGACATCAAAACTACCGGGCTCAAGGTCACGGGCGATTTCGACTTTTTGCACATCGGCCAAAGACACTTTTCCCGCATCAATTAACGCCTGCTTGGTGCGGTCATCATCGGCCAAATCTAATAATCGCGGCGTTTTTAGCGGCTGCTTCAAAGCATCGATTACCAGCATGACTTTGGGCTTTAAGCGGCGCTCAAAGTTTTGCTCAACCACCACCCCAACCTCACCGGTATTGAGCTCGACCAATGTTCCCGTTGGGTAGAGGCCAATTGCCCGAATAAACTCGACCACGAGATCTTCCTGAAACTGTATATTGCGTAGCTCATACAGCCTGGCCACAGCTTTAGAGGGGGCGATCGGTACGACCGCCCCACGAGGGGTAATTACCGTATCGTAAAACGTGACTATCCCGGCAATTTTACCCAGCAGTGGAATCTTATCGCCCATCAAGTGCTGTGGAAAACCGCTGCCATTTAGACGCTCACAGTGCGTGCGCACCACGCTAAGCACACGCGGCTCCATGCCGTCAGCGCTTTTTAGTAGCTCGACCCCCAACTCGACAAAGCGCTCGTATTGTTTTTGCTCTTCCTCGCTGCGGTCAGGTTTAATAATAAGCTCGTGGGGCAGTTTGGTTTTACCGACATCTTTAAGTAAAACTCCCATCGCCAAAATATCCAGCTCACGTTTAGCCAACCCGATATGACGACCAAATAATATCGCCCAAACCGACGAGCGCAAGGCGTGGCTGTAAGTATACTCATCCGTCTCTTGCACCCGAGACAGCCAGGTAAAGGCATCGGGGTTGCGCAGTACACTGTCGACCATATCACTGGCCAAGCGACGGGTCTCGGCTACGGGGATGTCATAGAACTTTTCTGAATCTAGCTGCGAGAGAACGTCAGCTACGGCGGAATACACTTTTTGGTGTAAATCGCGGGCCTTTTTTACTTCACGCCCGAGAGGCTTTACCTCTGTATACTGATTGCGCTGAACCTTAATCGGCTTGACCGGCACCGTCACAGGTGCAGTATCGACATGACGTGTGGGGCCACTTTTGCCTCCCCCTGTCACACCGTCATAAGAACGCAGTTTAGTTGCTACCGGCGAGCGACCCTTTACCACATCGATGTATACATGATTGCAAAGGCTTTTAAGCTTTTTTAGCTCATCTATATCTCGTATGTAAAAGCCTTGTAGCGGAAACGGGGTTTGCGTCCACGGCCGATCCAGCCCCGACACATACATGCCGATGGTTAGCTCGTTAACACTTAACTTAACCTGCTTTATCCCCACTGCCGCTCCCTCGTAGCCCTTGATCGAGCTCAGCCATTGACCGCCGGGTCGAGCCGACGTATTCCAAAGTACCGACACAGCCCGATTTCAAGGGGTATTGGCTCAACCAGTGTAATCAATATTCTCAAATGGCGCCATATACTGCCGATCAAGGGTGGTATTGCGCCGATAAATCGTGAACGGCGCGAATAAAGGCACCCGCGTGCTCGGGATCAACCTCAGGGGTAATGCCGTGCCCCAAATTAAATACATGCCCGGAGCCGGCCCCGAAAGATTCTAATATCGCAGCGACTTCAGCGCGGATACGGTCGGGCTTAGCGTACAAGATGGTTGGGTCCATATTGCCCTGTAGTGCCACCCTGGACCCCACTCGTGCGCGAGCAATACCGATGTCCGTCGTCCAGTCAAGACCGAGTGCATCGGCGCCGGTATCGGCCATTGTTTCCAGCCACTGCCCGCCACCTTTGGTAAACAATATCACCGGCACCCGACGTCCTTCGCGCTCGCGAATAAGCCCCTTAACAATTTTATCCAGATAGTTCAGGGAGAACTCCCGGTAGGCATTGTGAGACAACGCCCCACCCCAGGTATCAAATATTTGCACCGCCTGTGCCCCCGCTTCAATTTGCGCATTAAGGTAAACGATGACCGATTGCGCAAGAGTATCGAGCAGTTGGTGCATCAACTCCGGCTGGTTGTAAAGCATTTGCTTTGCTCGACGAAAATCTTTGCTGGAGCCACCTTCGATCATATAGGTGGCCAACGTCCAGGGGCTGCCAGAAAAACCAATTAAGGGCACACTACCATTAAGCTCGCGCCGGATTAACGACACGGCATCAATCACATAGGGAAGATCTTTGGCCGGGTCAATAATACGCAGAGCATTGATATCCGCCTCGGTACGTACCGGCTTTTTAAACTTAGGGCCTTCGCCCGTTTCAAAATAAAGCCCCAACCCCATAGCGTCAGGAATAGTCAGTATGTCCGAAAATAAAATAGCAGCGTCAAGGGGGTAACGCGCTAGCGGCTGCATGGTGACTTCGCAGGCCATTTCTGGGTTGCCACACAACCCCATAAAGTTTCCCGCCCGCTCGCGGCTAGCGCGATACTCGGGTAAATAACGGCCCGCCTGGCGCATCATCCATACGGGGGTAACATCAACGGGCTCGCGCAACAGCGCCCGCAAAAAGCGATCATTTTTAAGTTGGCTCATGGTTTATCGGCTGTCCACTGAGGCGTCTTGTTATGGGTTATCGTACGGCGCAGTCCAGATGGAGGCCTCACTTCACTCCTCCGGGTGCGTATGATTGCGAGAGTCATTACCCGATAAAAAAGCCGGTCTAAAGACCGGCTTTTTTATTTAAACTTCGAGGTAATCCAGTATTCCTTCGGCGGCCTCGCGGCCCTCCCAAATGGCAGTTACCACCAAGTCAGAGCCTCGCACCATATCACCACCGGCAAACACTTTAGGGTTGGTGGTTTGAAACTTAAACTCTTGCTCCTCTGGCGCGACAACGCCGCCCCAGCTATTAACGTCAACCTTTTGCTCGGCCAACCACTCGGGCGGACTCGGGCGAAACCCAAACGCCACCAAGACAACATCGGCCGGCAGGATCTCTTCACTACCCGCAATAGGTTCGGGACGACGACGACCATTCTCGTCGGGCTCACCCAACTGAGTGGTAACGACCTTAACGCCTTCGACTTTATCTTCACCGACAATGGCAACGGGCTGACGGTTAAACAAAAACTCGACGCCTTCTTCGCGAGCATTTTGCACTTCGCGCTTAGAGCCCGGCATGTTTTCTTCGTCGCGACGATAAGCACAGGATACTGACTCGGCACCTTGGCGGATCGACGTGCGATTGCAGTCCATCGCGGTATCACCACCACCGAGCACCACGACGCGTTTGCCACTCACGCTAACAAAGTCGTCTTCACTTTTTTCAAAGCCAAGGTTGCGATTCACATTCGACACTAAAAACGGAAGAGCATCGTACACGCCAGGTAAATCTTCACCGGGGAAGCCGCCCTTCATGTAATTGTAAGTACCCATGCCCATAAACACGGCATCGTACTCACTCATCAACTCTTGCATGGTAATGTCAGTGCCGACACTGGTGTTAAGACGGAACTCAACACCCATTTCAGTAAAAATTTCTCGGCGCCGAGTCATCACAGACTTTTCTAATTTAAACTCGGGAATCCCAAAGGTCAGAAGGCCGCCAATTTCTGGGTAGCGATCAAACACAACAGGCTTAACGCCGTTACGCACTAACACATCCGCACAACCTAAGCCCGCCGGGCCAGCACCAATAACCGCGACTTTTTTATCGGTCCACTTTACTTTGGACATATCTGGGCGCCAGCCCATGGCAAAGGCGGTATCGGTAATATATTTTTCTGCATTGCCAATGGTTACGGCACCAAAGCCGTCATTCAGCGTACAGGCACCTTCACACAAACGATCCTGTGGACAGACCCGACCACACACCTCGGGCAGTGTGTTGGTTTGGTGACTTAGCTCGGCCGCCTCAAAGATATTCCCCTCGGAGATTAACTTTAACCAGTTAGGAATAAAGTTGTGTACCGGACACTTCCATTCACAATAGGGGTTGCCACACTCAAGACAGCGATGGGACTGACCCGCCACTTCTTCTTTACTGTATGGCTCATAAATTTCCACAAACTCATGCTTGCGAGTCTGGATGTCTTTTTTCGACGGATCCTGACGGCCTACATCAAGAAACTGAAAATTATTGCTCAAACGTTCGGCCATAGTTAATGCCTCTAAACTGTTAAACCCAACGGGGTTATTCGCCGCGCGTCTTAACGCTTTCCAGCAGACTTTTTACGCTGGCGGCTTTGGGTTTTACTAACCAGAATTTACCCACGTAATCATCGAAGTTGGCTAAGAGCTTCTCGCCCCAAGCACTGCCGGTCTCTTGGATAAACTCTTCAATGACGCCGCGCAGATGGTGACGGTGCGCTTCTAACGACTCGGTATCAACCCGGTGGATCTCCACTAGCTCGTGATTGTAACGGTCGACGAATTGGTTGTGCTCATCTAACACGTAGGCAAAACCGCCGGTCATACCTGCGCCAAAGTTAACACCCGTATCACCCAGCACGGTAACAACGCCGCCCGTCATGTATTCACAACAGTGATCACCGGCACCTTCGACTACAACCTGCGCACCCGAATTACGTACCGCGCAACGCTCGCCCGCGGTACCTGCGGCAAACAACTTGCCCCCGGTAGCACCGTACAAGCAGGTGTTACCCATAATACTGGTAACATTTGACGCGAACTCAGAGCCGGCTGGAGGACGGATCACGATCTTGCCTCCGGCCATGCCTTTACCGACGTAATCGTTGGCATCACCCTCGAGGTACATTTCAAGACCGCCAGCATTCCAAACACCAAAGCTCTGCCCAGCAATACCGGTCAAATTAAGCTTGATGGGGTTGTCGGCCATGCCTTGGTTGCCGTGACGCTTAGCGATCTCACCGCTTAAACGGGCACCAATAGAACGGTCACAGTTGGTTAGGTGAAAACTAAACTCGCCGCCCGATTTTGCTTCAATGGTAGGCAAGACTTCTTTCACCATGGCTTCTGCCAACTCACCCTTATCGAACGGCGTGTTACGCGATACCGCGCACAACTGTGGCTTCGTCGCCAAAAATTCATCAGTATGAATAATGGGACTGAGGTCCAGCTGTTTCTGCTTAGCTGTATTGCCCTCAGTCAGCGCCAACAAATCTACGCGACCGACCAGCTCGGCCAAGGTTTTCACACCCAAGTCAGCCATCATCAGGCGCACTTCTTCGGCGACGAAGCGGAAAAAGTTTTTCGCCATTTCGACAGTGCCGATGTAATGCTCCTCACGGAGTTTTTCGTTTTGGGTGGCAACACCGGTAGCGCAGTTATTTAAATGGCAAATACGCAGATATTTACAACCCAGCGCCACCATCGGCGCGGTACCAAAACCAAAACTCTCGGCACCCAACATGGCCGCTTTAATAACGTCCAAGCCAGTTTTTAACCCACCATCGGTTTGCACCCGTACTTTGTCGCGCAAGTCGTTGGCGCGCAGAGTTTGATGGGTCTCTGACAGGCCCAGCTCCCACGGCGAGCCAGCATAGCGAATCGAGGTCAGCGGGCTTGCTGCGGTACCGCCATCGTAGCCAGAAATGGTAATCAAATCCGCATAAGCTTTCGCCACACCGGCGGCGATTGTGCCGACGCCGGGGCGAGACACCAACTTAACCGACACCAACGCGTCAGGGTTGACCTGCTTTAAGTCGTAGATCAACTGCGCTAAATCTTCGATCGAATAAATATCATGATGCGGCGGCGGCGAAATTAGCGTTACGCCGGGCACTGAATAGCGCAACCGGGCAATCAAGGCATTCACTTTACCGCCGGGCAGCTGGCCACCCTCGCCAGGCTTAGCGCCCTGAGCAACCTTAATTTGCAGCACTTCGGCATTAACCAAATAATGCGGCGTCACGCCAAAGCGACCCGAGGCAATCTGCTTAATTTTAGACACCTTGTTGGTGCCAAAGCGGACCGGGTCTTCACCACCTTCACCGCTATTTGATCGCCCTCCCAGAGTGTTCATGGCTTCAGCCAGAGCTTCGTGCGCCTCTGGCGACAGCGCACCTAGCGACATGCCGGCCGAGTCAAAGCGTTTAATAATACTCTCGATTGGCTCGACATCATCCAGCGCTATAGGCTTGTTGACACCGCCCTGCACCCTGATTAAATCGCGCAACGTGGCAACCGGGCGAGTGTTCACTAGGTCAGAATACTTTTGCCACAGTTTCCAATCGCCTGTTTGCACGGCGTCTT
The DNA here is from genome assembly GCF_042847215.1 of Gilvimarinus japonicus. Lineage (GTDB taxonomy): Bacteria > Pseudomonadota > Gammaproteobacteria > Pseudomonadales > Cellvibrionaceae > Gilvimarinus > Gilvimarinus japonicus. The sequence continues at coordinate 3,505,813 of NZ_AP031500.1, forward strand.
GTAAGGCCATGACCACATCGGGGTTGAACGCGTGATACTCTTGTCCGTGCACATATTTAAGCAAGCCCCCCTGAACAATAGGCTTGCGATCCAACCAAGCGGTTTTCGCCAAGGCTTTTTGATCGTTTTCAATATCTTCAAAACGAGCACCCTTGATCCGGGATGGGGTGCCGACAAAACAGGTATCAACCACTTCGTCAGCAAGACCAACCGCCTCAAATAGTTGCGCGCCACGGTAAGACGTTACGGTAGAAATCCCCATTTTTGAAAGGATTTTCAACAAGCCCTTATCAAGGCCTTTGCGGTAGTTTTTATAGGCGTGATCAACGTCGGTCAACAACTCACCTTTGTTCAGCAAGTCGTTCATCACGTAGTAACTAAGGTACGGATAAACGGCGGTAGCGCCGTAACCGATCAAGGCGGCCACTTGGTGTGAGTCCCGCGCGGTGCCAGTTTCAACAATAATGTTGGCATCGCAGCGCAAGCCATTTTGCGTCAGGTAATGGTGTACCGCGCCAGTCGCCAGCAATGCGTGAATCGGCAGCTGTCCTTGCTTAAGCTCCATATCGCTAAGCACTACCAATACTGTGCCGCCGCGCACGGCCTCCGCCACGCGCTCACACAAGTCATCAATAGCTTGCTGCAAGCCTTTTTTAAGCGGGTCATAGGTCAGCGCAAATGTCTCTGCCTTGTAATCGCTACGGCCCAAATTAGTCAGCGCGCGAAATTTGGCTGGAGACAACACCGGCGAGGCCAAAATGACACGGTTGGCGTGCTCTTCGGTTTCTTCGTACACTGATAGCTCGCGCCCGACACAGGTCTCGAGCGACATGACAATGGCTTCGCGCAGCGGATCGATTGGCGGGTTTGTCACCTGCGCAAACTGCTGCCTAAAGTAGTCGTAAACCGAGCGTTGTTTACTGGACAGAACGGCCATTGGGGTATCATCCCCCATTGAACCAACAGCCTCTTGGCCACCTTCGGCAAGCGGGCGCAATACTTGATCGCGCTCCTCAAAGGTCACCTGGTACATCTTCATAAACGCCTTCATGTCGGCGCCCGACAAACCGTTCTCGGCAACGTCAGTCTCAAGGGTAGACTCGATACGCACGGCATTGTCTTTCAGCCAGCGCTTATAGGGCTGCCCCTCTTTAAGCTGCTTGTCGACATCGTGCGTATGAAACAGCTCGCCCGTCTCGGTATCAACCGACAAAATCTGACCGGGCCCTAAACGACCTTTAGCAACTACGTCTTCAGGCTTGTAGTTGTATACGCCAACCTCCGAAGCCACGGTGATAATGTCGTCTTTGGTGATAACCCAGCGCGACGGACGCAACCCATTGCGATCCAATGTACACACAGCATAGCGGCCATCGGTAATCACAAGGCCGGCCGGGCCATCCCAAGGCTCAACGTGCATGGAGTTATATTCATAAAAAGCGCGCAAGTCTGAATCCATATGCTCGACATTCTGCCACGCCGGTGGCACCAACATACGGACGGCGCGATGCAGCTCCATACCACCAATCAGCAGCACTTCAAGCATATTATCCAGGCTTGAAGAGTCCGAACCGGTACGGTTAACCAAAGGCGCCACATCGGCGATATCGGGCAACAAAGGCGTCGAGAATTTATCCGTGCGCGCAACTGACCAGTTGCGATTTCCCATAACCGTATTGATCTCACCATTGTGAGCCAACATCCGAAACGGCTGAGCCAGCGGCCACTGCGGGGTGGTGTTCGTTGAGAAACGCTGATGGAAGACACAGATCGCAGTCTCGAGACGCTCATCGGCAAGGTCGGCAAAAAACTGCGGCAAATCTACCGGCATCATTAAGCCTTTATAAGACAGTACCGTGGTGCTCAAGCTTGCGATATAAAAGGCCGAATCACTTTGCAGCGCAATCTCCGTGCGCCGGCGAGCCATCAACAGCTTGGCACTCACCTCGGCGTTACTCAGGCCATCGGGACTGTTGATAAAGACATGATTAAACAGCGGCAGTGACTCTAGGGCGATAGGTCCAAGGCAACTGCTATCTACCGGCACCTCTCGCCAGCCTGCGACACTCAAGCCTTCATCCGCGATCGCGCGCTCCAGCAGCTCGCGCGCGGCATCAGCTTTGGCCGCGTCGCGACTCAGCATCACAGAGCCAACCCCATAGATATCGGTCAAGGCGGTGGCAAATGACTCCGCCGCCACCGCACGCATGAAACTGTCGGGCTTTTGCAGCAACAGACCACAGCCATCCCCAGTTTTACCGTCAGCAGCAATACCGCCACGGTGAGTCATGCACGTCAATGATTCGATCGCGGTCTCGAGCAGACGATGGCTGGTCTTACCCTTTAAATGGGCAATAAGACCAAATCCACAGTTGTCTTTAAACTCGTCCAACCGGTACAGGCCAGTGGTCATACGCTGTCTCTCAATTTCAGTATCTGTAGCAACCCGCCGTCACACAAGCTTTGGCGGTGCCACCGACAAAAAAGCCCCTAAACGAGAGGGGCTATTACAAATGGGCGCAGAATATTACCCGCTCAGGGCCATTTAGGCAAGCGGGACAGTGGCGCGAGAGTGCCAAACCTACAGACAATAAGGCCGGCGAGAATGTACGATAAGCCGCGTGGTACGGGCCTTTAATGTCAGGTTATTGCCAATCGCTTCAAGATGCAAGATCGGCGACAAAACGAGAGGCACGATAACCGAGAATTTACACGCAAAACGGCCAACAATAGCCTGAAAACAAAAGAAATTTGTGAAAATGTGCCACTATTCCTCTTTTTCGGCCTTCCGCCCCTTTATCCTGCTTGCGATTTACGCTAATTTAGGCGATACAACTAAATATTGGGGCGCCTACGCCCTTAAAACCCACGCTTGGGTGTGCTGCGCCCCACTTTAGGTGGCTTAGCGTGCACGACAGCGGCCAAACACAATTACAACGCCGGCAACCAGGAATTCAACATGCGGATACAACAACTTGGGTCAACGACAATAAAGTTAACCTCAGCGCTTGCCCTTTGCCTGGGCCTCGCGGCCTGCGGCGGCGGTAGCAGTGGCTCAGCGCTCGACGACTATAATGGCAACGGAGGTGGCGGCGATGGCGATGGCGATACCAGTAATGAGCTGGCGCAGATTGGCACTGGCAGCGGGGCAGACTTCCGCCCCGGAGAAATTAACGTTGGCATTGGCGATAGCGAACTGTCCGCAGGTGGCAACACACTACTCAGTGTCAATGTAGTAAACAATGGCAGCCTGATTACCGATAGCGTCCAAGTCACCTTTAGCTCCACCTGCTTTGCCAATGGCGAAGCCCTATTTGAACCTCAAGCCGGCTTAACTTGCGACGCAGACTGTCCGACCAACATTGTGGACACCAGTAACGGGCAAGCCACCATACGCTACATAGCGAACGGCTGCTTGGGTACAGACAATATAAAGGCGACCACCACTTACGGCGGCTCGGTGATCAGCGCCAACGGCACTGTTAGCATTGCCTCAGATACCGTCACCAGCCTCAGCTTTATTGACGCGTCGCCATCGGTCATCACCCTAAAAGGCTCTGGCGGCGAAGAAACTTCGGCGCTGCGCTTTCGCGTGCGAGGCAGTACAGGCGCACCAATTAAGGATGTCGGTGTCGACTTTTCCCTTAGTCGCACCAGCGGAGGACTAAAACTGGTAAATGAAAGCAGTACCTCTGACGTGGATGGCTACGTTTATACCACCGTGCAATCTGGCAGCGTACCAGGCCCTGTACAAGTAACGGCTACCACCACCGAGACTGGCATCTCGACCCAGTCATCCAGCCTCGTACTCTCTACCGGCCTGCCGGACCAGAATAGCTTTAGCATGTCCGCCAGCCGCCTTGCCCCGAATAGCTGGAACATCGATGGTGTCGAGTCGGAAATCATTATCCGTACGGCAGACGCGTTTAATAATCCCGCCCCCATCGGCACGCCAATTTACTTCACTACCAACGGTGGAGCCATTGAAGGCGAGTGCTTTATTCAACCGGAAGAGGACTCCCCCAATAAAAGCTCGGGTGCTTGCAGTGCCACCTGGCGCTCACAGGACCCTAAACCCGAAACTGACGAGGTGACACCAGGATCACCCTTCCCGTTTTTGGTGGATGAAGAAAACCTAACGCTCATCTGCCCTAACGGCCAGTTGGCTGGGCACGGCTCTGAATGCCGCCATGGCCGCCTAAAAGTTGTCGCTACAACCTTGGGCAATGAGTCTTTTATTGATACCAACGGCAACGGCCTTTACGACCACGAAGAAGATGAGTTCTACACCAGCACCAGCCCAGAAGGAAACACCACCAAACGGGCACAAAACTGCCTACGTAACGAGCCCATTTCGGGCTTGGCGTCGCGCCCGGTGTCTTCCGGCACATCTGATGCACGAGGCTGTGACGATATAGGCGACCCCTACATTGACCACAATTTTAACGGCCAATACGATAAGGACGAAGAAATAGCCACCATTGACGACAAGTTTGATGCCAGCTACACACCGGCCAACGGCCTATACAACGGCCTACTTTGCCGCCAAGAAGACGTCGACGCCGGCAACTGCTCGCGCGAGCCAGTACTGGTTCGAGCAGATACGACCTTAGTCATGTCGTCTTACAACTTACTGCGCATGCCCGACGGCGGCCTACCAGGCCAGCCAGATGAAATTGTCCTCGGCCCCAACGAGACCGTCGCCTTTACCATGATGGTCGCCGATCAAAATGGTAACGGCATCCCCTATGGCTCCTCCACCGAAGCCTATGACGAAACGGCCTTTGAGATGGAGGTTGTAGTCAGCCCCGAAGGAGATTGGCCCGAAAGCCAAGAATACGGCTACGTCACTGTGTTTGTAACTTCGAGCGACAAGCCACCATCAGGCGCTGCCGGCGTTTCGATCAGCAGGCCTTCGGGCGACGGAGAAGATAACGAGGGGGGTATCACCAGCACTTTCTTGATCCCGGTTCGAGCTGAGGGGTTTGAGGTCGAAGAGTAAACCACCCCAAAGCGATAAGACAAAAAGCCTGCCTTACGCAAGTAAGGCAGGCTTTTTTATTTTACAAGGCTGACTTCACCTCCTCACCTTTCCAGCGCAGGTAAAGCGCAATTAACCTTTTCAACCGCATCCGATTTGGCGTTCTGTTGAGGACGCCGCAGCGGCCCCACTTACCACAACCTGTTCAAACCCGATAAAAAGGGACAGCATATTGCGTCCCTTTTTATTAGACAGCCTAAGGACACCCCGTACAACCCGTTGAAACTTCATTACTATTTTGCCAGCTCAGTCTGCAGCTCTTTCACCTTCCTAGGCCAAGGCCCCGCTTTAACCTGTTGTGCCGGCAAATTAGAGGCAGCCTGTTTCGCCTGGGCAAGAGAGCTATAGCGTCCCTCCAAGACGATAAACCAAGGCTTATCCGAGCGCTCAGTCTCCATCACCCGCAAATGGTCACTATTGCTCTGGCGCTGCACGTAGGCTTTGGCGGCATCTCGGCTAGACACGCCCAATACTTGCAGCGAATAAGCTGAGGAAGGCCACGAAAGAATTTCGGCTTCATCATTTGCCCACTCAACGACAGATGCTGCGGCGCTAGAGGAGATGGACACTTGGTTCGCGACGGAACTTACGACATTTGACTCGGCTCCCTTTGGGACCGAGTCCTGTGTTTTAATATCCCCTGCATCCTGTGCGGACAGACTGCCAGTCTCGGACTCTGGCACCGGAGGCGCATCAATTACCGTAGAGCCTTCAACGCTCATCCTAGTGCTCGCTTTTTCAGCGGAGGAGCGCACCTTAACCTCGGCACCAGTTTCGCCGCTTCCACCCATCGCTGGCGCGGTAACTGAGGTGGTTTGCGTCGCAGACTGGGCGCCAGGCTTTTTAGGCGAAACAACCTGCTCCGCCGGTACCGAGAGGCGTTTAACCACAGCATTAGACTTATCTCCGTCGCTATCACCCTGATACAGATATACCAATCCCAGCGCCGCTAAAAGCCCTGCCACTGCGGCCATATGCATAACCGGTAGCGCACTCTTTTTATTAGCTCGCTCTTCGGTATTAAGCTCCGAGAGCCGGCCCTGAAGATCCAACTGTGCCAGCTTCAGAACCTTATCCAAACGACCGTCAGCCTCTTGGCACAACTGTTCAACTTTCCCTAAGCTAAATAATGGCTCACCCAAAAAGCCCACTAGCTCCATACGGTAATTCAACATGGCGGTTACATCGGGTGCCATCATCAGAGGAAAGACTATATCCTGCACCGCAACGTCCGGCATTTGAAATTGATCAAGCCGATGCGCTAACTCTAACTCTGAAAATAAAACAAAACTAAATGGTCGACTATGGCCAGCGGGTACTTGCAGCAAGCTAACGAGCGCAGCCAAAGTATCGTCTGCGAGTAGATGCGCGTTATCCAATACCACCGTAACGGCTAGCGCTTCATTGCTGCCATTAACAATAGTACGCAGTTGCGCAAGCAGTTCCCCCATGCTCGAATCAGCCGAAACTGGTAGGGCAAGAAAGTCCGCCAACTCCAACAGTAACGCGTGAGCCGAGCTGGCAACCGCCACATCCAGCAAAACACTCTCTTGGATCGCAATCAGCTGAGCGTAAAAGAACTTAGCAAACGCGGTTTTACCTGTACCGGCGGCGCCGGACACGACAACAAAGCCGGCACTAAACTGGCTTGCATGAGTAATTTGATCGGCCAAACACTCTAGATCCGGTGTTACATAGAAAGTGTCATTCGCAAACGGATCACCTTCAAGACCAAAGCGCTCACAGTATTCTGGGGTCATTCAGCTTCTCCTGTTCGCCTAGCGGCAAGCATTGATGGTCTGACTCAGAAGATCTCTGTCAATATCGGACGTGACAAACGCTTGCCCTAGCTGTTTTACCAACACCAATCGCAAGCGCCCATCTTGCACTTTTTTATCGACCGACATCAGCTCAATAAATTGCGACTCGCTCATATTTTCGGGCGCCGCCACCGGTAAGTTCGCACGTTCAATCAGCGAAGTGGCCCGCGCCAAGTCAGCCTCACAAATCAGCCCCATCCGCTGCGATAAGTCCAGCGCCATAACCATCCCTGCACCGACTGCCTCGCCGTGCAACCAGTTACCGTAACCTTGCGCAGTTTCGATAGCGTGACCAAAGGTATGCCCCAAATTCAAAATAGCTCGAATGCCGCCCTCGCGCTCATCCTGAGCCACAACCCGCGCTTTATTATCGCAGGACCGCTCAATACAGTAACTTAGTGCATTCGCATCCCCGGCCATCACCCGATCGATATTGGCCTCTAACCAGACAAAAAAGTCATAGTCGCAAATAATGCCGTACTTAATAACCTCGGCCACGCCCGCAGAGAGTTCGCGCGCAGGCAATGTTTTCAGCGCCGCGACGTCAGCCACGACTGCCTGAGGCTGGTAAAAGGCGCCAATCATATTTTTACCTAGGGCGTGATTGACACCAGTTTTACCACCCACCGACGAGTCCACCATGGAAAGCAGCGTCGTTGGTATTTGAATAAAACTAACACCGCGCTGGTAGCACGCTGACGCAAAGCCCGCCATATCCCCCACAACGCCACCACCAAGGGCTATCACCGTAACCGTTCGGTTAAAGCGACTTTTTAGCAACTCATCAAATATAAGATTAAGCGTATCAAGGTTTTTGTACTGCTCACCATCAGGCAAAACAACCGACTGTACCTCGAATTCACGGCTACCCAGCGCGCGCTTAAGCATGGGCAAGTAAATTTTAGCCACAGTATCATTGGTCACGATGCAAACCTGCTGACCGCCAATATACTCGGCCAACAAATCGGCACGATCAATTAAGTTAGTACCAATAAAAATAGGGTAGCTGCGCTCCCCAAGGTCAACGGTTAGGGTCTTCATAATTAGCGTCTTTGAAATGGTGATGGATGTTCTAATACAGAGGCTGTACTTTAGCACACAGACGAAAAAGCTGGCAGACAGAGCGTAAACCCACCCCAAATCACTAATTCAGGGAAGTTGCGCCAAGATCTCGGCTACGGCAGCCTTTGGGGAAAAACGATCAGTGTTGAGTCGAACATCAGCGACACCGCGATACAACTCATCTCGGGCCGCGAGGATTTCTATGATCTTCTCACGGGGGTTATCCACTTGCAGTAAAGGGCGTTTTTTATCACGAGAGGTTCGCTCCACCAACTGCTCTACCGAGGCGGTTAAATAACAAACCAGCCCCTGCGACATTAACTCACAGTTTGCAGGCTTGGTAACAATCCCACCGCCGGTGGCGATAACGCAAGGGGGCTCAGCGACCAAATCTTGCAGAACACCGGTTTCGCGCAACCGAAATCCCTCCTCCCCTTCCATATCAAAGATCCACGGAATATCCGCACCAGTGCGACTTTCAATCACACGGTCTGTATCGTAAAAGGGGACATTCAACTCAGAGGCAAGAACTCTACCGATAGTCGACTTGCCGACCCCCATGGGGCCGACAAGAAATACGTGCCGATCTAGCATAGCGTTATTCGGTTAAGCTCTCAGCCATAATGCGCGGGGTAATGAAAATCAACAACTCACTTTTCTCCGATGTTTTAACATCGCGGCGGAACAAGCGCCCAAGATAAGGGATATCACCCAAAAACGGGACTTTATCCACACCGTTTAACTGCTGCATTTCAAAGATGCCACCGAGAACAATGGTCTGCCCATCAGACACCAGCACCTTAGTATTTAAGCGCGTAATATCAATAATAGGCACACCAAACTCTTGGTTAAACTCGGCTAACAGATCTTTCTTTATAGCCAGCTCCATAATAATGTTGTTGTCGGGCGTAATCTGGGGCGTTACATCCAGCTCCAATACCACCTCTTTAAAGGATGCCGCCGTTGCACCACTGGCAGAGGCCTCTTGGTAGGGAATTTCACTACCGGTAGAGATGGTAGCGCGCTGTTTATCGCCGGTAATAACCTTAGGTTGCGACACGATTTCAGCATAACCGTTGTACTCTAATGCCGACAACTCAAGATCCAAGTAGGCGTTATCAGTTAGCAGGCCAAACGCAATACTGCCTACAGGGCTGGCAACCCCTAAATCGACCATCATATTCTCGTTAAGATCAGCAGAACCACCACCATAGATAAAGTCGGCAGGCGAGCCAGGGGAAGAATCCAGTGCGCTAGTAGAGCCACCCACCTCGAGGAGCGAGTCAGACGACAAACTGGCACCTACGCCACCCCAACGAACGCCCAGCTCTTCGCGGAAGTCCTTATTGGCAATAACCAATCGCGCCTCAATCATCACCTGACGAATAGGGATATCGATTTCGCTCACCAAGCGTTTAAGCGCATCAATACGCTCAGCCGTATCAGTCACAATTATCGAGTTAGTTCTCTCATCGACTACAGCTTGGCCACGTCCCGACAAGATACTACCTGTAGCACGACTGGCAGGTCCATCTGAACCGCCCGCGTCGCCAGCACCATCTCCTTGGAACAGTGCAAAGATCTCTTTGGCACTGGCATAACGCACACGAATATACTCGGTACGCAGCGGCGCCAGCTCTTCTAGCTGGCGCTTGGTTGAAAGCTCCTGGCGCTCGCGCTCGGCAATCTCCGATGCGGGAGCCACCATCAACACATTACCCACCTGACGCTTGTCCAGACCCTTGGTCTTTAACACCATATCCAGCGCTTGATCCCAAGGCACATTATCCAAACGAAGGGTAATACGCCCTTGCACAGTATCAGAGGCAACTAAGTTCAAATCGGTAAAATCCGCGATGATCTGCAGTACCGCTCGCACCTCAATATCCTGAAAGTTGAACGACAAGCGCGAGCCAGTATATTCAAAGAGACGCTCTTGCTCGGCTTTTTCCGCTGGGGTCAGGGGTTTAACACTAATGACATATTGATTGTCCGTTTGATAGGCCAAATAATCGTAATCACCATTGGCCGACACATCCAGCACCACATCGCCACTGTCGCTGCTAGCCGAAATAATCGCCACGGGCGTGGCAAAATCCAGCACATCTAAGCGGCGACGTAACTCACCAGGTAAAAAGGTATTAGCAAAAGTGACTCGCAAACCGTCGGCCGTATCGCGCATATCGGCACTGATACGATCAGTGGACAAATCAACAATAATACGACCCTCGCCGGCATCCCCCCGCCGGAAGTCAATGCCGCTTATGGCGCGCTCTGCGCTTGTACGCGGTTGAGTGCTCGCGGCACTATCGGCCACGGGCTTACGTGCAGCCACTTGACGAGAGCCAGTACCGCCTACCTCAATGACATAAGCGTTGCCATCAATGCGAGAACTATAGGTACTCAGGTTTTCAAGATTCAAGATCAATCGGGTACGGCCACCCGAGGTCAGTACTAAAGCGCTTTTGCCATTATCAAACGCCAACGGGAATCGCCGTTCTTTCAGCTCGCTTTCGACCTCCGGGAAATCCAATACGATGCGCGCTGGCGACTCAATCGTGTAACCCTGAGGCTCCGGAGGGGCTTCATCAAAGCTCAAGCGCACCTCGAATCGCTGATCAGGCAGCTCCGCAAACCGGATGTCATCAAGGCTCGCGGCCCCCGCAAAGGGAGACAGCAGACAGACCAAGACTAACGCGACTGTTTTTCTCATTTTTAACCCCATTAAGAACAAAGCACGCATGACCGCCTATTCCTTTTCTTCTAATTTAATAATACGTGGACGCTCAACCCAGCCATCATCACCGTCAGAGACGATTTCCATCAGCTCAAGCTGATTGGGTGTCGCAGATATAATTTTGCCGTGATTGCGGCCCATATAATTACCAACTGTCACCGGCTCCACACTGCGCTGAGCACCCGGTCCGGTATCGATCAGGGCCCATAAAGTGCCGCCTTTAGAGACGGTCCCCACCATTGTCATGTTGGCGATATTAAAGCTCTCCAAATACTCTTTTGCCCGCGTCATATCTGGCTTCACTGATTTACCGCCTTTAACGCGCGCCAACTCTTCAACGGGCCTTTCAAATGGACTGCGCAGTGTCATCGCCGCATAACTAAAGGGCGGTAAAGGACGGAAAACCGGCAACGGCTCTATCTGCTTGCCCGGCCGACGCTTGGTCTCTTCTATATAATCACGCAGCTCATCTAAATCGCCGTTACCGCCACAGCCTGCCAACAACGCCATAGCACCAACAAGAGCAGCCAATACGAGCTTATTACTATTCATTGGCTTCCCCCTCTGGCTGATAGTGGTAGGTTTTAGCGTCAATCTGCATCACCAAATCGCCGCCTTCCTTTGCATTTTCAATTGAGAAGTCATGCAGAGTCACAATACGAGGCATACCGGCAACACCACTGACGAAGTTACCAAAATCATGGTAGCTACCCACCACGTTGATTTTAATCGGCAACTCAGTGTAATACTCCGCAGCACGCTGCGCCTCAAGCTCAATACTTTGCATGCTAGAGCCACTCTCAACACTGCGAGCATCTATATCCTCTAACAAGCCCGGCACCTGCGTGTCGGTTGGGAGCCGCGCCAACAAAGACTCAAAAGAGCGCTGCATCTCCTCCATTTGCGCACGATAAGCATCTAAGTTAGCCGCTTGAGCACTTTTCGTGGCAAACGTTTTTCTCAAAGTCTGCTCTTCAGCTTGTGCTCGCACCAAAGAGCTTTCAATGTCTTTAATTTTAAAATAATAAGTGGCTGCTAACAGCGCTGCCACAATAAAGACACACACTAAGATCTTGGTAGGAAGGGGCCACACCCCAAGCTTAGTAGAGTCGCTATAGTCGAAGTCTCGAGCATGCTCGAAGGATTCCCGCAGAGACATTACTGCTCCTCCTTCTGTTGTTCTTGTAAGGCTTTTTGTGCCTTAGACACGATCGTTTTCACCGTCATGGAGAATGCGTTGGCCTGTCCACCTTGATCCGGTGCGGCGTCTACCGACGCCAGATTTGGCTCGGCATACCACTCCGATGCATCCAAGTTACGCATAAAACTCGACACCCGGTTATTGGATTCCGCATAGCCCTCTATACTCATCAACTGGCCTTGACGTTTAACCGATACAAGATACACGCCATCGGGGAGGGCGCGAACCAGCTCATCAAAATGATGCACGATAACCGAGCGGGTTCCTTCGAGGTCACGAATCAGCTTCATCAACGCCAAAAGATCTTCCCGGCGCTTCTGCAGGTCATTCAGCTCAGCCACTTTGCTTTCTAGCGTGGCGATTTCTGTTTTCAGCATTTCATTGCGCTGGCGCTGATGATCCACCTTGCCATTAGCGTTCGAAACCCACAAATAGGCAATAACGATCGCGACAAAAGCCACGCCCATCATAATCGCAATAAAATCTTTCTTTTTCTTGTCGCGTTCTTTTACGCGCCAGGGAAGTAGATTGATATGCGCCATTAGTCAAAGCTCCTCATCGCCAGGCCAGTTGCCACCATCAATGAGGGCGCATCGTTTGCTAACGCCGCCGCGTTCACACGCGATGCCACAGACATACTGGCAAACGGGTTTGCCACCATTGCCTGAGTGCCAAGCTTTTCTTCTATGAGCTCAATCAACCCCTCCATTGAGGCAACACCGCCGGCCAACACGATGTAATCCACATCGTTATACTCGCTGGCCGAAAAGAAAAACTGCAACGAGCGAGTAACCTGCTGCACCACAGACTCTTTAAAGGGCTGAAGGACTTCCGACTGATAATCATCGGGCAAGCCTCCTTGCTTCTTAGCGAGTCCGGCCTCCTCCATCGATAATCCGTAACGCCGTTGAATCTCTTCGGTGAGCTGTCGACCGCCGAAGAGCTGTTCGCGGGTATAAACTGTCTTGCCATCCACCAGCACACTCAAGGTCGTCATAGTGGCGCCAATATCGAGCACCGCCACCACCTGATTATCCTGATCTTCAAGCTGTTCAAGCACAAACTCAAAGGCACGCTCCATCGCATATGCCTCAACATCGACAATCTCTTCTTCTAGCCCGGCTAATAGCAGGGTCGAGACACGAGATTCGACATTTTCAGTGCGACACGCAGCGAGCAGTACCTCCACCTGATCCGGGTCGTTGGGCGACTCGCCCTGAACCTCAAAATCAATGGAGACTTCGTCAATAGGGAAAGGGATGTACTGATCAGCTTCGATGTAGATTCGGTTTTCCAGGTCGTCTTCTGACAGCCCAGCCGGCATTTCAATGACCTTAGTGATCACAGCGGAGCCGGCAACTGACACCGCCGCATGCTTGATTTTGGTCTTTGACTGTTTAACCAGCGACTTGATAACCTCGGCAACCGCCTCTTCATCGTTGATGTTTTTCTCAACAACAGCGTTGGGAGGCAAAGGTCTAACCGCGTAGGTCTCTACCCGGTACCGATCGCCACTACGGCTCAGCTCTAAGAGTTTTACAGACGTCGAACTTATGTCTAACCCCACAACTGGCTTCGTCTTTTTTTCTAAGAATCCGAAAATGCCCATTTTTCTATCTATATCCGTAACTTAGACGTCGTTTATGTTATAGCACTTTAACTTAAGCCTGCAACAAGATCGCGCATATGTAAACAGGCAAAAACCCCGTATAATGCAGCTTCCAGTCGGCAGCGGCCGCTAACTACTTAATTCGCTTAGAAAAAATGCCTAAAAAATATTCTTATCTTACCGTACTTTTATGGTTACTCATCGCGGGCTGCGGTGTGACCGGCGTCACGTTTGCCGGTCTATACCTCTATTTAAACCCAAAACTGCCCGATGTGCAGAGCTTGCGACAGGTGAAATTGCAGACTCCGCTGCGGATTTACTCAAATGACAACCGACTGATTGGCGAGTTTGGTGAACAGCGCCGCACCCCCATCAACTACGACGAAATCCCGCCACTGTATATCAAAGCGTTATTATCAGCAGAGGATGCCCAATTCTACGATCATAACGGCGTCTCCATCAGAGGACTTTTGCGAGCCGCATCACAATTATTGCAAACAGGTCAGATCCAATCCGGCGGTAGCACCATTACGATGCAGCTTGCACGTAACTTTTTTCTGACCTTTCAGCAAACATTTGCCCGTAAATTCAATGAGATCCTGCTCGCACTTCAAATAGAACGTGAACTTAGTAAAGAGGAGATTCTCGCACTTTACAACAATAAAATTTACTTCGGTAATCGCGCCTACGGAATTCAAGCCGCCGCCAACGTGTATTACGGCAAAAACATGGATGAGCTCACCCTCCCTCAGTGGGCCATGATCGCGGGGCTACCCAAGGCGCCCTCGGCCTACAACCCGCTTGCCAACCCCGAGCGGGCGCTAATTCGTCGCAATTGGATTTTAGGTCGTATGCTGGAGCTGGGCCACATCGACCAACCTACCTGGAAAGCCGCTACAGAGGCTCCCGCCACGGCAAAATACCACGGCCTAACACCCGAGCTGTACGCCCCCTATGTTGCTGAGATGGCCCGTCAAGACGCCATATCTCGCTTCGGAAACGCCGCCTACACCGACGGTTACAGCATCTACACCACAGTGAACGCTCACTTACAAGAGGTCGCACAAAGCGCGATCATCGACGGCCTTATCACCTACGACCGTCGCCATGGCTACCGGGGCCCCGAGCAGCAACTAGACCCGGATGCCTCCGACGAGCAATGGCTGGAAACCCTCAAAAACATCCCCACCTACGGCGGCTTAACGCCCGCCGTTGTCAGCCAAACCGACCAACAATCGGCCACATTGCTACTGCCCGACGGCTCTGAAGCTCAACTGAGCTGGGAGCAAGGGCTCTCAGAGGCGCGCCCCTATCTCAGCGAGAATTATCGCGGCGAAAAGCCAACCCAGACCTCAGACGTGCTCTCTCCCGGCGACGTCATTCGTTTGCGGCACACCGCCGAAGGCGCCGTTCTTGCGCAACTGCCAACGGCGGAGGCCGCGCTAGTCTCGCTTGACCCTAGCGATGGCGCCATTGTCTCGCTCGCCGGCGGGTTTGATTTTGAACAGAGCCACTTCAACCGCGTCACACAGGCCACTCGCCAGCCCGGCTCAGCGTTTAAGCCTTTTATCTATACCACCGCGTTAGAGCACGGCTACACCCCCGCCACCATCATTAATGACGCTCCTATTGTGATTGAGGACGCTAGTTTAGAAGGCACGTGGCGCCCCGAGAACGATGGCGGTAGCTTTCTAGGCCCTATGCGCATGCGCACCGCGCTGTACCGATCGCGCAACCTAGTATCGATTCGTATCCTACGCTCACTGGGCATGGATACCGCGCACGAAAGCTTAGCGCGCTTTGGTTTCGATAAAAACGCCTTACCCCGCGACCTCTCCCTAGCCCTTGGGAGTCACGACGTTACCCCACTTGACTTAGCGCGTGGCTACACCACTTTTGCCAACGGCGGCTTTGCGGTACAGCCCTATCTTATTAAGCGCATTGAGGCGGTAGACGGCCGCGACGTTTTTACCGCCACCCCAGCTACCGTATGTCGCGACTGCGACAACAAAACACCGGCGACGCCATCCGAGGCCCGCACCTTAGAAGAACTCTTAGGCGAGCAAGCCAACGCTCCAAAAGCCAATCCGCTGCCGCCAGCCAAGCGTATCTTGGACGCCCAAACCGCCTTTATTGCCGACTCAATGCTGCGCGACGTTATCGCCCGAGGCACTGGTAAGCGCGCTCGCGTGCTAGAGCGCGGCGATATCGCCGGCAAGACCGGCACCACCAACGGCCCACGCGACGCTTGGTTTGCCGGCTACAACCCCGAGATTGTCACCATCACCTGGCTTGGCTTTGACAACAACACGCCACTGGGTAATCGCGAATACGGCGGCTCAGCCGCACTGCCTATTTGGATTGACTACATGCGTGCGGCTCTTGCAGAAAAACCCGAGCGCGCCGCCCAGCGCCCCGATGGCATTATTACGGTACGAATTGATCCGGAGACCGGCAAACGCGCGGGGCCGCAAGACCCCGACGCTGTTTTTGAAATATTTAGGGTGGACAACGTACCAGAGCGTGCCGAGGGCACTGACCCAGGCAACGGCAACCAAGGCGCACCGGAAGTTCTGCCAGAGGAGCTGTTTTAAACGTATTCAGTGCAGGCAAAACAAACAGGCACAGGACACAAAAAAGCCCGCGCAGTCTCCTGGCGGGCTTTTTAATGCTAGAGGGCTAAGCCTCCGCAAGCGGGTAAAAACTTACTTTTTACCGCCGATACGACCACCGAAACGCTTGTTGAAGCGATCGATACGACCACCGGTATCAACCACTTTCTGCTTACCGGTATAGAAAGGGTGACACTCAGAGCAAACATCGACGTGGAAGTCTTCGCCCAAAGTAGAACGGGTTTTAATGGTGTTACCGCAGCTGCAAGTCGCAGTTACGTCGACATACTGGGGATGAATTTCTGCTTGCATGATATTCGCCTATGTTTTGGGTACCGCCACCCGATCACTTGCCGAGCACGGTATCGCAGGGTTAAAGCAACTAAATTTTGAGAGCGGCGATACTAGCAGAATAAATAACGAAAGCAAGTAAAATTGCCCATTTTCCATCCAAGCATGCCGCCCATAGACGCCAGCAACAAATTGCCCATACCGATACACCCACAGAAGGCCTTAAATCCAGTAAGCTATGTCCTCAATCTACCGCCTCACTATTTATGACCCACGTCAGGCCCGATGCCGCCAATGATGACTTCTGCACCGTTTGTACTTATTGCGCTCCCCGTACCTGTTCGCACCCTGTTTCATTATCTCGCGCCCACGCCTGCGCCAATCCCCGGAGCCCGAGTCAAGGTCACCTTTGGCGGGCGCTCACTGGTGGGAATCGTCATCGCAAGCACAGACCAATGCGACTTTGATGCCAATAAAATCAAACCCATTAACAGCGTCATCGACCACCAGCCGTTAATCAGCAACCACTTGCTCGAATTTATTCGCTGGGCCGCTGACTACTATCAAGCCCCTTTAGGGGAAGCACTGCAAGCGGCCCTGCCCGCACCATTGCGCCAGGGCAACCCCGCGCAACATAAAGCAGACAGCAACACGCAACTGTGGGACCTTACCGAAGAAGGGCGCGGCCTACCGACCGGCGCCCTCAAGCGCGCCCGCCAACAAGCCGGCATTATTAGCAAACTACAACAAACTGGCACCAGTAGCTGGGCCGAACTTAAAGCCGCCGGCTGCAGCCGAGAGGCACTGCGCGCGTTAAACGATAAAAAACTTATTCAACCTGCCACGGAGCAAAACACCCCCACCATCCGACAATCGCCGCTCACCTTAAACACCGAGCAACAAATCGCTGTCGACGCAATTACCCCCAATGAATTCGGCGTACACCTACTTGACGGCACCACTGGCAGCGGCAAAACCGAGGTGTATTTGCAAGTCATCGCCCGCGCCCTGACCGCCGATCCGCAGGCGCAAGCACTGGTTCTAGTCCCCGAGATCGGCTTAACACCACAAACCCTAGCGCGCTTTCGCCGCCGTTTTGGCCCCAGTGTCTGCGCCGTACATTCGGGCCTAAACGATACCGAGCGCCTCAATAGCTGGGTACGCGCCGCCCAAGGCGAAGCGCGAGTCGTCATTGGCACTCGCTCGGCTATATTCACGCCATTAGCCACCCCCGGGCTGATCATTATTGATGAAGAGCACGATGGCTCATTCAAACAACAAGACGGATTTCGTTACTCGGCACGGGATCTCGCCGTTGTACGCGCTCAAAAACTTAACATCCCGTTGATTTTAGGGTCGGCCACACCATCACTCGAGACACTGCATAACGCGCAAAATGGACGCTACCAGCACCTCCACCTGACGCTGCGAGCGACCGCCAACCCAGCCACCCCCATCGAAGTGATCGATAGCCAAGCGGCCACCGAGCACCACGGCCTAACGCCAGAGGCCTTAGAGGCACTGGCGCGACACACCAACGCTGGTAATCAGGCTCTCGTGTTTCTCAATCGCCGAGGTTTTGCCCCGATATTGCAATGTCGCGATTGCGGCCACCAGCTAAGCTGCCCGCACTGTGATGCGCGGCTTACGCTGCACCGCAACCCCTATCACCTACACTGCCATCACTGTGATTATCAACAAGCGCCAGCCAAGCGCTGCGAGTCTTGTCAAAGTCACCGGCTAGAGCCCTTAGGGGCCGGTACCGAGCGCAGTGAAGAGTATTTAAGCCGCGCATTTCCCAGCACGCCAGTCATTCGTATTGACCGAGACTCAACTCGCAACAAAGGCGCGCTAGACGCCCTCATCGACAGGGTTCATGAGGGCGAGCCGTGTATTTTAGTGGGTACGCAAATGCTCGCCAAAGGGCACCACTTTCCCAAAGTGACTCTGGTCGTTATTTTGGATGTGGACAGCGGCCTTTTTAGCGCCGACTTTCGCGGCCCCGAACGCATGGGTCAGCTAATTACTCAAGTCGCCGGTCGCGCCGGTCGCGCCGAGCAACCCGGCCAAGTATTACTGCAAAGTCAGCACGGTGATCACCCGTTGCTGCAACTGTTACTTAACCAAGGCTACGGCCAATTTGCCCAGGCGCTGCTCGATGAGCGCGAGCTAACCTTAATGCCGCCGCTGGCATTTCTCGCGCTGCTGCGGGCCGACGCCCCCAACCCCGGTGCTGCCATGGCGTTTTTACAGCAAGCTCGCGAGCTCGCCGAGTCGATTCAAACCGATCAGCAGATACAAATACTAGGCCCCATGCCCGCGTTAATGGAAAAGCGCGGCCAGCGGTTTCGCTACTTACTCCAGTTTAAAGCACTCAGTCGCCGCACGCTTAGCGTTTATATCCGTCAACTCATTGCCCTTATTAGCGCGCAAAAAGCCAGCCGCACCACTCGCTGGTCGATCGATATCGACCCTCAAGAAATGGGCTGATTCAACTCATTCGCGCTTATTGACCACAAGCAATTGCAGCGGTGGCACTCGCGCCCGTAAAATAGCGGCTTTTATCGTTAAGCGAACAGCCATGACCCGCGATTACGCCCGCAAAAAACGCCCTGCACCCAAGGCTACAAAGCCCCGCAACCAAGCACCTGCATGGGTCTGGCTGTTTATTGGCTCCATGCTCGGGGCCTTTGTCATGTTCCTGGTTTATCTATGGGGTATTTCACCCAATCACCCGGCACCACAAACAGCGGCCAAACAAAGCACACCCGAGCCACAAACAAAACCCGCTGCCGACCCAAACAAAAAAGCGCCGCTGCCCAAGCCACGCTTTGATTTTTATAAGTTACTGCAAGAGGAAGAGGTGATCGTGCCAGCCACTGAGCCAAATCGCCGCAGCGACGACACGCCACCGGCAACGCCAGTCGAATACCTGTTGCAAGTAGGTTCGTTTCGCAACCCTGATGACGCCGATAAACTGCGTGCGCAACTGATCTTGCTAAATTTAGATGCCCGTACCGAAAGCGTGACCATTAACAATGGTGAGCGCTGGCACCGCGTAGTGGTCGGCCCGTTCGATAATCAAAGCAAACTATCCAAAGCCCGCACAACGCTGGTAACCAACCAGTACAATGCGCTGGTACTCAAACGCAAACCCGGCGGCTAGCCGCGTCCACCACTGCGCTTGAAATTATCAAGCGCGCCCCCATCTAATCTCTTCAACGCCGCCACCCATTTGTGCGGCATCTAATATTTTTAATTGCACCCTCTAAGGCATAAAGGACTTTCTGTGGAACAGTACCGAGGCACCACCATACTCTCCGTGCGCCGTGGCAACACCGTAGTCATCGGTGGCGACGGCCAGGTATCACTGGGCAACACCATTATGAAAGGTAATGCCCGCAAAGTGCGGCGCCTATACAAAGATCAGGTTTTGGCCGGCTTTGCCGGGGGCACCGCCGACGCCTTCACCTTATTTGAGCGCTTTGAAGCAAAGCTCGAGGCCTACAACGGCCAGCTGACCCGCGCGGCGGTAGAGCTTGCCAAAGACTGGCGCACCGAGCGCTCACTGCGCAAGCTGGAGGCGCTGCTAGCGGTCGCAGACAAAGATGCGTCACTCATTATTACCGGTAATGGCGATGTGATTCAGCCCGAGGACGACTTAATCGCCATCGGCTCTGGCGGTGCTTTCGCGCAATCAGCCGCACGCGCCCTGCTGGACAACACAGAGCTCGACGCCGGTAGCATCGTCAACAAAAGCCTCAACATTGCCGGCGACGTCTGCATCTACACCAATCACAACCAGACCATCGAAACACTGGACTACTAACCCGCGAGTAATATCGATATGTCTAGCATGACTCCCCGTGAAATTGTTCACGAGCTCGACCGCTTTATTGTCGGTCAGAATCAAGCCAAGCGTTCAGTGGCCATTGCCCTGCGTAACCGCTGGCGCCGCATGCAAGTTGATACCGACCTGCGAGCTGAAATAACCCCCAAGAATATTTTAATGATTGGCCCCACCGGCGTCGGTAAAACCGAAATCGCCCGCCGCTTAGCCAAGCTGGCTAACGCGCCCTTTATTAAAGTTGAGGCCACCAAATTTACCGAAGTCGGCTACGTCGGCCGCGACGTTGAATCCATCATTCGCGACCTAGTCGAAAGCGCCATGAAGATGCAGCGCGAACAGGCCATGAAGCGCGTCGAGTTGCGCGCCGCCGAAGCGGCCGAAGATCGCGTACTTGACGTTTTGCTACCCAAAGCGCGCGGCGAGCAAGAAACCGACAGCGGCGAGAACACCCGTCAAATCTTTCGTAAAAAATTGCGTGAAGGCGAGCTGGATGAGCGCGAGATCGAAATAGAAGTTTCGGCCACTCCCGTTGGAGTCGAAATTATGGCGCCACCCGGGATGGAGGAGATGACCAGCCAGCTGCAAAACATGTTCTCGTCCATGTCGAACGACAAAAAACAAAGCAGCAAGATGACCGTTAAGCAGGCCCTTAAAACCCTGCAAGAGGAAGAGGCCGCCAAACTCGTTAACAACGAAGACTTAAAAGCGCAGTCGATTGAGTCGGTCGAACAAAACGGTATCGTCTTTATCGATGAGATCGATAAAGTAGCCAAGCGCGGCGAAAGTGGCGGCACCGATGTTTCTCGCGAGGGTGTACAACGCGATTTACTGCCACTTATTGAAGGCTGCACCGTTAGCACCAAGCACGGCATGGTGAAAACCGATCACATTCTGTTTATCACCTCGGGGGCGTTTCATTTAAGCAAGCCCTCAGACTTAATCCCCGAGCTGCAGGGTCGCCTACCTATCCGGGTAGAACTACAGGCGCTGACTCCCGATGACTTTGAGCGTATTCTGACGGAACCATCCGCGTCATTGACGGAGCAGCATCAAGCTCTAATGAATACCGAAGGTGTAAAAATTCAATTCACCGCCGATGGTATTCGTCGCATTGCCGAAATGGCCTACGAGGTTAATGAGCGCACCGAGAATATTGGCGCTCGCCGACTGCACACGCTGCTCGAACGATTACTTGAAAGCATTTCATTCGATGCTGGCGGCGGTGACGAGGAGGTATCGATTGATGCCGCCTATGTCGAAGAGCAACTGGGCGAACTGGCGCAGAATGAAGACCTAAGCCGGTACATTCTTTAAGTAAAGGTTGAATAGAAAGCGCTAATGAGTAAAGCCCCGGATCGTATCACGCAACACCGCAAAAGCGCCGAGCTGGAGTTCCAGTTCGGCGCCGAGCACTACCGCCTTAGCGCCGAGTTTTTGCGGGTGCACTCCCCCAGTGCCGAAGTCAAAGGCCACGGCCCGGGCCAAGCCGTACTGCAAACCGGCAAACAGGACGTTAACATCAAGCGCATTGAAGCGGTGGGCAATTACGCCATTAAGCTAGTGTTTGACGACGGCCACGACACGGGCATCTATACCTGGGCACAGCTGTATGACTTTTGCCAGCACCACGATCGCTACTGGCAGGATTACCTCGAAGCCCTAAAAAAAGCCGGCGCGAGCCGTTTACCGGATGACGTCCAAGTGATCAAGCTCATGTAAACGCTCTTGCCTAAGGGCTACCTACCGACCACAATAATTACCCCAAGCACACCTAACGCTCATTACAACATTGGCGCATTTTCGCGTTTTGGCTGATTACTCGCTACAATAGCCAACTTTTGCTCAGCTGGCCCTTTATAATGACCACCGTATCCGCTTTTCGTCCACTGCGTTATTTTTGGCTGCAAAGTTTGTTGCTGCTATCGCTGGGCGCCATTATTGCCTATTACTTACAAATCGACGACGCTATCACCAGACATGCGGCACGTGAGGGTGGGTTAATTGACCTGACCTCAGCGCTCGGCTACCTAATCTGCGCGGGCCTAATGCTGGTGCTCGGCGGAAGGCATGTGATAAAACATCACTACCCGTTGATTATCTCCGTGACATTACTCGGGTTGCGCGAGCTGGACTTCGACAAGCGCTACTCCACCCTCGGGCTATTCAAATCAGCCACCTTCCGCTCGCCCGACGTTTCCCTACTCGAAAAAGCGATAACCCTTGCTATTGTTCTATTGGTAATTTGGCTATTTATCACTTTGATCAGCAAATACTTAAAACCGCTACTAGCAAGGGCCGTAGAGTTTAATATGGTCGCGCTAAGCGTCGCGTGCGCAGGCGGGCTACTCGTCGTGGCACGAACTCTAGACGGTATCGCCCGCAAACTGGGAGACATCGGAATCAGTGTCAGCATGCACACTGAGGTGCACACCACCATTATCGAAGAGGTGTTTGAACTGGGGGCGCCTTACTCTCTGACTATCGCACTATTTTGTTATTTACATGTATATCGCAGGGAATCTACTAAACGAGCCTCAAGCAACTCCTAGCAACTCCGCGTTTTATAATGTTTATTTTCTTAAGACGCTATACATAAATTAAGCAATAATCGCTGAAATGCTTGCATCACATGTTCGAGGTCACGCCCGTTTCCTGTATCACTGTTTAAGCGGGCGACAAAACAACCAGCGAGGAGCCAGAACTACCTCATTCACATACCAAGCCAGCGTTCACATAAGAGCTGTACCACGACGAATGAGAATAAAAACCGCGGGGACCTAAAGGCACGAAGCGAGATGCCCTATACCGCTCTATTAATCCCTGATAATACCCAACCCGCATTTATCAGTGCGTCTCCACTTAATGGGACCTATAAATTCGGTATTACTATTGGCTCCACGTGCAGCGGGATTATTTACAATGAAACCTCACCGCTCTCCACGTGTTTGTATCGATTTAATTATTCCAGTCGTTGAGCAGTCATCGTAAAAACGCAAGACTGCCACGTCACCGTTGTACTCTTTAACGATTTCCCAGCCGACCACCTCGGTTTCATTGTAATCGCCGCCCTTTACCAACACGTCTGGTCGCAACTCACGCAATAAATTCTCGGGGGTATCTTCGCCAAAGCTGACGACCCAATCCACCGCCTCCAGCCCTGCGAGCACAGCCATACGGCGATCGACCGGATTAATAGGCCGTGATGGGCCTTTTAGTCGTTGCACTGATTCGTCTGAATTAATCGCCACCACCAACCGATCACCTAAAGTCCGGGCTTGCTCAAGGTAACCCACATGACCGGCGTGGATAATATCGAAGCAACCGTTGGTGAAAACAATTTTTTCACCTTGAGCGCGAGCCTCTGCCAGTATCAGTGATAACTGCTCGGCACTAACCACACCACGCTCGACCCCTTGCTCAGCAACGACCGCACGGCGCAATTCAGGGCCACTGATCGTTGCGGTACCCAATTTACCCACCACCAAGCTGGCGGCCAAGTTGGCAAGTCCGGTGGCCTCGGCGAGTGAATAACCTGCGGCGATCGAGGCTGACAGCGTCGCAATTACCGTATCGCCCGCGCCGGTAACATCAAATACCTCGCGCGCGCGCGCCGGCAAATGCAGCTCTCCCATTCCCGGTCTCAGCAAAGTCATGCCCTGTTCACCACGAGTCACCAACAGCGCCTGTAGATCCAGCTCCGCCATCAATGCCGAAGCTTTATCAACCAGTATTTGTTCGCTCGGACAGGCTCCGACAACAGCTTCTAGCTCGTGCAAGTTAGGGGTTAACAGGGTCGCGCCGCGGTAGCGGCTAAAGTCCGTGCCTTTAGGGTCCACTAATACCGGCACTCGCCGGGCGCGCGCGAGGCGAATCAATGCCTGGCAGTCAGCCAAAGTACCCTTGGCATAATCCGATAATACCAACACCCCAACACTCGACAACATCGCTTCAACTTTGCTGGGCAACTGGGCCGCATCGCCAGCGCCAAAGGGTTGCTCAAAATCCATGCGCAACAATTGTTGGTGACGACTCATAACCCGCAACTTGGTGATGGTCGGCTTACCTTCGGCCACCTGAAAGTCGGTGCGGATATCGGCGGCCGCTAATTGGCCGCGTAACACCTCGGCCGCCTCATCAGCGCCCACGACACTAATCAGTGAGGCCCCCGCACCTAACGCGGCGATATTAAGCGCGACATTACCTGCACCGCCGGCGCGATCGTCTGTCTCATCGACTCGTACCACCGGAACCGGTGCCTCGGGCGAAATACGCGAGGTGTCACCGTGCCAATAACGATCAAGCATAACATCGCCAACCACGAGAATTTGTGAGCGATCGAAACGCGCTGCGGGAAGTTGCATAGTTTGCGGCCCTTATTGCCAGGCGGTAAATATTAAAGCGTCAGCACATCGGACAAAGACGCGCTGTGCAAGCGCGCGTAGTGACCATTAAGCGCCATTAACTCGTGATGAGTGCCCTGCTCGACAATCTCACCGGCGTCCATAACCACGATTTTATCAGCTTGCTCGATGGTCGATAACCGATGCGCGATAACAAAAGTTGTGCGCCCTTTAGAGACGGTTTCCAGCGCTTGCTGAATATATCGCTCCGATTCGTTATCCAATGCCGAGGTGGCTTCATCCAATAACAAAATGGGCGCATCTTTTAAAATCGCGCGCGCAATCGCCAAGCGCTGACGCTGCCCTCCAGAGAGGCGCGTACCACCTTCTCCGATGACAGTATTAAAGCCGTCGGGTAGCTGCTCAATAAACTCCAGTGCGTAAGCTAACTCCGCCGCTTTGCGGATCTTTTCTTCGCCAATATCCTGCAACGCGCCGTAGGCTATATTGTTGGCCACCGTATCGTTAAACAGCACGACGTTTTGCGTCACCAGTGATATTTGGGCCCTCAGGTTCGCCAAACGGTAGTCACAGATACTGACGTCGTCGATATCGAGCGCGCCATCAAATTGATGGTAAAAACGCGACAACACACTCACTAACGTCGATTTTCCGCTACCGGAGCGCCCCACCAACGCCACTGTTTCACCGGCACTAACCTCCAGCGACACCCCTTTAAGCACGGGCTTATCGTCGTCATAGGCAAAACTTAGATCGCGAATCGACACCTTACCGCTAACGCGCTCGACGCTGTAGCTGCCGGTATCCTGCTCGGTTTTTTCGTCCAGCACCTGAAACACGCTGTCAGCGGCGGCCACACCTTTTTGAATCACCGGTACAATCTCGCTTAACTGGCGCATGGGCTTTAGCACCATGCCCACCGCCATAAAGTAAGCGATAAACGCGCTAGCATCACTGATCTCGATATAGCCCAGCGCCACCCACAAAAGCGCCCCCATCGATAGCGCTACTAAGGTTTGAATCAAAGGCGTATTCAGGGTGGTGGTTAAAACAATTTTTAAATTCTGCAAGTAGTTGCGCCAACTGGCGTCGGCAAAGCGGCGCTTTTCGTACGCTTCGCCACCAAAGCTGCGCATCACTCGGTAACCATTGATCATCTCCGAGCTAACCTGAGTGATCTCGCCCATGCTGTGCTGCACTTTAGTACTCAGCCGACGCAAACGTTTTCCCACAAAGCCGACCAATGCCGCAATCAGCGGCACCACCGTCATCATCAGCAACGTTAACGCCCAGTCTTTGTAAAACAAGTAAGCCAATAACGCTATGACCGTGGTCCCTTCCCGGATCAAGGTTTTTAAGGCTTCGGTGGATGCGGTCGTAACATTATTGACGTTAAAGGTGATCACCGACATCAGCTGGCCTGAATCGTTGCGATCAAAATACTCGCCGGGCAAATAAACCATATGGCTGAATAGCTGTACCCGCAAGGTATCAACCACCAGAAAGGACACCTTGGCGATAAGGTAATTACCCACAAAACCGCCCAGTCCGCGCACCACAATAATGCCTAAGATAATCAATGAGGGCATCCATGCGGGGCCGCGCTCTTCGGCTTCAATAAAGGTTAACAGGTAATCCAAAAACTGAGCCATTGCCGGCTGCGCCGCCGAGTACACCAAAAAACCCAAGACGCTAAAACCAAACAACATACGGTGGGGTTTAAGGTACGCCAGCAGTCTTAAATATACCGTCAGTGAGGCCGTCTCGGAAGCGGCGTTAGGGTTGTTAGCGTTGTTGCGATTCATAGGCCCTTCAGGTTCAGGGTGAATTAGGTTTGGGCCGTGTGCGCACCCAAAGATCGGCGTATTTTACAAAAGTCGAGTGAGACATCACCACAGCGATCACAAACCCTTGGCCCCCATCGAGAAAGCCGCGACGTAAAAAATACATCCGAACAAAACAAGACAGCCCGTGACCAATTGCCGACAGCAAAGAACAAGTACGCCCTGCCTCAGCGCGAGCGATTGCCCACTGCTCGGCGTAAAGGGCTGACTTACTAACCAAGTGCCGGACATCATCGTACACTAAATGCAGCAAATCGCCTTCGAGGCGCCTTTCTGGTAAATTTTGAGGGTTGCTCAAACGCTCGTGGACCCGGGTATCATCAAAGCCCGCTTGCGTGCGAGGATACAACCGTGGAATCCAGTCGGGATACATTGCGGTGTGACGCATAAACCGGCCAAAACACCAACTCAGGCGATTGATATAATAAATTGCGGGCCCTGAACAAATGGCAGTTTCGATATTGCTGCGCAGCTCCGGTGTCACCCGCTCATCGGCGTCGATCATAAGCACCCAATCACCTGTCGCCAACGCTTGCGCCCGTTGGCGCTGCACCCCAAATCCTTGCCAGTCGCTGTTAACGACAACACGGGCGCCATATTCGCGGGCAATTTCGACCGTGCGATCACCACTGCCGGAATCAAGCACCACAATCTCGTGGGCAAACTGCAAACTAGCCAAACACTCTGCCAGCTTATTCGCTTCGTCTTTTACGATTAAGACAGCGGACAGTCGGAGCTCGGCTGCTGCTTTAGCGGCCTCACTCAAGGCGTTCACCCGCGAGCGCCGATGCACTGCCATCGGCATTGGCTCCCTTAACGTAAGAGGCGACCGTACGCTGCTCCGCGGCCCGCAGATAAGCCCATAACACCACTAAATAAAACAAATAAACGGTTACGCCACTGTTATGGCGAAAAAACGCTTGAGTCAAACCAAAAGTTGCAATCGAGGCCACCAAAATCATACCGGCGACCGCGTAAGTGTCTCCTACACCACCGCGTACAAACTTACGCGCGAACAGCGTGAAAGGCACTGCATACACCAAAAGCAATGCAAACAGACCCAACGAACCCCGCCGTAAAAAAGCATCTAGGGAATCGCTGTGAACATGATCATAATGACTGATAATAACCCGCGAACGATCATCATCAATCATGCCGGTTAGCTTTTGGCCATAAGCTGACTCACCCCAGCCCAACATTGGCTTCTGCACAGCTAACCTAGTGCCGGCGTTCCACATCTCAAGCCGCATTCCGACCGAGCTATTCATGCGCACACCAGCGCTGTAATCCTGATAATCATCAACCGCACGATCGATACGTGCCTGAACCCCAGTCTGGGGCGTAAAATACAGCACTACCAACCCCACCGCTAATACCGCCAGCGCTAACGCCAGTGTGCGCTTAGGTAAATAGCGCCGATAACCTAAATAGAGCAAAATCAGCATTATCGGTAACGCCAGCCAACCACCTCGCGCGCCCGACACCAAAGATGCCACGGCGCCGGCCAAAGCGGCCACAGCAAGGGCGACCCACCACAGTGTGGCGTGGCGCTGCTGGCGCGCCCAACCGATACCGGTTAAACACAGCCCACCCATCAACAGCGATAAATTACCAAACTGAATCGGGTTCATAAAACCACCAGCGCGAACACGGTCCTCGACAAACATTTGCCACAGTGCCATGGCACCGCCCGCTAACGTCCCCACTATTAGCGCGCCCCACCAATAGCTTTCACGCGGAGGATAAGCCAGTAAAAACAACAGCACCGGGATGGTCAATAAAAACCGACTTGGCTCCTCAAACGAGCTACTCGGTAAATGGTGGTAGGCGCTAATCGATGCTGACACCACCAGATAAAAAAGTAACGTGGCAATCAGCAACCAGTCCGAGCGCTCTAAACGCAGGTGTGGGCGCTTAATTAACAAAATCGGAAAACTACACAGACTCAACAGCGCCGGCGCGTAGGAGTAACCTGAGGGGATAGCGAGGCATAAAGCCACCGCCGCCGCTACTGTGTACGAGGCATAGCGACACAGCGGGGTAAAAGGCGTAACGAAATCAGCGGCGATTGTCGGTTTCATCAATAAATCTTACCTACACCTTTGCATTCATGCTTGTTATTGCACTCAATGCCGTAGCGGCCGGAACATCTGTAGTGACGATAGATAGTGCCGGTCTCCGCGATATCGTTTCGCTGCGACCAGCGCCGGCGTATTGAAGCATAAAACTCAACAGCCTGATACCGAACGAGTCTGCCAAGCTGTGAAAAACTGTAACATCACGGACCAATGGCGCCATCGGTCAAGCCCGCTAAAGCCGTTAATACCCGCGCTGGCTCAAGCTCGCGCAGGCAGCGCAAATGTTCCAGCGGGCACTCGCGCTTAAAGCACGGCTGACACTCCAGCGATTGCGATACAACCGCAACACGATCACTTAACGGAGGCGTGAAATCGGCGGATGTCGAGCCGTAAACGGCCACCAGCGGGCGCCCTAGTGCGGCGGCTATGTGCATCAAGCCCGAATCGTTGCTAACCACTGCGGCGGCGGCGGCCATAAGATCAATGGCGTCAGCCAAACTGGTACGCCCTGCCAACGAATAACAAGCCTTGCGATCGCGCTCGGGGACTTCAGCAATAATAGCCTCGGCCACCGCTCGGTCTTTTTCTGAGCCAAATAGCCACACCTGCCAGCCGGCATCGATAGCGCGCGCCGCCACAGTCGCATAATGCTCGGCGGGCCACTGTTTAGCCGGGCCAAACTCGGCACCCGGGCACAGCGCCAACACCGGCCGCTCGAGTGTTAATTGATATTGCTCACCCAATGCCGGTAGCGCTTCGGGCTCTACGTGTAGCTCGGGGCGCGGCAAAGCCTTTGGCAGTGGCGCGCCCGGCGCAAATGCCAAAGCGGCAAAACGCTCAACCATTAACGGATAGCGCTTGGGGTCGAGTTTGCGGATATCATTGATCAAGCCAAAGCGCATCTCGCCGCGCCAACCAATACGTGTTTCGATACCAGCAAAGACGGGGATTAAGGCTGACTTAAGAGAGTTAGGTAAAATATAAGCGCGGCTATAGCCGCGCTTTGCAAGCGCACGGCCAAGCCGATAGCGTTCGCCCAGCAACAACTGACCGTGCCCCAGAGGCATATCAATACTGGCGGCCACTTCGGGCATGCGCTCGGTTAGCGGCCGGCTCCAGGCCGGTGCCAACACATCGATCTCACTGCCTGGATGCGCTTGGCGCAGCAGCTTAAATAAACTTTGCGCCATCACCATATCGCCGACCCACGAGGGGCCGACAATCAGGGTACGTCGAGCCGAGCTGGAGTTACTCACAAAGATAATTAACCGGCAATGGGGGCCAGCCAACCTTTGTGTTGTGCCAAGCGGCCTTTAACGGCATCAAAATATAAGCCTTGCAACTCGGTCGTCATCGGTCCGCGCTTGCCTTCGCCAATCATACGGCCATCCAGCTCGCGAATCGGCAACACCTCGGCCGCAGTACCGGTAAAGAAGACCTCATCGGCAATATAAACTTCGTCGCGGGTGATGCGTTTTTCGCGCACTTCATAACCGCACTCAGCGGCTAGGGCAAAAATTGTGTTGCGCGTAATGCCGTCGAGGCACGATGTCAGCTCAGGCGTATAGATAATTTTGTCGCGAATCACAAACACGTTCTCGCCACTGCCCTCGGCCACATACCCTTCGTTATCGAGCAGCAGTGCTTCTTCGCAGCCGCTGTCGAGCGCCTCTTGCAGCGCCAACAACGAGTTGATGTAGTGGCCGTTAGCCTTTGCCTTACACATGGAGATGTTCACATGGTGACGCGTATAGCTTGAGGTACGAACTTTAATGCCCAGATCCCGAGCCTCAGGGGACATATACGAGGGCCAATTCCAGGCGGCCACCATGACATGTACTTTCAGGTTGTCGGCACGCAAGCCCATGCCTTCGGAGCCGTAAAAAGCCATCGGCCGCAAGTAGCTCTCTTGCAGGTTATTTTCACGCACCACAAGCTTTTGCGCTTCGTTAAGCTGCGCTTTATCAAACGGCAATTTCATACGCATAATATGCGCCGAGCGGAACAACCGGTCGGTATGCTCTTGCAAGCGGAAAATACAAGTGCCGTCTTCGGCAGTTTCGTAAGCACGAACCCCTTCAAACACACCCATGCCGTAGTGCAAGGTGTGGGTCAGTACGTGTACCCGCGCATCGCGCCAAGGTACCAGTTCGCCATCCAGCCAGATAACGCCGTCGCGATCGGCAAATGACATAGCCAACTCCTAAAAAATTTACAAAATATAAGGGAAGGGCGCGATGCCCCCAACGAGCGGTTAGGCTTGATCCGGGCTCAGCATTAGTTGCTGCCACAAATCACTTACTTGCTGACGCTCGGCGGTGAATTCATCTGCGCCTTGCAGTACCGCCTCCTGGCGCTGTAACGCAAGGCGGTGTCCGGTGGACCGATAAGCCTTGTAGGCTTCAATCAGTTGGGCGACTGTTTCAGCGGTCATCAGACCGACCTGCTCCAGTGTCTCCAGTATACGGATGTTGTCCGTGTACTGGGTAAGCTTGGGCGCTTTTTGGGCCCACGCCAAAACCGCATATTGAACCATAAATTCAATATCGACGATACCTCCAGCATCCTGCTTCAGGTGAAATAGTTGCTCCTTTTTATTTGAGGAGCCAAGATGCGCACGCATTTTCTCGCGCATCTCAATCACATCGTGGCGCAACGTCGGCTCATCGCGCCCGCGGGTGAGAACCGCTTCACGCACTTTTTCAAAGCGCCCGGCCAATGCCGGATCACCGGCAACCGGTCTGGCTCGCACAGCCGCCTGGTGCTCCCAGGTCCAAGCTTCGGTAAATTGGTATTTCTCATAGGCCGCCAGCGACGTCACTAGCATGCCGGAATTGCCGGATGGCCGCAGACGCATATCCACCTCGTACAACTTACCCGACGGCATTTGAGTGGTGATGATGTGAATAATGCGCTGACACAAACGCGTATAAAACGTTTGGTTATCCACCGATTTTTCGCCATCGGTGCTACCCTGAGTGTCGGTGTCATGGATAAACACCAGATCTAAATCCGAGCCGTGGCCCAGCTCGATGCCGCCAAGCTTGCCGTAACCGACAATAATTAGGTTGGGTTCACGCTCTTCTGAGCCGTCTTTGCGGCAAGGGAAGCCGTACCGGGCGACCATATTTTCCCACGCCAGCGCTAATACGTGCTCTAAAATCACCTCGGCAATATAGGTGAGGTAATCGCTCACTTTCATCAAGGGCAAAGCACCGGTAACCTCACTGGCGGCAACACGTAGCGCGTGGGCCGAGCGAAAATAGCGCAGCGACTCCATGTGACCCTCAAGGTCATCCCAGCTCATGCGTAACACTTCGCGCCGCATTTCATCGCGCAGCTCATCTTTACCCGGGGGGGCATAAAGACTTTCAGGGGTGAGCAGCTCGTCCAGCAAAATGGGGTGTGCAGCAAGCTCATCGGCAATCCAAGGGCTGGCCGCACTCAAACGCACCAACTGCTGCATGGCGGTAGGGTTTTCAACCAGCAACACCAAGTAAGCGCTGCGCCGCGCCACGGCCTCAACAAACGGCAACACCCGCTTCAAGCCTTCGGCGGCTTCGATT
The DNA here is from genome assembly GCF_042847215.1 of Gilvimarinus japonicus. Taxonomy (GTDB): domain Bacteria; phylum Pseudomonadota; class Gammaproteobacteria; order Pseudomonadales; family Cellvibrionaceae; genus Gilvimarinus; species Gilvimarinus japonicus. The sequence goes on from NZ_AP031500.1 coordinate 3,537,885, forward strand.
TCAGGGGCCTGATCCAACGCGTGCAGTAAACGCGGCATAAAGGCGTCCAATCGGGTGCGGCTGGATGCCTGCATCGACAGCACCGGACGACTTTGGCGCAAATCGTCCAGCAAAGCGAGCACGCGCTCGGCGTTAACCCAGTTCGCCACCGTTAACACCTCTAGTGCTTGCTGATCAGAGTCTGATACCTCCCATACGCTAAACCACGCATCCAACGATTCGCTGTCCACGTCGTGCTCGGCATCAGGGTCGGCAATCACCTCCTGAAACTCTCGATTAACCAGCGCGCGATGCCCCTCCAGGGCGGCGGTAAAGCTCTCCCAATCGGAATACCCCATCACCACCGCCACGCGCAAACGATCAAGCTCATCTATCGGTAGCGATTGCGTCTGACGATCTTGGTAGCCCTGAATTCCGTGCTCGGTATTGCGCAAAAACACATAGGCCTCAAGTAGCCCGGTGCCGCTGCCCTCTGGTAAATACTTTTCCTGCTCTAACAGGGGCAACAATTTGCACACCTGACGCTCGCGCAACGCCAAATCGCGCCCACCGCGAATCAACTGAAACAACTGCACCACAAACTCGATTTCGCGGATACCACCAACGCCAAGTTTGACGTCCAAGTCCATGCCTTTGCGTTGCACCTGACGGTTAATCAGCCCTTTCATGGCGCGCAAGGACTCAATCACACTAAAGTCGACGTATTGGCGATAGGTAAAGGGCGCCAGTAACTGCATTAACTCAGCGCAGGCACTCTCGCCCCCGGTCACCCAGGCCACGGGCCGCGCCTTGATCATGGCGTAGCGCTCCCAATCGCGCCCCTGCGACTGATAGTAGCTTTCCATGGCGTCAAAGTTTTGCACCAGTGCCCCGCTTTGCCCGTGCGGCCGTAAACGCATATCGACGCGAAACACAAAACCATCGGCGCTGTTAGTATCTAAACTCTGAATCAGCTTTTGCCCCAACCGGACGAAAAACTCTTGGTTGCTTAAGGTTTTTTTCTCGCCGTTAGTCTCGCCCGCCTCGGGGTAGGAAAAAATCAAATCGATATCGGAGGAAACGTTTAGCTCGCACGCGCCCAGCTTGCCCATACCCAACACCACCAACGGCTGCACGGCGCCGGATTCCTGCCCGACGGGCTCGCCAAAGCGCTCAGTCAAGGCGCTGTAGTGCCAATTAAGGGCCCCATGGATCATCGTATCGGCCAGTGCCGACAACTCGGCCGTGGTTTCCGTCATACTCGCCGCGCGGGTAAAGTCACGCCAGATAATACGCACCATGGCGCGATTGCGCTCCAACCGTAGCGTCCGGTCTAACTCTGGCTGATCAGCGCAGGCGGCAAGCCGGCCCGACAGTGCCTGGATATCGTCTGAGGTCTGCGGGCGAAATAAACCATCACTCACCAAAGCGATCAAATGGGCGGGGTTCACGCTTAGGGTTTTCGTCACAAACTCACTGCACGCCAGCACGTAACGCAGCTGTGCCATAAACTCGCTAGCATCGGGCGCACCTTGTATACCATCAATCAGAGCCGCCGGCTCACTAACGCTTTCGCGAACAAGCGCGTTTTGCAGGCTTTCTAGACAGTTATCGGCACTGCTTGATAGCGGCGCGGGTAGCTTCCAACGGTCGGTCATAGTTACTCCTAAGATCTGCGCGTTATTGCGGTGGGGCGACGCGCAGTACTTCTTCTAAAGTGGTGAGGCCGGCGGCAATTTTTTGCGCGCCGGATAACCGCAGCGTGCGCATCCCCTCACGCATAGCTTGCTTGCGCAGCGCCTGCAGATCGCAACCTTCGGTGATTAACTGTTTTAGGCTATCGGATAGCACTAGGATTTCAAAAATCCCCTGCCGTCCCAAGTAGCCGGTATTACGGCATTCAAGGCAGCCCACGGGGCGGTACACCAGCTCTGGCATGTTAACTTTCCAGGGCATCACCAATGCGCCCCACTCTTCACGGGCGATACTGCCGGGCTCTTTGCAGTGCGGGCACAGGGTACGCACCAGCCGCTGGGCCATCACCCCTAATAAAGTGGCATTAATAAGGTACGCCGGCACGCCCAAATCCAGAAGCCGGGCAATGGTTGCAGGAGCATCGTTGGTGTGCAAGGTAGACAGAACCAAATGCCCGGTAAGCGCCGCCTGCACCGCCATTTGCGATGTTTCCAAATCGCGCATCTCGCCCACCATAATAATGTCCGGGTCCTGGCGCATTAGGGTGCGAATGCCGGCGGCAAAATTGAGGTCGATTTTGTGATGAACCTGAGTCTGGTTAAAGCTCTCTTCCACCATCTCGATGGGGTCTTCGATGGTGCTGACATTCACCTCGCTGGTGGCCAATTTACGCAACGATGAATACAGCGTGGTGGTTTTACCCGAGCCGGTGGGGCCGGTTACCAGCACAATACCGTTGGGCTTGTTGGTCATGCCCTCCCAGCGCGCAAAGTCTTCGCCCACCAGGCCTAAATCGTGGAAGCTTCTCAGCAGTACCTCTGGGTCAAAAATCCGCATCACAAGCTTTTCGCCAAATGCGGTGGGCAGAGTAGATAACCGCAACTCTACCTCGCTGTCGTCACTGCGGCGGGTTTTGATGCGGCCATCCTGAGGCTTGCGCTTCTCGGCGATGTTCATGCGGCCCAAGACTTTAAAACGGCTAACCACGGCCATGGCCACCGAGGCGGGCAGCTCGTAAACATCGTGTAACACGCCATCAATCCGAAACCGGATGCGCGCCACCTCACGGCGTGGCTCGATATGAATATCACTGGCGCGCTGATCGTAAGCATATTGTAACAACCAATCGACAATATTAACGATGTGCTTATCGTCAGCGTCTGGGTCGCCTAAGGTTTTCAGCTCAACCAGTTGCTCAAAGTTAGTGGCCCCAGAGGCACCTGGGCCACCGCTGGCACCGGAAACCGAGCGCGCCAAAGTATAAAACTCTATACTGAAGCGATCGATATCGGCCGGATTGGCGAATACCCGCCGCACCCGACGACGCGCGACATGCTCCACTTGTGGCTCCCAACCGGCCACAAAGGGCTGCGCACAGGCGATCACCACCTCGTCGGGGGTCACATCAACGCACAAAATATTGTGGCGTTTGGCAAAGGCATAAGAGACCACTGAGGTCACTTGGGAGACATCAATTTTGAGCGGATCGATATGCACCACCGGTAAATTGGCGCGCTCGGCCAACCAGTGGGTTAAGGTTTCACTGTCGAGCAGTTTTCCCGGCCGGCTCAGATCTTCAACCGTCTGGCTGGCAATGTACGCTAACGGATGCATGGCGGCTTGCTGGCGATTGCGGTTAGCGCCCTGTAGCAAATTGGCGTCTTCTTGGCTCATTCGCCCAGCATTCACCAAGTCGTTCAGCAGCGAGCGCAAATCCAGCACCCGGTCAGTCGCTACCTTTTGCGTCATACCTTACTCCGTCAACCTTCATGTCAGCAGCGATTGTAGCGTGCATCGACAGCGGCCGTCACGGCGGCTTACAGCACTCTTTGATCACAAATATGCCCTAACGGGTGACCTGACGCACAGATATTTTTATACTGCCCGCTTATTTTGTACAAGGAATACACTCTATGCCCCTTGGTAACCCCTTTTCCAACATGTTTGGACGCTCGCCCATCAAGCCTATGCAGGAGCATATGGCCGTTGCCGTTAACGCCTCAAGTAAGCTGGTAAGCTTTTTTGAAGCCGTCATCAGTGATGACTGGGAGCAGGCTCACGCCACCCAGCAAGCCATCGTCGAGCTTGAACATCAAGCGGATGACATGAAAAAGCAATTGCGCCTGCACCTGCCCAAAAGCTTGTTTTTACCGGTGCCGCGTACCGACTTGCTCGAGCTGCTGAGCATGCAAGATCGCATCGCCAATAAAGCGCAAGACATTGCCGGCATCATGCTCGGCCGCAAAATGCGTATCCCTGCCTCATTGCAACAGTTGTTTATCGACTTTGTTCAGTCCGGTCAGCGCACCGCCGAGCAAGCACTCACCGCGATTAACGAGCTGGACGAGCTGCTTGAAACCGGCTTTAGCGGGCGTGAACTGACGCTGGTAGAGGACATGATTGAAAAGCTCGATCAGTACGAGCGCCAAAACGATGCCTTGCAAGTCGAGATTCGCTCCGCGCTCTTTAAACTCGAATCTGAGTGGCCGCCTGTCGATGTCATGTTTCTGTATCAAGTCATCGACTGGATTGGCGATTTGGCCGACCGCTCCCAAGCCGTTGGCAGCCGCCTGCACCTGTTGCTCGCGCGCTGATATGCGGCGGTACGCCGCCTGAATTTGCACCAATAATACTACTGGGGATACACACATGACCGTTATTGCAGAATACGGCCAGATTCTTTTAATACTCGCCTGCGTATTTGGGCTGTTTATGGCCTGGGGGGTTGGCGCCAACGATGTGGCTAATGCCATGGGCACATCGGTAGGCTCCAAAGCGCTGACTATTAAGCAGGCGATTATTATCGCCATGATCTTTGAGTTTTTGGGGGCTTACCTCGCCGGTGGCGCCGTCACCTCGACCATCCGCAAAGGCATTGTCGATCCGGCGGTTATGTCCGGCTCGCCTGAGCTGCTGGTCTACGGCATGTTATCGGCACTCTTAGCCGCGGGCACTTGGCTGCTTATTGCCAGCATCTTGGGCTGGCCAGTTTCCACCACCCACTCGATCGTCGGCGCTATCGTCGGGTTTGCCGCAGTGGGCATTTCGGTAGAGGCCGTGGCCTGGAGCAAAGTGCTGTCTATCGTCGCCAGCTGGGTGGTTTCGCCAATGCTCGCGGGGACCATGGCCTTTTGGATATTCCGCTCCGTACAGCGGCTTATACTCAACACTGAAGATCCGTTCTCGTCCGCCCAGCGTTACATCCCATTTTACATGTTCGCCGTGGGTTTTTTGATCGCCATGGTGACCATTCTTAAGGGCCTCAAGCATGTCTTTAAAGACTCCGGATTTACCTTAAGCTTTCTCGAGAGCGCCGGCATCGCAACTATCCTGGGTTTAATCGTAGCGGGCGTTGGGGTGTATTTTTTACGTCGCATCAAGCGCGACAAGGCGAACGAATCGGGCAACCGTTTTGCCAGCGTTGAACGCCTGTTTGCTATCCTAATGGTCTTTACCGCGTGCGCCATGGCGTTTGCCCACGGCTCTAACGATGTAGCCAATGCGGTTGGTCCGCTGGCGGCCATTATTAACGTAATCAAAACTGGCAGTGTCACCGTCAAATCAGCCATGCCCAGCTGGGTTCTGCTTATCGGCGGGGTAGGTATCGTCATTGGCCTTGCGACTTACGGGTTTAAAGTGATGGCCACCATTGGCAAAAAAATCACCGAGCTTACCCCGAGCCGCGGTTTTGCCGCCGAGCTTGCTGCGGCGGCCACTGTGGTGCTCGCTTCAGGTACCGGTCTGCCTATCTCAACCACCCATACGCTTGTGGGTGCGGTGTTAGGGGTCGGCATGGCGCGCGGCATTGGGGCACTTAACCTGCGGGTGGTTGGCTCTATTTTTATGTCCTGGATCGTCACCTTGCCTGCGGGCGCCGGCCTGGCCATTTTGTTCTTCTTTATGTTTAAAGGTATGTTTGGTTAACCGCCTCAAGCGTCTCCCAAGATCACCGCCAAGAGCCCGCCCATGCGGGCTCTTCTGCGTTTGCCCTAGCTGTATTACACTCTCGGCTCACCCTCTGAGAGCCCGAGTATGACTTTTGATTTAAAACGCTACAGCAATGCGCTAAGCCGCCTAGTCGCCCAACGCTCAGTGAGCTGCGCGCTGCCCCAGTGGGACACCAGCAATAAAGCCGTTATTGAGCAGCTTGCCGAAGACTTTACCGAACTGGGGTTTCAGATTGAGATCATTCCAGTACCCGAGCACCCCGGCAAATACAATTTGCTCGCCACCTTAGGGCGCGGTGAGGGCGGCTTAGTGTTTGCCGGCCACAGTGATACCGTGCCCTACGATGCCCAGCACTGGAGCTCCGACCCTTTCACCCTGACTGAACGCGAAGGCAAGCTTTACGGGCTGGGCGCTACCGATATGAAGGGGTTCTTTCCCGCAGTGATGGAGGCCGTGCGGGATATTGATGCCGCCAAGCTACAAGCCCCGATTATCGTGCTGGCTACGGCGGACGAAGAAAGCAGCATGAGCGGCGCCCGTGCACTGCTGGACACAGGCGTCGCCCCGGGCCGCTATGCGGTGGTGGGCGAGCCAACTGGCATGCGCCCTATCAATATGCACAAAGGCATCTTGATGGAGTCTATTCGGGTCTTGGGAAAAAGCGGGCACTCATCTAACCCCGCGCTCGGCAATAGCGCACTAGAGGCGATGCACGAAGTAACCACCGAACTCATCCGTTACCGCCAAGAGTTGCAGTCGCGCTTTCACAACCCCGGTTTTGCTGTGGCCGTGCCCACTCTAAACTTAGGCTGTATCCACGGCGGCGATGGCGCCAATCGTATCTGTGGCGAGTGCGAGCTGCATTTTGATTTACGCTCAGTCCCGGGGATGCATAACGACGAGCTGCGCGCCGACATCAACCGCCGGCTGGCGCCGATCGCTGAACGCCGCGAAATTGATATTGTTTTCTCGACCCTGTTTGAGGGCGTCGACCCACTGCTGCAACCGCGCGACAGCGATCTTATTCGCGCCTGTGAAGCACTGACCGGAGCCTCAGCCGAGGCGGTGGGTTTTGCCACCGAAGCCCCTTTTTACCGACAGCTGGATATGCAGGCGGTGGTAATGGGGCCGGGCTCGATTGATCAGGCGCACCAACCGGACGAATTTATTGCCATCGAACAATTGCCGCCGGCTATTGACGTACTACGTTCGCTTATCCATCATTTTTGTTTGGGCTCAGCGCCCACCACCGCTAACCACAAAGGCCAAGCATGAGCGTGAGTAATATTCAGGACTATGTGAAATGGTTTCGCCATTCGTCGCCCTACATCAACGCTCACCGCGGTAAAACGTTTGTGGTGATGCTGCCGGGCGAAGCACTTACGCACCCCAATTTTGGCCACATCATTCACGATTTAGCGCTGCTATCGAGCTTAGGAGTTCGTCTGGTACTGGTACACGGTGCGCGGCCGCAAATTGATTTACGCTTAAGCGCCGAGCAGCGCCCGCCCGTGTTTCATCGCAACTTACGTATCACTGACAGCGAATCGCTGCAGGGGGTTATGCAGGCCATTGGCGAGGCGCGCATCACCATGGAGGCGGCGCTCTCTACCGGGCTACCCAACTCCCCCATGCACGGCGCACGCATTGAGGTCGCCAGTGGCAACTATGTGGCGGCCATGCCTCACGGGGTAATTGACGGCGTTGATTTACAGCACGCCGGCAAGGTGCGCCGCATTAACGTCCCGCAACTGACACGGGCCTTAGATGCCGGAGCTATCGCACTGTTGTCGCCTTTGGGCTACTCCGCCACCGGCGAAGTTTTCAACCTTACCTACACTGATGTTGCCACGCAGGCCGCCATCGCCCTTAAGGCCGACAAACTCTTAGCCTACTGCGATACCGACGGCGTTACCGATGCCCAGGGGCGGCTGGTGCGCCAATTCACTCTGCCGCAGTGCAAACAACACTTGAACGAGAATATCGGCCAAACCAGCGAATTGACACAACTCGCGCTTGAAAGTGCCTATTTAAGCTGCCTACAAGGCGTACAGCGCGCCCAGCTGGTGAACTACACCACCGATGGCGCACTGCTGGCCGAATTATTCACTCGTGACGGCCAAGGCACCATGGTCTACTCGGGTCACTACGAGCAGCTGCGCGGCGCAACAATTGACGATGTGGGCGGCATTTTAGGGCTCATTGAGCCGCTCGAAGCCGAGGGCATTTTAGTTCGCCGCTCCCGCGAGCTGCTCGAAACCGAAATCACTAAGTTTAATGTTCTCGAAAAAGACGGCACCATTATCGCCTGCGCTGCCGTCTATCCCTTTGGCCAGGTGGCCGAGCTGGCCTGTGTCGCCACTCACCCCGAGTACCGCAAAGGCGGCCGCGCGGCACAGCTGTTAGAGCAACTAGAGCGGCGCGCGCGCGACAGTGGTATCGACACCTTATTTGTATTAACCACCCAGACGGCGCACTGGTTTTTAGAGCACGGCTTTGTGCCAGGCGCCATCAACGATTTACCGCTGGAGCGCCAGTCGCTCTACAACTACCAGCGCGGCTCAAAGGTATTTTTCAAAGATATTCGCTAACGTCACTAACCCGCAGCAAATCGACCGCGTCTCCTGACCTGACGGCACCATTCTGTTATGCTTGCCGGTTAGAATTTATCCGGCACTCAGCCCCACGGCTGAGTGCCTTATCTGATAGTGTTAAACGGGGTAATTATGCCAACCTATCGCTCCAGAACCACCACCGCTGGCCGCAATATGGCCGGCGCCCGCGCCCTCTGGCGCGCCACAGGCATGAAAGACGACGACTTTCAAAAGCCGATTATCGCCATTGCCAACTCCTTTACTCAGTTTGTGCCCGGTCACGTCCATTTAAAAGACATGGGCCAACTGGTGGCTCGAGAAGTGGAAAAAGCCGGCGGCGTAGCCAAAGAGTTTAATACCATTGCGGTCGATGATGGCATCGCCATGGGTCACGACGGCATGCTCTATTCGCTGCCATCGCGCGATATTATTGCCGACTCAGTCGAGTATATGGTCAACGCCCACTGCGCCGACGCGCTGGTGTGTATTTCCAACTGCGACAAAATCACTCCCGGAATGCTGATGGCTGCCATGCGCCTTAACGTACCGGTGATTTTTGTTTCTGGCGGCCCCATGGAAGCCGGTAAAACCAAGCTGCTCGATCACGGCCTCGATTTAATCGACGCCATGGTAATGGCCGCTGACGACTCAGTCGACGACGAGACCCTCAGCGAAATCGAGCGTAGCGCGTGCCCAACCTGCGGCTCCTGCTCGGGCATGTTTACCGCCAATTCAATGAACTGCTTAACCGAGGCGCTGGGTTTATCTCTGCCCGGCAACGGCACGATTGTCGCCACCCACGCCGACCGCGAGAAGCTGTTTAAAAAGGCCGGCCACCGCATTGTCGAGCTGGCCAAACGCTACTACGAGGGCGATGAAGAGCACCTTCTGCCCCGCGCGATTGGCTCCAAGGCGGCCTTTGGCAACGCCATGGCACTGGATATCGCCATGGGCGGCTCTACCAACACCATTTTGCACTTGTTGGCCGCGGCGCAAGAGGCTGAACTGGACTTTGGCATGAGCGACATCGACCGCATCTCGCGAGAGGTGCCACAACTGTGTAAAGTCGCGCCCAACACCCAGCAGTACCATATCGAAGACGTCCACCGAGCCGGCGGGGTAATGGGTATTTTGGGCGAGCTAGATCGCGCCGGCGTACTCGATACCTCAGTGCCCACTGTGTACGGTGATACTCTCAAGGCGGCACTGGACGAATGGGACATTATGCGCAACCCGTCCGACGATGTGATCGAGTTCTTTAAGGCGGGCCCTGGCGGCATTCCAACTCAGGTAGCTTTTTCGCAGGCGGCGCGCTGGCCTAGCCTTGATGGCGATCGCGCCACTGGCTGTATCCGCTCGCTTGAGCACGCGTTCTCAACCGAAGGCGGCTTAGCGGTGCTGTACGGCAACATTGCCGAGGACGGCTGCGTGGTTAAAACCGCTGGCGTAGACGACTCTATCTTGGTATTTGAAGGCCCGGCGCACGTGGTCGAAAGCCAGGATCAAGCAGTCGAAAACGTACTGAACGGCAAAGTTAAGGCCGGCGAAGTCGTTATTATCCGCTATGAGGGGCCCCGCGGCGGTCCGGGCATGCAAGAGATGCTCTACCCCACCAGCTACCTTAAATCAAAAGGCTTAGGCAAAGCCTGTGCGCTACTAACCGACGGCCGCTTTTCGGGTGGTACCTCTGGTCTTTCCATCGGTCACGCCTCACCGGAAGCGGCCGCTGGTGGCGCCATCGCCTTGGTGGAGACGGGCGATACCATTCGCATTGATATCCCCGAACGGTCTATCAATGTGCAAATTAGCGCCCGTGAACTACACGAGCGCCGCGAGCGTATGGAGCACCGTGAAAACCCCTGGAAACCAATAGAGCAGCGCCCCCGTCAGGTCAGCGCGTCACTTAAAGCGTACGCAAAGTTGGTCACCAGTGCCGACAAAGGCGCCGTAAGAGATTTGAACTTGCTCGATTAACTGTTCAGCACAAAAAAGCCCCGCTTCTACTCGGTAGAGGCGGGGCTTTTTTGTGGCTAAAACTTCTCTCAAGCTAAATCACTAGACACAAAAAAACCGGCGATTGCCGGTTTTTTTGTGCTGACAAACAACTTTTTAACTTAGTTGTCTTTCAGAGCTTCTTGACGCTTTCTCTCGCTTTCAGCAAAACTTGTCCACTGAGTGGCAAACTTGCGGCTGCGCTCATCTTTTGCGGCCTTTTTAAAGGACGCAATAGCAGCGTCAAAGTTATTGCGTGACAACTCCGCTTGACCAATGGTCAAGTGAACTGAATCTGGACGACTTAAGTCACCTTTTTTCAGCGCATTGTTACCTGCGGCAACCGCGTCATCAAACTGATCGCGCGAAAACAACAAGCGCGCCAGATTAAAGTACAAGTCACCGTCGTCAGACTTAGCAGCGGCACGCTTCATTTCGACCAACGCTTTGTCAGTCTCCTGAGCTAAACGCCAAGAGTTAGCCAAAAGCTCCAAGTTTTTGGAGGTGGGCTCAATGATTTTGTCTTCATTGATGCCTTTGTCCAACACTTTAGCAGCTTTGTAAGGCGCATCTTTGTCGATAAAGCCACCGGCCAGAGTACGCAACTGACCATCTTTTTTCAGCCCACCCATAACGTACATGGAGTCCAGCGCACGATAGTAATCATCGATGCGGCCCAGCTCGTAGTACAGACCTACCAGCTGACGCCAGTAGCTCATTTTGGGGTAGTGACGCACCAACTGTTCGACCACTTCCAGCGTCTTAGGATATTCTTCACGCGTGTAATAAACCGCGCGTGTAAAGCCTAACCACTCTTCCTTGGGTATCTTGCCGTCGGCTTCATACAGACTAATAGCCTCGAGCATGTTAACCAGTGCTGCATCTAGATCATCATTGGCGTAGTACACTTGAGCGATAACGGCATACTGTTCAGCCGATATGCTGGTGACCATCTTGCTCCAGCGCTTAAGAAAATCCAGCGCTTTTTTCGGCTGATCTTCTTGGCTATACAACTGAGCCAACGTGTACAAGTACTGAGCCTCAGTACCTACCGGCAAGTTCGGACTCTGCTTTACGACATTCTCGAAACTCTCGATAGTTTTCTCGGTGTTTTCGAGGTTGTAATAAATAGAGCCGTAGTAGGTGTAAACCATAACCTTTTCATACGGGTTGTAGTCACCCATATCTTCGGCCATTTCGTTTACGATCTGCAACGCTTTACGCGGGTCCGACTTAGCACCCTCAGCAATGGCTTCTTCGGTCGGGTCTAACGCTTCACTGACTTCCTGTAGGTCTTCAATAAAGCTTTGCGACAAACCTGGCAAACGGCGCGGATCAAGCTTTTTCTCGGCCGGCTTCATGAGCTTAGCGCTTTGCGCTTGCGCACTACCGGCGACAAACAGTGATTGCTCGGGCACCAAATCAAACGCAACAAAGCCTGTAATTGCCGGCGCTGCGAACAGCGCCGAGGCCAGCAGTGACTTTTTGAAGGTGCCTGAAATCATCGATTTTACATTCTTCATTTTCATCACCCTTATTGCGCAAGCTCAAATACAAAGCGGTTGCGAACACCCGGCACCTCAATAGGCGTACCGTCAACGACCCGCGGCTTATACTTGAACTTCTCAGCAGCTTTAATGGCCGCCCGGTCAAAGATACTGGTCTCGTCGCCATCTTTATCGATGCCTTCGATCACCACTACATCTTTGGTAGAGCCATTAATGGTTACCGTGAACTGAACCGTCACAAAGCCTTCGATACCACGTTGCGCCGCACGACGCGGATACTGTGGAGCCACCTTCACGATAGGCAGATACTCACCGTCACCACCGATACCACCGGCGCTAACATTGATATCAGAGCTTAACGATGGTGCCGTCATGTTCAACCCTTCAGGGTTAATATCGGGCGACTCAAAGTCTGGCTCCGGAATATCTGGCGGAGGCGTTTCTGGCGTTTCCGGTTTATCGGGTTTAGCCGTCTCATAGCGGACTTCGATCTCGGTATCCGGCATCCGAATATCTTCGATACGCGTCTGCTCTTCTTGCTCGTCTGCCTTAAGATCGGAGTTGATCAAAGAGTGCATCAGAAACAAAAGGCCGAGGGTCACGACCACCGCCAAAACGGCAGCAATAATTACTCTTACAAGTTTCATAGCGGCCTATTTCTTAGCTGTAGAGACAGCGACGTTGCTCACATTCAACTGACGAGCAGTATCGGCAACCTCGGCTAACAATTTAACATTAGCCTCGGCATCAGCCTGAATAACAACGGAGCCTCTCGGGTTGTCGGCAAGCAAACGCTCTATCTGCGCTCGCACCCCACGGGGATCAACCTGGTTCTTATCGATCCAGATCTCATCTTCGTCTGTAATAGCAATCAAGATGCTGGCATTTTTCTTTGGGTCAGCCATGGTTGCTTCAGGACGCTCAACTTCAACCCCGGTCTCTTTAATAAATGTGGCAGTCACAATGAAGAAGATCAACATGATGAAAACCACATCGAGCATAGGGGTCAAATCGATCGCCCCGGTCTGATCGTCTTCAGATTCGTTTTTCCTGCTCATGACAAATCTCTTATTACTGGTTGATACGACGTGCCAGCCTTAGTGATCCATTGTCAGGTGATCGGCAAACAACTGATTTTCACGCTCGGCGGTTCGTGTGAGGTAGGTGTTGGCAAACAAGCCTGACAGCGCAGCAACCATGCCCGCCATTGTCGGGATTGTCGCTTTAGATACACCGCCTGCCATTTCTTTGGCATCACCACCACCGGTCATCGCGAGAACGTTAAACACTTCAATCATACCGGTAACCGTACCCAGCAGACCGAGCAGAGGACACAAGCTCACCATAGTGGCGATCATGTCCATATTGGTATTAACCTTCAGCTCGATCTTAGAAATCAGTGCCGAACGGATCTGGTGGGCGTTCCAAGATTTGCGCTCACTGCGCGCTTCCCAGACATCCAAAGACTTTTGAAGGTCGCCTTTTAGACCGCCTTTGAAATACCACACCCGCTCGAAAATCAGGGTCCACATGACAAAGGTAAGGGCGGCGATAAATAACAATACCATACCGCCCTGATCCAAAAAGGCTCTAATGGCTGCGATAGCTTCCATTAATGCCAGCATGCTTTATCTCCTACTTGCGTTCAGCGTTTTCGGCGATGATACCTGCCGACTGTTCTTCAAGAACATGAATAACACGCTTAGCACGGCCATTAACCACGGTGTGGATCAGTACCACAGGAATCGCTACTAACAGACCCCAAACCGTTGTGATCAATGCAGAAGAAATACCGCCTGCCATGTTTTTCGGGTCACCCGCACCGAAGATCGTAATCGCCTGGAAGGTCAAGATCATACCGGTAACGGTACCCAACAGACCCATCAGTGGCGCAACCGCCGCGATAATCTTCAGAATTGCCAAGCCGCTTTCAATCGCAGGACGCTCTTTCAATACCGCTTCTTCGAGTTTTAGCTCCAAGGTTTCGGTATCAGCGTTCGGATTTTCTTCGGCCGCTTTCAACACACGACCCAGCGGGTTGTTAGTGTTGGCTTTGTCAGACTTCAACTGGCTGCTTACTTTAGCATTTACGGTAAACAGGTAGATGATGCGCCACAGACCGATCAACAGACCCAGTGCACCAACAGCCATAATGGCATAACCAACCACACCACCTTGGGTAAGCAGACGCTCTTTCCAGGTCGGGCTGTTAATCAGCGCGCCCAGCAAAGTGCCGCCAGTAGGGCCTGTGGGGTCAAGACCAACACCAACCAAACCAGAAGTCGCGTTTTGCAGTTCAGAAGCGGCGTCCAAGTAATTACCGTCAGGCTGACGGATCAACTCTTCCATTTTGTAACCGTCTGGAACGTAGTTGAGGTACTTGCCTTCGGACAACAGGTTGTAAGAACCAACACGAACCACTTCTTGCTCGGCATTTTCGCCGTTAGGCTTGATCACGGTACCGGTGAAAGAAACAACACGGCCGCTCTCAACCATTTGACGCTGCTGCTCGTACCACAGGCGCTCAATTTCCTCGAGGCTAGGCAAGCGAGTGTTTGAGTTCATTTTGTCAATCAACTCAGACAAGAACTCGCCGCGGTTCGGGTATTGCGCCGAGATCAGTGACGTGCTCAACGTTGAGCGCAAGTCACCTGCAGTAGAGGTCAAGTGACCAAACAGTTCACGCAGCGAACCAAGACGCTCGTTAAACTGCTGACGCTTAGCTTCTACGTCCAACTCTTGCTCAGAGTGAGTTTCTTCCAAGCGCTCAGAGCGACGCTCTTCCGCAGCCAAAGTATCTTGGGCTTGCTTCAGCAGGCTCGCCTGATTGCCTTTTTCACGGGTAAATTGCTGCTCGCGCTTGCGGTGCTCGGCTGTTTCAGCCACGCGCGACTCTTTTACCATATTTAGCAACTCGTCAAGGCTAGCCGCTTGATCATTTTCTTGTGCCATTACAGCACTGGTGCTGATTAGGCCGGCAGCTACCGCTACCAGGCAGCGTTTTGCAAACTTCATTTTCATTTTGCTGCCTCCGGAGCTTGGACAGGTACAAACATAATGTCTTTAGAGGCTTCGTTACGCGCGATGCGCAAGCCTTTCAAAATAGTGCTGCGGTAAGAGTCGTCTAGCTCAACCCAAGCGCCTTGGGTAGGGTCCCAAGCACCAGAAGATTCAGTATCGGTAGTCTGATACATCAAAGAGACACGACCGATGCGTAAAATGTTCACTTCACGCTCCTGACCGCCTACATCCAAAGTGTCGCGATACGCTTCGATGAAACGACCGTAATCACTCTCAATTTTGTATGCTTCCAATACCTGACGGAATTTTTCAGCAACGGAAATATCGGCGCGATCTTGGTTGTTACGCAGCATTTCGATACGGGCCAAGCGCTCATCCATTTTGAATGGCTTGTCCAGTTTCACAAATTGCTCAAGTGCGTCGAGCATGCGCATAACCAGAGGCTGAATGCGACGTTCGATAACCGTAACGTTTTCGATCGACTCGTCCAGATCTTTGATTACCGCCAGCTGAGCCGCAATTTGCTTTTCTAGCTGACTGTTGTAAACGCGCATATCTTCGATCTGCTTGTTCACTTGCTTAAATTGAACCAGCAAGTCCTCAGTTTCCTGAGCCAAACGATCGATACGCTTTTGAGAATCTCGCGCCAAAGTAGTTTTGGCCTGACTTACCTGAAGAATTTCGTCCAGGGTTTGATCTGCCATTGCCACGCTACCCACTAGCGCGCTGGCAGAAAGCACAGTGGTCAGAGCCACGGCTTTCAATCGCTGCTTTTTCATATTTCCCCCAACTCGGGTGCTTGCAATCAGGTTATATGCGACAGAATGCTGCCACAGACACATAATCCACGAATACCTCTTTCGAGGCAGCTTAAGAACGCAGCATTGTAATAAGAGCGTTCCTCTACATTCAATGCTTTATCCAAATGGTATTGCACATGTGTATATCGGTATCAGAGGGGTAACACTTTAATGCACCACAGCTGGGCCCGAGTAACACCTGATCATTTGTTGATCTGCGCAAAGTTGCTAAACTCACCGACCTTATACAGTTTAATTATTAAGAACCGGTGTCATCGCACGACTCCAATACCAAAAAATGATGACGCAGCGGAGCCTCTGCATCACCCTCCTGCCGGGAAACTTCCCGCCAATTCTCGGCCGATAGCTCAGGGAAGAACGCATCTGCCCCCTCTACCGTTACCGCTATCTCCGTTTTATAAATACGATCCGTATAAGGTAACGCCGCACGGTATATTTGCTCGCCACCAATAATCATCACCTCGTCGCCATCCGCTTCGGCCCGCGCCAAAGCAATAGCCTCGGGGATGTTGGTAACACATTTAACCCCTTCTGGCGCAGGCCAGCTCGGGTCGCGGCTAATAACGATATTGAGCCTACCGGGTAACGGCCGTCCAATAGACTCATAGGTTTTGCGGCCCATCATAATGGGCTTACCCAAGGTCACGCACTTAAAGTATTGTAAATCCGCCGGCAGGTGCCAAGGCATCGCATTGTCCTTGCCTATTGCATTGTCGTGCCCGCAGGCGACAATCATTGCTACTTGCATCGAAAAAACCTCAGTTCTCGCTGACCCGTGATTAAACGGCAATAGGCGCTTTGATACGCGGGTACGGGTCATACCCCTCAAAGCTAAAGTCTTCTAACTGATAGTCGAAAATCGATGCTGGGCGACGCGCGATAACCAAACGCGGCAGCGCTTTTGGCTCGCGCGCCAGCTGCTGATAAACAATATCGTCAGTCAGGTGATTATGATACAGGTGACAGTCACCGAAGGTGTGAACAAAGTCCCCAACATCCAGGTCACATTGCTGGGCGATCATGTGCGTCAATAGCGCGTAGCTGGCGATATTAAACGGCACCCCCAAAAACAAGTCGGCACTGCGTTGGTACAGCTGACACGAAAGCTTGCCGTCGGCGACATAAAACTGAAACAAGGTGTGACACGCCGCCAGCGCCATTCGACCTGCGGCCACGTTGGCCTGCGGCCCCACGGACTCGTCGGGCAGATCCGCCGGATTCCAGGCACTAACGATAAGGCGGCGCGAAGTAGGCTTGGCCTTTATCTGCTCGATTACATCACTGATCTGATCAATGGTACTACCATCGGGGCACGCCCAACTACGCCACTGCTTACCGTACACAGGGCCAAGGTCACCTTCGCTACTGGCCCACTCATTCCAGATCTTGCAGCCACGCTCTTGCAACCACTGCACATCGGTGCGCCCCTGTAAAAACCACAGCAACTCGACAATCACGCTTTTTAAGTGCACCGCCTTGGTAGTCACGAGCGGAAAGCCCTGGCGCAAATCAAAGCGCAACTGACGCCCAAAGACCGAACGGGTGCCGGTGCCCGTGCGGTCGTCTCGGTCAGTGCCGGTAGCAACCACATCGCGCATTAAATCCAGATACTGCTTCACGAAGCCTCCTTCGACGCCGCCGGTTTACGCTCTGCTGTGGGCTTTCCGTGACCACTGAATTTATAAGCGTATATCAACAGACCAATGCCCAGCGCCGCCATGGGCAAGCACAACAGCTGACCACGAGTCACCCAGCCAAACAAATCAAACTGAATGTGCTGGTCGGGCTCGCGGGCGAACTCGGCCAGAATACGAAAACCAGCGTATCCGATCAAAAACACACCGCTGACCGCCGCCGTCGGACGCGGCTTGCGAGAAAACCAATAAACCAGCACAAATAAACTTACCCCTTCGAGGGCAAACTGATACAGCTGGGATGGGTGACGCGGCAGCAACTCTGGATCTTTAGGAAAGACCATAGCCCAAGGCAAGTCGGTTGGACGCCCCCACAATTCCTGACCAATAAAGTTGCCCAGCCGACCAAAGGCCAACCCCAAAGGTACAATCGGGGCGACGAAGTCGGTTAAACGCAAGTAGGGGACGCGAATGCGATGGGCGTAAAACAGCATCGCCAACAGCACGCCAATCAGGCCACCGTGAAACGACATGCCGCCCTCCCAGATTCGGAACAGCCACAGAGGGTCGCGCATCCAGGCGTCAAAGTTATAAAACACCACATAGCCAACCCGGCCACCAATCACTACCCCGAAGGCACCATAGGTAATAAGATTCTCAACCTGGGGCCGTGTGACGGGAGAGTCGGGCCGCAGCGCCCGACGCATGGCAATAAACCACGCCGAGGCAAAAGCCAGCAGGTACATCAAGCCGTACCAGTGAACATCTAACGGACCGATAGACACGGCAACCGGATCGAAATTGGGATGGGTGAGCATAGAGCGAACGCCAGCAATAAAAAAAGAGCGGCAATCATAACACCGCGATTGTGTCAGATAAAACCGCCGCGCTTTTTAACGCCGCCACTGGTAACGCTCAGCGAAGCGCCATGCAAAAATGTTTAAGCGTCAATTTCCAGCGGCCGCACCACACGATTGACACCGGTTTCCAACAGCATTTGGTCGATGCGCGCGCGCACCTGCTCGGCATCGACTAGGTGCATCACCTCTTCCAGCAGCACTTCGGCTTGCTCTAGGTTAATCGCACGAATAACCGATTTAACTTTGGGCAGGTTAGTAGCGTTCATCGACAGCACGTCATAACCCATCGCCATCAACAAAATCGCGGCGCCAGGGTCTCCGGCCAGCTCGCCACAGATACCAACGCTGACGCCCTGTGTGTGGCCGTCGTTGACAACCTGCTGTAGCGCGCGCAGCACAGCGGGGTGAAACGCCTGATACTGCCCGGCCACCCGCGCATTGTTGCGATCGACCGCTAGCAGATATTGCGTTAAATCGTTGCTGCCCACCGACAAAAAATCGACCCTTGCCGCCAGCTCGCGCGCCTGATAAACCGCGGCAGGCACCTCAATCATCACCCCAAGCGGCGGCAGGTGAACCTCATACCCCTCTTCCAACAGTTCATGGTAGGCGCGATAAATCAGCGCCTTGGACTGTTCTAACTCGGAGACGCTAGAGATCATCGGCAAGAGGATACGCAAGTTATCAAGGCCACTGCTGGCCTTGATCATAGCCCGGATCTGGGCCAGAAAAATCTCTGGGTGATCCAGCGTAACCCGAATACCGCGCCAGCCCAAAAAAGGGTTGTCCTCTTCAATCGGAAAATACGGCAAGGCTTTATCGCCGCCGATATCCAAGGTGCGCATGGTCACCGTGTGCGGCGCAAACGCTTCTAGCTGCTCGCGGTAAATAATGCGCTGCTCTTCTTCAGACGGGAAGCGATCGCGCAATAAAAATGGTACCTCGGTACGGTACAAGCCCACACCCTCGGCGCCCCGCTCCAGCGAACGCACTACATCCGCCATCAACCCAGTATTCACCCACAGCGGCAGACGGTATTTATCTAAGGTTTCGCAGGGTAAATCTTTAAGAGCCTCCAGGCCTTTAACCAGCTCTCGTTCTTCTTCGGCAATGGCACGGTAATGCTTGCGCAACTGCTTGCTCGGATCGCTGTAAACCGCGCCCTTGTAGCCATCGACAATAACCGGACGGCCATCCATGCGTGTATAGGGCAGATCAACCGCCCCCATAACCGTGGGAATACCCATTGCGCGGGCTAAAATCGCCACGTGAGAGTTACCAGAACCCTGCACTGAGACCAACCCCACCAATTTATCTTCAGGCACTTCGCCCAACATAGAAGCGGTGAGCTCGTCGCCGATCAAAATGGTGTTATCGGGGTAAATTTTGCAACTTTGATTGGACTCTTGCAGGTAGGCCAGCACTCGCCGCCCCAAATCGCGCACATCGGTGGCACGCTCGCGCAGATAAGCATCGTGCATACCGGCAAAGTTATTTTCATGCTCGAGGATCACCTCACTCCAGGCGTAAGGGGCGCAGGTTCCCTCGCGAATTTTAGCCGTGACCTCGCCCCCCAGAGCGGCGTCATCAAGCATCGCCAAATAGGCGTCAAACAGGGCTCGCTCCTCACGGTTGAGGCGCTCCTCCAATTGCGTGCCCAGATCCCTGATATCGTCGCGCACAGCATTTAAGCAGCGCTGAAAAAACTCCAGCTCCGCCGCGATATCGTCACACTGCTGATACGGAACCCCTTTTAAGTCCGCCAGTGGTGCCACCACCACAGACTCGCCAATAGCAATACCGGGCGCCCCCGAGACGCCGGCAAAGCGCGCTTGCTCGGCTGCGGCACCAACCGCCACCATAGTACCGGTGGCCTCGGCGTGGGCAATAACACCTGCCAACTGGGCCGACATTGTCACCAAGAACGCTTCATCGCCCTCATCAAAGCGGCGCCGCTCTGACTGCTGGACCACCAGCACTCCCAACACTTGGCGATGGTGAATAATCGGCACGCCCAAAAACGAGCTAAAGCGCTCCTCACCGGTCTCTGGAAAGTATTGGTAGGCGGGGTGGGATTCGGCGTCCTCTAAATTGACCGGCTCTTCGCGGGTTACCACACGTCCCACCAAGCCCTGACCGGGGGCCATGCGTACCTGCCCCACAGCCTGCTGCTGCAACCCCTCGGTGGCCATCAGCACGAATTCATCGTTGGGGCCACGCAAATACACCGAACACACCTGAGTCTGCATGGCCCGCTTTACGCGCGAGACGATAATCGCCAGCGCCTTGGGTAGGTCGCGGGCGGCATTCACCTCTTGAACAATACTGCGCAACGAGTTCAGCATAGAATCCATTAGTTTCTCAGTTAGATAAGTAGTCGGTATTGCCTATAACGGCCCGCGCGGCCCCACTCAGCCGGCGGCGATACGCTCAAGCTGACTGTGCACCGGCGACAACTCTTTTAACGCCCGGCGGTAAACATCGCGCTTAAATGCGACGACCTCGCCCAGCGGATACCAATAGCTCACCCAGCTCCAGTCATCAAACTCGGCACGGCCGCCATTTTCCAGGCAAACACGGGCATCATCGCTTTTAATTTTTAGTAAAAACCACTTTTGTTTTTGGCCGATACACAAAGGCTGAGCATTTTGCCGAATCAAGCGGTGCGGCAGCCGATAGCGCAGCCAACCGCGCGTGCAAGCCAGTACGTCAACGTCGGCCTCGGTCAAACCCACCTCTTCGCCCAACTCCCGAAACAGCGCCTGCTCAGGGGTTTCATCTTGATGTATGCCCCCCTGAGGAAACTGCCAAGCATCTTGACCACCTACGCGCCGTGCCCACAGCACCTGACCTTGATCGTTGCTTAGAATAATCCCCACATTGGGGCGAAAGCCATCGGCGTCTATCACATTAAATTCCTGTTGTATCCGTCTTCTTATCACATGGCGGTGAAACTTTTGCATTGTTCCACAAAAAGACCTGCCGCAGCAATTGAGGTTACACAAACCGAGCGCGAATACCAAACCCATCGCGTCCAAGCTTGAGAGGTGCGCCATCGGGCGCTATGCTAGCGCGTTTGGCACTCTACATTTAAGGAAACTCCGTGGCACTGGCCATTTTTGATTTGGATAACACGCTAATTAACGGCGACAGCGACCATTCTTGGGGCGAATTCTTACTGGCGCGTAAGCTCGTCGACGAACAGGCGTATCGCCACCAAAATGATCAATTTTATCAAGACTACCAGAGCGCCAGTCTCGATATCGACGCCTATTTGCGCTTTGCCCTTCAGCCGCTCACTCAGTATAGCCCGAGTGACTTAGCGCAACTGCATAAAGACTTTATGCGCGAATACATCGAGCCTATTATGCTGCCCAAAGCCAAACAGCTACTGACTGAGCATCGCGAGCGCGGCGACTACCTACTGATTATCACCGCCACCAACGGGTTTATTACCCGCCCTATCGCCGCGCACCTCGAGGTGGATGAGATTTTGGCCACCGACCCCGAGCTGAAAAACGGCCGCTACACCGGCGGCTATTTAGGCACCCCGTGCTTTGGCGCCGGCAAAGTCACCAATTTAAAGCTGTGGCTTGATAAGCACAACCAAGATCTGGACGGCAGCTATTTTTACAGCGACTCCATTAACGATTTGCCTCTGCTGGAGCAAGTCCCCCATCCGGTCGCCGTCAATCCCGACGCGCGCCTCGCAGCGGTTGCCCGCGAGCGCAACTGGCCCATACTGGACCTACACGAGCAGCCATGACCCGCCATGTAATATTGATCGCCCTGACCGCCTTTCTGTGTAGTTGCGACCGCACAACAGAGCCCAGTGGCGCCCATTCAACGGCGCTTTCCCCGGCCTCCAATTCGCCTGCATTGGCGGAGAGTAAGCTAGATAACGCTGCTATTGCGAGTAAAAGTATCGAGCTATGGGACAACACTGGCGCCCGCTTGCAAGACTTTGCCGAGCACTGTCAGCGATTGGAGTCCAGCGTTTTACAGCTACTAGAAAACCCCACCGAATCCCAATTACAAAACACTCAGCAGCAGTGGCGCCAATTGCACGGCGAACTGCGCCAACTGACGATGGCAATGTCGCTGGCCACTCGCAACCCGGGCTTGTTTACTCCGCTGGCACAAGCGCTCGGTAAAATCGACCGCCAACCCATTGCCGCCGGGTACCTCGACAGCGTCGAAGGTTACCCCAATAGCGGCCTGATTAATGACATTAGCCTTGAGATTAATCACACCACACTGCGTCAGCAGCACGGACTCACCGCCGACAACGAGGCAAGCCTGGGCCTGCACCCGCTAGAGTTCATTCTATTTGGCGAAACCGGGCAACGCAGCGCGAGCGATTTTGCCCGCCAGACGAAAAGCACGCCCGAGCTTGCCAGCCTCAACCAACCGCAAAACCGGCGGCGGGACTACCTCGCCTTAAGCGGCAAATTACTGTGCGATGACAGCGCGCAACTGGCCCGCCAGTGGAACGACCGGCAATCGGCTATCGCCGCACCCTATTTTGCCCTGACACCGCCTGCGCGGCTGCAGTTATGGCACACACTACTGGCGGCCGAGATAGACGCCCTAAACCATCAGCGCCAAATACATCACTGCGATTTTGCGCCCAAGGGCTGTGATATTCGATGGCGCTACCGCGGCCTACAGAGTGTGCTTAATACCAAAGATGCGCTACTACCGACGCTGGCGCGCCAGCAACGCTCACGCTGGGACGAAGGTGTGGCGGCTTTCAATGTCGCCCTAAGCGCCGAGCCGCGCAATGATGCCGCGACCCAAGACGCGATTGCGGCATTAGCTCGCGCGCTTAATGATCGCGATTAAAGACCCGGGCAAACACCGCTTTTAAATAGTTAGTCTCGGCAATCGCCGAGTGCACCGGATGGTCCGGCCCCTGCCCGCTAAAGTGAATCAAACGCGCATCGCGCCCGGCTTTTTGCGCGCTGGCGCGCACAATATCGGTCAAAGTCTCGGTGGCCAAATGCATAGAACAAGAGGCCGACACCAGCAAACCGCCATCAGCCAATAACTTTAATCCCAGCTCATTAATGTGCCGATAGGCCGCCTCCCCCGCTTTTTGATCTTTGCGGCGCTTAATAAACGCCGGCGGATCGAGCACCACCACGTCAAATTTTGCGCCCTCGGCCAGCAGCGCTTTCATCACTTCAATTGCCTTGCCCTGTCGCCCGCTAACGCAATCTTGCACGCCGTTTAGCTCGGCATTGGCGATAACACCGGCAATCGCACGGGCCGATGCATCGACACACACTACCCGCTCGGCACCGGCGGTCGCCGCTTGAATACCCCAGCCGCCAATATAAGAGAACACATCCAGAACGCGCTTACCTTTAACCCACTGGCGCAACTGCGCCCGGCCAACCCGGTGATCGAAAAACCAACCGGTTTTTTGCCCCGATGCCACCGGTGCCACAAACCGCGTTTCGTTTTCGATCAGCTCAACCTCATCTGGCACTGTGCCATAAGCCACTTCGGTGTAGCGGGTCAGCCCTTCCAGCTCGCGTGCGCTGTGATCGTTGGCCAACAAAACACCCACAGGCTGCAATAGCGCCACTAACTGCTCAACCACTAAATCCCGCACGGCTTCCATTCCGGCCGAGGCAATTTGCACGACGAGATAATCGCCAAAGCGATCCACCACCAAACCTGGCAGCAAATCACTGTCGCCAAAAATTAAACGGTAATAGGGCTGACTAAAAGCCTGCTCGCGCAAAGAAAGTGCATTGGCAAAGCGCGACTGCAGCAACCGGGCATCGAGTAGCGTTTCATCTCGGCTAATCAGCCGAGCACAAATTAAGCTGGCGGGGTTGATCAGGGCCACCCCCAACAGCTCATCTCGATTATTAAGAAGCCGCACCTGCTGGCCGGGACTAAACACCTTTAGCGGACTGCGCTTAACATCCACCTCGTTGCTATAGACCCACAAATGGCCACGACGCAGGCGTCGGTCAGTTTGTGGTTTAAGGTAAAGGCTCGGCAGGTTCATCGGCGATCTCCAGGATCTGGGGCTAGAAACCGCGCCAGTATACCTTGGATTTAGATTCGTAGTAGGGGCGAGCCAAAAACCTACTCAGCGAGACTGTCTAGTGACACGCGGGACTGATCGGCAAAATGTTTAATATCAGCCTCACTGGCACTTTCTTTACACTCACCCCGCAGCCACTGCTGCTGCATATTTAGGCGAAAATCCAGCTCCATGTATCCCGTGCGGCAATACCCCGTCGCCGCTACCACGTAAGCGGTGCGGCGCTGTAGTTTCTCGTAATCACGGCGATCGGGAACATAGCGCGGCGCCTGCACCAATGCCCTTGGCGACATTTCGGCGGCCTGCCCCAAACGATAGGTAAACTGCTTACTGCTGTTAGCTAAGATATGAATCGTGAGCGATTGCGGAACCTCACCATAGGAGGGCACAGAGGAGCACCCCCCCAGCGCAGCGAGCGAGCAAGCACTAAAAAGCAGCCACGTCAGCGCAAACCGATAACGTTTAACAGGAGCGGCAAGCGCTGACATTATTGCAATAATCGTTGGCATAAATGACTTAAAGTGTGCATATCAGCCACTACCCTAAGCCATTTTTTGCAGTGCAACAAGCGCTTTAGGAAGCGCTAAGGTAAGACTACTTGCGCCACATTAGAGGGGTCGGATTCACCGCTCTCGTTGCGGGCAACGACTCGATAGTAATACATTTGCCCTGGCACTAAGTCGTCGGTATCGCGAAACAGCGCTTGCTCATACGGGCGATACTCTTGCAAGCCGTCAGAGATGTTGTCTCCGATCACCTGCCACGGGCCAGACGCATCGGTGGCTCGCTCAATGCGATAAGTGCGCCCCAGTGGCGCGCCTAAAAAGTCGATGCGCTCACGCGGATCGGCAATGGCGCGCAGCTTGGGCGGCTCTGGTTTTGGCAAAGGCGCAGGCGCATCTAGGCCCACCATTTGCGCCTGCGCGGTACGCACTAAGTTCACCACCTTACGCTCTTCGTTAGCATCGCCTTCGGGGAAGCCCGGAATATGGTAACTATAGTGCCCAGTGTACTCTTTATGCCAATAAAAACCACCGTTATGACGATGCCCGCGAAACCCCCAAATAAAAACACCGGCCGCTCTTGCGCCGTTATAATCAGAGTGCACCGCCGTTTGCATAATATCATTCAAGCCTTCGGCATCGCGCAGACCAAACTCACCGATCAAATAGACTTTTTTGCCGTCAATCGCCTGCAAGTCCGACAGTACTTGTTCGGGGTTATTATTGTTGTTGGTGGTGTAAAAGTGATTAGAGATAATATCCACGTTAGGGTCATCCAGCGCGAACTTATTGACTTTTAAATAAGTGCCATCAATCACCAAGTGGTTACTGTCCAGCTCTTTAATAAGCGCGGCAGTTGTACGCACGAAAGGCTCGGTAGAGTCTCTTAACTCATTTCCTGTCTCCCACGCCATAATGGCTTTTTCATTTTTATAAACGCGGCCAGTGATGGTGTTGGTGCGATTAATAACCTGACGAATAATATCTTGGTAGGCGGCGTAGGTTTTACTTTCGGTATCGTAAAAGTCATCGGCCGATTCATCGTAAAAAGCCGCCAGTTGCTCGCGCCCGCCCCACCACTTCCAGTGATCGATAAAGGGCAAAATCAAACGCAATCCGTACTGATCGGCCAGGGCGATCATACGATCGTAGTGCACCATCGCCGCCTCATTCAAGCGCGGCATCCCATCGGCTTGCACAGGGGGCAATATATGGGTCTCGCGGCCGCATTCAGCATCCGACGGAGTTGCCACCGATAAAACGTAAACACGCATAGCGCGATGGCCACTTTTGACCAGCGCTTTTATCCAGTTCTCTTGTTCATCGGCGGTGGGCCAGCGAAAATACTGCCCCCAGCCTCGAGGGTCCGCCGCGCAAGCGCCACGGGCGTCATCTTCAATACGATGCAGCTCTGGGGCGTGAATGCCGGCAAAACGAAACTCTTTTCCCCCCTCCAGCAATCTATGACCATCGCGGCTAATAAACTCATCAAAGGCATACACAGGCAGAGCTGTCAGGCCCAGCAAGACAGATAACGTAAAGCGCATAAAAGCACAGCGAAGCAACGTCATAGCGACTCCTTAAGGTTATGGTTGAGGCAAGCTTAGCAGCTAAAAACCTCAATGTAACCCGTTACACACCCATCTTTACGTATATTAGGCGTTTGCGAAAACTCACCGTTGGCTAAGCCTGCACACCGACCCGGTTACGTCCGTCCCGCTTGGCGCTATAGAGCGCACGATCAACCCGGTCCACCAAGGCATTAAGCGACTCATCGGGCCGCTGCACCGTCACCCCCAAGCTAACGGTTACCCGGACCAAGTCGCGTCCAAACCGAAACTCGTGGGCTTCCACCACCGCGCGAATCGACTCGGCCACCTCGGTGGCACGCTTTAGATCGCAATCTTCTAGTAGCAATAAAAACTCTTCGCCACCCCAGCGGCACAACGTATCCGTATCGCGGACGCAGGATGAGGCAATCGAAGAAACCGTACGAATCACCTCGTCACCACATTGGTGACCATAGGTATCATTGATATTTTTAAAGTGATCCAGATCCATACTCGCCAATGCTACCGAGGTGTGACGTCGCCGCGCGCCTTTAACCGCGCGACTAAAAACAATATCAAACACTTGGCGACTGGCGGCGCCGGTGAGCTTGTCTTGGGTAGCCATTTGCTCAAGCCTGCGCTGATATCCGCGCAGCGTAAAATAAGCTATCAGCAACACAATAACGGTAATCGCCAGCGATACCAGCACGTTAATAATCAGCGCGCGCTCAATGCGCTGGGCGGCCGGGTCGTTGACCTGCTCGACAATTAAATACCAATCAAACTCAGGCACCAAGCGGCTATTAAGGTAAATTTTATTGCCATCTTTGGCGTTATACGCGACCGATGCACTGGGGCTTGTCAAAACACGCACAAACAAACGGTCGAGCCCCGCTTTGTTCTTTAAGCGCATGGCGTCATTAAAACCGCTGCCGTGCAGAGTGACCTGCCCCTCGCGATCGACAAAATAAATTTTGCGCCCATAGCGCTCTTGGTAGTCTTCTATCAGTGCCATCACCGACGCTACCGACAAGCCAACTCCGGTAACCCCCACCAGATTGCCCTGATCGTCGAGCACGCGGTAATTAACAAAAATACTTAGGCGGGTGCGGTCCGCAGTATCGTGATCGACGTTAATCTCGTAATCTTCCGATAATCCGCGAGCACGAAAGTACCAATCGTCATCGGGATTAGTCGCATCGACCTGCTTAAGAACACCGCTAGGATGGTAGTAATTGCGCGTTTGCTCCGAGACAAAAAACGCGGTGATGGTGTCGTACTTACTTTGAATGCGGCCGAGGTACTCGGCGATTTTTTGCGGGTCGCGCTCACCCTCGGTAACCCAGCGAGTCACGAAGGTATCGTGAGCCATCAACGACGAAATAAGTAACGGCTGGAGCAAGTCGCGCTGGATTTCAGAGTAAATATTGTCGCTGGTCAGCGGTAACATTTGCTCTTGGAGCTGCGTGGCAACCGAGTCTTTGGCGACAAAATAACTGACTAAACTAGTGGCCAAAAAACCCGACACCAGCAGCAAGCAAAGTGCTGATACAAAAAATAATTTGCGCTGTACCATTTATAGATCCGAGTCAGGGGCGGCCGTGGCGTTAAAAACAACACATGATACCACAACCGGTCGACGCCATAGGAGCCAGAGTCGGCCCCTATGCAATCCGCTCTAACCCACCCAGACCTGCTTAGCGTTTACAAACTCTTTAATGCCGTGCGGACCGAGCTCGCGGCCATAGCCCGAGCGCTTGATACCGCCGCTGGGCAAGCGCGGATCGGTTTTAACGATACCGTTAATCGCCACTTGGCCGGCGTTTATGCGCCCGGCAACCTCCTGTGCTGCCTTGCTATCCGCCATCCACAAGGCGGCACCTAAACCAAACTCGGTATCGTTGGCTATACTGACCGCCTGCTCTAAGTCGGCCACCGGAGCCACGGCCATGACTGGCCCAAAGGTTTCTTCACGAAACGCACACATGTCAGAGGTGACATCGGCCAACAAGGTTACCGGATAAAAATAACCGTCACCGGCGGGCAGCTCGCCACCCAGCAAACAACGGGCCCCGGCATTAATAGTTTCACTCACCTGGCGGTGCAGGTTTTGTCGTAAATCATCGCGGGCGATAGGCCCAACATCGGTCGTATCGAGGGCCGGATCACCTAACGTTAATGCCGCCAACCGGGTGCGCAGCATCTCCAAAAACTCGGGGTAGATGCTTTGCTCAACCAAGATGCGCTTGGCCGCAATGCACGACTGACCTGCGTTGATAATACGCGACAGCACCGCAATATTCGCGGCCTTTTCTAAGTCGGCATCGGCCATAACGATACAAGGGTCGGAGCCGCCCAACTCTAACACCGCCGGTTTAATCTCGCTGCCGGCCACCGCCGCCACCTTGGCACCGGCGCCGGCGGAGCCGGTAAAGGAGACCGCCATGATGCGCGGATCGCGAATAGCCGCCTCTGCCAGCGAGGTTTCGATGGGCAAATTAACCATGATGTTGGCCGGCGCACCGGCAGCGGCAAACGCATCGGCGATGGCTTGCGCGCTAGCCGGCACATTAGGGTCGTGCTTCATCACACAGGTGTTACCGGCCATTAGCGCCGGGGCCAAATAACGAAACGCCAACCACAATGGTGCGTTCCAAGGCAAAATCCCCAGCAATGTTCCCAACGGCTGATAACGCACGTAGCTTACGCTCGCATCGGATGCCAGCGTCTCGGCCGCCAAAAAATCTTCGGCGTTGTCGGCATAAAACTCCGCACACACGGCGGCCTTTTCGACCTCGGGGCCGCCCTCTTTAATCGGCTTACCCATTTCATCGGCCATCAGCTTGGCAATGGCTGGCTTTTGCTCGCGCAGCTTTTTGGCAACAGCGCGCAACACCTCGGCGCGCTCGGCAAAACTTTTAGCTTTCCAGGAGCTGAACGCGGCACTCGCGTCGCCGATTCGCTCGCTCATTGCCGCTTGATCAAGTGCAGGGTAATCGGCAATCTTGTTCCCGGAATAAGGGTTCGTAGCAGTTAACATAAAGTCCTCACTGGCTGTCGTGTTGAGCATCATCGGGGGCTGCGCTGTGCGGTTTATCAGCGCTTTTGTCTTTCTCATTTTTTGATGCACTTTTACTTTTTCGCGAGCTGGAAAGCTGCGCTACCGACCCCGCGCCATGCTCGGGCTTAACAGAAAAATTTTGATCCATGCTAAAGAAGGACTCACAGCCCTCAGAGGTAATATAAATGGTATCGGAGGTACCGCAGGTTTTGTCACCATCGACGCCCCACATCCAAGGGATAATATGAAATGTCATACCCTCTTGCAGTATGGTCGACTCGCCCTGTTTTAAACTGACGATATAGCCCTCATCCCAACTGGGAGGAAACGCAATACCGATGGAGTAACCCGAGCGAGTCACCAAGCGTGCACCGACGTCATTGTCAGAAATAATATTGCGCACTAAATTATCCGCATCCGACACGGTCATTCCCGGTTGAAAATTCTCATGCACGGCGGCCAGAGCCTGCTTCATTTTCTCTTGCGCTTTGTACATAGAGTCGGACAAGTTGCCCATCACCACGGTACGCATCATGGCGGTGTGATAACGGCGATAACAGCCACCAACCTCTAAAAACACATGCTCGCCAGGTTGCACAACGCGTCCCTCCCACGTGGCGTGCCCGATCATCGAACGCGGGCCGGAGGTAACGTAGGGCATAACGGCGGGCGGCTCGCCACCGGCGCGAAACATCCCGGAGCTAATAGCCGCGCCGATTTCATTCTCGGTAGCGCCCGCTTCACAGGCGGCAATGCCCGCTTGCATGCCAGCTTCTGTGGCCGTTGCCGCACGTCGCATTAAATCAATCTCGACGGGCGACTTACAAATGCGCCCTTGCTCGACGATACCAAAGCAGTCCAATAACTTACCGTCGGTTAAGGTAGTGTGGACAAAATCTTGCTGGTACGCCGGAAAGAAATAGCTATTGCGCTCGTAGCCGATACGTTTATTCGCCAAACCAAACGAGCGCAGTGCATCCACCAGCATTTGAATGGCGTCCCCCGTATCTGGGTAGGGTCGCGTGCGCTCGACCCAAGTACGGGCGATAATATTGGACTCTTCCATCGCCCGGGTAATCATAAAAGGCTCATCTTCTAGCGGCA
Source organism: Gilvimarinus japonicus (assembly GCF_042847215.1). GTDB lineage: Bacteria > Pseudomonadota > Gammaproteobacteria > Pseudomonadales > Cellvibrionaceae > Gilvimarinus > Gilvimarinus japonicus. The sequence continues at coordinate 3,568,219 of NZ_AP031500.1, forward strand.
CCACCAACGCCTGAAAAAATGAATACCCAGTCGTTTGATAATCCGTAAGGTACATAATATTTTCAGGATCGGTTATCACCACCGCGTCTAAATGCCGCTGCTGAATACGTGTGCGCAGCTCGCTCAAGCGACGCTCGTACTCCTCAAACGGAAACGTCATATCATCCCGCTGTCTCATGCTGCCACCTCCATCACCTTTTTAGTGTGGGTCACTAACGTTTCCAAACCTTGCTGTAAATCAGCGTCGGGGATGGTAAGCGGTGGAATTAATTTAACGACGCGCCCACCAGAGCCGCAGGCAGACACGAGTAAACCATCGGCAAAGCACGCGGCAACAATCGCTTTGGCACGTTCACCGTTACCGACGTCTACGCCATAAATCATCCCGGTACCGCGTATTTGCACATCGTCAAAGGTGCTCTCAAGCGGTGCGATGGCTTCATGCATGACCTTGCCTTTGGCGAGAACCGTTTGCATAAAACTGTCGTCTTCAAAGTAACTGAGCGCTTCGGCGCCTGCCACAAAACTCAGGCCCTGGCCGCGGAAAGTACCGGTGTGCTCACCGGGCTTCCAGTGTTTATCCACCTCGGGTTTGACTAAGTTCATCGCCATAGGCGTACCCCACCCACCAAGGCCTTTGGCAAGGCACACCACATCTGGATCTAGGTCTAAGGTATCAAAACTAAAATAGCTGCCGGTGCGTCCACAACCGGCCTGAATGTCATCGATAATAAAGAGCGAGCCTACCTCTTTAGCGAGCGCTTGCAGATCTTGCAGCCATTTTTTATCGGCAACATTAACGCCGCCCTCGGCCTGAATGGTCTCGACCATAAAAGCCGCCGGGGGCAAAATACCGCTTGAACCATCGCGGTACAACGCGCGCAGTTCATCGATCACATCTTTGCCGTTGCTTAGCGGGTTGTCGGCGGTGTGTTTGTCAGCACCAAATGGGTAATGCGACACATGGTTCAGCGGGACACCGGCAGCGCCGCGAAAAGCTTGGTTTGCAGTACAGGCAAGTGCCCCCAACGTCATCCCGTGAAAACCGTGGGTAAACGCGACAATGTCGGTGCGCCCGGTGGCACGGCGTGCAATTTTAAGCGCGGCCTCAACCGAGTTAGTGCCGGTGGGCCCCATAAATTGCATTTTATGGGGCATACCGCGCGGCTCTAAAATCGTTTTGGTAAAACGTTCCATAAAACGGCGCTTGGCAGTGCTGTGCATGTCCAGACTGTGCGTCACTCCGTCGGCGTTAATGTAATCAATGACTGCTTTTTTCATACGCTCGTTGTTGTGGCCAAAATTTAGTACCCCAGCACCGGCAAAGAAATCGATGTATTCATTGCCTTGGTCATCCGTCTGTCGCGCATTACTCGCTGTGTCAAACACAACGGGGTAAACGCGGCAATAGCCTCTTATTTCGGATTCGCGCTGTTCAAATATGCTCATACTCGTCTCCTTAAAAGTGCCTTGGCACAACACGTCGGCTGGTGCCAACGATCAAAATAAAATTTACGGTAGCGGCGCGCCCACAAGTTGGGCGTATAACCGCACCACAGGTTCAAGCAAGCGGTCATTAAAATCGTAGTGTGAACTGTGACAGGGATCGGCGTGGCCAATTCCGTCATCGGCGCCGATTAACGCAAAAGCGCCCGGGACTTCTTGCAGGTAATAACTAAAGTCTTCGGAGGCCATAATGGGAAGGCGGGTGGGGGTATCGAGCGCATCATCACCATACAGCGCCCGCCAGCTGTCGCGTACCGCAGCCGCTGGCTCTGGGTGGTTAATGGTCGGGTTATAGCGCGGCATGATCTCTACCTCGCACTCAACCCCATAACTCGCTGCCGTTTGTTGTGCAATGTCAGTAATCAGCTGATTGACTGCATCGCGAGCCGCAGTATCGGATACACGAATACTGCCACCAATCACGGCTTGCTCGGGAATCACTGTCGCGGCCGCGCGCGCGTCAATCGAGGTGACGCTGACCACACAGGTTTGCTGCGGCGCCAAACGGCGGCTCACCACTTGTTGTAAAGCTAAAGTAATAGCACTGGCCGCCAACACCGGGTCGCGGCAAAGCTCTGGCTGACTGGCGTGCCCACCTTTGCCGTGCACCGTAATGTGGAAGGTGCCGTTGCCACACATGACGATCCCGTCTGGGCACACCAGCTTGCCAAACCCGATGGCTGGCCAGTTGTGCCAGCCGTAAATACAGTCGACGCCATCCAACGCGCCATCGTCAATCATTTTTCGGGCGCCGTGGCCGCCCTCTTCGGCGGGCTGGAACAGCAAGGTAACCGGACCGGGCAGTTGCGCTTCAACGTGCTTGAGCCACGCGGCAGTGGCCATAAGTGCCGCAGTATGACCATCGTGTCCGCACGCGTGCATGCAACCGGGCACTTGGGATTGCCACTCGACCGCCGACTGCTCGTGAATCGGCAACGCGTCGATATCTCCCCGCAACGCCACTGAGCGCACGCCTGCGCCCTTAGCACCGGAGTTTAGCCAAGCTACTGTTCCGGTGCCCGCGCAAGCACGCCAGCGGATGTCGAGACGATCGAGCTCGGCACGAATGCGCTGTGCCGTGTTGTGCTCTTGCCAGCCAAGTTCGGGCTGAGCGTGTAACTCATGGCGTAATTGCTGTGCAAATGCCAGAGTCTGGTGCCAATAGGTCGACATACCTCTCCTTTCAGATCGGCCCGATTTCAGGCAACCGAGCAATAGAGCGCACGAATAAGTGCACCGTTAAAACGCGCAGGCGAGCCATAACCTCACGCTTTCTCTCATACTAGTTGCTAGGCAAGGGTTGTTCCAATCACACACGCACGCCACTGGCCGCCTCATGCCGCCAATCACAGTACAACCTACATTACTCACCAGGCAATGTGTAAATATGACAAGCGGCCTATCAATACCCCCAGATGCCTAAGCCCTAAAGATAACGTATCATAGCGCCCACTGTAGACCGTCCTCTTGAACCTACCTGGAGCACTAAGCAAGCTATGTCAATCCAACCTAAACCACGCCCCCACTTATGGGTATGGTTGCTCTGGCTAGTCATTTTTTATGGTGTGTGGCTGTTTTTGATTCAAGCGGAGGGTGCTTGGGCCGCTGCTAAAGATCATTGGCCCATTGCGCTGGCGATGGCCATAGGTAGCTACGCGGCAGGCTCTACCCCCATGGGTGGCGGTACCGTAGGGTTTCCGGTGCTGGTGCTACTATTTGATCTACCCGCAAGCTTGGGGCGCGACTTCAGCTTTGCCGTACAGTCCATCGGCATGGTCAGTGCCAGCATCTTTATTTTCGCTCGCCGCCAACCGCTCGCCTGGCCGATATTAAAAGGCGCAATGCTCGGCGCCTTAATCGGCACACCGATCGGCATTGTTTTTATTGCCCCGTTTGTCGCCGACCTTTGGATCAAAATTATCTTTGCCGTTCTCTGGGGCAGCTTTGGCCTATTGCACCTATACCGCATCGATGAAATTGCCGGTCACAGCGGCATGACCGACTTTAACGAGCGCTGGGATATTCGCTTAGGCTTAATGCTGGGCATATTATCCAGTGCGCTGGCCGTGGCCGTTACCGGCGTCGGTATCGATATGGTCATTTACGCCGCACTAGTGCTGTTGTGCCGCGCCGATTTAAAGATCGCCATCCCAACCTCGGTGGTCATTATGGCCATGAACTCTATTTACGGAGTGGTAATAAAAAGCGCACTGGGAAACTGGCAAGAGGGCGTGTACGAAAACTGGCTTGCTGCCGCTCCAGTAGTGGCACTGGGAGCCCCTCTGGGAGTCTTTATCGTTGGGCTGATTGGCCGAAAGCCTACACTGCTAGTCGTTGCCGCCTTGTGCGTTGGACAGTTTATCTGGACTTGCTTTTCGGAGTATCAAGCACTTGGCTGGTTGGGTGTTCTCGGCGCAGTCGCCGCTGTAGCGATTTGTTTGCTCGGCTTTGAAAAACTGCGGGCTTGGGGCGCAGTGTTGGTGGGTCAATCGAAAGAAAATGTTTGAATGTATGAAAAGGCACACGCTCATTGAGCGCGTGCCTTTATCTACCAGCTTTACATACTTACTTGCGTTAACTGCACTTTCGTGCCGGACTGCATATCAATACTATAAATTAAGTCACGATTTAGCGATTTAGCGACAATGTACATTCTCTGATAGTCACCACTAAAGACCATGTCAGCAGCCCCAGCTCCATTGGGAAACACGCCATCAACCACACTCACCACCTCCCCGCTTACAATATTTATCTCAGAGAGGGTGTTTTTCACCTGAGACAATACATAAACCTTATCGCCAAGTTCATTCGCAATTAAGTTAAGCGCTGTATCTGCAGTGATAGGTCCAGCGGCTAATTCTCCTAAGTTTGCAACTGAGCGAGAATAGGTTTCTTCACCCCTAAAGTCTAAACCAACAAGATCAATGCCGTTTGAGGTCTGCTGAGCAATCACGGCTTCATCGTCCAATCCCGTCCATACGATATGCTGTGGAATACCAATAGCGACATCTGTGGTTGCCCCATCAGCGACAATTTCCCACTCACCAGTAATCACATCCATCGACACGACTTTCGAGCCAATTACATCAGTAATATACAACAAACCATCAGTAGCAATCGCCAAACTGGCTGGCTGATTCAACACACTATTTTCATCAACCTGATACAAAGTGCTCAACGTCATCGATTCCAAATTAACTTTCAACACAACACCGGAAGGCCCCTCCTCACCTTCATAATAACCACTAATAAGGAGCGTCGCTGCATCTTGACTCAAAGCCATATCAGTAACAACTGGCAAAATCGTATCGTTCAATTGCTCAAACTCCATAGCAGTTTCTGCTACATCACCAGTTACCAAGTCAGCAAGTGCAATCCTTATCGAATTGTCGTCCTCGCCCTGCGCAAGTATCCACGCCATATCACTCATCGGGTCAGGAACAACTGCAACTGGGCTCGACCACGCCTCTCCATATTGAGACTCAGCTGGTCCCGAGCGGAACAGCTTCGACTGCATATAACTGGAGCGACCTTCATCATCCACGGCAGCAATCGTAATATCAATTACATTAGTTTGAGTGTCGGTTAATAAACCATTAACGCGCCAGTGACCATCGTCACTCACAACGGCAATAATCGAGTCTATCGCAGAACTTACCGTTACTTGCTCAACTGTAGCGCCATCAAATGCCTCCACTTGACCATAGGCGGCGATCGCCTCCCCGTCAAAACCGCTATTTGAAGGGGGAAAGTCTAATGAGATTTCTGGAGAGTTCTCCTGAATCAACACTACTGTAACATTATCTGACGAGCTCACACCGTCGTTATCAACTGCGGACAACTGAAACACATAACGATCTTCACCTAGCCCACCCTCCACGGCAGGAAGGTTAAACTGAGGCATTAATGTGTTGGCATCTTCAATAACAACTGGCGTACCTTCCAGCTGCTCCCAGCTGAACGACTCGACGGAGCCGTCCACGTCATATGTGTTAGCGCTGAGCGTCACCCGTGATGGCTGCGACAACACCTGTAACGCACCCGCATTAACAACTGGCGCCTGATTAACTCTCAGCACCGTGTACAAAACTGTATCCGACATGGAGGCGCCGTCATCGTCTTCGACCGATGCCTCAAATGAAAGTAACTGCTCCGCTGCCGCACCGGTTGATGGAGCTGTAAACTCAGCCTCACCGTTTCCACGAAGCCGCAAGGCCACGCTCGGCCCCGCCACCTGACGCCACAATATTGCACCTAGCTCGCCATCACTATCACTTGCCACTGCCTGCAATGTAACTCGCTCCCCTGCTGACACCGATGCATCTTCGCCAGCATCAACTATAGGAGGATTATTTACTGCCGGCTCAGAACTACTCGAGCCGCCCCCCACCGAGCTGACAGCTGACGATGAACTACTCGACACTGAACTAGAGTCATTACCACCGCCACAACCCACCATCGTTAAGACCGCAAGCACAGCCGTCAACTTCATTAACCCAAGACCTGATACCGTTTTAGTGCTCATGCCGATTTCTCCTGTTTTTTGTAATATGCTAAGGACATAAGCAGAGACCATGCCAGACCGGAATTCACTTTAGATTCAATAACTTGAAAACAAAAACACTAAATCGATGGCCCCGTCTTAAAAAAAAGGGAGAATTTTTTGGCAAGTTTACATTTGGCTGTCGCAGTTAAATCGCACGAAAGTAACACCCAAGCGGGAATCAAAACTGCGCAACCATCACTGGCGGATACTATAAAGGCGCAAACAAAAAAGCCCGGCATAAGCCGGGCAAAAAGTAATCTTAACGGGCGACCAAACTATTTCCAGCGGGTAAGCTTGTGACCTTTAACCGCGTAAAACAAGATATACAAATAAGCGGGAATAGAAACCACATAAGCCAGCTGGCCGTCACCCGTATCGGCAAAGTGACCGTAGATGGGTGGCAGCACAGCGCCACCGGCAATACCCATAATTAACAGCGCTGCGCCCTTACTGGTGTACTTACCGAGCCCCTGCAATGACAGAGGCCAAATGGCGGGCCAGCACATAGCATTGGCAAAACCGAGCAGCGCCACAAAGTAAACGGCGTTGGGAATCTCAGGCATACCAAATAGGCTAAGCGTTGCGGCGGACATAACAGTGCTTTGCAGCGATCCCGTCATCACGCAAACAGTAAAAATAATGCCCAAGATAGCGGAGCACATCAACGCAGTTTGCTGGCTGATATAGCGAGGAATAGCCACCACTCCAGCTAAATAACCAATTACCATAAAGATCATAGTGTAAGAGGTGAGCATTGAACTGACCGAACTACTAAGACCGGCTTGCTTTCCCAATAAGCCGATGGCATCGCCAGCAATTACTTCTACACCGACATAAAAAAACAGTGCCAAAGCCCCCAACACTAGATGCGGGAACTGAAACACGCCCGACAAGCGAATATCACCCTCTTCCTGCCCCTCTAGGACCTCGTCTTCAATGTCAGGGATGGGAGCAAACAGCATCGCGACACCTAACACCGCCAGAACAATGGCCATACCTACGTAGGGAGAAACCAACTGAGCTGCCAACTCATGCAGCTTTGCATCGCGTGCGCTCTCAGACAGTGCCGCCAGCTCCACGTCAGACACGCCGCTAATACCAGACAACACCAGCGCCGAGAAAACGATAGGAGCGACCACACCTGCGCCTTTATTAAGCAGGCCCATCACACAGATACGTACCGCAGCAGACTCAGGAGGACCAAGTTTTACAACATAAGGGTTAGACGCAGTTTGCAAAATTGTAAGGCCCGTACCGACGACAAACTGCGCCAGTAGGAAGACGCTAAAATGACGACCATAAGCCGCAGGGATAAAAACCAGTGCGCCGACGGCGACGATAAACAAACCAATCGCCATACCGTTTTTGTAGCCAGTACGTTCGATAATATACGCCATAGGCATCGCCATGACGGTGTAGGCGGCATAAAAAGCTGAGGCGACTAGCATCGCTTGAAAAGCCGTCAAATCACAGATTGTTTGTAAAAATGGAATTAATGCGCCATTTAGCCAAGTGACAAAGCCAAATATGAAAAATAGGCCTGCCACAATAGCCATGGGAATCAATACGCTATGACTAGATTGGGGTGACGCAGGAGTCGCAGCGACGGTTTCGTTACTCATAAAGGTACCTGTACGTTCCAGTGCCCCAGGGCATCACCGCCAGTGGGGAAACATCGTTATTGTTAAAACTTATCTACGGGCGTGTATCTCGCCTTTTAGTATAGTGACTTATTTGTCTCACTAAAGAGACAATATCCGCTAAAGACAACGTTGTCAAACCTTTCTGCAATACCCTTCACCACGTAGGTACTCCCTGTTATTGTCCGACTCCAGCTCATTAGTGCCAAACATAGACGACGATTTATATAGAGGCATAAAAAAGCCGCCCGAAGGCGGCTTTTCACGCTAAGCGACAAAAACAATTACGACTCTGTTTTTGGCTCTTCTTGCGCCACAGGCTCAGCGTCGCCGCCTTGCTCTGCTTTTTGATCGGCGATGGCTTCTTTAATAGACAGCTTGATACGACCACGCTGATCCACGTCCAGACACTTCACCTTCACCACTTGGCCTTCTTTCAAGTAATCGCTTACAGCGTTAACACGCTCTTCGGCGATTTGCGAGATGTGCACAAGGCCATCTTTACCGGGTAAGAAGTTAACAAACGCACCAAAGTCGACGATGCGAACCACGGTACCTTCGTAGGTGGCGCCAATCTCGGCTTCGGCGGTAATACCTTCGATCTTATCAACGGCCGCTTGCAGCGCTGCGCCGTCAACGGCGTAGATCTTAACAGTACCATCGTCGTCGATGTCCACAGAGGCACCGGTCTCTTCGGTAATCGAGCGAATAGTAGCGCCGCCTTTACCGATGATGTCACGAATTTTATCTGGATTAACTTTGATGGTTTCAAAGCGTGGCGCATTGTCGCTCACGGTATCGCGCGATACAGAAAGCACTTTGTTCATCTCATCGAGGATGTGCAAACGAGCCTGCAGGGCCTGCTCCAATGCAATCTCCATGATCTGCTCAGTGATACCTTCAATCTTGATATCCATTTGCAGCGCCGTGATACCGCTAGAGGTACCGGCCACTTTAAAATCCATGTCGCCCAGGTGATCTTCATCGCCCAAAATATCGGTCAAAACAGCGAATTTCTCGTCGTCTTTAACCAGGCCCATGGCGATACCAGCAACAGGCGCCTTAAGCGGTACACCGGCATCCATTAGTGCCAATGACGAGCCACATACAGAGGCCATCGAGCTAGAACCGTTAGACTCGGTAATCTCGCTCACAACACGCAAGGTGTAAGGGAAAGACTCCAGTTCAGGTAAAACGGCGGCAATACCACGACGCGCCAAGCGGCCGTGACCGATTTCACGACGACCAGTGCCACCCATACGGCCGGCTTCGCCCACGGAGTAAGGAGGGAAGTTGTAGTGCAGCATGAAGGGGTCTTTACGCTCGCCTTCCAGGGCATCGATGATCTGTGCATCGCGAGCGTTGCCCAAGGTAGCAACAACAATAGCCTGCGTTTCACCACGGGTAAACAGCGCCGAGCCATGAGCTTTACCCAGCACACCGACTTCAACGTCGATCGCACGAACGGTTTTAGCGTCGCGGCCATCAATACGAGGCTCGCCGGCCACAATGCGGCTGCGAACAATGGATTTCTCGACTTTGGCAAAGACTTTTTTAACGTCGTCTTCGCTGTACTCAGAGCCTTCTTTAGCCAGCTCGGCAACCGCCTGATTGCGCAGCTCGCCCAAACGATCATAGCGTTTAGCTTTATCGGTAATGCGGTAGGCAACGCCGATAGATTCAGCAAAATCGCGCTCAAGCGCAGCCACTAAATCAGTCTTCTCTGGCGCAGGCGCCCACTCCCAGGTTGGCTTGCCAGCGTCGCGGGCGAGCTCAGCACAAGCCTGAACAACTGCTTGCATCTCTTGGTGAGCATACAGTACCGCACCCAGCATAATGTCTTCAGGCAGTTCGTTAGCCTCTGACTCAACCATCAATACCGCATCTTTTGTACCGGCTACAACCATGTCTAACTCAGAAGTGCTTTGCGCTTCATAGTTAGGGTTTAACAGGTAACCGCCGTCGGTGGTGTAACCAACGCGCGCCGCACCAATTGGGCCGCTAAACGGAATACCCGATACCGCCAGTGCCGCAGAAGTACCAATCATTGCCGCAATATCTGGGTCGGTGGTTTTGCAGGTAGACATAACGGTACAAACCACCTGCACTTCGTTCATAAAGCCGTTCGGAAACAGCGGACGAATGGGGCGGTCAATTAAGCGTGAGGTCAGGGTTTCTTTTTCGGTCGGGCGACCTTCGCGCTTAAAGAAGCCACCGGGGATTTTGCCGGCAGCGTACGCTTTTTCAATGTAGTGCACAGACAGCGGGAAAAACGGCTGATCTGGCTTGGCCTCTTTGGCGCCAACCACAGTAACCAATACTGCGGTTTCGCCCATAGTCACCATAACCGCACCGGTAGCCTGACGCGCGATGCGTCCGGTTTCCAGAGTTACGGTTTGATCACCATACTGGAATTTCTTAATAATCGGATTCACTCTTCTATCCTTTTTTGCGTTTGCTTGCTCTACGCAGCTTGTCGGTCAAATATGGTGTACAACAAAAAAGTGCCCGCATAAGCGGGCACAGTGCAATTAGCGACGCAGACCCAGTTTTTGAATCAGTGCAGCGTAACGGCTGGTATCTTTACCCTTAAGGTAGTCCAGCAGCTTACGACGCTGGTTTACCATGCGGATCAAACCGCGACGGGAGTGGTGATCTTGTTTGTGGCCGGCGAAGTGACCTTGCAGCTTGTTGATGTTGTGGGTCAACAGTGCAACTTGTACTTCAGGAGAACCAGTATCACCTTCAGCTTGTTGATACTCTTTTACAATTTCAGCTTTATCAGCAGCACTTAGTGCCATAATCATATCCTCATTCAATATGCGTGATTTACAGCCATACCCGTGCATATTTACAGGTAGGCCAAGGTTATCACTAGCAAGATCGCTTACTAGCAAGGCTATCTGCTGGGCAGATAGTAGCCCCAGTCCGTAGACAAGGGATTTACCGACAAATCGGTAAATTCGAAAGCGCTTATATTACGCCTGCACAATCAACCGCTCAGCTTGCGCTAGCGGGGTTTGCGACTAAACGTTTAGGGGCGACACGGCCCTCATCAATGGTGGCAACGCCTAAAAATTGGCCACTTTCACAAAAGACACGCACCATATCACCTTCTTCGCCCGTGCGGTAGACCTGAGCATCCATTACCGGGTTTCCCAAACGGAAATAATAGGCGCTAGACTCGGGCAAGGTCAGCGCCGCCAGGGCTGCAACGGGCGTGTCAGTGGGGAGCAAGTGGTGATCCAGCAGCTCGGACAAACCGTCTCCGCGCTCGGCATTCAGCTCATCGACGGTAACGCACTGAGACTCATCAAACGGCCCTGTAGCCGTGCGGCGCAAGGCGCTAACGTGGCCACCGCACTCGAGAGCCTCGCCTATATCCTCGGCCAGCGAGCGAATATAAGTACCTTTGCTGCACTTAACGTCCACATCGATCTCAGCGCGCTCGCCAGGCCGAAACGCCAGTAGCTCAAACTCGTAAATAGTCACTTGCCGAGCCTTGCGCTCGACCTCGATGCCTTGGCGCGCCAACTTATACAGCGGTTGACCGTTTTGCTTCAGGGCCGAATACATCGGCGGGACCTGATCAATCTCGCCATTCAGCGCCTGTATAGCCTTAAGCACCTCGGCCTCAGTAACATGCGCGGCGCTGAGGGTTTCTAGCACTTCGCCCTCGGCGTCTCCCGTGGCGGTTTTTTCGCCCAGCACAAAGGTCGAACGGTAGCGCTTATCGGCATCCAGCAAAAACTGGCTAAATTTGGTGGCCTCGCCAAAACACACCGGCAACACCCCAGTCGCCAGCGGATCTAAGCTACCGGTATGGCCGGCTTTAGCGGCAAAAAACAAGCGCTTGGCGCGCTGCAGGGCATGGTTGGAGCTTACGCCTAAAGGCTTATCCAACAACAATACGCCATCAACGGCCCGGCCTTTACGTCGACGCGCCATTATTCGCTCTCGTCGTCTGACTTGGCTTTATCGGCGGCCACCGCACGGTCAATCAGCGAGGACAACTCTTGGCCACGCACCGAGGTGTGATCATAATAAAACTGCAGCTTGGGCACCGTGCGCATGTTGAGCTCTTTAGCCAACATAGTGCGCAAAAAGCCCGACGCCTTGTTAAGCACGCTAACGCTGGTCCGGCTCTCGTCTTCATCGGCACCTACCAAAGTCACATAGACTTTAGCGTAGGCCATATCACGAGTGACTTTGACATCGTTGATATTGACCATCCCCACACGGGGATCGCGAACTTCTTGCTGAATCATATTCGCCAAGTAACGCTGAATCGCATCACCAACGCGGTCGGAACGGGTAAATTCTCTAGGCATGGGTATACCTGCTCAATGAGTGCGACAGATGAGCCGCCATAAAAGAATAAAGGGCGCCTCTATAAATAGAGACACCCTGAAGGGCACTTCGCAGTGCCGGGCGAAGCGGTATCGCGGCTATTACAGCTCGCGAGCCACCTCTTTAACTTCAAAGACTTCGATTTGATCGCCGACTTTAACATCGTAGTTTTTCACACCGATGCCACACTCCATGCCGTTGCGCACATCGTTAACGTCGTCTTTAAAGCGGCGCAAAGACTCGAGTTCGCCTTCAAAAATAACCACGTTATCGCGCAGAACACGAATAGGCTTGTTACGGTGCACAGTGCCTTCCGTCACCATACAGCCGGCCACCTGGCCAAACTTAGGCGAACTAAACACTTCACGTACATCGGCAATACCAATGATTTCTTCGACACGCTCAGGATCAAGCATACCGGACAGCGCGCTTTTCACTTCATCCAGCAATTGGTAAATAATGCTGTAGTAGCGAATCTCAACGCTCTCTTGCTCGGCCATACGACGAGTGCCGCTGCCGGCGCGAACGTTAAAGCCCAAAACAATGGCGTTAGCGGTCAAGGCAAGGTTAATATCGCTATCGGTAATACCACCGACACCCGATGACACCACTTGCACTTCAACCTCTTCGTTACCAATATCGCCTAGCGAGGCAATAATCGCCTCCAGCGAGCCGCGCACATCAGCCTTAACAACCACCGGCAAGACTTTCTTCTCGCCGCCGTCCATGCCGGCAAACATGTTTTCAAGCTTGGCTGCCTGTTGGCGCTGCATGCGATCGGCACGCTCTTTCTCAGTGCGATACTCGGCCATTTCGCGTGCTTTGCGCTCATCACTCAGCACCACAAAGTCGTCACCGGCGCTAGGCGCGGCATCAAGACCAAGAATCTCTACCGGCGATGATGGGCCGATTTCTTTCACTTGCTGACCTAGCTCGTTAGTGGCGGCGCGGACGCGGCCATAGCTTTGGCCGGCTAACACTAAGTCACCGTGCTTCAAGGTACCTTGCTGTACCAACAAGGTGGCAACCACGCCGCGGCCTTTATCGACCCGCGACTCAACTACCACGCCGCGCGCTGGCGCATCGACAACGGCTTTAAGCTCTAGCAATTCAGCTTGCAATGAAATCGCTTCCAGCAATTCATCAATCCCGGCACCCGAGTGTGCCGACACCTGAACAAACTGCGTATCGCCACCCCAATCTTCCGGAACAACACCCTTGGCAACCAGCTCGTTTTTAACGCGATCCGGATCGGCGCTTTCTTTGTCGCATTTGTTAATCGCAACAACCATTGGCACACCGGCCGCTTTGGCGTGGTTGATGGCTTCTTCGGTCTGTGGCATAACGCCGTCATCGGCGGCCACCACCAAAATCACCACATCTGTACACTGGGCACCGCGAGCACGCATAGCGGTAAACGCGGCGTGACCGGGGGTATCCAAAAAGGCAATTTCACCCTGGCTGGTTTTAACCCGGTAAGCACCAATATGCTGAGTAATACCACCGGCTTCGCCGGAGGCGACTTTCGCTTTACGAATATAATCGAGCAGCGACGTTTTACCGTGATCGACGTGTCCCATAACGGTGACGACTGGTGCACGCGGGTGCTCTTCACCTTCCACCTTAATGTTTTCTTCGAGGTGGATCTCGATGTCGTTCTCGCTCACAAGCTTAGCGCTATGGCCCATCTCTTCGACCACAAGCTGGGCGGTTTCTTGATCCAGCGGTTGATTAATAGTGGCCATAACGCCCAGCTTCATCAGCTGCTTAATCACATCACCGGCTTTAACGTTCATGCGCTGAGCAAGCTCAGACACAATAATCGTTTCGGGTACTTCCACCTCGTGCGTCATTTTTTGCGTGGGCCTCTTAAAGCCGTGTTGATTAGACGCTTTGTGCGCCGCACGTGCGGCTTTACGCCGTGCCATAAACGCCTGATCGACATCATCGTTAGCCATTTCATACAAATCGGCTTTAGATGATTTCTTCGGACCCATGCCTTTCTTGCCGGCTTTGCCCGCACGCTTTGCGCGCGGGTTATCGTCGTCATCAAAACTGGTACCCCGGCGCTCTTTTTTGCGGCCGTGTTTAGTATCTGGCTTGCCCGCACCAGGCGCTTCAGGCGCTGCCGGTGCCGCAGGCTTAGCGGCGGGCTTAGGCTTGGCCGGTGCCGCTTCAGCGGCGGCTTTTTCGGCCGCTTTCGCATCTTCAATTTGTCGCAACTGCGCTTCGCGCGCGGCCTCTTCCGCCTTGCGGCGCTCTTGTGCAGCCTGACGCTTCTCTTCAATATCATCCACAAACGAGCTGCGTTGCGGCGGCGTTGGCTCGACCACAGGCTCGGGCTCTGGAGCAGGCTCCGGCTCAGGTTCCGGCACAACTTCAGGCTCAGGCGCTTCGACAACAGGCTCTGGCGCCGCAACCGCCTCAGGCGTTTCTACCGGCGTATCGACTACTGCCTCTTCGGCCGGCTCGTCTTCCAACAAGTCGGCAGGCTTGCGCTTGACGTAGGTGCGTTTTTTGCGCACTTCAACATTTACCGTCTTACGTCCACTGCCACTACCCGTTTTGAGGGTTGTGGTGGTTTTACGCTTGAGAGTAATTTTGCTCGGCTCTTCTGACGCCGAATCGCCGTGGCTGGTCTTTAAATAGGCCAGCAACTGCTGTTTTTCTTCATCAGAGACCAATGCATCCTCAGCGGTATGCGTCAGCCCGGCTTCCTGCATTTGCTTCAGCAGTCGCTCAACGGGAGTACCCACTGATTTGGCGAGTTCGCTAACTTTTACTTCTGCCATTTCATATCCTCAGTTTCGTATGTTGCCCACAACACCAATCATTGCTACTGGCGCTTAGGCAAACCAGGGCTCTCGGGCTTTCATAATCAATGCCGCAGCGCGCTCTTCATCCAAGCCGTCAATCCCCAAAAGATCATCCATCGCCTGCTCGGCGAGATCTTCCATGGTGACGATGCCACGACTGGCCAATATTACAGCCAACTCTTTATCCATACCTTCCATATTCAACAGGTCATCGGCCGGCGCTGCACCTTCGAGCTGCTCCTCCGATGCCAGCGCTTGAGTCAGCAGCGCGTCTTTAGCGCGCGCCCGCAGCTCTTCGGCCACGTCTTCGTCAAAACCTTCAATGGAGGCAATTTCCTCCAGCGGTACGTAAGCGACTTCTTCGATGGTGGTAAAGCCTTCTTCAACCAACACCTCAGCGACGTCTTCATCCACATCCAGCGCATTCATAAACACCTGAATGTAACCGCCGGTCTCGGCCTGCTGTTTTTCTTCCCAGTCGGCAATGCTCATCACATTGATCTTCCACTGAGTCAGCTCGCAAGCCAAACGCACATTTTGCCCGCCGCGACCAATGGCCATAGCAAGATTCTCTTCTGCCACGGCTAAGTCCATCGAGTTGCTGTCTTCGTCAACCACAATAGACTCGATCTCGGCCGGCGACATGGCGTTAATGACAAACTGCGCTGGGTTATCGTCCCACAAGACAATATCAACTCGCTCATTGCCCAGCTCGTTAGAGACGGCCTGCACTCGCGAACCGCGCATACCGACACAAGCACCAACGGGGTCGATACGGCCATCGTTGGTATTAACGGCAATTTTGGCTCGCAAGCCTGGATCGCGGGCGGCGCCTTTCATTTCGATAATACCTTCCGAAATTTCTGGCACTTCGATCTTAAACAGCTCGACCAGCATCTCTGAGCACGAGCGGCTTAAAAACAATTGCGGCCCGCGCGCTTCCGAGCGAACATCTTGCAACAGTGCACGCACTCGATCGCCCATGCGGAAAATCTCGCGGCCCACCAGCTGATCGCGCGGCAGCAACGCCTCGGCATTATTGCCCAAATCGACAATAATGCTATCGCGCGTCACTTTTTTAACCGTACCGCTTACCAGCTCACCCACGCGATCGAGATACTCATCAACCATTTGCGCGCGCTCGGCTTCGCGAACTTTTTGCACAATAACTTGCTTGGCGGTTTGCGCGGCAATACGACCAAACTCGACGTTTTCAATTTTTTCGCGATGAATATCACCGATCTGCAAGTTGGGATCTGCCTCGGCCGCTTCTTGCGTGGTTAACTGGGTGCCCAGCTCGGCCAGTACATCGTCGGCAACCACTTCCCAGCTACGGTAGGTGTCGTAGTCCCCAGTGGCGCGATCGATAGTCACCTCAATGGTCGAGTCTTCATCAAAACGCTTTTTGGTGGCCATGGCCAAAGCGCTTTCAATCGCCTCAAAAATTACGTCCTTTTCTACGCCTTTCTCGTTGGATACCGCGTCGGCGACCAGCAAAATTTCTTTGTTCATGAGTTTGCCTCGTTCAACTCCTGGGCTAATCAAATCGTCTGATTAGAACTGGGGGACAATATTCGCTTTTTCAATCGAGTCTACCGGCAGCAGATACTCTTCATTATCCACTACCACGACGACATCACCATCTTCGATGCCGATCATTTTTCCTTTAAATTTACGTCGCCCATCAAAAGGCACACGCAAACGAACCGCAATTACTTCGCCGATATAACGCTGAAATTGCTCTAGCGTATAAAGCGGACGATCCATCCCCGGAGACGACACCTCTAAGTTGTACTCGCCGGCAATAGGGTCTTCAACATCCATCAAACTACTAATCTGACGACTGACTTTTTCACAGTCTTCTAACGCAACACCGCCTTCTTTATCGATGTAAACGCGCAACACTTTACCGGGGCCACTGGTCATATACTCGACGCCCCAAAGTTCGCACTCCAGCGCGGTAACCACGGGCGCAAACATCGCTAACAACTGCTCTTCTTTCGACGCCATAACTGCCCCCGACAACACTGATTACACAAAACGATTTAAATGAACATGTAGCGCCACCACAGTGCGGCGCTAAAATGGCAGCGGGTCAACCCCGCAAGTCGCCCGCAAGTCGGGAGGCGCAGAGCAGTCAATTTTCAGCGCGGGGGACGCCCCAGCCCAGAAACAAAAAATGGGCCCTAGGCCCACCTTGACATCTACACCACCGATAAAAGTGGCAGTGGCACGCCACTGATTTTTAGGTACAAAAAAGCCCCAGACAGGGGCTTTTAGGATTGCGCAAACTCAGCGCAATGATCATTACATGCCTGCTTATAACAATGTACAAACAACACTAACGATCTGTATTTCCAGCAGCCCCGGCAAGCTGCCTGCACGCAAAAACGTAACGTGCCGACTATTGCTTAATTAAGCGTCTAGTCAAGTTTAACGATATTTTTACGGGATAAACACCCCTTTCAAAACAACGCCAAACTGTAATTTGGTAGCGGGGGCTGGATTCGAACCAACGACCTTCGGGTTATGAGCCCGACGAGCTACCAGGCTGCTCCACCCCGCATCATCAACTCGCTTCCGGGTATTCCCTGAACCGAGGTGGCGCATTATAGGGAGCACTTAGGCATCGGTCAAGCCCGATTCCAAAATACTTTTAAAATACCGGTAGTTAGCTCACTTAGCCGGCAATCTGGCTATAAGCTAACCGCATGACGCCCAATATGACAGAGCAAGCTTGTCGGCCTATAATCAACTCCACAACAAATGACACCAATATGTGTCAGCATATGCCGCAACCGAAGCCTCCGACGAGCCACAACAAAGGCACGTCACACTCAGCAGTAGTCATGTTCAAAAACACACCCTCCACCGGAGGGGCATTTCACAACATTATGACAGAGGTAAACCTATGCTAATCGCAAAACTAAAGCCCCAACTCATTGGCTTGTCCCTCGCCAGCGCGTTACTCAGCAGCGCTGTGCTGGCCGCCGAGCCCAGCGTCTACTTTATTGAGCCCAGCGATGGCGCCGTCGTCTCGAGTCCGGTAACGGTAAAGTTTGGCCTCAGTGGTATGGGCGTAGCACCCGCGGGTGTCGAGCGCGACAACACCGGCCACCACCACCTACTGATTGACTTAGACGAAGCCCCCGATCTAAGCAAACCCATTGCCGCCGATGCGCACCACAAGCATTTTGGTGGCGGGCAAACCGAGACCACCCTAGAGCTAGCACCGGGTGAGCACACACTGCAACTACTGCTGGGCGATTACCTGCATCGCCCACACAAAACACCCGTCATGTCAGACAAAATTACCATTACCGTCAAGTAATAAGCGCGTTAAGATTGCCTGTAACGCTAGGGTGCAGGCAATCTTGTGCACGACCCTTAATATGAGCTTACACAGCTAAACGATTTTTAGGCGCCACTCGGCGCGAAACTAAACCAAAGCACCACAACAAGCGCCGCACGGCTATGGCTATACCACCCCGTGATACCACGCAATGGCGTAACTCAACAGGCTCATCCCCGTCAGCAACAAAATCAATCCAAAAAATAACGTTTTGATCCGAAACGGTTTGCGCTCAGTACGGTGAATGCCGCTATTTATAACCCGGTCGACGCGCGCCTGATCTTCGGGCGATAATTTACTCGGCATGATTAAACCTCTCTCACTGTAGATTTGCACCGAGAATAGCAAGCCGCCGCAGTCGAGCCAACCGCGTCAAAACAATAAATGCCAAAGGGGAGTATTTACGCGCGAAGATCTACCGGCGTGTATGGCCCAGCCGACTGAGACGTCAAGCTATAAAGCAGCGAGCTGCTACTGGCCGGCTGTAACCCTGCAGCAACGCCAGCGCTATTCTCGGCACCATCGACTGGCACCGGTTTATCGTCCTTTTGATTTTGCGCCCGTTCTTTGACCGACTCAGTGTCCTGCGCTAAGTCCTCGCGCACTAATTGCGCCAGCTCGGCCCGCGCATCGGCGGCCATGCGAGAGGCCTCGGCCGCCACTTGGCGATCCTGCGCCGACGGTTCGGCCGGAGCCGTCGCGGCCGCATGAACTTGCAACGCTTTGGCTAGCGTAGCCTGCGGATCGCCCGCCACCTTGCTGGTATCGATATTTACCTCACCCGCCACTGCGTAGCTTACGCCATCGGGACCACGGGTTGTCTCGTAGGTAGGGGCACCGGCAAACTGGCCGCCGGCGGCAGCATGGGCGCGCTCGTGGGCACGCACCTCGCGATCGCGCTTAGCCAGCTCAGTCACCTCTTCTTGGCGCTCTTTTAGCTGTTGCGCCTCGGCCGCCTTAGCCTGGGCATCGGCGCGGGTGCGCTCTTGCTCTTGTGTTTCATTGGGCTGATCTTCAGGAGAGCGGCGATTTTGATTGCGCGCCGCCTCGGCGCCCTCTTCTAGCGGCTTAAAGCTAGACGCCTTTTGCTCGACGTTTTCTTCGCTTACCGGCGCCCGCCCCAGTGGGGTGTAGGGCGTAACGGCACTGGCAAAGTTTGACGGCAGCGTATTTAGCATCTGGGCTTACGCCTTTACATCCAGCAGCGCGCCAATGGTTTGGTCAGCCACCTCAAGCACACGGGCTGAGCTATCAAACACTTGCTGCTGCACCTGTAAATTCACCAACGGCGTCGTTAAATCAGCCGATTGGCTGCCGGTCACGGCAGGGCTGGTCGAGGTCGTGGCCTGCGCAATTTGTTGCGCCGATTGTGTCATCTCGGCGCGGGAGTTCTGCATGCCAATTAAACTTTGATTAACAACCGATCCGATATCCACGAGGGCACTCCGATTAATGGACGAGCGAAAAATTAATGCTTACTGTTATTTTAGCGCCAAAACCGCACAAAAAACAGCCAGCAACATCGCCAATTGCGCCATATGTAAGATTAGTTAGGGCTAAAAAGCGCCGCGTTATAGCCAAATAACTCATCCAACGGATCAAATAAGCGAATCAAGCGTTAAATACGGGGCTAGCGTCGCTGGTTTAGGCGCCGACAAATAGGGCACCACCCCCAAGCAAGGCGCGGTTATCCGCTGTTTTAATGCCGCAATATTAGCCTCTAGACGGCTGGTATCCGGGTCGATAACGTTTGCCACCCAGCCGGCCACCGCAAGACCATCACGCTCAACAGCCTCAAGCGTTAACAGCGCATGATTAATACAACCGAGGCGCACCCCCACCACGACAATAACTGGCAGCGACAACGCAACCGCTAAATCGGCCAAGGTCTCGGTATCATTCAGCGGCACGCGCCACCCCCCAGCACCCTCGATCAATGCAAACTCAGCGCCCGCCGCCAACACCTGCTCACACTGTGGCGCCAGCTGCGTCACACTCAACTCGGCGCACTGCTCGGCCGCAGCAATGTGCGGGGCAATAGGCGCCGCAAACGCGACCGGATTAACCACTTGATACTCCAGCGGCGGATAGCACTGCGCCTGCAACTGCAAGGCATCATCGTTAAGTAAGCGCTCACCATCGTGCTCGCAACCAGCAGCCACAGGCTTTACCGCCGCCGTCGTTAAACCCGTCTGCCGCGCTTTGTACAACAGCGCACTGGCGATTTGGGTTTTGCCCACATCCGTGTCGGTGCCTGTGACAAAAAAGTGCTTCATGAACTCAGCTCCGGCTTGCGTGCGGTTAGATACACCACCTCATAACTAGCGGGCAGCCCACGGGGCTCCCGGAATTGCTCGTAGGCGGCCTCCAACAATTGCAGTTGCCGGCGGCCGGTAAGCCCTTGGGGCCGGCCACGGTTCACATTGTGTGCACCTAAGCCTTTTAGCTCGCGGGTTAGCTCGCGCACATTAGCGCTAAACAGGGTTTCGGTGTACACGCTTTGGCACACCTCGCTTAAGCCTGCCGCCCGCGCCGTCTGTACCAAGTGCGCGGCCGGCACAAAATTATTGACATGCACGTACGCATCGACCGCCCGCCAAGCGCTTTGTAACTCGGCCAGAGTGCCAGGGCCCAACGTAGCAATATACAGCTGGCCACCGGGTGCTAGCGCCCGGCACAGCTCGGCAAATAGTGCCGGTAAGTTTTCGCACCACTGAATAGCCAAGCTTGAGAACACCAAATCGACACTCTCGGCCGCCAGCGGCAGCGCCTCGGCATCGGCGCACAGCCAGGCGGTCGGCTCCGGGTGGTGCTCGCGGCTATAGCGCAGCATGCCCTCGGCCAAATCCAGCGCCCAGTGATGATCCGCGCTTGTGGCACGGCGCAACCCGGCGCCAAACAATCCGGTGCCAGAGCCCAGATCAAGTACCCGCGCTGCGGGCTGGTTAATCGCACTCAACAGTTGCTCACCAACCGCGCGCTGCAAGCGGGCGGCCGACTCATAGGTAGCGGCGGCGCGGCTAAACGAGCGGGCGACTTGTTGCTTATCGAGGCGGTTAAGCGGCGCATTGCCCGCCTTAAAAAAATCGCAAATTGCCTGTGTAACCGCCTGCGGCTGATCTAGATGCATGCCGTGGCTGGCGCTTGCGATCACGCTGACTTGATGAGCCGGGTTAAGTGTTGCCAGCGGCGGAGCAACGGCCGCCGGCACCAGGGCGTCGTGTTCGGCCAGTAAATGCAATACGGGAATCTGTAATTGCTGCAACGCGGCGCGATTGTCACTTGTCGCTAAATAGTCGAGCGCGGCAGACCAATTGTTTTTGCTAGCCGCTATAACATCTTGAGCGGGCAACCACTGACGCAACTGCTTTAAACGCTCGCGCTCGGCGGGGCTACCGCTCGCCACCAGCCCGGCAAAGCGTCGCGCGGCGGCGGCAGGCTGATCGCTAAAGGCGGCGTTAAATTGCGTGTTAACCGCCGGAGCCATGGCTTGCGGCCACTCGGGTTGAGCCACAAAGCAGGCGTTACTCGCAAGGGTGACTAAACGACTCACCCGCGCGGGATAGTATTGCGCAAACTGCGTGGCTAACATCCCACCCAACGACCAGCCCACCAACTGACAGCGCTCAGGCAGCGCCTCGGCAAGCTGCTCTAGCACGTGCGCCCCCCGCCACTCGCGAGGTGCGTCAGACTCACCAAAGCCCGGCACATCCACTAACCACACCTCGGCTACGGTGGTTAACGCCTCAGCTAACGGCGTCATAGCGCGCGAATCAAAGCCCCAACCGTGCAGTAATACGATAGGCTCCGGGTGATTCGCGGCCGATGGCAAACATTGAATATGAAGGGGCATGTTACGGTTGCACATCCTTTAAGGCGGCTAGCAACCCATCTACCTGCGCCACACTGTGGCCAGCGGTTAAGGTCACCCGCAACCGGGCGCTGCCCTCGGGTACCGTGGGCGGGCGTATAGCGCTCACCCAAAAGCCGCGCTGGCGCAACGCCTCGGATAAAGCCACGGCGTCGGCATCGGCGCCAATCACAATGGGCTGAATAGGGGTGGGCGAGCCCATCAGCTGGTAACCCAGCTCGCTGGCGCCTTTTCTGAAGTGTGCGATCAGCTCATCTAAATGCTCGCGGCGCCAGGAGTCGGTTTGCGCCAAGCGCAGCCCTACCCGTGTTGCAGCGGCCACTGCGGGGGGCATGGCGGTGGTATAGATATAACTGCGGGACAATTGAATTAACGACTCAATCAAACGCTCGGAGCCGGCAATAAATGCCCCAAAGCTGCCAATGGCTTTACCCAGGGTGCCCATCATGACCGGCACATCGGTCTGGTTTAAACCAAAATGCTCGCAACTGCCGGCGCCGGTGGCGCCCAAGCAGCCAAAGCCGTGGGCGTCATCCACCATCAACCAACCGTTATGGTCGTTTACCGTGGCGGCCAACTCGGGCAAAGGCGCCAAGTCGCCGTCCATGCTAAACACACCATCCACCGCCACCAATTGGCGGTTACCCGTAAAACCCGCCATTTTACTGTGCAGGCTTTGCGGGTCGTTATGCAAAAAGCGGCCAAAGCGCGCGCCCGAGAGAGCGCCAGCGTCCAGCATTGAGGCATGGTTAAGGCGGTCTTGCCAAATCGCATCGCCCTTGCCCACCAGTGCGGTAATAGCGCCAAGGTTGGCCATATACCCGGTAGAGAACAACAGCGCCCGCTCGCGCCCGGTGTACTCGGCCAGCTCGTGCTCAAGCTCGTGGTGCTCGCGCGAGTGGCCACACACCAAATGCGACGCACCACTGCCCACACCCAGCTCGCGGGCAGCGGCGTTCATGGCGTCAACCATCTCCGGGTGGGCGGCCAGGCCTAAGTAGTCGTTGCTGCAAAAGCCAACCAGCTCGCGGCCGTCGACCGTCAGCACCGGCCCCTGGGCCGAGCTAACCTCGCGCCGCTGGCGATAGCGATGCTGTAAACGGCGCTCAGCGAGCACCGCCTGCAGGTGTTGATCAAAGGGGTTCATGGGCTGGGGTAGTGGCTTTATTGGGCAGCGTCGTAAAAGAATTTGTCGTTGTGTGCCGCTTCCAGCGAGGCGGCGATAGAGGCCTCGGCTTCAGAGTCGTCTTCATGCACTTCGCGCGACTCGGGCTTAATGCCCAACCGCTTAAACAGCTGCATGTCTTTGTTTGATTCGGGGTTGGCGGTCGTCAGCAGTTTCTCGCCGTAAAAAATCGAGTTGGCGCCGGCAAAAAAGGCCATGGCCTGCATCTCATCGCTCATTTCTTCGCGGCCTGCCGACAGGCGTACATGGGAGTGCGGCATTAAAATACGCGCCACCGCGATGGTGCGAACAAACTCCAGCGGGTCCAGATCGGCCTCGGTCTCTAGCGGCGTGCCGGCCACTTTAACCAGCATATTAATGGGCACCGACTCGGGGTGCTCGGGCATATTGGCCAACTGCTGCAGCAAACCGGCGCGGTCGTCCGCCTCTTCACCCATACCCACAATACCGCCACAGCAAACCTTCATGCCCGCGGCACGCACGTTATCCAGCGTTTCTAAACGGTCTTGGTAAGTGCGCGTGGTGATAATTTCGCCGTAGTACTCGGGCGAGGTATCCAGGTTGTGGTTGTAGTAATCCAGCCCGGCGGCGGCCAAGTCGCCCGCTTGTTTCTCATCCAGCATGCCCAGCGTCATACAGGTTTCTAAACCGAGGGATTTAACCTCTTGTACCATTTTGGTTACGTAAGGCATGTCTTTGCCCTTGGGCGAGCGCCACGCGGCCCCCATACAAAAGCGCGTCGCACCCGACGCCTTGGCCGCACGAGCCTCTTCCACCACCTTCTCTACCGCCATCAGGCGCTCGCGCTCAAGCCCGGTATCGTAGCGGGCACTTTGCGGGCAGTAGGCGCAATCTTCCGGGCAGGCGCCGGTTTTAATCGAGCACAAGGTGCTTACCTGCACCTCATTAGGGTTAAAGTGGGCGCGGTGCACCGTCTGCGCCTGAAACAACAAATCGTTAAACGGCTGGGCAAACAACGCCATAATCTCGGCGCGAGTCCAGTCGTGACGTACAGGAGCAGGGGTAATAGAGGCGTTCATAAAGGCGTCCGGGTAACGTTTTAAGTCGTTTTGAATCTTAAGTGCTGCTGCCTGCTCAACGGCCGACAGCGGCTAATCTTGGTTAAGGGGTATAGTAATCTTTGGGGGGGATCTGTCAACCTTGAAGAGCAGGCTGGGTTAACAAGTTTTTGAGGCAGCTGATGGTGAGTTTTTTAGACATTGCGTTGTTATGGCTCGGCGCCATCCGACATACTGAAGCGTAACCTTCCACTTACCGTCTCTCGTCACTTACCTTCTCTCGCCCGCTCTATTTGAGCGGACTGCATCGCAAGGCCTACCAGCGATTTCCCTCACCACCACGCTTTGCCCCACATATGCGGATTGGCCCAAAATCTGGGGTTATTCCATGGGCGTTGGTGGTTATAGCTGCTGATATTGTAGGTGTAGAGCATCAAGGCTTCACCGTCCTCATCTGCCTCTAGCCGCGCCTCTCTTTTAAAACCCAGACCGATAAAGTCATTCAACCCCCAGCCACTTTGATCCCTCACCAGCACCGCGATCTGGCGAGTGCCGTAATTGCGCAACTGGCCGATGAGTATCTGCCCTTGCTGAAAACTCACATGCTCCAGCGTGTCGGAGACTAAACCGAGATCCTGAACCTCAGAAAGCGACTGCCCCAAGTCGGTATCGTCGGCGCTCACGCGGGTAACCTCACATTCGTGATGCTCAGACCACCGCTGCGCCAGCTGCTGCGCCGTGTCGCCCAGCGCGACGATCGTATTGGGCTGGCAACTATCGATAATAGCGGCAAGTGCTTGCTCGGGTTCAGACATAGGGCATCAAACGTATAAGAGGCTTGGACGTTGAGCGTTAGTATCACACTCTTGTCTTAGTGCTAGCAAGGTAGCTGAGCGACAGAGTAGCCGTACTGTTTTATAAGCGGTATATCTAGACGAACGAATAGCTTGCCTGTCTGACAAAAAAGTCCTAAAAAGCCTGACCTATCGATAAGGTTAATGGCATCCAATCACGGCCGATAGAGCTTTACTAAGGTCGACGTTCTAGTCTCCCCGGTAGTGGCGGCGTGTGAAATGTAAGGCCTGAAACCAATTGTAATCCTCCCATTTTAAACCGCCGTTAAAAGTAGAGGGTTATGCGGCCTGTAGTAGCCACGGTGGCGGAACACCTCCGATTGAGGTATTCGGCCGTTCATTGTTGTACTGCCATTGCCACCGAGTCGCAAGCTCTTGTGCGTGTTCAACGCTGTCAAAGTCATGCAGATCGAGCCATTCGTGTCGGGCCGTACGGTTAAAACGTTCAACATAAGCATTCTGAGTCGGTTTGCCTGGCTGAATATAAAGCAGTGTAATCTGATGTTGATTAGCCCAGTTAACCAAAGCCCCAGAAATATACTCTGGCCCATTATCACAGCGCAAAGCAGCGGGCTTTCCTCGCCACTCCATCACTTGCTCCAGCGCCCGAATCACGCGAAGCGACGGCATGGATAGGTCAACATCAATCGTCAGGCACTCACGATTATAATCGTCAATTACATTGAAGGTTCGCAAACTCCTGCCGTCGCTTAGGCTGTCGGACATAAAATCCATGGACCACACGTGGTTGATGGCGGTAGGAGTACTCAGCGCATCAGGCTTGTCACGCTTAATTCTGCGCCTAGACTTAATGCGTAAATTAAGCTCCAGATCACGATAGATGCGATACACGCGTTTGTGACTCCAGCCATAACCCTTCACATTGCGAAGGTACAGAAAACACAGCCCAAAGCCCCACCGCTTGTGGGTCTCCGTTAAACGCAACAACCAGTCCGCTATTAACGCATTCTCACCGTCTAGCTTTGGCTGATAGCGGTAACAGCTCTCACTGATGCTATAGGTGGCACAGGCAAGCCGTATACTGATACCGTGCCTCTCGACCGCGCGTTGCGCCATCTCTTTGCGTTGAGATGGCTTTACAGCTTTCCCTCAAGGGCCTCCTGTCGTAGCTCGGCCTTGAGACGCTCCTCGGCATACATCTTCTTGAGTCGACGGTTCTCATCCTCTAGCTCCTTGAGGCGCTTCATCATCGACGCGTCCATACCGCCGAACTTAGACCGCCACTTGTAGAACTGGGCTGAGCTCATGCCGTGCTCACGGCATAAATCCGGAACGGACACTCCGCTCTCATTCTGCTTCAAAATCGCCAGTATCTGGCTATCGCTGTAACGTGACTTTCTCATAGAAAACTCCTTGATCCTATTTTAATGGAATTTTCTACTCATAACCGCTGTGGATTATTGGGGGGATTACAGCGGCTTCTGTGAGCTGTTTGATCAGGGGGTGAGGATACCGTCTTTACCGCTGAGGTCTTTGCCCTCACGCAGTGCCTTGATGGCGGCGTCCATGTCGAAAGTGGGGTTGGTCATAGGTCATCTCTTTTTTGCTAATGATAAAGAAATGACACGGAATTCTGAACACTACCCCAATCCGACAAGATGCGCTTGTTATACTTTTTTTCGACGTTCATTCTTTAACCGCCCCTTTTCAACTAATTCATTTTTTAGAAAGTTAACCATGAAATGGTAATCTGGGTGGGTCTTTAAACTACGACTAATAAAGTAAACGTTATTTGCATTAATAGAAAAAGTTTCTCGAATTCCTGCTCCAGGATTACTACCAGCTATTAGGCTTAGTTTAATACCAGGAATGTTGAACGCGATGTGTTGGTAACCATCGTGGTTTTTAACTGTCGGAAAGCCCATTAACGGTACATCTACTATTTGATTATCAACATATACAGCTAGATAAGTATTTTCAGGAAGTTCAGTATTTCCTAGTAGAAAATCTGAAAAGGCAACCATACTCTCTTCACGAATTGAGTTCTTTGTTTCAGGAAGGCCGAAAGTGCTCCAATCTGTCGCGGATAACCTCCAAGCAATACTAATAGCAAAGTACATAAAATCTAGAGCAGTTTCGTCATTTGGCGGGAAATACCATGTTTCACCTTTTACATGAGCCAGCTCTTTAAATTTCTTTATTTTTGTAGCTAGCTTAAAGCCATTAGGGCGAGCCATAAGAGGGATTACTTTATCTTCCCCATTTTTGCTGAATTTCAATTCACAGCCTTCACAAAGTAAATGTTTTTTTACTTGTTTGTCTGTATAAGCTGCTGATTTATCAGAACCAGTAATTAAAACAACGTCTTGACCATGCTCAGGAAAGCCCTTACTAACTGCGCGGTAAACAGCTTTAGGCATAAAGTGACTATCTTTAAGCTTTGCCGATTTTTTACACAATGCACAGATTCCGTTCACCAAATCTCCCTAAACGTATAACGCTGAGTTCAGCAGCCCGCAATGGAAGCGGTATTTTGTGGCATAGTGAAGCGGCGCCACAAAAGGCCGATGGAATTGCGTGTCTGCTGGAACGATTTGTTATAAGTTTTGTTTGCCCCACATGTTTTCATAGAGCTGTTTAATATTTTCTGGAAATAGCTTCCAGCCCCAAGCTTTTAACTTCTTATCCTTGATATCCCACATTAGTGATTCGGTATAGTAGACATCTATGTATTCCCTTTCTACGCCTGAAGCGTGTTTTAGCTTATTTGACATGTAATTCAAATGATTCAAAGCAGTTTCTGAATCTTTTTCCTTTATTGAATCAGTTGTTGCTTGTGAAAAACATTCAAACATCTGGGTATACATTTTATCTTCAGGATCTAATTCTAAAGCTTTCATTTGTTCATCTATTCGTTTTCCAACGTCAGGAAACTCTCGCTTTATCGCAGAAATGAAGTTTTCGGCTATTTTGTCTCTATCCATAATACTTATAACAGTATATTAGGCGGAATTTCGTTTAAACAGCACGAAATCACGCCTCTTTATCGTTTACTTTTTTGCAAAACCATATAAAAATCAATTGCTTATAGCCACGCTCGCACAATCTACAACTGTTAAAAAGAAGCCGTTGTGTTTAACGAGACCCGGCAAGGTCTTTTATGCACCCGAAACGCAACAAAAACCCCAAAGATTTCAGAAGACTATAGAAATGCATGTGGAACAACACAGACTACAGGTCTTAAATTTCACACAATAAAAATGCATAAACCATCCCGCTCTACATTAAATTTCTCGCGAGTGATTTAAAAAGCTGAAAGGAGAGAAAAGACTTACTGCGCTACACCCGGGGCTTTGCCCTTTATTATCTCACCTTCCTGACTGGCTAAACCTAAGGTTATGGCGGCCTGCCCTCTGGCAAGCTCAATTTACCTCATAGGCCTTACGCGCTATGAGGTAAATCGTGCCACGGTTCGGTGGTGTTGGCAACCGGGAATTGGCTATGCCGTTGGCCACTGCTGCGAGCTATGCAAAGCTCTAAGCACGTCGACACGGTTAGCCGCTTCTCGATATACGAGTACAAAGGGCAAACCATCGATGACGAGTTCACGCGTGTTTTTAACACGGCCTTGGCGGCCTGCTCGTGGGTGGCGGGGTAAGATCAGCTCTGCGGTGTTAATAATCGACAATACAACATCTATCGCTATGGTAGGGCTGCTTTCTTGCGCGATATAGCTTTCTATTTTTTCCAAATCTTGCGCGGCGAGGTCAGTCCATTTGAGCTGCACGCTTGGCCTCCCACCGCGCTTTTAAGTCGGCGTGATTGATGACGCGGTTATCGTCAGCAGCGGCTAGGCCTTGCTCTACCTCGCGGATAAACCACTCTTCCCGCGAGACATATTGTTTAATGGCCTCGGCCATTAACCAGGCGCGAGGCCTGTCCATGGCTTCGGCCATTTGCCCGATTCGAGCCAGGGTTTCGTCATCCAGCCTTACTGATGTGGCTTTAAGAGGCATAACGGTTCTCCGAGGTTCTCAAAGATTCTTAGTATATCTGGCCAACCTTAGGTTGTACATTATTTGAACCGGAGCAGCACAGAGCGAGCGCGACTAACTGTGCTCCCCTAAAGCCATCGCCGGGCCTAGGTCCGGCAGTTCACACCAAACCCCACTAACGGCCCAATGACTCACTCATTAATGTTTATTTGAATGGCTTTAGCAAAGTAAGCGACGAAAACTAACTACGTAAACCGCGGAACCCTAGCCTTTATTACCGGGCCTTACGGACAAACCAAACCTGTCACTTCGGTGCAGCCTTCAAACTGTTTTTCGGAGCTCCTCGGCCAGCGGGGCGGTAACCAACCAATTCAACCCAAAACACTCCGTAGCCAAAAGGCCACTAGATACCGGCTCAAGGCCGGTATGACGACGTAGACCAATGAATGTGATATCGCGGTGACTCAACCAACTACGAAGCGCCGCTTTTGGCTCCCCTGCAGCCGGGCGAGCGCCCATCACAACCCTTTATCCGTCACCGCCCCCTCCGAAGCCGACGACACCGTCTTAGCAAACTTAGCCAACACCCCGCGGGTATAACGCGGCGCAGGGCGTTGCCAATTTTCCAGGCGCTTCCGAATTTCCGCGTCAGGAATATTAATACTAATCTGGGCGTTTTCGGCATCGATGGTAATCTCATCGCCGTTTTCGATAATGGCAATGGGCCCACCGTCCATAGCCTCGGGCGTTATATGGCCCACTACAAAACCGTGGCTGCCGCCCGAGAAGCGGCCATCGGTGATAAGCGCAACATCGTTACCCAAGCCTTTGCCCATGACTGCCGAGGTGGGGCTGAGCATTTCGCGCATGCCGGGGCCGCCGCGCGGGCCTTCGTAGCGAATGACGATCACATCGCCTTTAACCACAGTGCCCCCCAGTATGGCCTCTAGTGCTTCTTCTTCAGAGTGGAACACCCGTGCTTTGCCGGTAAACACCAGCCCCTCTTTACCGGTAATTTTGGCCACCGCGCCCTCGGGTGCTAGGTTGCCCTTAAGGATAACCAGGTGGCTGGTGGCTTTAATGGCGTTATCAAAGTCGTGAATAATGTCCTGCTCGGCCGGGTAGGGCTTAACATCGGTTAGGTTCTCGGTCAGGGTTTTGCCGGTCACAGTCAGGCAGTCACCGTGCAGCAGGTTTTTATCCAGCAGCATTTTCATCAGCGGTTGAATGCCGCCTACGGCGATCAGCTCGGACATCATGTACTGCCCGCTGGGGCGCAGATCGGCCAGTACGGGGACTTTTTTGCCGATGCGCATAAAATCATCCAGCGTCAGTGGCACATCAACAGCGTGGGCCATAGCCAGCAAGTGCAGCACGGCATTGGTCGAGCCGCCGAGGGCAATGGTGACGGTAATAGCGTTTTCAAACGCCTTGTGGGTCATGATGTCGGTGGGTTTAATGTCCTGCTCCAGCAGCTCGAGTACAGCGGCGCCTGCGCGGCGGCAGTCTTCGGCTTTGGAGGATGACACCGCCTCTTGCGCCGAGCTGTCCGGCAGGCTCATGCCCAATGCCTCAATGGCCGAGGCCATGGTGTTGGCAGTATACATACCGCCACAGGAGCCGGGGCCGGGTATGGCGGTTTCTTCGATCTGTTTAACGGCAATGGTGGATAGATCGCCCCGGGCGTGTTGCCCCACAGCCTCAAACACCGAGACAATATCGGTATGGTTAGCGCCGGGTTTAATGGTGCCGCCATACACAAACACCGAGGGGCGGTTCAGTCGCGCCAGGCCGATCATGCAGCCGGGCATATTTTTGTCGCAGCCGCCAATGGCCACCAGCCCGTCAAAGCCCTCGCAGCCGGCGACCGTTTCAATAGAGTCGGCGATTACCTCGCGGGAGACCAGCGAGTACTTCATGCCCTCGGTGCCGTTGGATATGCCGTCCGATATGGTAATGGTGTTAAACACCACGCCCTTGCCGCCCGCCTGGTCGGCGCCGGCACAGGCTTCATCGGCCAGTTTATCAATGTGCATATTGCAGGGCGTGACCATGCTCCAGGTAGAGGCGATGCCGACCTGCGGTTTTTTAAAGTCATCATCGTTAAAGCCCACGGCGCGCAACATGGCGCGGGCGGGTGCTTTCTCTATACCGTCGACTACTTTGGACGAATGTTTGCG
The DNA here is from genome assembly GCF_042847215.1 of Gilvimarinus japonicus. GTDB lineage: Bacteria > Pseudomonadota > Gammaproteobacteria > Pseudomonadales > Cellvibrionaceae > Gilvimarinus > Gilvimarinus japonicus. Next base: position 3,599,495 of record NZ_AP031500.1, read on the forward strand.
TTTATCGGTCATGGGGTGCCCCTATCGTTTGCAAGCGTGCGTCGGTTGGTTTATGTAGCATAGCTTACAAGGCATAAGCATCCGAGATACAGGCCTGAAATCAAATCCGGCGTTGCCGACAAAACCAGATTTACCCTTTCACGCCCAGATAAATCGTGTGCTTACTCCCCTTGCCCTTGTGTGCGCGCACCGTTTTTACCTCCACGGTAAACCTGGCTTTTTTGAGCTGTGTGGTAAACGCCGGATCGTGCCACGCCGACCACACGGCCAGCACACCGCCTTTGTGCAACGTACTGCGAATGGCCTGCAAACTTTCCATCGAGTACAAGCTGGTGTTATCGGCGTGAGTAAACCCTTCGGGGCCGTTATCCACATCCAACAGTATCGCGTTAAAAGTGGGCTTTTGCGCTTTAAATAATTCCGCCACATCGCCCAAGTGCACAAGCGCCCTTGGGTTATTAAGCGGGTAACCCGCGCACTCGCCGAGCGGGCCTTTGTTCCACTCAACAACCTCCGGCACCAACTCGGCCACGGTAACCTTGGTGGACTCGGTGGTCGCTTTGAGTGCAGCGGCTAAGGTAAAACCCATGCCCATACCGCCCACCAACACGGCGGCGCTTTTTACGCCCGCAATGTGCGCGCAGCCTAAATCGGCTAACGCCAGCTCCGAGCTGTGCACCCGGCTGTTCATCAACTCGCCGCGCACACCTTTAAGCGAAATAGAAAATTCTTTATCGCGCTGCATCAGGCGCAGCTCACCGCCGTTGTTTGGGATAACGGCCGTGCCGAGTAATTGCCAAGGGATCATATCAATACGTATTAGCGAGGAATGAAGCAGGCACTGTAGCAGATTCAGTGTGTCGCCATCAGGAAAATAAATTGCCTGAAGTTGGACGTCGCGAAAAAATCGGGCCGAAAGTGTTGTAGCACGTTCGGCAAAGAAACTCTCAGCTTACTGGTCGTGCGCTTTATTAAGGCGTGCAAACTTCAGATACCTTGCGTACCACGTAAGGCCTTTAGTAAAAGCTAAATCGCCAACGTTGGAATTTAGCTCACACTTTTTAGGTGGCCATCCACCGCTACTGGCACGGATGGTCGTCACCCGCACATCACTTTATTGTGGCGCCACTAGGTTAATACCATCAATGGTTGCGTTGTAGTTTTGGCCATCGCTGGCGGTAAAGGAAACACGCAGTTGATAAAAATGACCTTCGGGTAGTTCGGCGGTCGGTATTAGTTCTGCCGTGCTGAAGCTCTCTGCCGACTCGCCCGACTGAACGCGCAACGCACTAGCGTCCACCTTAATCACATCTTTTACCGGAATCCAGCGCGACTTAAAGTGCCGCAACCAAAAACGCAGGCCACCTTCATCGGAGTCAATCACTTGGTTACCCGAGCCGGCATCGTAGCTCACTTGTAGCTCGATCGGCTGACCAATCACAATGGCCTGGCTAGTCCAACGCTCACGGTTATTAATGGTTATGTGCCCTTCGCTGTAGGCATCTACTTGCAGCGTAAAACTGTCGCTGGTATCCGGAGCCTGCACAGACTTGGCGGTGATTTCCGTGCGGCCCGGTTTGTAAGCATGCAATACACCGTTTGGGTTAATGCTCGCCACCTGCGTGTTACTGCTTGACCACTGCACGCTCCGGTCGTCGGCATATAGCGGGGTAGCTTCGGCGCTCAAGCGACGCTCTTGCCCGGTGTACATTTGCGCTGGTTGGTCGGCAATCGTTACCGCCTTAACGGCCACAGGCTGCCAATCGACAACGGCGACAGCCATTGAATCGCTCACGCTGTTAGCAACGCTCGTCGCGGTGATCGTTGCCCGCGCGCCAGGTTTGCCCACAGCCGTTATAACACCGTGCTGACTGACGCTAACTTGATCGGGGTTATCCGACATCCATTTCAAACGGGTATCCGCATGTTCGGGTGTAAAAGCCGGCTGCAATGGATAAGCGGTTTGTGTCCGCACCTGGAGCGATTTGGGCCCCACGTCAAAGCTTTTTGGCGGCAGCTGATCGGTTGAGATAAGCGTATTAACACCGGGGGCTGTAAACTCGGCGGTTTCGCCATTGCGCCAGGCAATACTAACGCGCTCTATGGTGCGCTGAGGGCCCAAGCCAAAATGAACAATATTGAGTAGGCTTTGCGAAAAAACCTCCCCCGCCGAGCCAACCCGTTGGCGATAGCTGTGATCTTTAGTGTGCAGCGTTACATAAGCGCCCATAGGGTCGACGTGATGTTTAGGCGAGTAACCCACCGTAACCAAGCTATAGTTGCCTTGCTTAGCGCGGCTGTTTTCATACAAATACCACTGGCCGCCCTCACTGCCGAGTAAAAGATCAAGGCTGCCGTCTAGGTTAAAATCAAATGCCTGCCCCATGTCGCCATTGCCCGGCCCGCCAACATCATTTGCGCCGTGCATAGTGACAGTATCAAAGCTTCCGTTACCTGTGTTTAACAGTAAATAATCTGAGGTTTTTCCAGACACTTTGCCCCAGCGATTAACAAAAATATCTTGATAGCTGTCGTTATTAAAATCACCCCGCGTTACCCCCAACGAGTTACTGCCCGGCGGTATTTGCCACTGCGATGACACATCGACAAAACGCTTGCCATCGTTGCGCAGCAAAATATCCGCCTCGTTACGGTTTTGCGCTACAAAATCGGTGGTCACGCCTGTCACACCCGTTAAGGTGAATTTAAAGCCCCAAAAATCATCGCCGTTGCGCACCAGCGCGGCTTTCCACTGGCCGTTGCCTAGGTACCCAAAGTACATACCGTTTTTTGAAATATCATCGGGCCAGCCCTCGGCTTGATTTGGCTCCAAGGTCCAATCTTGGCCTTTTTGCAGCACCGTCGATTGTTTATCACGCCCTAAGAATATTGGGTAATCTTTACCCCGTTGCTGACCCTGCGCCAAAAAATAATAATCCGAAAATGCCACCGCGCCATCCGCGCTAAAAGAGAAAGTGTCTACGCCTTTAAACCCGCGCGGCTTGATGGCAAACACTTGCTCCAGCGGATCGAAGTCAACCGATGGTGTTTCTCCCTCACCACCCTCAAACACTTTGCCGCGCGCCAGGTATAAATCCAAGTCGCCATCGTTATCGATGTCGACGTCAACTACCGCCATAACGTTAGTCAATGTCGCTACCGCCGCTGGGACTTTAGCGGTAACGTCGGTAAAGGTGAAATCGCCATTGCCTTGCCATAAGCTCAAAGGCCCGTACATTACAAAATCGTCTATACCATCGCCGTTAAAGTCGGTTAACAATACTCGCGACTGATGCACCGACTGAATACCGGGAACCGATTTTCGTGCAAAACCACCGTCACCTAGGTTCTCGTAAAAAAAGTGTTGGGGTTTATCGCCGTGCAAGCTGGTTTCGTTAAACAGCAGTAAATCCAGGTCGCCGTCTAAGTCCATATCTGACCAGCGGGCACCGCGACCGCGGCCGCCTTTGTTGATTCCTACATCGCCCGTGTAAAGCACCAGAGTACCGTTATTATTGCGATAAAAGTTAGCCTTCGACGGGTCGGTACCATTACCGCCACCTTGGGTAACCACTAAATCTAAATCGCCGTCGTTGTCGTAATCGCCCGGGGAGGTGCCGTGTAAGTCATGCATAAACCAACGCGCCAAATTGGCATCGTGCTTGGTTACGGTGCCGTCGCCGTTGTTCCAGTAAAGTTTGCTGCTGGCATCATTGTGATTATTCACAATAAAATCATAATCGCCGTCGCTGTCTATATCGGCGATGGTCGGGCCGCCATATTTTAGTGAGCTCACCTGGTCCATACCCGCTTGTGCGGTAATATCGTTAAAACGCGGCAGCGCTAAATCCGCAACCGGCTCAAAAGCAAGGCTGTTAACGGTTAGTTGAGCGTTATTGGCCGACAGGGTTATCTCCACCGGCCCCAAGGCATCAAACTGCACCAGTGCACTTAAAGTTTGCTCGCCGCTGGTGGGGATATCCAAGCTCTCCACCAGCAGTTTGTCGTTGGCGTAAACGCTGACACTGGCGTAATTTGCAGGGTTATCTACCTGTAAGGTTAAACGTTGGGTAACGCTAGCGCTGATGTCGCGCTCAAGTCGATGTGGCGTTAAGGGGGCTAACTCAAAAGACTGGGGCGGTGCCGCCAAATCGCTACAGCCACTCAATAAGCAGACGGAAAGAGCAAGGGCATGCGCCTTTTGCCAAGGCATGGCAGCAAAATGAACCTGAATCATAGAATTATCGCTATTGTGATTGTAAAGGTCAGACAAGCATTCATTATTGTCTATTGTATACAACCTTAATCAAGGTTCACCACATAATGCAAGGGTTTTAACCTCGGTTTACTCAGGCACGCCCCTCAAAGTCGAACAGAATGTCGCTACAGGCCTTACGTTACAGCCGCTGCGAGTCACCTTATGGCCTCTTAACCTTGCCGTGGCCCTTAAACAGCGCGGATATTGCAATGCCGCAAAGCTCGGCCCCTTGCTAGACTTTTGGGTCAGCGTTTACTACAACTAATAAAAGAGCTTAGCGCGACACCCTGCGGTACAACTAAGCTCGAAACACGCCAGACTCAAGTCAAGCCGCTACCATGGCGAGTCATTTTTATCCCACTAACGCTTAACCAGGCAGCACTCGCTTTGTCATTACTTAGCTACAGCCTATGCCTTTTATGCCGCCAAAGCGCCGACCAGATTCTCTGCGCCGGATGCGCGGCGCATTTAAAGACACTAATCATTGGCGAGCACCAATGCCGCCAATGCGCGTTACCGCTGGATACCGATATTGAATACTGCGGCGAGTGCCTGGCAACGCCCCCGGCGTTTGATCGTATTGTTGCGCCCTGCCGTTACGGGCACCCGCTGGATTATTTAATTGGCCGCGCCAAACACCACCACTGTTTAGGCAGCGCACGAGTACTGAGCGCGTTAATGGCAGGCTATGTTCAGCAGTACTATCGCGTACTACCACAGCGAGAATGGCCCACTAAAGTTGTCGCGGTGCCGCTGCACTGGCGGCGGCATATTAGCCGCGGCTTTAACCAAACCCATCCACTCGCCCGCGCCGGCGCTCGCGCCATTGGCTTACCTCTAAGCCGAAAACTACTGAAACGCACCCGCGCCACCGAACCGCAACAAGGCTTAACCCGCCGCCAACGGTTACAAAACTTACACGGAGCATTTGTCGCCCGCGACTTAAAAGGCCAACGCGTTGCCTTGGTCGATGACGTTGTCACGACCACCACAACCGCCCGCGAGATCAGCAAAGTACTGCGCCGCGCCGGCGCCGCCGAAGTGCATATTTGGGCGTTGGCAAGAACGCCAGCGAATGGTTGATGTTAGGCGCCGCAGAGGCGGGCTGGGTTTATATGCCCGTATCGCCACGCCCGGCGACCGAGGGCAAACAAATTGAAGATTTAACCAAGGTAAGTCGGATAACTAACAAACACCAAGGAAGCGCTTACTTAGCGCCAGTGCGGCAATTAACGGAAACTGCGCGTACCCGAAAGCCAACCCCCACCAACCACAAAACGTGTGAACCCCCAGCAAACCCCGTACAATACCCCGCCACAACCACCCACTACCCTAGGGGGCCCGTATGAGCGAATCAGCCGAGCACACCTCACACCCGTACGAAGCCTTAACCCCCGACTTGGTTATGGACGCGGTAGAGAGCTTAGATTACACCTGCGATGCCCGCGTGTTTGCCTTAAACAGCTACGAGAACCGCGTGTACCAGGTGGGCATTGAGGATAGCTCACCCATTATTGCCAAGTTTTATCGGCCGGCGCGCTGGACGGATGCACAGATTCTTGAAGAACACAGCTTCTCGGCCAATTTGCACGATTTGGGCGTGTCGGTGGTGCCGCCGATTGTGGACGATAATGGCGAGAGTTTATTTGAGTTTCAGGGGTTTCGGTTCTCGCTGTATAAGCGCCAAGGCGGCCACGCGCCTACACTGGATAACTTTGATCATCTGCTAAGTTTGGGCCGCGCGCTGGGGCGGATTCACGCGTTGGGCCAGGTGACACCGTTTGAGCACCGCCCCACACTCAACACCGCAACCTTTGCCGAGGCGAGCTTTAACTTTTTGCTGGATAACGAGTTTATCCCACGCTCTTTACTGGAGGCGTACACCACCCTGGGGCGAGATTTAATTGCCCGCTGCCACGAGATTTTTGCCCAAGTGGAGTACACGAGTATTCGCCTGCACGGCGATTGCCACCCAGGCAATATTTTGTGGCGCGACGATGTACCTCATTTTGTGGATTTTGACGATGCCCGCAACGGCCCGGCGGTACAGGATTTGTGGATGTTGCTATCGGGCGATCGCGCCCAGCAGACGGCGCAGATATCCGAAGTGCTGGAGGGCTACCGCGAGTTTTGCGACTTTAACAGCGCCGAGCTCCTGCTGATTGAGGCGCTGCGTACCCTGCGCATTATGCATTACAGCGGCTGGCTGGCTAAGCGCTGGCAGGACCCGGCCTTTCCGCACAGCTTTCCGTGGTTTAACACCGAGCGCTATTGGGCCGAGCATATTTTAGAGCTGCGTGAACAGCTGGCCGCCATCAACGAGCCGGCACTAGAGATTTATTAGGTTAATATCGCCATAATAGGCATATTGACCGCGTCACCCAGGAGCTACCATGTCAATCGATACGGCCACCTCAAGCGCCGACCCTGTATGGGACGAAATTCGCCAACGCGCCTTTGAGCAAGCGAGCCGCGAGCCGATGCTCGCCAGCTTTTTGTACGCCACTATTTTAAATCACGACTCACTCGAAGATGCGCTGAGCTTTCATCTGGCCAATAAACTCGACAGCCCGGCCCTGCCGGCCATCTCGGTGCGCGAGGTGATTGATCAGGCACTGGCGGACGACTCAAGCATCGGTGCTGCGGTACGCGCCGATATTCAGGCCATTAACGAGCGCGACTCGGCCTGCTGCTCGCTCACCACGCCGTTTTTATTTTTTAAAGGTTTTCATGCACTGCAAGCATACCGGGTGGCCCACTGGTTGTGGCAACGCGAGCGCTACGCCATGGCACTGTTTTTACAAAATCGCATCTCGGTGGTGTTTGCGGTGGATATTCACCCCGCTGCCGTTATCGGCCGCGGTATTATGCTCGATCACGGCACGGGGATTGTGATTGGCGAAACCGCCGTGGTGGAAGATGACGTATCGATTATGCAATCGGTCACCCTGGGCGGCACCGGCAAAGAGTCCGGCGACCGGCACCCCAAAGTGCGCAGCGGTGTATTGATTAGCGCCGGCGCGAAGATTTTGGGTAATATTGAGATTGGCCGCTGCGCCAAAGTCGGCGCCGGCAGTGTGGTATTAAAGCCCGTACCACCGCGCACTACCGTTGCCGGCGTGCCCGCCAAAGTCGTCGGCAGCGCCGATTGCGACCACCCCTCGCGTGCCATGAACCACTCGCTGGACGGGTAAACCATCCGGCGAGGCTTTGCAATTGTTCACCCTTTGACCCGACAATCTGATGTATATTTGGCATTACTTTCACCTATAAACAAGGCGACACCGGTGAACACCACCACTAACAATAAGGAATGCCACATATGCCTAGTCTTTTACAGCACAGCAAACTCCCCTTAGCGCTCGCAGTTGCGTCTCTACTAACGGGGGCCACCGCTTACGCTAATCCCAACGTCGATAGCGAACAGTGGATCGATTTATTTAACGGTAAAAACCTCGATGGCTGGACCATCAAAATTCAGGGCTCGCCGCTGGGCGAAAACACCTTAGATACGTTTCAGGTAGAAGACGGCTTACTGAAAGTACGCTACGACAACTATAAATCGTTTCCTGCCGAGCACGCGGGCTTTGGCCATATTTTTTACGCTGAGCGCGAGTTCTCGCATTACATTTTAGAGGTTGAGTACCGCTTTGTGGGCGAGCAAGTGACCGATGGCCCCGCTTGGGCGTACAGCAACAATGGCATGATGTATCACGCACAAAGCCCGCAGTCGATGGCGCTGGATCAGGATTTTCCGCTCAGTGTGGAGTACCAACTGCTAGGCGGTAACGGCACCGATGAGCGCTCGACCGCCAACCTTTGTACCCCGGCGACACAGGTGGTGATGGACGGCGAGTTGCGCAAAGACCATTGCATCAACTCATCCAGTAAAACCTACCACGGCGATCAGTGGGTTACCGTACGACTAGAAGTTCACGGCAGCGAGCTGGCGATTCACAGCGTAAACGGTGAACAAGTCATGCAGTACACAGATTTACAGCTAGACGATGGCACTGCTCGCGACAGCGGTTATATCGCCCTGCAAGCCGAGTCGAATCCGGCCGATTTTCGGCGTGTGCGACTGCTGAACTTAGAAGGCTGCATGGATAAAAAAGCCAGCAATTACCGTTCGTACTTTATTAAAAATGACAGCGACGCCTGCGAATACTCCAACTAATCACATCGCTAACGGCCTATCTAGGCGCAACAAATAGCCCCGACAAAAACTAAAAAGCCGCCCACTAGGGCGGCTTTTTAGTGCAACAATCGCTAACGTTAATGCCCTTCTGGCGCCTCCGCACCGTCAAGGTTACTCAAAAACGCCACCAGATCCCGCAACTGAGCTTTATCCAACAGTAAACCCATAGGCGGCATACCGGAGGGCGAATTGGTTTGCTTGGCAATATCGGCGCGCGCAACTTTCACTGACTTGCCATCGTTGGTTTCAATGGTTAGCTCAGAGTCCGACTCAGCGGCAAACAAACCTTCAACGTTAGTGCCGTCGGTTAAGGTCACACTGATGCGGCCAAACCCTGGGGCGATACGGCCACCCGGATCAACCATTGCCTGCAACAATTGCTCGTCGCTTAACTGCTGGCCGATGTGCGTTAGCTCTGGCCCCACGCGATTACCGCGCGTACCCACCACGTGACAGCGCACACACTGGGCGGTACTGCTATAGCGAAAAATATTGCGCCCTTCTTCGGCATCACCACCGGCAAGTGACTCGGCGTAAACCTGCATCGGATCGTCGCGATCTTTACCGGCCTCATATTCTTTTACTAATTGCTTCAGCGAATCTTTACCCGAATTTTCGGCGGCATTGATTAGCTCTAATTTTACGGCGGGCGCAATATCACCGGCGATCAATTTTTGCATTTGATCCGCCAGCACCGTTTCAGCCTCGGGCGCTTTGATTTGCGCCAGTGATTTTAGCGCGGCCTGCTGCTCCGTCACCGAGCCTTGCGCCAACAAAATAGTGTGCATATCCACTTGGGTGGACACCGGAATGTCCAGTGTGGGCACCATACCCAGAGCCGTCATTCGCACTTTTACGGCATCGTCTTCCAGCGCTTGGTAAATAGCTTTTTGTATATCGGCGTAGTCGAGCTTTTGCAAATTAACAAGCGCGGTATTGCGAACATCTGCCGAATCATCGTCGCTGAGAATGTCGTTTAAGCGGGTCGCCGCATCGGCGTACACCAAGGCGCCCAGCGCATTCACGCTGGCTTCACGCACATTGGCGTCGGCGTCTTTGAGCAACTTAGGGTAAACATCGGCGAGCGCCGCTTTGGCATCATCGCCATTGCCGGTGCGCTCGCCACGATAACGACCACTTACCCGGTCAAAGACCGATGGTTCCGCCCAGTTTGCCAGTGCAGCAACCGCTTCGGCCCGCATCGCCGCCGGCGCTTTGGTATCGGCGGCGTAATCGGCCAAGCGCTTAGCCGCTGGCGCATCGGCGACAAACGCGTTGGCGTTAATCACCCGGCGCAGCAATGGCTCGTTGCTAAACTCAGTCGTGCCCAAAAGTTTTGCCAATGCCGGCAAGGCGTCGTCGACAAATAAATCATCGTTAATGGCGCGCGCCGCGTTGGTCACCACAAATTGGCTGTCATCATTTAAAAAGTCGGCCAGCGCCGGGCTTTTAAGTTGGCGCAATGCCACTACCGTCGCAACGCGCACGGCCTCGGATGGGTCATCCGCGAGGGCTGCCAATGCCTCGACATCGCCAATGCGGGCCAAAGCAATAGCGCCGCCTTGGCGCAAATACACGTCTTTATCATTGTTTGCTTTAAGCATGGCGACGATCGGCGCCGTGGCATCACTATTGCCTAGCCGCCCCAACGCTTGCGCGGCAAAAAAGCGGACGCGGGCATTGTCGTGCTGCAAATTGGCAAGCAACGCCTGCAGGGCGGGTTGATAAGCCGCATCGCCGATAACTTTGGCCGCTTGCGCGCGAATTTCCGGGTCGGCATCGTCCAGCAACGCAAGCAGCGGCTCGGCGGCATCAACGCTCTCGCGTGCGATCTGCCCCAAGCCCCAAATAGCATGAATGCGGGCAAGCTGCTCATCACTGTCGAGCGCGGCCGTCAGTGTCGCCCGCTGGTTGCGATCCACCAGCTCAAATTGCGCATTAGAGCGCACCCGCATATCGGCGTGGCCCAGCAGCTTAGTAAGGGTTGCTAGCTCAAGCTGGCTAAAGTCAGAAGTAAGCCATTTAGCGGTATCGGTGCGAGCCTCAGAGCCCTTGGTTTCAGGTGTATCCAGTTTCCAAATCCGGCCCTTACCGTTGCGGCCCCAGCCTTCGATCCAGTCACTGGTGTACAGCGCACCCTCTGGGCCAACATCCAGGCCAGTGCTTTGTACGCCGCGCATCACAGATTCGTCAGTCGCCAACTCAAAACCGGCGCCATCGGGCTCGAGGGTAAAAGCGTTAATACCCGAGCGCGGCGCCGAGCCGGTGTATTGCACAATAAAAAAGTGATCGACCCAACGCTCGCTCAGCGCGGTGCCGGGGTTGTAAAGCATGCCGGTGGGGCCCGCGTGGTAAGCGGCAATAGGCGGCAATATGTGAGCGGCTTGCCCCGCAAAGCGCGGCTTGTAAAACTCTTCGTCCATCCAGACTTTATAGGTGTTGTTTTTCGGATCGGTGTATTTACCAAACTGCCAGTTGATGCGCCAGCCAGAATCCGAGCCGTCAACCAGATAAACCACCCGCTCAGACTCGCCGGGGTGGTCGCCGTCGTTATCAACGCTAATCAGGTTGCCGTACTTATCAAAGGTAAATTCATGGGTATTGCGTACCCCGTGAGCAAACACCTCAAAGTTGCTGCCATCCGGATCGCTGCGCACCACTACCCCCTGGTTGGGGTACGGGTACTCATTACCATCGACGTCGGTAATGTGTGAGCCAATATCGCCAATACCGTAATAAATGCGGCCATCGGGGCCCTTGGTAATACCGGACATGCCGTGCCCACTAAAGCCGACGTGAACGCCAAAACCATCCGAGATGGCAAGCTTCTCATCGACGACGCCATCGTTATCGGTGTCTTTTACCCGCCAGGCATTAGGTGCTACCGCTAAAAATAAATCGTCGGTGTGGTTATCGTAGTAAATACCACCGAGCACATCGGTAATCTCGGAATTAAAATCTTCTAAAAACGTTTGCGCACGATCGGCGCGGCCATCGCCGGTGGTGTCGCTCACCTGCAGCACTTGCTCTTTAACCACCGCCAAGTCCTGCCAATCGTGAACGCCGTCTTCGTTGCGGTCGGGCACGTCTTTTTCGGTCAGTCTTTTATCGGCGGCAAAGGTTTTGTGCAAAAACTCGCGGCGATCTTCATTGGTCTCCATAGCGATGGAGTCCGTCAACCAATGAGGGTAAGGGCGAATATCAAACTCAGAATTATTACTGCGCCGAGTAATGGCCACCCAGGCCCGGCCTTTGTTATCCATGCTCAAGGCAACCGGGTCGGCCATTAGGTCTTCCGACGCCCACAAGTGCATATCCACGCCGTCGGCTAAATCAAGGCTCACCTGCGCGCTAATACGCTTGGCCCGGGCGGCCATCTCGGCATCGGTCATGGCAATGGCTTTAACCGGCTGGCCAGTACGCTCTTGCACTGAGGTATCTTTTGCCGGCAGGTCTACATCCACAGCGCCAGGCGCAACGGCAGACTCGTCTTGGGAGCAGCCAGCCAAAGCAATAGCGGCGGCGAGCGCGGTTAAACGAAACAGGGTGGCGTAACGGGTTACTTTCTGAGTTTTAGGCATAGGGCTCACAGTTATCATTATGGTCTTGAGGAATACAAGGATTTTGGAGTATAAGCCAGCAAAACCGGCATTCAAGTTAAGTATTGTTTGCGTCAGATAACGCCAGCCTGCACCAGAATAGACACGGTGCACGCCAGCGCGCGCTTAAAGTACGCACACAACTCGAGTATAGCCCCAAATTTAGTGCTGTTAACCAGTTGGCGAATATTTTGCTTAATAGCTTTGCCCAGCTCTCGAATGATTGCTCTCACCGGCCTGAAGGTTCAAACCTATGCAGTACAGTAAACCTATGATTGACCTTGTCATGGAAGTGCGCCGCCGTCTGCCATCAAGCCTAAAACCCAGTGTTAAGCTGGCAAACCCCGATTTACTCTCTGAGCTTTTGCAGCACTACCCTCACTGCCGTGACACGATTACCCGCGCGTTAATTAAAGAGCTGATGCAACTTGCCGGCAGCCCCTGGCCGGCGCAGCTTGAGCAACCGAATACGACGCCATCTCCCCACGTACAAACCAAGGTATATCGCGGTCAGGTGAGCTTAGAAGAGACACCCCCACACGCGGCAAAAGCACCCGAGCCGGACACCAAACGGCCGGTGCGGGTTTATCGTGGCCAGGTGATTTATAGCTGATAAGCGCGCCAATACCCCCGCAGTAGCTGCTATGCTTAAAAGATTCTGACAGCTCTTTTGTAGGTCACAACTGTGCCTCAAACATTCGTGCGCCGTTTTATCTTAGTTGTTTTTTTCGCGCTACTGAGCGGCGCCGCACCACGTTTGATGGCCGTCGATACCTCGGTGAAGGTGACTGTTACCAAGGATGTTATCGACGATTACCAGCGCTTTGTCGCAGGCCGAGAGGTTAGCGCCATCGATTACTACGGTGGGCCGGGTGCCCGCCGCGACGTGATTGAGTTGGTATTGTTACAGCAAGCTCTTAAGCTTGGAGGGTTTAACCCGCCCTTGAGCATAGTGCGTGAACAAACCTATCGCCGCACCCTACACCAAGTGGCCAACGGCGAGCTTATCGGCACAGGGGCTTTGGCCTGGAGAACCGACGCGGCAGACTTACAAAACAAGCTGTATATCAGCGCCGCCGCCATAGAAGATGGTGAGTTTATTGTCGGGCTCTACACCTCACAGCAAAATCACAGAGCGCTTAACGCCAGCCAGCAGACACTAAGACGCCTTGTCGCCGTTACTAGCCCCGATTGGAAGGTCGATCAGATCACTCTGGATGCGCTGGGGTTTCGCAATATTTATTTAACCAACACTTGGGTTTCTATTGTGCGTATGTTGCACGCGCAACGCGGGGATATCACTCTGGCACCGTTTCAAACCGGCGCGCGAATGGCGCTCTACAACGAAGAGGCCACACTGCTGCCAATCCCCAATATTAAGGTGGCATTAAAAGGATCGCGCCATTGGCTTGTGAGTCGCCAGCACCCGCTAGGAGAAACCTACTACCAAGCGCTTGAGCGCGGATTGGCGCAATTGCGCCAACGGGGCGTTATTCGGCGCGCTTACCGCGAGTGCGGATTTTTTAATCCGGCGGTGACCGATTGGCCGCTATTACAACCGCCGCAAGAGTAACCTGGTACAGACGCTAAAATTAACGGCGCCGCTTAACTCAGCTGCCCGCGCACACGCTCCAGCAAAGCTTTGGTTGCGCGAATACCTTCGGCCGCGGGCAACTCATTGCCCTCATATTCAATGCCAACATAGCCGGTGTAGCCGGCGGCCTTAATAAGCTCAAAAATACGCAGATAATCAATATTTGGCTCGTTACCTTCGTCATCAAAGCGAAAGGTTTTTGCACTGACCGCTCCGGCGTAGGGCATTAGCTCGGCAACACCTTGGTAAAGGTTGTATTGCTTAATGCAGGGCGAATCCCACAAGTCGCCCGACTCGCGCTGGTAACAAAAATTACCAAAGTCGGGCATAGAGCCGCAAAAAGGGCTATCGGCGTCTTTTAACACAGCCGCCAGCTTAGCGCCGTGAGAGGAGTAGCCACCGTGATTCTCCACTAATATTTTAACCCCCATGGGCCCTGAAAACGCCGCCAACTCAGTCAAGCTTGCCACCGACGCCCGGTGCCAGTCCTCGGCGCCGCCACTGCCATGCAAATTAACGCGAATACTGTGACAGCCCAGCTCGGCCGCCATTTCGACCCACTTATGATGATTATTAACCGATTGTTTACGGCGCTTTTCATCCACGGTGGACAAATCGCCTTCGCCATCCACCATTATCAATAAGCTTTTAACGTTGTGGTCGGCCGCCCGCTGTTTTAAATCGCGGATAAACGCCCCGTCGCGGGCTTTATCCATAAAAAACTGATTAACGTATTCCACCGCCCCAATATCAAAGCTGGTGCGGGCAACAGCGGGAAAATCCAGAGTACTAAGGGATTTATCAAACAACGCTTTATTCAGTGACCACTGCGCCAAGGAAATATCGAAATGATAAGGAGCCGCTGCCGTTAACTCATCGGCACGCACCCCCAAAGCAGAGCTGCCGGCCAAAGCACCAGCCCATTGCAAACAATGACGACGAGATAAACGAGCCATAACCACCTCACAGCGACTGTCGCGTAATAGAGCGCCACAGCAAAAATGTATACGTAGAGGGGATTCTAGCGCGTGCGCGCATCAGTGCCAATTGCGGCGCGAAGAAAACTGCGGGCGCAGAAACTCCATTTGATCGCCGCGAATGCGATCGGTGTTGATAAGCGCAAGATACTCGGCATTGTTGGGGCAAAAAGGTAGAGCGAGTAATTCCATGTCGGTATCCGCCAACAGATGGCTGCCTTTGCGCTGATTACAACGCTTACACGCCGTGACGACGTTTTTCCAAATATCGCGACCACCGCGACTGACCGGGTGAATATGATCGCGCGATAGCGCAGTGGTGGGAAACTCTTTACCACAGTAAAGGCAGAGGTAATCGTCGCGGGCAAACAGCGCCCGGTTGGTTAGTGGAGGGGTATGGCGGTAGCGTGCAACTCGGCTGCCACCACAGGCAATAATAGCGGGTAACTGTATCTCTGAGCGCAACCCGCTACCGCGAGCGTAACCACCAAGCACTCGGCGAACCGAGCCTCCGAGACTCCAGACCACTAAGTCGCGGGCGTATAAGCAAACCGCATCCTGCCAGTGCAGCCACTCAATGGGCTGGCCGGCAATATTAAGCCTCAGAATCCGCGCGTCCATCGATCCCTCCTGTAAGGCAAAACCCTCACTTGTGGCTAGCAGAGTGTTCAAAATGCGTGTTCAGCGGCTCGCAGTTCCGAGCACAAATACCTGCGCCGCCAATCATCCCAGTCAGTGTACGGCTCATCGCCGCGCCTTGGCGGGCATGCGATGAAAAACGCGGGTTAACAGCCTTGGATCAGCTTTTTAACCACCAACTAAGGGCGTCTATCTCCGCCGCAGTCGCCTCTTACAATGTGCTTTGTGTATATGACGACAATATGTCAAATGTACCGCTTTTTACGCGATTTACCTAACATTTAGTCAGCGGGCCGAATTCTAGTCAGCGGGCCGAATTCGCGCCGCCCCAGAGGTTAATTCTCTAAGCTCTTCGGTTATCGCGCTTACGGCCGACTCTGGCACGTTCGCCGTAAGCGTCACCTCGGTGGTGTAATCGGCGGCAACAACAGTCATCTGGTGCTGCTCTAAACAGTGGCGCACCCGCTCCTCCAGGGCAAAACCCACAGCGATAGAGATACCGATAGAGGGCGTCACCACACTCCAGAGGGCAACATCCAATGCACCAGAGACCGCCGCGCCATAGGCGCGAACCAAGCCGCCGGCACCCAACTTGGTGCCGCCAAAGGTACGCACCACCACCGCCATACAGTTGCCGGCCTCGCGGTGCTCCAGCACGTTCAGCATGGGCTTGCCCGCCGTGCCGCCAGGCTCGCCATCATCACTAAAGGCCATACTTTCTGGCTGGGCCGCCGCGCCCAGAATATACGCCCAGCAATAATGGCTGGCCCCCGGTCGCTCGCGCCGCAGCGTCTCTAGCTGCGCCAGAGCCACTTCACGCTCTTGTGCCGGACTTAACACCGCGGTAAAGGTGCTGCGCTTTTCTTCAAACATAAACTCACACGGTGCTGCCAACACCTGATACGGTCGACTCATGCCACTCCAGATAGAACCCAGCGGCTCTCTTTTGCCTATTTCAAACCCATATTATACGGCACCCATCGGATTTGAACCGCCGTCTTTCAGGGTAGCGCGACACGAGCAAAGCCGCTCATCCGCGCCCAATCGGCAACACGCCAATGGGGGGCCGATTAGTTTTTCTGCGGCTCGCTTGTTATCATCGGGGTCTAATTGGGTGGTGAAGGCTAACGGCGCCTCTTAAAATGTGCGCGTTAGCCCCAATAGTAACGTAAAGATGCGCTATTATTATCACGTTCACGCTGGTGCAGGCTGTCACCCATACTATCGGCTGCCATTCTTACTGTAATCTGATACCCATTGGTTATCCGTATTACTCAGCACTGTCACAAGCACTAGCCTGTGAACCATCAAAACAGCTTTGCCACGAATAAGTTTTTACCGTGGCACAGCGTTTTTATACAAGCGCTTTACAGCGACAACCAGATACTCGTTAGACGCAACCTGTATTTGGCAACAGACAAGTACGACAACCCTTATTGACCACAGCGCCAGGAGCAATCTATGAGAATTTTTGAAGAGATGGAATCTGAAGTACGCGGTTATGTACGCTCGTTTCCCACCGTATTTGACGTGGCACAGGGCTCCGAGCTGTTTGACGAGAGCGGCACCCGCTACATCGATTTCTTTGCCGGCGCGGGGGTTCTAAATTACGGCCACAACCACCCGATGATTACCGAAGCGCTGATCGAGTACTTAAAGCACAACGGCATCGTGCACGGTTTGGATAAAGCCACCATCGCTAAGCGCGCTTTTTTGCAAAAGTTTCGCGACACCATTTTGGCCCCGCGCAACTTGCAGTACAAAGTTCAATTTACCGGCCCCACCGGCACCAACGCTGTAGAGACCGCGTTAAAATTAGCGCGCATGGTAAAACAGCGCTCTAATATCATTGCATTTACCAACGGCTACCACGGCCTTACCATGGGGGCGCTCGCGGCCACTGGTAATTATTTTTATAAAGATGAATCTTACGGCTCACGCGCCAATACCGCGTTTATGCCGTTCGATGGCTTTTTGGGTCAAGATGTAGACACCATCGATTACTTGCGTAAATTTCTCTCCGACGGCAGCAGCGGCATCGACTTGCCCGCCGCCATTATCGTCGAAACCGTGCAGGGCGAAGGCGGGGTAAATGTCGCCAGCATTGAGTGGCTCAAAGGGCTGCAAGATGTGTGTCGCGAATTTGATATTTTGCTGATCATTGATGACATTCAGGTAGGCAATGGCCGCACCGGCACATTCTTTAGCTTTGAGCGCGCCGGCATTCACCCCGACATGGTGACTTTGTCTAAATCCATCGGGGGCGGTTTGCCTATGGCGCTGCTACTAATGCGCCCTGAGCTGGACCAGTGGCAACCGGGCGAACACACCGGCACCTTCCGTGGCAACAACCTCGCGTTTGTGGCCGCAACCGAGGCGCTAAGCTTTTGGGATAACGACGACTTGGCCAATGCGGTCGAGTACAAAAGCGACATACTCAAAACTGAGCTAGAAAAAATCGCCGCTGACTTCCCCGAGTTTGAACCTAAGGTGCGCGGACTAGGCATGATTTACGCACTGGAGTTACCCAGTGGCGTCGCTAACGAAGTCTCTGCCGAGGCGTTTGAGCGCGGCCTAGTCATCGAAACCGCAGGCGCCGACGATCAGGTGTTAAAGTTCCTGCCATCGCTACTGATTGATGAAAATTTACTGCATGAAGGTATCGGTATTATTCGCGACTCGCTCAAAGTTTTATCGGAGCGCCGCAATAAAATGATGACCGGTCAGTAATTGCGCGGGACATTAGTCCCGCAGCAATCTTTTTGCAAAAGCGGCGCACTTGCGCCGCCCACCAAAAACAGAAGGATGCCATGTCAGATATTATTATCAGCAAGTTTGGTGGCAGTTCAGTTGCCGACGCCAAGCAAATAGCCAAGATCAAAAACATTGTTGAAAGCGACAAAAAGCGGCGCGTTATTGTGGTGTCTGGCCCCGGACGAAGCCACAAAAACGAAGAGAAAGTGACCGATCATTTGATCAACATTGCCACCAAAGGTATTCACTTTTACAACCAGCGCCAAGATATATCGGCCGACGATAGCCGCCAAGCGGTGATCGATAAATTTACCGCCATCATGCGCGACTTAAAAGTCGACAGCAAAGAGATTCTTGCCTCACTCAGTAAAGACCTTGACACCGACCTGGGCGGCGACAAACGTGTGGCTTTTCTCGCCTCTCGTGGCGAGCACTACAACGCCCGCATTATCGCCGCTTATTTTGACAAAAGTGGTTTAAAAGCGTGCGCGCAACTGCCCGAGAATATCGGCTTTGTGGTAAGCGATAACTACCTTGCCGCGAAAACGCTCGATCAAGCCTACGAGAATGTCCAAGTGCTAACCGAGTACGACGGCATCTCAGTGATACCTGGGTTTTACGGTGTAACCGAAGACGGCAACATTGCGGTGTTCTCGCGCGGCGGTTCGGATTTAACCGGCGGCGAAATTGCCTACGCTTTAGATGCCGACACCTACGAGAACTGGACTGACGTCAACGGCGTGTACGAGGCCGACCCGCGCATTATCACCGAGGCTCGCGCCATTCCACGGCTAACGTTTAAAGAAATCCGCCTACTGTCCAGCAAAGGCTTTAACGTTTTTCACCTCGATGCGATGCTCAAATGTCGCGACCGTAAAATCCCGATTAACATTCGCAATACTAACTCGCCAGACGATCCGGGCACGCTCATATTAAACGAGCGCGTACCAGAAGAAGGCGTGGTGGGAATTGCCCGGCTCGACAACATGTCGTACATTCATATCGAGAAAGATATGCTGGGCGAAGAGGTGGGCTTTACCGCATCGCTGCTGCAAATTTTTCACGACTTCGGCATCAACACCTACCACTACCCCACCGATAAAGACGATATTGCGGTGTTGGTCAGCAAAGACGATTTACTGGGCAGCATCAACGATTTGCGCCGGGTGATCGAAAAACGCCTGAAACCCGACAACATGCGCGTGGTCTACAATTTGTCGGTTATTACGCCGGTCGGCTTGGGCCTTAACCGCAACTCTTACCCTATTATTGAAGCGCTAAGCGCACTGGGCGAGGCGTTTATTCCAATCGACCTGATCGACCAAAGCCCGTCGCAAATTTGCTTTCATGTGGGGGTATCACAAACGGTGGCCGATCAGGCGACGCGGATTCTTTACGATACGCTGATCGGTAACGCTTAACCGGCTTAAGCTTTGCGCATTATTGTGCCGCACCGTCGCTACGTTTAACGGCTTTCACACCGACGTAGCGGCGGCATGAGCACGTCCCCGCAACAGTGACAACACCGTCGCCAGCAGCAAAAAGCCCATAGCAAGGTTTATCGCTTGATGAAACGTCAGCAGTAATGGCTCGGCAATCGCGCGGCTCATGGCGCTATCGCCTAAGTGCCAATGCACAAACAAGTTCACCAAACTCATTCCCACCAAATTACCCATCACCCGCGCTAAATTCAAAGTGGCGGCCGCCACCCCCACCTCGTGGGCCTGCGCCGAGTGCATGACCACATGGTTATTGGGACTGGAGAAAAAACCAAAACCAAAGCCAACCAACAGCAACGCCAACATAATATCCAAACGCTCGGTGGTACCGTCTAAAGTACTCAGCAGCGCAAAGCCCGCCAAAGTACACGCGCAACCGGCGCTGGCCAACCAACGGGCCGGAAAAAAATCCGACAAGCGCCCGGCGATGGGTGCCACAAAGGCCATGGTGAGCGCTTGCACCAACAGAATCTGTCCGGCATCGCCGGCGCTGTAGCCGCGCACATACTGCAAATATAGGCTGAGCATAAACCCCAGCGGATAACTGCTGGCGTACATCAGCGACGCAGTCGCCAGAGACATAGAAAACAGCTTAGACTCGCGAAACATCTGCACCCGAATTAGCGGCGCTTTGGCGCGCGCCTGCATGCGCACAAATACAGCAAGCAACACTAACGCAAGCACCACCAGCGCCGCATTCTCAATGTCCGGCAGCCCGGCCAAGCCCACCGCCAAGCACACCGCCACCGCGGCAAACAACACCGCACCGCGCCAATCAAACCGATCTTTGGTGTGGCTGTGCCACTCTCCCGGCACGCGCATCAAGATCCCCAGTACCACCGTCGCAATAGGCAAAGGCAGCAAAAATACGTAGCGCCAACCCAGTGCTTCGGTCACCCAGCCGCCAAGCGCGGGCGCCAAGGTTAAGCCCAGGTAAATACACGCGGCATTCAACCCCAGTGGCAGACCGCGCTTATCGGCGGGAAACACCGAAATCAGCAACGCCATGCTAGTGGCAAACATCATCGCCGAGCCGATGCCCTGAATAAACCGCAACAGCAATACCACCTCTATGGACTGAGCAAAAAATGCCACCGCACTGGTGCCGGCATTAACGCACACACCCAAAAAGAATAATCGTTTGCGGCCCCACAAGTCGGCGCACTTGCCGGCGGGCAACATAAACATAATATTGCTGATAAGCACCACAGTGGGAATCCAACTCACCAACACGGCGTTGGCGGCTAAATCTTCAGCCAATGCCGGTATAGCCACATTCACCGAGGCCATACCCAAAGGCGCCACAAAAGCGCCCAGGCAAACGGTTACCAGCACCAACCAAGGCGAGGCAATTTTATCCAGAGTGGGAGAGTTCGTATTCAAACAACAGCCTATACACGGAGCGTTACTTGCGGCCAAGCAACAAAGGGGAATTCACAAGCACCATTAAAACACAGCGCCCAGGCGATTCATCACGGCTTTACCCGTCTTTTCGTACGCCCGGCCATACATGTGGCAAGCCAAATTGTTGTTCAGGGTGAGTAAAATCCAGAGCGCCCACTATTGGGAGGCATGCAGCAAAAGGCCGCAGGTAATGATGGCGCACTAGAGTGACCCGAGGTGTGCGCTGATAAGGGCTAAGCCAAAACGAAGAAAACCCGCAACAAGGGGGCCTGCTGCGGGTTTTACAGGATGGAGACCAGCCTTGGGCTCAATGTCGGCGAGATCCGTCTATTCCTTGCCTCACAATCCCTGTGTGGGTATTCCCTGTTACGTCACAATCCGTGCGACATTCCGTATTGTTCCCTTTGAACAGCCATAATCCTTATGCTCTTGTCCAGTTAGCTATTATGCGCCCCTTTAATCGACCGATATAGTCGCCTTTGTCACAGTTTCCTGTAAGAGATATCGTACAAAAACCGTCTAAAAGACCTCTTCCGGCTCTAAATCAAACAGATATTGTGGCGCCACATCCAGCTTACGGCTAATGTCGTCGCCCTGCTCTTTTAGCAATTGCATATCTTCAGGGTTAAGGTCTTCACCCAAGCCCTGCCGGATGACAATCTCCACCCGGCGATTACGCGCCCGGTTGGCACTGCTATCATTAACCACCAGTGGCCGAGTGTCGGCAAAGCCCGACACCTCAAAGCGACGCGGGTTAAGGTAATTGCCACGCAGCAACTGCGAGGCAACAGAGGCCGCGCGCATGGCGGATAAGTCCCAGTTGGAGCGGAACCGCTCAGAGCGAATAGGCACATTGTCGGTATGCCCCTGCACTTCAATGCGTCCGGGCTTAAGCATCAAGACCGCGCGAATCTCATCAATCACATCGTAGTAATCCGGTGCCAAAGTCGCCGTGCCCGATTCGAACGAGCCTTTCTCGCGAATACGGATAATAATCTGCCGGCCGCGAGTTTCAATTTCAAGCTCGCCGTTGGCAATACGCTCTTTCAGCTTATCGGCCAACTCTGCCGCATCGGCGCGGGTTTGCGCTACCAGCTCTTGCATAATTTGCTCGAGCCGCTCGCGGGCGCTGTCGTCCATATCGGGTTCGCCGCGCTCGATGTCGTACTCTTGCGAGTCGCGCACCTCTAGGCTCATCTGGGTGATGTCCTCAGTGTGCTGCTTGATCTCATTAATGGGTGTGGGGTCGGGCCGCCCCGGGCTAAATTCTTGGGCAATAATACTGGTGCCTTTTGGCACCTCATTGACGGATATTTCAGCCTGAACCCCAAACGCCTGCGCCAGCGAGCCCGCCAAGCGTTTAAACTTCATAGCATCCATTTCCGAGAACGACAAAAGCAGCACAAAAAAGCACATCAGCAATGCCATCAAATCGGCAAAGGTTGCCATCCATGCCGGCAAGCCGGGCTTGCAGTCGCAGCCGCTATCTTCGTCTTCGGTATTCATAGGGGTTAACTATCCGCCGCATCGACGACGTCGCGTTTGCGCTCGGGCAAGTAGGTGCGCAACATGCTGTCGATTACCCTGGGGTTTTGCCCCGCCTGAATCGCCAGCAAACCATCGATGATCATGCTTTTAATCATGTGCTCTTCTGCGGCGCGCAAGCGGAGCTTATCGGCAATGGGCAAGCACACGGCATTGGCCAACATGGCACCGTACAAGGTGGTCAGTAGCGCTACGGCCATCGCCGGGCCAATCGCTTTAGGGTCATCCATATTGGCCAGCATCGCCACCAGCCCGATCAGCGTACCGATCATCCCCATGGCTGGGGCCACATCACCTAGCGCGGCAAATATGGCCGAGCCGTTATTGTGGCGCCGCTCGGCCAGCGAGCGATCTTTAGAGAGCATGACCCGCACAACATCTGGGTCGTGACCGTCGACCAGCAGCTGAATGCCTTTTTGCAAAAAGTTGTTGCTGACGTCTTTTCCCTCCAGCGACAACAATCCGCCTTTGCGCGCAGCATCGGCCAAATCGACGACTTCATCAATCAAGTCGAGAGGGTCATCATTTTTATTAACGAAACTCTTGCCGGCCACTTTAAAGGCGCTGAGAAAGTGGCCCAGCCCAAACTTGGCCATAACCGCAAAGATACTGCCCCCCAGCACAATAACCAAAGACGGGCCATTGACGAACATGCCGATCTCACCCGACATAAACATCGAGACAATAATCAGGCCCACCGCCCCAATCAGCCCAATCAGCGTTGCTAAATCCACACCCCTCTCCTCAGTTTTGCCCGGCCCGCGCAGCCCTAGTCAGCAGTTACCGTCGCCGAGCCCACCGCCAATAAACCTATTGTAATCACAATAATAACCCGATCACCGAAAAAGCGCGCTAGAGACTGCCACCTAGCCGCCCGCAAACGGTATAATGCCGGCCAACAATGAGCAGCGGCGGCGATTACTCTTTTAGCTATCGGCCGGCAGCGCTGTAACATAACCCCAAAATTCAACACCTTGCAGAAACAGGTTGCCCTATGCCCGCCAAGAAAAAAAGCCTCGACCTAGAAACGTCACTTTCTGAGCTTGAGTCAATTGTCGCGCAAATGGAAACCGGCGAGCTAACACTTGAGCAGTCACTAGCCGCGTTTGAGCAAGGCATTAAGCTCACCCGCGACTGTCAAACACGCTTGCAGCAGGCTGAGCAACAAGTGCAGATGTTGATTGAGCAAAATGGCGAGCCGACCCTAACCGACTTTGATGCGCAAGAGCACGGCAAGGCTTAATGACTGATTTTACCGAGTACGCCAGCGCTTTTCGGGCGCGCATCGATACCGCGCTGAATCAGGTCATACCCGATACCCCCGCCAGCCAGCTGGCCGAGGCCATGCGCTACAGCTTAGCCGGCGGCGGCAAGCGTATTCGTCCGCTGCTACTGTTTGCCAGTTATCGCGCGATTGCCGGCACCACAGAGCACCCGGCGCTGGAGACCGCGGCCTGTGCGGTCGAAGCGATACACGCTTACAGCCTAATTCACGACGACCTGCCCGCCATGGACGACGACGCCCTGCGCCGCGGCCGTCCCACCTGCCACCTTGCCTTTGACGAGGCACTGGCCATATTGGCCGGCGACGCCCTGCAAAGCCTGGCATTTGAGTTGCTGGCCGACTCGCCCGCCTTGGCCGATGGCACCCGGATTCAGCTTATTCGCCACTTAAGCCGCGCCGCTGGCATGCACGGCATGGTGGTCGGGCAGGCGATTGATTTGGCCGCCGTCGATACCGAGCTGGACATCACCCAATTAGAGCATATGCACCGCTGCAAAACCGGGGCATTAATCGATGCCAGCGTCGCCATGGGCGCGCTGATTGGCAGTGCAGACAGCCAACAGCTTAAGGCTCTGGCGCGTTACAGCCGCTCGCTGGGGCTGGCTTTTCAGGTACACGATGACATCCTGGACGTGACCGCCGACACCGCCACCCTCGGCAAACAGCAAGGCGCCGATATCGCCCGCAATAAGCCCACATATGTTTCACTGCTGGGCTTAACGGCCGCGCGGGCCCGGGCCCAAGAGCTTTACCAAGAGGCGCTGACGGCACTGACAGAGCTAGCGGGCGATACTGAGCCGCTGCAGCGCATTGCCCAATACGTGGTCGAGCGACGTCATTAACGATGCACTAGCCAGTGTGTCGTTAACTACCTACAATGGCGGGTTTCCGCAAACGATAAATAACGTCCATGCTTAATGAGATTCCGACACAGCGCCCCGATACCCCGCTGCTCGACACCATCGAGTCGCCGGCGGATCTGCGCGAGCTAAAAGAAAAGCAGCTCGCCACCGTGGCCGAAGAGCTGCGGGCGTTTTTACTCTACAGCGTGGGCCAAACCGGCGGCCACTTTGGCGCGGGGCTCGGCGTGGTCGAGCTGACCATTGCACTGCACTATATTTATCAGACCCCAGACGACCGCTTGGTCTGGGACGTAGGCCACCAAACCTACCCTCACAAGATCTTAACCGGGCGCCGTGAGCGATTACTCACTATGCGCCAGGCCGAGGGCTTATCGGGCTTCCCCAAGCGTGAAGAGAGCGAGTACGACACCTTTGGGGTAGGCCACTCCAGCACCTCGATCAGCGCCGCATTGGGCATGGCACTGGCCGGTGGCGAGCGCAAATGCGCGGCCATAATCGGCGATGGCGCCATGACCGCCGGCATGGCATTTGAAGCGCTCAACCATGTGGCCCACACCGATGCCGACTTGCTGGTAATTCTTAACGACAACAATATGTCGATCTCGCCCAACGTTGGAGGGCTGGCCACTTACCTCTCCAAAATTTGGGGCAGCAAGTTCTACAATTCTCTGCGCGAGGGCAGCAAGCAAGTCTTAACCAAAATACCCGCCGCGTGGGAGTTTGCCAAACGCACCGAAGAGCACTTTAAAGGGTTTGTATCGCCCGGCACCCTATTTGAGGAGATGGGCTTTAATTACGTCGGCCCCATCGACGGTCACGACCTGCCCTCGCTGGTGCGTTATTTAGGTAATTTACGCAGCGTAAAAGGCCCTAAACTGCTGCACATCATCACCCAAAAAGGCAAAGGCTTTGAACCCGCCGAGCAAGACCCGGTGGGCTACCACGCGCTAAACAAATTAGAACCGGCACCGAAAAAACCAGTCGCTAACCGCCCTAAGTTTCAGGCCGTATTCGGCCAGTGGCTGTGCGATATGGCCGCCCTTGAGCCGCGCCTAAACGCCATCACCCCCGCCATGTGCGAGGGCTCTGGCATGGTCGAATTTGCCCGCGAGTACCCCGAGCGATTTTTTGATGTCGCCATCGCCGAGCAGCACGCGGTAACACTGGCCGCCGGTATGGCCTGCGAAGGCTTAAAACCCGTGGTCGCTATTTACTCGACCTTTTTACAGCGCGCCTACGATCAGCTGATTCACGATGTAGCTCTGCAAAATTTAGACGTGACCTTTGCCATCGACCGCGCCGGCTTAGTTGGCGAAGACGGCGCGACCCACGCCGGCAGCTTTGATATCAGTTATTTGCGCTGCATCCCCAACATGGTGATTGCCGCCCCCAGCGACGAAAACGAATGCCGCCAGTTGCTCTACACCTGCTTTACCCACAAAGGGCCAAGCGCAGTGCGCTACCCGCGCGGCACCGGTACTGGCGCGGCCATTGTACCGGCCATGAATGCTCTGCCCATCGGCAAGGGTCTGGTTAAGCGCGAGGGCAGCGACGTTGCCATTTTGTGCTTTGGCACTCTGTGTAAAACCGCCCGTCAGGTAGCCGAAAACGTAGGCGCCACCCTGTGCGATATGCGCTTTGTTAAGCCGCTGGATACCGCACTGATCGACGATATGGCCACGCGCCATCGGTTGCTCGTCACTCTGGAAGAGAACGCCATCGCCGGTGGCGCGGGCTCGGCCGTGGCCGAGCACCTAGCCGCCAGCGGGCAAATCGTACCGCTGCTGCAACTGGGGCTCGCCGATGTGTTTGTCAATCACGCCAACCAAACCGACCAGCTGGCCGGGCAAGGCCTAGATGCGCCGGGCATTGAGCGCGCCATCAACACTCGCCTAGCACAACTGCCCGAACCGGCCACCGGCCGCCTGGCCCCGTAAACACTCCCGAGCTGACGATAGATTCATTGCTCCCACGGGACAAAACGAGTATCCTAATTAATAATTACTCGCATTATCAACACAAGAAATATTCCGCGCTATGACATCCAGCTCAACTTCGACCGACAGCGGCGCCAGCGCCCAGATCAAAAGCACCCGCTCACTTGACCAGTGCCGCAAAGGGGAAACCTTGCGCATTACTGAGTTACTCGCGCAGCCCGCCTTTGGCGAGCACGACGAGGAGGTGACCTTGCGGTTAAAAGAGCTTGGCTTTTTACCCGGCGTTACCATGATGGTGTTGGGTTACGGATTCTTAGGGCGCGACCCTCTGGCGGTAAAAATAGCCGGCACCAAGTTTGCGCTGCGCCGCACCGAGGCCAGTAAAATAGCCGTCGCGACCGCGGAGGCCCAAGCATGAGCACTCAAGCTTTGCGCTTTGCCCTGGTGGGCAACCCCAACTGCGGTAAAACATCCATTTTTAACCGCTTAACCGGCGCCCGCGCCAAAGTGGCCAACTACCCAGGGGTAACGGTAGAGCGTCGCACCGGG
This sequence comes from Gilvimarinus japonicus, assembly GCF_042847215.1. Classification (GTDB taxonomy): domain Bacteria; phylum Pseudomonadota; class Gammaproteobacteria; order Pseudomonadales; family Cellvibrionaceae; genus Gilvimarinus; species Gilvimarinus japonicus. Next base: position 3,626,596 of record NZ_AP031500.1, read on the forward strand.
CCGGTGTCGGGCACATCAACTCCCGCCAACTTAGTCGACCTGCCGGGCACCTACAGTTTGCACGTATCGTCGCTGGACGAGAAAGTCGCGCGGGATATTATTCTGGGTCAAATGGCCGGCGAGGCACCACCGGATGTATTAATTGCGGTGGTCGATGCCACCAATTTGCGCCTGGGCCTACGCTTAGTTTTAGAGCTAGAAAAGCTCGGCCGCCCGATGATTCTGGCTCTTAACCAAGCTGACGCCGCCGAGCGGCGCGGCATTAAGATCGACACCGAAGGCCTGGCCGAAGCTATAGGCATCCCGGTGGTCGAGACAGTGGCCATTCGCCGCCACGGCCTTAAAGCCTTGCGCGAGGCAATCGATCAGGCATCCACCCGCTACCAAGGCACTCAAGCCGAAGTTATCAGCGATGCCGGGGCCAGCCGCAAAGAATCGGTAGAGTCGCTCTACCAGCGTATCGAGCAAATCACCGCCGCCCACGTCATAGCTCCGCCCGATAAAATCACCTGGCAAGACAAGCTCGACCGTTTTGTCATGCACCCTATTGCCGGTCTTATCGCCCTGTTTATGGTGCTATTGCTGATATTCCAGGCGGTATTTGCCTGGGCCGCGCCGATTATGGATTTAATCGACGGCAGCTTTGGCACGCTCAGTGAGTGGGTTGCCGCCACGCTCCCCGATGGCATTCTTAAAGATTTCCTCGCCGACGGCTTAATCGCCGGGGTGGGCGGCGTCTTAGTCTTTTTGCCGCAAATTATTATTCTGTTCTTTTTTATTCTGCTGCTCGAAGACTCGGGTTATTTAACCCGCGCGGCGTTTTTGCTCGATCGCCCCATGCGTGGCGTCGGCTTATCGGGCCGCTCGTTTATCCCGCTGCTATCAAGCTTTGCCTGCGCCGTGCCCGGCATTATGGCCACCCGCACCGTGCCCGACCCGCGCGAGCGTATTATCGCCATTATGGTGGCGCCGCTCATGACCTGCTCGGCGCGCCTACCCGTATACACGCTGATTATCGCCGCGTTTATTCCCGACCAAAAAGTCTGGGGCATTTTTAATCTGCAAGGGCTCACGCTGTTCGCGCTTTATATTGCCGGTATTGTCAGTGCCGCACTGGCCGCCTGGCTGCTGCGCTTGCGCCACACCCGCGAAGAGTTTCCCCTGCTGCTAGAGCTGCCGGCCTTCCGCTGGCCCTCGCCCTACCACCTGCTGATTGGTTTGCGCGAGCGTACCTGGGTATTTTTGCGCCGCGTCGGTACGATTATTCTCGCCCTGTCGATTGTGCTGTGGGCGTTATCGAGCTTCCCGGCGCCACCCGCTGATGCCACTGGTGCGGCCATCGAGTACAGCTTTGCCGGCCAACTGGGCCGCTTAATGCAACCGTTATTTGAGCCCATGGGCTTTACCTGGCAAATGTGTATTGCCTTAATCCCCGCCATGGCCGCGCGCGAGGTAGCCATCAGCGCGCTGGCGACCGTTTACGCGGTGGGCGGCGAAACCTTTGAGCAGGCGCTGGGTCAAACCCTGGGCCAGAGCTGGGGCTTACCGGTTGCCCTGGCGTACTTGGCGTGGTTTGTCTACGCACCCCAGTGCTTGGCCACCATCGCTGTAGTGCGCCGCGAGACTAACTCGCGCTCGGCCACAGCCTTTTTTACCTTTTACTTATTTGCTCTAGCTTACGTCGCAGCCGTTATTACCTATCAAGTATCGAGCTGGTTGTTAAGCTAAGAGCCAAAGGCAAAGTAGCTCACGCGACAACAACGGGAGAAACACTATGTGGCAAGAATTGATCGTCGCCGTCTGTGTTGCATTAGCCGCCATTGCGGTGGTGCGCCGCATGCTGCCCGGCCGACGCTCCGGCTGTGCCAGCGGTTGTAGTGGCTGCGGCTCGCAAAGCGCGTGCTCAACGCCCCCCGCAGGCCACGCCGACAGCAAGATCGAGGCGCACGCAATTGAGGTGCAACCCAGCAGTGGCAGCTGACCCCAAAACCCACGCCGGCCTCGGCGAAGCCCGTACATCGTCAGCGCACACGCGCTGGCAGCTCGACCTCTGTTTATCCCCTGTATTTTTCACCGGCCGGGCCTTAAAAGGCGCACGGGCGAACACTCGATGCTGGCACTCAGCCAAAGATAAAGATATGTAAGCAATCGCCTTAACGGCTGTGGATATCATTGCTTTGTCTCAGCTAATTATCTATCTTTGCCCCTCTGAGCCAAAAACAAGCACGCCTATCTGGCGATACAACAAGTAAACATCAAAGCGACCGATATGCGTCAATAGCAATGCCCTCCAACCATCACGGCATAATGCCGTAAGCTAATAAGTACACCCCAATGGAGCAACTGCATGAAAATACTACTGGCCACCCTCGCGGCCTGCTTGCTTGCCGGCTGCGGCAGTCATATGGATCAAACACCTGCCAGCAATAACACCAGCGAGCAGCTGTCGTTGATTCCCTACCCCGAATCAGTGATGCGCATGCCGGGCACATTAGTGCTCAACAAAGTCGTGCATGTCGAAACAGCCGACGGCACAGAAACATCGGCCCTCGCCCTCAAGCGCTTGCTAAACACACTGGATATTACCCGCGACACATCGGCCAGTACGCAAATTCAACTGTACCTAGTCGATGAGCCAGCCCTTGGGGATGAAGGCTACCGCCTGGACGTCGATCAGCAGATTATCTTAAGCGCCAATACCGACACGGGTTTGTTTTACGCGGTGCAAACGCTTAGCCAGTTACTGCCAAGCCAGGTACAGGCGAACTACGAGCTGCCCAACCTCAGCATCACCGACAGCCCGGCCTTTAGCTGGCGCGGTAATATGCTGGATGTAGCCCGCAGCTTTTTGCCGGTGGCGTACGTCAAAGCGCATATCGACCGTATGGCGCGCTTTAAACTTAACCGCTTGCACTTACATTTAAGTGACGACCAAGGGTGGCGCGTCGAGATTGCAGGCTACCCCAAGCTCACCGAGATTGGCGGCGCCAGCGCCGTAAAAGGTGGCCGCAGCGGCTTTTATACCCAAGCCGAGATTCGCGAGCTTGTCAGTTACGGCCAGGCGCGCAACGTGACGCTCGTGCCCGAGATCGACTTGCCCGGCCATACGCAAGCGGCTATCGCCTCATACAATGAGCTTGCCTGCGACGACGTCACCAACCTTGCCCCTTACAACGGGTTGGAGGTTGGCTTTAGCAAACTGTGCTTAACCGATCCGGACACCATTTACCCGTTTGTCCAAGACGTACTGAGCGAGATCGTCAAACTGTTTCCATCGGAATACATCCACATTGGTGGCGATGAAATTAAAGACCCGCTTTACCCAGAGTTTATCGCCCGTGCAACCCGTATGGTGAGCGATTTAGGCCGCACCGCGATCGCGTGGGAGGAAGGCTCGGTGGCCGACAACGACCCCGATGTGCTGTTGCAATTATGGAATGACCAATACGATATTCAGCCCGCGCTGGATCGCGGTCACCAGTTGATTTTATCGCCCTGCTCCTACAGCTACTTTGACCACGGTAATTATCAAGGCCAGCCCGACACCTATGACTGGTGCCGCAAAGAGGGCGTACCGCTAGCGCGTGCCTATCAGTTAAACCCGCAAGACTTTGAGCAAGTGATGGGGGTAGAGTCGGCCATGTGGTCCGAGCTGGTTCACAGCGACAACGCGGCCGACAATCGTTTGTGGCCGCGCGTGGCCGTCACCGCCGAGCTCGGCTGGAGCCGTGAAGATGACCGCAACTACCAAGAGTTTTTAGCGCGCCTTAATGCCTTGCGCCCCATGCTTGATGCCATGGGTATCGAGTACTACCGCGAGCCGCAGTTAGGCTGGTAAACCGCTGGGATTATCCGGCGCTATAAAAAGCGCCGGATGTCTCGCACACAGGCGGGGTGCTTGCGCTCTAACCACATTACCGTCGCCGCTAACGTATCGTCGGCCTGCACCGGGCCGTACTGTTCACACAAAGCCACATATAGCTGGTTTACCACTCGCCGGATCTCGGGTGCATTGCACACCACCGAAAACGTTCTGTCGCTACCTTCCGAATCAAACCACATGCGCAAACGCGCTTTAAGCGTAGGGTTGAGGGGCATATCATTCAGGCGCAGTAAAAAACTAAGACGTAGCGTTACAAATTCATCCGCTGGCATTACCATCTCTAACGCCGTTAAAAAATGCGCAAACACTTTATCCAACCGCTCGGGGTAAACCCCGGGCTCGGGCCGTGCCACCGGCTTAAAGCTGGTATGTTGTGCCGTTGGATTAGGCAGCAATCCAACCGGGTTTTGGCTCAGACTTAACAGCGTACGGATCACATCTTTGCGCTTACCGGCGATCGCCGGGTGTTCACCCAGCTTGCCCACAAACTCATTCAGGGCATACACCGGCTTTGCGGCGTAATTCGCCTCCCATAGGTTAAGCGCCTGCATTAATGGCTCGCCACTTAGGTAATCCGCCAACGCCGTAAACACAATCCGGCGCTTAAGGGTTTGCTCCGCCTCAGCACTCATGGCTCTATCACCTCAAGGGTGCGGCTGTTATAAGCTTTGTTGCTACCAAACTCCGGGTAGCCAATTTCGCCGTGCTCGGTAATATCTAAACCGCGCTGCTCGTGCTGGGCATCTGCCCGCAACGGAGAAACGGCATTAATAACCCCGTAAATTATTAGCGCCCCGACAAACGCCCAGACAAAACACACCAACACCCCGGTCAGCTGCACCACCACTAACTCAACCGAAAACAGATCGCCGCGATAAAATAAACCCGCCGCCAAAGTCCCCCACGCGCCGGCAAAACCGTGCACCGGAATCGCACCGACCACATCATCCACTTTTAAACGCAGCAGCAAACGCGAGCCCAACACCACCACAATACCCGCCACAAAACCGGTGATAATCGCGTACAGCGGGTCCATCGTTGCACAGCCGGCGGTAATGCCCACCAATCCACCCAGGCTGCCGTTTACCACGTGCTCCACCCGGACTTTTACCCCCGTTAAGCGACACGCTAGCAACGCCCCCGCCGCGCCAGCACAAGCCGATAAGTGGGTGTTTAAATTAATCAAACCAATGGCCACATCGGCCGCCAAAGTACTGCCACCGTTAAAACCAAACCAGCCCAACCACAAAATAAAGCCGCCCATGGCAACGTAGCTGGAGTTGTGGCCGGCAATACGGCGCGGCTTGCCATCGGCATCAAACCGGCCTATTCGCGGACCGACGACTAACGCCCCCGCCAGCGCCACCCAGGCGCCTAATGAATGCACCACCGTAGAACCGGCAAAATCGATAAAACCCAATTGCGCCAACCAACCACTACCATGGTAAGCGCTGCCCCACACCCAACTGCCGAACACCGGGTAGAGCACTCCCATAATAAAACACGCGGCAATCAGGTAACCGCCAAAGCGGGTGCGCTCGGCCATGGTGCCACTGGCAATGGTCGCCGTCGTGGCGGCAAACATGGTCTGAAACAGCACGAAGGTCCAATCCCACTGCGCATTAGGGTTTAGCCAAAAATGATCGGTGCCCCAAAAGCCCGTGGGGTTGGTGCCAAACATTAAGCCAAACCCCACCAAACAAAACACCAGCGAGCCCAGACAAACGTCAGCGTAGTTTTTCATAATAACGTTAATGGCATTTTTGCTACGGGCCATGCCGCTCTCAAGCAACGCAAAGCCTGCCTGCATAAAAAACACCAACGCCGCCGCAAGCGCTATCCAGACGGTATCAATGCTTTGCGTAGCCTCTGGCGCCGCAACACTCGGGGAGGCCCACAAGAGCATCGGGGTAACAACAACAGCACACTTAATAACAGTCGGCGGTATAGTACGACGGATCATCGGCATAGCATCGGGTCTTATGTCAGCAGGAAACAACAGCGCGGGCCAATGCATCAGGCGCCACACCTCTGTGCCTGCAAAACGCACGATATATGCCAATTAGTTAAAGCGACAAAAGCCTTTTTATAACAGCAAGTTACAAATAAGTCATAAATCCCACAGCCACAGGATGCTATCGTCTTGGGCAGTGTTACTATGCGGGTGCATGGATACGCACCAGAAATTAGCAGGCCAAACGCCAGCGGTCGACACGGACTACCGCTTTAAGTGAAAATACACAGGCAAGTAACACTTGCCACCTAAAGGATAAACCCACCTGCGCCAAACCGCCGGGTTTCACATAATGAGGGTTATTATGGATTACTACTTACAAGCATTTCGCCAGTACGCCGACTTTTCCGGCCGCTGGACTCGCACCCAGTACTGGATGTTCGTACTGGTTAACCTTCTTATTCTTCTCGGTATCGCCGTTATCGAGAACTTAATTCGCACCGCCCTTATCAGTTCGATTTACGGTCTGGTGCTATTAATTCCCGGCATTTCAGCGGGCGTGCGCCGTTTACGGGATGCGGGTTTCTCACCTTGGTGGTTATTACTCGCGTTTATTCCGGTAATAGGTACTATTGCTCTAATCGTATTGCTGGCGCAACCGACCAAAACAGCCTCAGCAGAATAATTAATGACCGCGGCGCCGAGCGCCGTGGTTATCTCTTACAGCGATTATGCGATGAGGCACACTCATGTCTGAGTTTAGAAAAACTCTCGAATTAAAATCGTTTCTTGGATTACTGATCATCGTATCCATCGCGTTTTTATGTATTTTACAGCCCTTTTTTGGCCCGGTATTTTGGGCCTGCGCGCTGGCGATTATTTTTTACCCGGCGCAAACTCGTTTTTTAAGCGGACTCAAACACCGGCCTAACATTCGCTCGCTTATTACGTTGCTGTTTTGCCTGATCATTGTGATTATCCCGGTTATCTTCTTGGTCACTTCGGTCATCGCTCAAGCCGCAGCACTGTATCAACAAATCGACTCCGGCGAGCTAGACCCCGGAAAAAAGATCGAGCAGTTTCAGGGCAGCTTTCCTATCGTCAAAGATACCTTAGAGCGCTTTGGCGTAAACTTTAACGACTTAAAAAAACAAGCCGTCGATTTTGCTATGAACAGCGGCAAATTTATTGCGCAATACACCTTTAACATTGGTCAAAACGCCTTTAAATTTGTGATCGGCTTTTGCTTAATGCTTTACCTCACCTTCTTTTTATTGCGCGATGGCAGCAATTTATTAGAGCTAATGATTCGGGCGCTGCCCATGGGCGACACTCGCGAGCGCCTGCTGTTTGCTAAATTTGCCGAGGTAACTCGCGCCACCGTCAAAGGCAATTTGGTGGTCGCTATCGTACAGGGCGCACTGGGTGGGTTTATCTTCTGGGCACTGGGGATTCCGGCGGCTTTACTCTGGGCTGTGGTCATGGCGTTTTTATCGCTCCTGCCCGCGGTGGGCGCCGCTATTATCTGGGCACCGGTTGCGGCTTACTTATTGGCCGTGGGCAGCTATGTGGATGGCATTATTCTTATCGCTTTTGGTGCTGGTGTCATCGGCTTAGTCGACAACTTATTGCGCCCTATTCTGGTCGGCCGCGACACCAAGCTGCCGGACTACTTAGTACTGCTATCCACTTTAGGCGGCATGGCATTATTTGGCATTAACGGTTTTGTCATCGGGCCGTTAATCGCCGCGCTGTTTATTGCCTTTTGGGGTATTTTTATGCGCGAGATCAATGTCGAGCATCCAATGGACGACAGCTCGCCCGACACCCTAAACGAGACTCTGGATACCGACTCGGCCTTAATCGAGACACCCGAGCAATAAAGCCCTGCCTACTACCGAGTCATCGGGGCGCGTTTACCGCGAGCCCCGATTTAGGTGATCCCCACTCGCGCCGCGTCAACAATATCCAGCAACCTTGCCAGGTAGGCATCTTTAGGCCGAAAGCTACCGCTGGTGCGCTGCTTTAAATCGCGCTCTAAGCTATCGAGCATGCGGTTAAGACGACGTTGGTGAATCCCGCAAAAGCCTTGTAACGGGTCGGAGATAAGCCCCGAGAAACAAGCAAATATCGCCATCAACACCATCACCGCCGCGGTTGAAAATACAATCAAACCTGCATCGGGGCTAATCGGAAACAGTGCGTAGTACCAACCTCCCACGGTAGGGCCCAAAATAAAATCCCACGCCGCCCAGCGGTTGGCCACGATACCGGCCAACGTCATGCCAATGGCAATACCGCCGGGGGTAAATTTTTGCAGAGTAAAAGCGCCGGCAATAGTGGCCAGCAACGTATTGCTTATGTCGGCTGTCGCAGTCCGCGTTAGCGCGTACTGCGATAGCGCATCGCTCAAGCTTTGCTCTAAATGCCGTTCGTTTTCAGCCCCGGTTATTGCGCCAGACGCCGGCATTAATGATTCGTGCTCGATGATCGCCGCCACAATGCACTCGCGCAAACGGTTTTGATCTGTCGTGCGCAGCAGTAATTCACTCGTGGCGCACTGCATTAAATAGCGCTGCATAGTCGTCTGCATACCACTGGGAACACGCCGCAACAGCCGCGCTAAGCGGCCCATATTAAGCGCAGCGACACCCCACGCTACCCCTTGCAGCGCAAGGTAAAAAGGCACCCACAATAAGTTACACGGCGCCCGCAACATATCCCACCCCAACGCCCGACGATTAGTCTGCCAGGCGCCGGGGTAGTGAAAGTGCCGCGTCACAAAAGCGGGAACACGCCTGCGGCATTCGTTAAAGTAACGTTCAATACCACGCTCAATGGCCGCCACTAACGCGGCTTGATCCGCTGTGTCGGCAGCGGGCTTTACCGTCATGGGGCGGCAGGGTTCTCTGGCGAGTGGCGAGTGTGTTGCTCGCGGTACGCCTCAAGGGCCGAGTACAACCAATCGCGCGATAGGATTTCGGTACCGTCGGCCAAAATAATCGTATAGGGCTTACGGGTGATAGAGCTTTTGCTGGCCAAATTATCGATAAAGTCATCGGCAGTTTTTGCATAGCGCCCCGCGCGCCGATACTTCATTGCCAAATGGTCGGCGGCCTCTTGCGCATTGTGCTTGCTGCCATTGCGAACAAACACCGCGCCGCTATTGGCGACAAAATCGATTAAATAAGCCACTTCGCGCTCGTCGTTTGTGTCGGCATGGGCGCTCAGCGCTAGCGCAAACAAAACAATTAAGCTAATCCAACGCGCGTTAATCTTGCACCGCATGCGACGCCTCCTTAGGCTCGGTAATCATCAAGGATACCAACAGTGGGTTATGGTCAGAGCTTTCGTATACCGGCACCTGCGCGGCACTAATGTGGACGCCGCGCAGCCATACGTAATCCAGCGCCATACCAAAGGTTAAGGTCCGGTTATCCTCCGGAAACTCCGTGGCCGTTAAACCGAGTGGCTCGAGCAAATCCGTTAGTATGTCGCGGCGCGAATCACTCCAGCTGTTTAAATCGCCCGCAAAAATAATCGGCCCATCGTGCTCCAGCATCAGTGCCACCGCACTGCTAAGCTGCTCGCGGTAGGCTTGCGTGCCCAAGGTAAAGTTAATGGCGTGTAGATTAATTGCCAACAAACGCTCACCATTTTGCAGTACGTACTCCACCACGTTGGTCGCTTTTGGGGTGTTTAGCCAGGGCTCATCATGGCTAAACTGGCAGTGCACCGCCGCCGGCCAGCGGCTTAAGGTCATTACCCCCGATTGCATATCACCGGAGTGATAACCCGGTGCAAAACGCCAGTAGGGCTTTAGCGCCTCCAACCTTTCATCTTCCAATGCCTCTTGCAACAAAACGATATCCACATCCTGACTTAACGTGGTTAAGTCTTGCAGTAGATGGGCGTTCTGCGCTTTATAAATATTCCAGCTTAAAATCGAGAAAGTACTGGGTACTTGATACGCCGCGCCATAGGTTTGCGCGCGGCTGGCGCGCAGCTTGGTCTGACAGGCCTCGGCGGTGCTCGCGGTATCCGTCAGTTCAGTATCGCCATCGCTAGCACCGGTTTTTGCCCAGACAACGAGTGACAACAAACCGATACCCATCGCCAGCAATGCCTTGCGCCAGAGGGGAAACCTTGGCCGTAATCTAACCTCGGGGACGGGCTTGTCCCGCGTAGAGGGTTTTGCCAAATAAGCCATAAAAGCGTGAGTCCTAAGCGGTAATAACCGGGTTGGCGTTCAACCTACACAATAAAGTGTAACCGTAAATAATAGTGGGGCGCACCGCACAATCACAATGTCGCAGGTTTGGGCATTAAGTTACGGCGAAAGATCTGAATAGCAAGCGGTGCAGGCCGCATTTATATGACAAGTTCTTGGCGCGCGAGTTCCGCCGCAAAGCTCAGGCTGGGCCTGCAGGCGGCGTTATAAACGCTCGCGTTTTTGCTGGGCTTTTTGCGCTTTGCGGGTAAGACCTAAAGTGTCGTAAATATCCACGGCCAACTTATAAAACAATGGCTCGTCCGGGTGCTTTTTAATCGCGCTTTCAATTCGCTGCGCGGCTTGTTGGTACTCGGCGTTGCGGTAATATTTAGAGGCCAAACGATACTGATAATAAGGGTTGCTTTCGCGGTGCTGGTAAGCCAACGCATCGAGCTTAGCCGCCAGCGCCAACTCGCCCTCCTGCCGGTAGTACTGGCTTAGGTTTTGAATTGCGGTTAAATCTTGCGGGTTGCGTACCAGCGCCTCAACGTACAGGGCTTCGGCCAAATCATTCAGGCCCTGCTGGCGATACAAAGTCGCCAGGTTATTCCACAAAAAACTTTGGCTACTATCCAGCGCCAAAGCCTGCTTTAAATTAAAAAATCGATTGGCGAGCGTGCCGCCTTGCGCATCCAACGGCGCAATAGCGAGGTTGTTATAAAACTGACTTTTAGCGCTGCGATCACTAATAACATGCTGCGGGTAATAAGCGCGATAATTACGCATATCCAGGTCGATTACCAGGGTATCGATGCTGTGGCGCAAGTTCACTTTGGCATTAACGTGCCGCATAAACTGCAGGCGATCGCCAACCCGCCCCCACGTGGGCGGTATCGCGACATCGTTAATACGCGCATCCAGGCCAACATGACGCGCCATCGCCACAAACAACAGCGAAAAACTCAGGCAATTGGCCCGGCGCTGCCGGTAGGTCTCGGCGGGGGTAAAAGTCGCCGCGCTTTCATACAAAACACCGCGACCACCACCCGACTCGGGCAGCAGCAAAGCATTGTGCAGGGCCCGCACTTTATCGGCATCACGCCGTTGGCCGCTCACCGCTTGCTCGGCAAACTCTGCCATTTCAGGAGTTAACGAAAGCAGCTCATCCGGGGCAATACGTGGTGTGGGCGTCTGATGCAAAATATCCAGCGCCGCGCCGGATAACGCGCGCTCAACTAATGCTTTATCGGGCGCCGGCACAATGTGAGTCACCGCTGTACTGGTGCAGGCCGACACGCCGCTCAGCAAAAGGCACGCGAGGACAACCTTTAACAAGCCTATTGAAGCTATCTGGTACATGGCCAGCGCTCCTTTTATGTGATTGTTAACCTCTTCAGTATACGCCTGCCACGGGCTTTCGCCAGTACTGGCAAGCCAATTGCGCACCGCCTTGGTGCGCTACGGCAATAGCTAGATCCCCACCCAACCCGAGCCTTTATCGCCCCAAAGGCAGTGCAACAAAAACAAAACATCGCAGCACCTGAAGCACGCGGCCCACTATGGCACAATAGTACTCTAGGCCCAGCACTAAAGCGCCACCGCTATTGGTACCAACCCATGAAAGCTGTAACCACCGTATTACTACTTATTGTTGCCTGCCATGCCCAGGCCAGCCAGACCTTGCGCATTGCCGTGGCAAGTAACTTCAAGCCCACCCTTGAGGCATTACTGCCACTTTGGCAAGCGCAAAACGATATTGCCATCACCGTCTCTAGCGGCCCCTCCGGCGCACTCACCCAGCAGATTTTAGCCGGCGCGCCGTTTGGGTTATTTTTATCGGCCGATGCCGGTTTCCCCGAGGCGCTGTACGTGAAAGATAAAGGCGCCAAGCCGGTGGTGTACGCCCGCGGCCAATTAATTGCCGCCTGTGGCCATAACGCCAGCGCCGCCATGGCCGCGTTACAGCAAGCCAATACCCTCGCCCTTGCTAATACCCGCACCGCGCCTTACGGTCAAGCGGCTGCCGGCTGGCTTACCGAGCACGGCAAACACTTTAGCGCCAAACAAGTACAAGCCGGGTCCGTAGCCGGGGCATTGCAATTTGCGGTAACAGGCAATGCCGACTGCGCACTGGTGGCCGGCAGCTTTCGGCAACTGGCACCTAAGCTACACTGGTACCCATTGCCGCACGCCCCCGTGCTCACGCAAGCCGCCAGCGTAATTAACAACTCAAGCGCCGCACAAACGTTTTTAAGCTTTTTACTCAGCGATGCCGCGCAACACTTTATTCAGCAAAACGGATACCTAGCCGCCAAACCGTGAACGCCGCCATTTGGATTACCTGCAAACTGGCACTGGTCACCACCTTAGTGCTACTCGTACTGGGCACCCCATTAGCGTGGTGGCTGGCGCAGGGCCGTTCGCGTTTTTTGCGTACTTTGGTCGAGGCCGCCGTCGCCCTGCCGCTTATTTTACCGCCCACCGTGCTTGGTTTTTATTTGCTCTTATTACTGGCCCCCGATGGCGCCATCGGCCAATTTAGCCAGTCGGGGTTAGCGTTTAGTTTTATGGGCTTGGTGATCGGCTCGGTAATTTACTCGCTGCCGTTTGTGGTGCAACCACTCGCCGCCAGCTTTAGTCAGTTAGACACGCGCCTATTGCAACTGGGCCGCAGCCAAGGGTTAAACCCGTGGCAATTGTTGCGGCACATTGTATTGCCCGCCACTTGCCACGCTTTTGTGATGGCCGCCGCGCTGGGTTTTGCTCACACCGTGGGCGAGTTTGGTGTGGTATTAATGATTGGCGGCAACATTCCCGGCGAGACCCAAGTATTGTCTATTTTATTATTCGATGAGGTCGAAACCCTAAACTTTGCCCAGGCCCACCGTATTGCCGGTGGTTTACTGGCCGCCTCTTTTGCATTATTGGTAGTGCTTTACAGCTGGCAAAAAAAGCGAGGGCACACTCGTGTGGCAACTTGAGCTAGACGGCCAACAATGGCGCTGGCCCCAAGGCCAATGGCTGGGCATTAGCGGCCCGTCGGGCTGTGGTAAAACGCAACTGTTAACTCATATGGCCTGCGGCACCAAAGGCTTATTGCAGCGCGGTGCGCAAACTAATTTACTGACACTACCCAGCCATAAGCGCGGCTTGGGCTGGGCCGCGCAAAGTGCCGCGCTCTGGCCCAACCAGCGGGTACACACCATGCTCAACGCATTGGCCGCATTGCACCAGGCTAACCATTGGCAGCGCGATGCCCACGAGTTAGGCATCACTCCCTTGCTGCAACAATATACCGACACCCTATCGGGCGGCGAGCGGCAGCGGGTCGCGTTATTAGCGGCCGTGATATGCGCAAAAAATTTACTGTTATTAGATGAACCCGTATCGGCACTAGACGCTAACGCGGCTCACCACGTATTAAACGCTATACGCCACATCACCGCCCAGCGTGAACTTTCGGCCATTTTAGTCAGCCATCAATGGCAAGATTTAGCCGCCACCTGCCACTGGGTGTATCACTGGCAAAGCAACAGCTTCAGCACCTTAGCCGATGCCCACCGGGCCCACGTACTCAACCACCCCAGTAACGCCTGCGCCCTGTGGCCGCTAGACGGCCCGTCACTAAACGGCCAAGTGCTGGTAAATGGCCAGCCCCTCGATTGCGGCCCGCTCGCGCCCAACACCTTGCGCGTCCGCATCGATGCTCACGAAGTTTCCATTGCCCACCAGCAACCCGGCCCTTCCAGCATTGCCAACACGCTTAGCGTCACCGTTACCGGTTTAAGCCACATTAGCGACACCAGCTTAATAGCCACCCTCGACTGGCACGGTTACCAGCTATACGCGCTTATTACCCCAAAAGCGGCAACAACCTTAGGCTTGGCAAAAGGGCTTTGCGTTTATGCACAATTTAAAGCCCACGCGGTTAACAGCGCTTAGGCCGCGCCTTAGCCACAATAGTGCCAACCGCATCACAAACTTAGCAACCCCACCACTAGGTTAGCCCCGTTACCCGCCCAGTCTTATAAAATGTTCGCCCTAGGTAACAGGCGCTTTCAGCGCTGCGTTAATGGAATCAATAAACACCGCAACAGGACGCGCCCCATGCTTACCCTACCCCGCAAACTATTTCGCAGTTTTCGCCATACGCAACGGTTTGGTATTGGTATTTACCACCATCGTTAAGCTTATAAAAAGCTCCGTTGCGTTTTAAGCGTAGCGGTATAAAACCACAAAAATGGCGGCTTGGGCCTCTCTGATGGTGACGGTTGGCCTACCTAAAGGCGCACCTAATGCGACACATCAAAGATAGCGATTATATTATGATGGATTTAGAAAGTTACAAAATTATACTAAGTAAATATTCGATTACCGACTGTGCTGTTGCGACAAAAGACGTATTCGTTTTTATTATCTCCGAGATATTAACCGACGAAGAAATTGAATACTACGAGGAGAATGATTATGACTTGGATTATCGACCAAAAAAGTTAGTAACTTTTTTAAGAAAGGGAGACTCTCAAGGTCGCCACTGGGTTCAAGATCACCTAATCGGCTGGGACACCCCACGCATCGGCGCGTGCAACAAGCCGCGCAATCACTCCATTACGCTTGAAATATCGACCCGTCTGGACCATCAGGCTTTTATAACCGGCAATGGCCCTGCCGAGAAAATGCTTTTCCCACCCAGAGTTGCCAAAAACGGCGTTCCGCTAGGTGGGTTTGTTCGAGGCGGTATTCGTCGGACGAAAACTATCGATGGCTGGGCCTACGCCGTTGGCGGCAACCGCACATTAGGCAAGTTTTTAGACAAAGATCAGTGGCAAACCCTGAATAAAAATCTACCTAAAATGCCAAAAGAACAAATGGAGTCGTTTTTAGATTCCGGGTTCGAAGACATAGACGGTTTTAGCGAAACCGACATTTACACCGCCGGCGGCCATGGCGACGTGTGGCATTTTGATGGTGAAAACTGGACCCCCATCCCTTTCCCGTCTAACGATCCTTTAGAGTCACTTTGCTGCGCGGGCGATGGCTATGTGTACATCTCGGGCTACCAAGGCATTACCTTTAAAGGCCGCGGCGACCATTGGACCATCATTAACCGCTACGGTATTACCCTTGGCTTTAGAGACATGGTGTGGCACAAAGACCGTGTTTATTGCACCAGCGATTACGGCTTATGGGAGATTGTTGATGACAAGGTGCAACGTGCTGATGTACCCGATGAAATTACCGCCTGCTCGGGGCACTTATACGCTAACAATGGTGTGATGCTACTCGCCGGTTTAGGCGGTGCAGCCTTTTGTGAAGATGGCGAATGGACGCTGCTGTTCAACAGCTCCACCATGGACACGCTAGTAGAGCTAGAAGCGCTAAAACAATAAAAGCGTATACCCGATTATAAATACAATGAGGCGCCCGTTATGTGTTTGGAGGGTACCAAAAACGACGCAGAATGGGGCAGCCATGACAAAGCCCATAGCAACTTAGAAGTTGGGATGGATAAGTATAGGCAAAATAGACAGCTAGACAAAAAAATACCGATATCATTTCATATGAAAAAAAGCTCTAAACTTTGCATTGATGCAGTACGTGAATCCGCCGCCAAAAATTGCGACTCAAAGTGCCTGCAAGCGCAATTAGATTACCACTATAAGCAATGCAAAGATCTAGAGGCCGAAGCCAGCGACGAGAGCGATGCGGAGAAGCTTGAGCCTAATGCAGGAACGGGCAGGCTTCCGACGCTGCCCAAGAAAGTTACTGACGACAACTTCGAAGGATAAACATATAGATGATCGACTTAGAAGCATATAAAAAAGTATTCCAAAATTACTCCATTACTGACTGCGCGGTAAGAACCAAAGATTTATTTGTTTTTATCGGCTCACAACTGCTAACCGATGAAGAAGTGGTCGAATATGAAGAGAATGATTACGATTTTTCTTTACGCCCTAAAAAGGTAGTAACCTTTGCACGACAAGGCGATGGCAAGGGGAACCAATGGTTCCATAACCACCTTATTGGCTGGCACACATGCCGCATAGGTGCCACCAACCATCCCAAAAGTCACTCCATTACGGTCGCGAGCGATGACTTAGAAGATCGCGTTTACGTTACGGGGAGCGGGCCAGCTCATGAGGATACCCGCATTCAAGCAATTGTACGCGGAGGTGTTCGAAGAGGTGCTATAACACGCTTGAAAACCATTGCTGGCTGGCTGTATTTTTGTGGGGGAAATCGCACAGTAGCAAAACGCTTAGATGAGAGCAGTTGGATATCACTGGTCGATACATTGCCCGATCTAGACACCGGCGACATTATCAGAGATATAACCGAAGCCGGCTTTTCCGACATCGACGGTTTTAGCGAGAATGACCTGTACGCCGCAGGCGGCCATGGTGACGTATGGCACTTTAACGGCCAGCTGTGGCGCGCCATCGCTTTCCCCAGCAACCAAACTCTTAAATCTATATGTTGCGGCGGTGATGGCAAGGTGTACATCTCCGGCTACGAAGCCGAGACGTATATGGGCCGCGACAACAAATGGAAAAAGATCTACAGCGGTGGCATCTCCACCGGCTTCAGAGACATGGTGTGGTTTGGCGATAGGGTTTGGTGCACCAATGACTACGGCGTGTGGACGATTTATAAAGGTAAAGTAAAGCGCGCCGACCTACCCGCCAATATCGAGGCGTGCGCCGGGCACCTGTACGTTAACGGCGGCGTGATGCTGCTGGCCGGTTTAAGCGGCGCGGCCTTTTGCGAAAATGGCGAATGGACGCTGCTGTTTAACTCTTTCACCATGAACAAGCTGGTTGAAGTTGACGAGCACGAGGGCTAGTGCACCCATGCAATCTTTACACGCCTTACGCGTCCTCATCCACAAAATATCAAGCGCCACACGGGTTATGCAGCCGACGCCTCGCACATGAAAGCATTCCCATTGTCGTTGTGCCGAAAATACTGCATGCGATCGCAGCTAGAAGATGTTTACGAGCGGGCACGTAAACAATCGGTGTAGTGGCATACTGGATTTGGCCACCCGATTAGAGGTGATAATATCACCGCACTCATACAGGTGGCACAATGACAAAACGAACCAGACCAACCTATTCTCCAGAATTTCACTTCGAAGTGGCTCAAGAGGTCGTCGATAAAGGGCGGAGCATCCACGTTGTGGCTGACAGTCTCGGCATAGGAAAATCCACTGTCGACACATAACAGAAAATTCACCGTAACACCTCAAGCGTGCTCTATAACGACAGCGTATGGTTTGATAATAAACTGTGGCTAAGCTCGGATTACGAATTTAAAACCGTCACCGGCGATAAAGTCGAGCCCGCCATGTTTGGCGAACAGCGCCTGCCCTTTAGCGGCCACATGGACGCTCGCGACGGTTTGTTAGTCATCGCCAGCTTGCATCAGGTATACGCTTTTGATGGCAAGCAATGGCAATGCTTGGTGTCGCCTTATGAGTAAAGCTCGATTGCTATTAGGGTTTAACTGAATGGCACGTATACGGCTGATGCCTTTACACTCGGAATTTTTATTTTTAAATAATATAATTCACCCTGTCGTGGCCGCCCTGTTACGGTTGGCCACGACAGGCACTGTGCGAAAAAAAACCTTACTTATCGACGTTAAGCTTATCGTGATACTCTTTGCGCACTTCGCCAAGCTGTTTAAATAAACCTTTGGCGGCAGCCAAATCGTCGGCTTTAAGCGCCGCATCAATTTTGTCAATCAAGGGGGAAACCTCGTTCATACCGTTATCGAACTCTGATTGATCTTCTGCGGGTACCTTTTGTTTTTGGGCGACAAGTTGCGCCTGTTTAAAATTAACCCATTCGGCTTTAACCGCCGCGATGTCATCGCTTTTGCGCATCACTTTAAACGATTCGCCCATCGACTCCATCGACTCGTGCAGCTCATCGTGTTTAGAACACCCCATTAACAACACGGCGGGCAATACGATGATTAACAGTAATAGCTTCATAACATTCTCCTAATGGCTCGGTTTGGCTCATGATACCTAGGACAGGCACGCAAACAAATCCCCCCGAGCAAAATTACCCGCTTGACAACGCAGTACTGTGCGATACATAGTATATACTGTGCAAAACACAGTATAGGTAACATTTTGACCGATGACCCCGAACGATTAACCAAATTAACCATGGAACTGCGCCGGGGGCTGCTGGTTATGGCGGTGCTTGAGGCGCTGGTGCAACCGCATTACGGCTATTCTTTGCGGCGGTTTTTACAAGAGCACGGGCTGGAGGTGGACGAAGGTACGCTTTACCCATTACTGCGCCGGCTGGAAAGCCAAGAGTTACTGAGCAGTGAATGGCAGGTGCAAGAGGGGCGCAAGCGACGGGTGTATCGGCTGTCCGGTACTGGCGATACCGCCCGCTTAGCAATGACCGATGAATGGCAAAGCTTAAATCAGGCATTAAAAAATATTAAAGAGGCCACCCAATGAACTGGCTAGAGCGCTATAGCTTTGCGGTTAAATCTCACTTACCGCCGAGTGTTAGAAACGATGTGGCGGATGAGTTGTTAAGTGACCTACAGGACGAGCGGGATTACCGCGCCAAGTCTTTAGGCCGCCCGCTTAATGAGGACGAACTTAAAGCGCTGTTGCGCGAACGCGGCCATCCGATGTTAGTAGCGGCGGACTTTCAACCGCGCCCTACGCTGGTAAGCGAAAGCCTGTTCCCTATTTATCTGCAATTGTTGCAATGGATGGTAATCGCCATTGCCGTGTTACACATATGCTTTGCGGCAGCCGGATTGATCGAGCAGGGCGAGGGGCGCTTTTGGCAAGCTCTGCCGCAAACGCTGTGGAGCATTTTAGAGAAAAGCTTATACGGCTTTGCCTGGCTGACGCTAATTTTTTATCTGGTGGGCGAATCCGTTAGCCGCACAGATTTATTTAAACACTGGACGCCAGACTCACTGCCCAACGTTGTCGCGCAGGGGGAGTACATCAGTCGCACCGGGTCTGCCTTTGAGTTGGTGGTGACCGTTTATTTTGCTGCATGGCTAAACCATATTATTCCGCAAAGCTTGGGCGAGCAGCCCGTTGCGCTGCTGTTTTCTGAGCAATGGCTCGCGCTATTGCCCTGGATTAATGCTGTGCTTGTCGCTGGGATGATTATCAGTGCGGTAAAACTATGGTCGCCCTACTGGAGCCGCCGCAAGATTATGGCCGAGTTAGCGCTGTATGTTCCCACGCTGATGATTATGGCGGTTATTTACCGCGAGGATAGCGCGCTAACTATTATCACGGGAGCGGATGAGGCCGCCAAGCGGTTTGTGATATCCGCCGATTGGATTGCACTGGGGGTACTGGGTTTCGCCGTGTTTGTCATCGTTGATACGGCATTAAAAATTAACAAGTTGCGGGCCATTTAGCGTTAAGGGGCACGGGTTATTTTTCGGCCGCAGGTTTAGTGGCCGGCGGCTGATTCGGGTCTTGATCCAGCACGGCATCCAACGCATCGGCTAAAATTGGGTAAACAGTAAAATTACCGTTCTCGGGTTTAATACCGGCTTTGACCATGGCTTTTAGCGGCTGAAACTGAATGTCGGAGAAAATCAGTTGGCATTTGTGTTTTTTGCAGCGGGTGATAAACCCCGTTAAGCCATCGAGCCCGCCAGCGTCGAGCAGTGGTACACCGTCCATGTGGATGACCAGACCTTGTTGATCTTTAGCAAGTGCGTCCAACTCGTTAAATATTTTATCGGCGGCGGCAAAAAACAGCGGGCCCGATATTTTGATCACACGCCAGCCGTCCGGCAGTGGCCGGGGTACGTGCTTAAGCGCTTTGGTGATATCGCGCGCTTTGGTCATTGTGGCGATATCGCGCATAAACAGCAAAGCGGCAATCACTACCGCCGAGCCAATGGCCACTACCATATCCACCAATAATGTGAGCGAAAAGCAAACCACAAAAACCACCACATCGGCGGTGGGTGCGGTGCGCACCGTGTTTAAAATTTGCCGCCCGTGGCACATTCGCCAAGCGACAATCACCACCAATGTCGCCATACAAGCCATGGGTAGGTGTTTAAGATAAGGCGACGCCCACAACAGGCAAACCGCAATAACGCCGGTGTGAATAACGGCTGCCAAAGGGGTAGCGGCACCAGCGCGAAAATTGGTGGTCGAGCGGGCAAGTTCGGGGGCGGCGCTAAACCCACCAAAAAATGGCGCAACGATATTGCCGACCCCTTGGCCAAACAGTTCGGCGTTGGCGTGGTAGCGCTGGCCGGTTAGGCGCTCTAGCATCACCGCACACAGCAGCGCTTCAATGGCCCCCAATAGCGCAATCGTCAGCGCTTGCGGCAGCACTTCGCCCAACATTTCGAAAGTCCAATAGTTACCCTCGATACCCTGCCAAGGCAGCTCAAAGTGCGGTAAAAAGTTGGGAATCCCTGCGGCGGTATGCCCCGCCAGCGCATGATATTCAAATGAACTGGCAATGGTTGCCACCGGATAGCCGTAATTGGCTAACAACAGTGCCACAATCACGCCGGCCAGCAGTGTCACAAGGTGAGCCGGGATCGGGACCTTCGCCCTAGGCCAAAGATACATCACCACAAAGGATACTGCCGTGACCATCAGGGTCGGCCAGTGAATGGTGGGCAGGTGGCGGATAATATCCCACAGTTTTGCAAAGTAAAAATTGGGCAGCTGCTCGGTAAGAACCAGGCCAAACAGGTCGGGGATTTGTAAAGTGGCGATAATAACGGCAATACCGAGCGTAAAACCGAAAGTAACCGTATGGGGGATATAGCTAAGCACCCGGCCAAACTGCGCCACGGCCATCAATAAGATAAACGTACCCGCCAGAAGCGTTGTTAACATTAAGCCGGGCAACCCGTACTGTTGCACAACGGGTTGTAAGATCACCACAAACGCGGCGGTTGGGCCAGAGACGGAGTAACGCGAGCCACCCAGCACGGCCATGAGGAGTCCGGCGACCAATGATGTATACAAACCATGCTGCGGAGGTACACCAATGGCGATGGCCAGTGCCATAGATAGCGGGATCGCGGAGATACCCACGGTAAGCCCCGCCATGACATCGCCACGCAGCTTATTTAAGCTGTAGCCTTCTTTCAGGCAGCTGTCGCTTAACCCGCTGGCAATACGCAGCCCCTGAAGTTGGCGACGCGCTGACATAGCTCCCTCCTTTGTAACTAAAGCCTCATTATACGTACTAAGGTGGCGGTGAGTAATACTGATGTCCATCAAGCAACATAAGCGCGCCACAGACCAGCCCTACATACTCTCGCCACTGGCAATAGGCGCTTTACTACGCCCTTGGGCGGTGAGTTGCCAACCAGCGGCCGAGCGGTATAACATCAAACGCACCATAACAACCATACGTTCGGCTGAACCTTGCGCTACGGCCACACGGCTATGCGCGGTTCCCCATCTTACGCGACGAGTATTCTATGCGTTTACAACCTGTTATCGGGCACCACCGCGAGCTTAAGCGGTTTGTCAGCGTGATACTTGTAACGCTTGCCGGGCTGCTGTTAAGTCACTCGTCGGCGGCGCTTACGGAGCCTGCGGCTACCCCCCAAGAGCAACGGCCGCCTTCCGACAATGCCATTATGCGCGTCACGCTCTGGGCCGGAAAAAATGGCCGGGGACGTTACGAGGTGGCGTTGCTGCGCACCATATTAGACCGCACCGCCGATAATTATCCCGCTTACCAACTATCGGTAAACAGCTCTCCTTTTGGCACCCAGCGGGGGCGGCAGGTGGTCGCCGACGGCGAGCAGGCTAATGTCTATGTATCCGGTCTGCGTGAAGACGACTACACCCGCAACCGCGATATTTTGATGATTCGCCGGCCGGTGATGAAAGGGCTTTTCGGTTATCGCGCGGCGATCATTCGTCAAGGCGACGGCGCGCGATACGCGCAATCGGCGCAGCAACACAACTTGCGCGACTTAACCATCGGCCAAGGGAGCCACTGGGAGGATGCGATGATCCTCAGATACAACAACTTTACCGTCAACGACAATGGCCGCTTTGAAAACCTATTTGAAATGCTCGCGTACGGTCGGTTTGATGCGATATTTCTCGGTATCGCCGAAATAGAGCCCGAGCTTGCCGCCGCGCCGCTAAACGATAAATTAACCATCGCTTATCAGCCCATTATCTATTACCCCCACGCTATGGTGTTTCAAGTTAGCGGCAAACACCCACAGCTGGCGCGGCGCATTAAAGAGGGCTTTGCACAAATCTCTGACGATGGCACCCACGATCAACTGCTCGAGCACTATTTTGGTGGTGCCATCAACCGCATTCGCGCCGCAAATACAAACATCTTTGTGCTGAAGCATCCAACACCCTCGCTAATGCCCGAGTTAACCCAACCCATGCTTATTCAACCTCCCGAGCTTAACGCCGATCTATAAACTTACCCGCCGCTCGCGGATATAACTCAGCTCTGGCAAGACACTGTCGGCACGCACGACATAGCGCAAGGGCCCACCGGGGCGCACTGCATCAAACGGATAACAGGTAACAAGCCATAAACTATCGGCATTCGGGTCCACCCACAGGGAGTCTTGCTCGGAATCAGCGATACTGCGCTGACTAATCACATAGCGGCGCCACTGGCCATCACTGCTCTGCCAGCGCAACGTTTCGCCACCTTTTAGTTCGCGCAAAAAGGCAAAGTGTGTGTCGCGATGCCCGCCAATAACTCGCGCCCCCTGACTGCCCGGCGCGCCCACCGGCATTAAGCCCGGCCCAAAAGCCAGCGCCTCACCGTGGCCACCACCTAATACGTATAAATCTTTGCGCACCCGCCCGTCGCCGTCCAACAACTGTAAACGCCCTACCGGCTGGGTATCCGCCCAAGGCCAAGGGGCAACATCCAGCGTTGGCGCCGCCAGCTTTTGCTGCCAGGCGCGCTCAATTAACACTTGTGCCAATTGCGCTTTTGCCTCAATCGCAAAGGCGCTGCCCCACTGCCATAACAACACCAGCAGCAATAGCGCACTGAGTATCAACCGGCCGCGATGAAACACCGGCAGCGCCGCAGCGCGCGTATTATTACGAGCGGCCATAATGCACCTCCAGGTTTTTTATTCCCAGCAGGGCCAGTAAAGCCAGAGCGCCCAACAATAAGTGCCAGGTTACACCGGCCGCCGTTTGCGGATAACCCACTGCCGTCATAGTCGCTCCGGCAGGCATCGCGTTACTAAGCTCGCGCTCTTGCCCGACTTCTGATGCCGAACGAGCTGGCGTTTTATCAACCGCCACTAAGCTTGTGTAGCGCGACATTAATTGGTACTTAAGAGCAACGGGTAATATTTTTTGCCGCGCTTTATCGCTGGCGTCGCGGCCATTAATATAAAATTCATTTTCTAAAAATTTTATTTTCTCGCGACCAAAACGCTGCGCCAACACCGGTATAGCATCGCCCTCTGAATCAGCATCAGCCGTAGCCGCATTGATGGGGAAGTCCCGCTGCCACGGTTTACCGCCACTGACTCCCCGCACGGTGACCAACGGCTGAGAGCGGCTCGGCCAAGGGCCAAGTTTGGCGGTTACCAGCAGCGGCTCACCCCAGTACAAATCGGGAATGCGGCGCGGAAACACCTGCACCGGCTGGGGCCATTCAATGTCAATATTGGTCACCACCGGGCGCTTAAGCTTGTTGAGTAATCCCGCCATGCGTGGCGCAATTTGTGCGGCAGCGGCGATCTCGGTAAAGCTACCGCGACCAAACTGCGCCGCACGACGCATAAAAAACCGATTGGGCGCACTGCCAATAGCAACGGTAAACAGTCGTGCGTCACCCAAGTTGCGATGAATATGCTGCAGTAAATCCGCCTCGTTACCCACGCTGCCATCGGTGACAAACACCACTTGCTGCAAATACTCGGTATTGCTGGGCTGGTCAAAAGCGCGCTTTAAAGCGCCCAGCATTTCGGTGCCGCCATCGGCGCGCATACGCTCAAGCGCGCGGCGAGCGGTTTGAATATTATTCGCAGACGCCACCACGGCGTGGTCAAATACCGCACGGCTATCGCTGGCAAACAAAATCACGTTAAAGCGATCTCGCGGGGTTAAGGTATCAAGCGCAAGCAACGCGCTGGTCCGCGCTTGCTTGATAGAGTCACCGGCCATAGAGCCCGAGGTATCGACCACCAAAATCAACTCGCGCGGCGCTAGGTTATTAGCGCTTACCTCTTGCGGCGGCATTAACATTAACTGTAAGTAGCGCTCGCCCTGCCACTGGCTGACAAACTGAGCGGCAAGCGGCGCACTGTGCGGTTTGGGTTGCCAGGTTATTTCAAAATCGCGATCCATACTCACCTCGCCTTTAGCAAAATGAATAAGGCGTACACCCGCATCATTACCCTTCGGCTGGCTTATGGTTAACTGATGGGTGTCGCTGTGAACCCGCGTTAATGGCATACCCGCATCAAGTTGTAACGACAAACTCACCGGATTAATCAACTCGCCCGCCACATGTTGTTGCGAGGGGGTTATTAAATGCGCGTCCGGCACTTGATCGGTTGCACTGGCCCAACCGTTAACACCGGTCGCTACTGTTTGCTCTTTACGCCACTGCCCATTTACTACCCCCGGGATATAACGCGGGGTTAAGGTCAGCGGTAAACGCAAACGAAACTCACCGGCGTCGTACATCACTTGTTGGCTATAGCCAAGCTCAACCCGAATCGTTTCGCCGGGCGCAATATTGGCAATTTGCTGGCGAAACATATTAGGCCGCTGTTGCTCTATGAGTGTCGCTTTTTTGCCCGACGCCTTAGCCGCGGCAAAGGTTTTACGCGCTTTTGATTTCTCTTGAATTTCACCCGTAATAACACGCTCGCCCACGTGCATTGTTAATTGGCTAACGGCACTGTCTTCGGCCAGCGGATAAACATAGGTGGCATTTACCCATTGATCGGTTTGGTTTTTAAACGTTTGCGAAACCAGCACCTGAGCCTGCAGCCCTTGCACGGTTAACTCGAGGTCAGTGCCCAGGTGCAAGGCGTCGGTTGTAGTGACGGCGGCATCGTCGTTTTCGCTCGATAGCACAAGCCGGCCAGAGTCCGGCTCGGCCCACGCCGCCGAGATAAACCCCGCGAGCAAGATACCCATCACTCGCCCCCCTATGCTCCCTGTACTGCGCCACCGTTGATCGCCCATGCTGTCTCTCCTGTACCAGTTAGTTTTGATACTCGCAGTACAACAAAACAATCGGGTGTAACGACGACTAACTCTGGCAAACCGGTGGGAAATTGTGATCAATTATGGCAAACGGCCAAACCCAAACCCAAACCCAAACTTAGGTACGGCAACTCAGAAGCATCCCCCAGAAGCCGGTCACCCAGTGGCCATTGGGCTCGCTAGACGCTATTATTTATCGACCTATTTTTTTAGACAGCGGCAAATGTATGACACCTGCGATCGACCTGTTGAGCAAGACAAACGCCAACTTCACCTTGCATGAATACCAACCGGACCCAAACGCTAGCTCCTACGGTTTAGAGGCGGCGCAAAAACTCGGGGTAACACCAGGCAAAGTATTTAAAACGCTAGTGGTGGCGGATACCACCCCTGGCAAAAAAAGCGTTTTGGTAGTCGGCATCGTACCGGTCAACGGGAGCCTTAACCTCAAAACGCTGGCACGCGCCGCAGGACGCAAAAAACTAAATATGGCTGCGCCCGTCGATGTTCAGCGAGCAACAGGCTATGTAATGGGCGGCGTCAGCCCTTTAGGGCAAAAAAAGCGCCTGCCGATTTATGTTGATAGCTCGGCCCAGGAGCACGACACTGTATACATCAGTGCCGGTAAGCGCGGGCTAGAAATTGAATTGACGCCGGCTGACCTGTGCCGGTTAACAGGGGCGACTCTGGCAGCCATTGCACACTATTAATCGCTAGCCAGGTTCGCGATAGCCTGCTTACAAACCGCCAAGACCCGGTCACTGATAGGGTCGTCTGTTAAGGCTCGGGCAACTGCTAAACCTCCCACCATTAACACCGCTGCCTGCAGCGCTTTGTCGCTTTGCTCATCGAGATTATCGGCGCGGGCGATATTGCTCACAAAACCCTTAAACACACGGGCGTAAGCATCGCGTACTTGGTCATCCCGCTGATGAATATCCGTGGCTAAAAACGCCAGTGGACAACTGTTCTCCTGACCTTCGGCGCGCTCGCGACTTAAGTAGCGCTCGGCAACATCGCGACTACTAGGCGCCACCGGTGCGTGCTGCAGAACATGATCCCGGGCCCGCATCGCGGCCACGGTAATGGCCTCAGCATAAAGCGCCGACTTAGACGCAAAGTGCGCGTAAAACGCACCGCGCGTTAACCCCGCTGCAGCCATCACATCATCTATGCCTACCCGCTCGTAACCGAGCTGCGTAAACAGCTCAGCCGCCGCCGTCACAATCGCCTCACGGGTTTGTGGTTTGTGTGTCTTGCTCCATGCCATTAATGTAACTCCTCGGTTATAAGCCCGCAGTGATTCAGCCAGCAGCCGCTCAAAAGTCTGGCCCTTACGTATCATACCGGCACACCACAATATGCTCACTAACATATTTTATTTGCACAGCTAATAACACCGCCTATAAATATGTTCTTGAACATATTGTCGCGATTGCTAACCTCCGACTAAACCTAAACAGCAAGGAGTTAGCAATGAGCAATCTAGTTCAACTTTACGGCCCGTCATTTAGTGTGTTCGTGCGTGTTGCCGCGCTAGTATGCGAAGAAAAAGGCATTGCCTATCAAACCGGCAAAGAAATTAACGGCCAAACCATCGATATACACAGCGATAAGCACTTTCAACTACACCCGTTTGGCAAAATGCCGGTACTGATACACGGTGATAAAATACTGTGCGAGACCGCCAGTATCGGCCGTTATTTAGATCGTATTTTTGGCCCGGAAACGTTGCAAGGCGCAACCGACTGGGAGCGCGCCCAAATCGACCAATGGTGCTCCCTGATAACCCAATATATTGATTTTTACGTGGTGCGTCAGTTTATGCTGGAGGTTGTGTTCCCCAAGGGGGACAGCGGCGAACCGCGCATGGATGTGATTAGCGCAAATCGCCCTGCGGCGGAAAACGCAATAGCAATTGTGGCCGAACAACTAGGAGACAAACCTTTTTTAGTCGGCCAACAATTCACTCTGGCCGATGCCATGCTAGCACCCATGCTTACTTACAACAAAGATGCGCCCGCACCAATCAACTTAGTCAATGCCCACCCGAAACTGCTAGAGTACACCAACAGATTACGCGCACGCCCTAGCGGGCAAAAAGTTTTACAGCCTATGAGTAAATCGAGGTAAGGCTTAGGCGCACGACATGACGGCCCACGAGTGGCTCTGTGCTTAATAACTGTCGCCACTGTTTCAGGTGTGCAACCACAAAAAAAGGGGGAGAGGCCAAAGCCATCTCCCCCTTTACGTTCACCGTAATCCGTGAACCGTCACCCCCACTAACCGGTGTTGCGCATCCCGGCCGAAATACCGGCCATGGTTACCTTAAGCGCGCGCTCTAACTCTTCACTAAACGGTTTACCGCTGCGATGACGCTTCAACAACTCGGCTTGCAAATAGTTAAGCGGATCAATGTAAGGCTTACGCACACTCAGCGTTTGGCGCAATATCGGATCGGAATCAAACAGTTCGTCCTGACGCTTAATACGGTTGATAAGCACCTCAAGCGCGGCCAAATCGGCGCGCATTTGCTGCCCTAGTGGGTGCAACTCTTCTGGTACCAATTGTTTCTCGTAGTAAGCGGTGATGGGGCCATCGGCTTTACCAATCACCATTTCTAGCAAGTCTAAGAACGACGAGAAGAACGGCCAGTTATCAACCATATCGTTTAAGGTGGACGGCGCCTGCTCTAAGGCAAACTCCAGCGCTTGACGCGCACCGAGCCACGCGGGCAGGTTTAACCGCACTTGCATCCAGGCAAACACCCAGGGGATCGCCCGCAAGCTTTCGATACCGCCGGTCGCCTTACGTTTGGCCGGGCGCGAGCCCAACGCCAGCAAACCCAACTCTTGCTCGGGGGTAAGCGAGCGGAAGTAAGGCACAAATTGCGGATGACCGCGCACGACCCGGCGGTAACCCTCAAGGCTCGCTTGCGCCATGCGCTCGATTAAGTCGCGCCACTCATCGGTGGGCGCCTCGTGCGGCTGCATGGTGGCGCGCAACGTCGCCGCCACGTAAGTCGAGAAACTGCTAAAGGCTACTTTGGGCAAGCCAAACTTATAGCGAATCATCTCGCCCTGTTCGGTCACCCGGATTTTACCTTTTACCGAGCCCGGCGGTTGCGAGGCCATGGCTTTTTCGACTGGGCCGCCGCCACGACCAACCGTGCCGCCACGGCCGTGAAACAAGATCAGGTCGATGCCGTATTTCTCGGCCAGCCCCACTAAGCGCTCTTGCGATTTGTACTGTGCCCAAGTAGCGGCAAATTTGCCGGCATCTTTGGCCGAGTCGGAATAACCGATCATGACGGTTTGCTTAGCACCGGTGTACTCTTTATACCAAGGCAGTTGCCACAACAGCTCCATAACCTCGGCCGAACGATCGAGATCATCCAGAGTTTCAAACAAAGGTACGATGGGCATGTTCCAGCTCATACCGCACTCTTTTAACAACAGGGCCACAACCAACACATCGGAGGGTTGTTGCGCCATCGAGATAATATACTGCGATAGAGTCTCGCGTGGCTCACCGGCAATAACCTTACAGGTGTTTATCACTTCGCGGCCTTCATCGCTCACAGGCCAATCGGCGGGCAGTAATGGGCGCTTGTCTTTTAAGTGATTTAGCAAAAACTCTTGGCGCTCAGATTCGCTCCACTCAAAGTAGCTGCCCATATCCAAGTGGCGGGTCAACTCGTCCATCACTTTAACGTGGCGCTCGCCATCTTGGCGGATATCCAGCGGTACTAAATTGATACCAAAGCTGTGTACCCGGCGAATGGTATCCAGCAGCGGGCCGTTGGCGATGTGCGGTAAACCCACCTCTTTCAGCGAGCGATAACACACCATTAACGGTGCCAGTAAGTCGTCGCGGGATTCGATCAGGTTTTTCGGGCGCGGCGGCTCTTCGCCTTTTAGGCTGGCTTCGGCCCAGTCGAGAGTGGCCTGGATTTGGCTGCGCAGCGGCGCGAGGTAATCGCGATAGGGGGTTTCGCTGTCGCCGACAAACTCGCGCAGCTCGGGGCTTGCCTCGTGCATGCTGAGGTCGCCGTACAAGCTTTGCACATCACCCAAATACAATTCGGCGGCCATCCAGCGGCCCAGCAATAATACCTCGCGGGTAACGTCGTGAGTGACGTTGGGGTTGCCGTCGCGGTCGCCGCCCATCCAGGAGTAAAAGCTAAACGGCTGTAAGTCGATGGGCAGATTTTGCCCCAAATGGCGGCTGCAAATGCGATCCATATGGCGGATAAAGTCCGGCAGCGCTTGCCATAGACTGTTTTCAATAACGGCAAAGCCCCATTTGGCTTCGTCGACGGCGGTGGGCCGCTCGCCGCGAATTTCGTCGGTGCTCCACATTTCTTCAACTAAGCGATGCAAACGACCCACCACTTTGTCTTTTTCAAATGACAGTAAATTGCCGCGCTGCTGATCGGACAGCGTGTTAACAATTTGATCGTATTTGCGTATCAGGGTGCGACGCGTTACCTCAGTCGGGTGCGCAGTCAGAACCAGCTCAATACTGAGGTTTTGCATCACCTCAAGCAAATTCTCTTTGCCGTAGGTTTCAGCAAAATCCAACACCATGGTTTTTAAACCGTCTTCCGGCTCGGCCTCGGCGCTAGAGCTGTACTCTTGGTCGGCCATATTGGCAAGGTTTAAAAACTGATTAAAAGCCCGAACAATCGGCAGGATGTCGCTGTCATCCAGCTCACCCAGCATTTCTACCAGTGCGCTGGAATCTTCGTTTTCGCTCTGGT
Source organism: Gilvimarinus japonicus (assembly GCF_042847215.1). Lineage (GTDB taxonomy): Bacteria > Pseudomonadota > Gammaproteobacteria > Pseudomonadales > Cellvibrionaceae > Gilvimarinus > Gilvimarinus japonicus. Next base: position 3,656,631 of record NZ_AP031500.1, read on the forward strand.
TGATGCTTTTACCTAACTGGCGAATGTCTTCAATCTTGGCAAAGCGCTCTTCGCCTTCGTGCTCGCGAATGGTCTCGCCCAGCAGCTCGCCCAATAAGCGGACGTTTTCCCGCAGGGTTTCCGGTAGCTGTTGCATCTAAATCTCTCCGTAGCCAATAAAGGTAAACAAGGTTGCCCGTATTTTACGCCAATCGGGCCCAATACGTGAGCGTAAAACCCGTAAATATCGATTATCCACACTACCTGTGGACAACTTTGTGTACGAGCTTTGCGTAACCACCCCAAGGCGGCAGCAGGGGCGGCTCTGCGCCGACTGTGTGATTCTCACACAGTGCAAAACACAAACAAAATCAATACGTTAAAATGCCCAACTTAGGGCGCCCAAGGCGCTGCACCGCCCATTTTTTAGGCACTTAGACTCACCAGTGTGCCCCATCGCAGCGCCCGGGTAGCGCTATAAAATGCTCACAATAAAATGTTTTGCACAATTTTGTTAAGCGCGGGAAAACTCAAAACTCAGCGTCTGGCCAATGCGCTTAAGCCCGTGCAACTGCATTAGCAGCCGGTCAACCCCCAAGGCTACACCGGCACAGGCTGGCATTCCCCGCTCCAGAGCGCCAAGCAGTTTTTCATCCACAGGGTAGCTGGGTAACCCTAATGTTTGGCGCCGCGCGAGGTCGCAATCAAAGCGCCGGCGCTGCTCACTGGCGCAGGTAAGCTCCCAGTAGCCATTGGCCAATTCCATCGCCGTACCGGGGGAGCAGGCTAAGTAAGCCTCAAAACGCCGCGCAACCGGTGTGCCATGTTCGTCGTCCACAATACGGGCCAACGCCGCTTGACTCGCCGGAAAGTCATGCACAAACGTTAGTCCCACAGGCAAGCTGGGCTCCAGCTCGTGGGTAACCAATAAATCCAACCAGGCGTCTTTATCAAGGCCGGTGTCGTCGATCTCGATCAGGCTTTTACCCAGCGCACGCAACTCGGCCAGCGCAATTGTATGCGGATCAACGCCCCAGCGGTCGCTAAACCACTGGCGATAACTCAACTTGTGGATATCAAGCCCGGGAATTAACTCGCACAGAAGCTCACCCACCTCGCGCATCAAACCGTGATCATCCAGCCCCACGCGATACCACTCCAGCATAGTAAACTCTGGGTTGTGGCGCGAGCCGCACTCACCGGCGCGAAACACTTTGGTTAAGGTATAAATACAGCGTTGGCACTCGGCCAACAACCGCTTCATGGCGTACTCGGGGGAACTTTGTAAATAATAGGTATGCCCGGCGTTGCGGGCGGTTACCGGCTCGATAAACGGGTCGGTAACAAAAGAGCTGGCAAGCACCGGAAGCTCAACCTCCAGCACCTGCCGCCCGCGAAAAAACTCACGCAACCTAAAGTTGAGCTCTGCCCGCGCCTGTAACAGCTCGGGCGAACAACTCGGGCGCCACAAATCACTCACACCAAAGGTAGCCGTGCGATTAATCTTTAGAGGCGCGGCCTAAGTACTCACCGGTGCGAGTATCGACGCGAATCACATCGCCGATATTCATAAACAGTGGCACTTTAACCACAGCGCCGGTGCTTAAGGTCGCCGGCTTAGTGCCGCCCTGGGCGGTGTCGCCTTTGAGGCCGGGGTCGGTTTCGGTGACTTCTAGCTCGACGTGGTTAGGCGCGGCAACCACCAATGGTGCGTTGTTAAACAGGGTAACCACGCACTTGTCTTGCTCGCACAACCACTTGGCTGAGTCGCTTACCGCTTTGGCATCGGCCGCAAACTGGTCGAAAGTTTCCGGGTCCATAAAGTGCCAAAACTCGCCGTCGGTATAGAGATACTCCATATCGCGATCGACCACATCGGCGCCCTCTAGGCTTTCGCTGCCGCGGAAAGTGCGGTCCCAGACCCGGCCGGTGGCCAAGTTGCGCAGCTTAACGCGGTTAAAGGCTTGGCCCTTACCCGGCTTTACCAGCTCGTTTTCAACAATGTTACATGGATCACCGTCTAGCATTACTTTCAGACCGGTGCGGAAATCGTTGATAGAATAGGTGGCCATAACCCCTCTCGTAGACATTAACAGAATTTGAAAGGCGCCAATGATACATCGAACCGTCGCTACATGGCAGACCGAGACCTGGCAAGAGGCGCTTAAAAACGTTATTCGCACCCCGGAAGAGCTCTTTAGCCTGTTAAAACTCGACCCAGCACTGATCCCGGCGGCACATTTAGCGGGTCGCGACTTCGCCCTAAGAGTGCCGCGCGAGTTTGTCCGGCGTATGGAGCCGGGCAATCTTAACGATCCGCTGCTGCGCCAAGTGCTACCCATCGGCGACGAGCTGCTGGCCACGCCCGGCTACAGTCACGATCCGCTGGACGAAAACGCCGCCAATCCCCATCCGGGGCTGGTACACAAATACCAGGGGCGCGTACTGCTGGTGGTGACCGGTAGCTGCGCCATTAACTGCCGTTACTGCTTTAGGCGCCACTTCCCCTACGCCGACAACCGGCCCAGTCGGGCCCAATGGCAACAGGCGCTGGATTATATTCGCCACGACAGCAGCATCCACGAGGTCATTTTTAGCGGCGGCGATCCACTCAACGCACCGGACGCTACCTTGGCGTGGCTTACCGACGAAATCAGCCAGATTGACCACATTACTCGCTTGCGTGTGCACTCCCGATTACCGGTGGTGCTGCCCTCGCGGGTCACGGATCAATGCCTCGACTGGCTAGCCCGACCGCGCTTTGCCAACACTCTGGTCATTCACGCCAACCACGCCCAAGAGCTAGACGCCAGTGTCGAGCGCGCACTGATCCAATTGCGCGAGGCCGGGGTCACGCTACTTAATCAGACGGTTTTATTAAAAGGCGTAAACGATTCGGTTACCGCCTTAAGCCAGCTCAGTGAACGGCTGTTTGCCTGCGGTGTGTTACCTTATTACCTGCATCTGCTAGACAAGGTTGCCGGAGCGGCTCACTTTGACGTCCCAGAACAACAGGCGCGCCAGCTGCACCAAGCGCTGTTGCACAGTTTATCGGGCTACCTGGTGCCAAAACTGGTGCGTGAAATCCCCGGCGAACCATCTAAGACACCGGTGATCTAAAATACCTCGGATGGCGAAAGGGTTAGAGGGCCCTGTAATGCCCAGAACCCCTAAGCCACAAACACCGCGCCATCCGCTATAGTGTAACGGTCACCCTAGAGTAAAAAGCCAACGCATGAATGAAGCCTTAACCGATACCGCACTGCTTGCCCGACTCAAGCTGCCCGAGCCTGACCTTAAAAGCCTCAGCTTTTGCAAAAGTGCCACGGCCAACAATGTCGCCCAATGGATCGACGCCCAGCCGCTGACGCAAACCCGCTATATCAGCGCCGTGCTCTACGCCGCGCTGCCCGAGCTGGCGCGCCTAAAAACCGACGGCCAAACTCACCTCGAGATGCTCGATCAAGTGCGCCCGGCCGTGCAAGTGGCCATCCAGGGATTAAGCAAAACCTTTTTGCACCAACCCCTTATTCTGCCCGACCCCGCCCGCAAAGCTGCGGTGATAGCTCAGGCGCTGCAAAAACATTTAAGCAACGCCTATTTAAGCGCTGTGCGTACAACCTTTACCAACCGCAGCAGCCCCGAGTTACGCGCGTTAGCCATTCACCGCGCGCTGACAGGCCTGGGGCTATTACTGCTGCGCAGTTACCAGCTTTATACGCCCACCCTTAAGCAGCTCTGGAGCGAGGTGCACACGCTTTACTTATTGGCCGAGCGCAACGGACTCACGACAATTAAAGTCAACGACCCGCTGCCCAACCACCAAGGTGTCAACACCATCACCCAGGCCTACCTGCGCCTTGTGCTAATGGCCACCGCCCGCCCCAACCAATTGGGGCAAAACGATCTATACAACTTGTACCTGTCGCTTGAGTCGCTCAGTTTGCAGGCGCAGCTTTACCGCAACGACGACCAAGCCCCTGACTGCCTTTATGCCGTCATGCTCGATAGCGACACCCCACCGGTGTATCGCAGCCGCCTAGCGCTGTACGACAGCCAAGACGTGCGCGCAATTAGCACGGCGCCGCTTTGCCAAACCCTACAAGATCTGGCACCGGGCACCACCACCCGACTATCATCGGCGCTGGCGGGACACCTGCTCGCCGCGTGGCAACGGATTGTGGAGCGTAGTTACCCACGCCACGCGGGCGATGGCGAGCTAGAAGTCACCATCGGCTTAAGTAATTTGCACTTTTACAGTGCCGGGGAGACGCCGTTTAACCTCTACCTAAAAAGCCCCTCGGAGCTGGGGTTAGACGACACCAGCGAGGGGATTTTTAAACAGCGCGGCCTAAAGCTAAAAGATCGTATTAGCCCCAGCGCCGCCGACCCCTGGGGCGAAGCCTTTGATGTTGCCAAACCGGCGCTGCAAGCGAGCAACCATTCGACCATCAATATGGAAGAGAATATTCGCCGCGCGAGCCGCGCTAAATATCGCGGGCAACATCCGATCGATAAAGTCGCGGTAGTCGATGCCAGTGCCGGCGGTTACTGTCTGGAGTGGCACGGCGCCAGCCCCGCCACCCTCAAGGCCGGCGAGCTGCTCGGTGTACGCGAGCCGGGACGTCACAAATGGGGCATCGCCGCCGTGCGCTGGGTACAGCAAACGCGCGGCGCCACGCAAATAGGCATACAACTACTCGCCCCACAGGCGCAGCCTGCGGCGGCGGCTATCGTGCAAAAAACCGGCGAGTACGCCGAGTACCTGCGGGTTTTGGCACTACCGGCCCAGCGGCTCGCCAATCAGCCTGCCAGTTTACTTACCAATGCGGTGAGTTTTCGCGAGATGCAGAAAATTAAGCTATACCAAGATGGAGTGATAACCACACTACAGCTAACACGACGAGTTTTTTCGACCGGTATCATCAGTCAGTTCTCTTATAAAGTACTGGCGACCATCGATGACACCAAGGCGGAACAAAGCCGTGAAAAAACCGACTTTGCCGCCCTGTGGGACAGTAAAGACTAGTCGTGCTAGCGGCAGATTAAAGGGCCGGTAAAGCGTCGATCCCGTCGCATTTTTCAACGGTAAGCATAGCCGGCCTTATGCAAAACGTGTACAAGTATTGAGGTCGACGAATATTCGGGTAATATAGTTGCCTCTTCACCTATAAGTGCCAGCTTGCAAGTCAAAGCCGATAACCGGTTAGACTTTTCGAGTGAATGGGGGGATATCGCACTTGTAGCCACCAAAGGACTGGCATTCGATAAAAACCGTGGAATAGCGAGCGCAGTAGACCTCTATGAATCCCAACGACACAATCCGCCTGCTCATCCTTAACGATTCGCAAGCAGAAGCCGAACGCCTCATTAGCATGCTGCACAATGCCGGACGCCCCAATCGGGCCCAGCATGTCACCAGTGACGAGTCACTGACCAAGCTGCTAGAAGAGCAGGCCTGGGACATCCTGATCGCGCACGACCAAACACAAAACCTAACCCCCGCCTCCGCCATCCAGCAAATTCGCCGACTCAACAAAGATGTGCCGTCGTTATTGCTGACCGATGACGAGACCAGCCAAGCCATTGTCGAGGGTTTAAAGATCGGCGCGGCCGACGTGGTCCGCTTAGATGAAGATCAGCACCTGTTACTGGTCATCAGCCGCGAGCTGGCAAACCGTGCCCAGCGCCACGAAAAGCGCATTGCCGACCGCCGCTTGCGCGAGTCCGAGCGCCGCTCACAGTCGCTGTTGGATAGCTCGCGCGACGCCATCGCCTACGTGCAAGACGGGTTATACCTTTACGCCAACGAGTCTTTTGCCGAGCTGTTTGGCTACGACGACAAAGACGATATCGACTGTATGCCGATTATGGATATGGTGGCCGAAAGCGATCACGCCAAACTCAAAGAATTTTTAAAAGAATTTACGCTTAAGGGGCTCGATGCCGAATCCAGCACCTTAAGCTTTAAGGGGCTACGTCATGACGGCAGCCAAACCGATGTATCGCTGGAGGTTGCCCACGCCAGCTACGACGACGAGCCCTGCTTGCAGTTTTTAACCCGCGGTACCCGCGCCGCTGCCACGGCTGCAGCCGCCGCTGCCGCCGCGGGGATCTCGGCCAAAGAGCTCGAAGAGGCCAAGTGGAAAGACAATGTTACCGGGCTCTACAACCGCAGCTACTTGTTGGCCCACGCCGATAAAATTATCGACGGCATGAGCGACGATCAAAGCCGCTGCCTGCTGTATATCGACATCGACGACTTTGCCGAGACGGTACAGGCCAAACTCGGTATGGCCGGCGCCGATGCCGCACTCGAAGATTTAGCACAATTGCTTAGCCGCGAAGCCGCCGAGGGCGAAACACTCGCTCGTTTTGGCGACAACACCTTCACCTTGCTAACCGGCAACACCACCGCAACCGAAACCGTCAACCGGGCGCAAAAGTTGTGCTCGACGATTGCCGAGCACATTGTAGAGGTCAACAGTAAAACCTTACAGTTAAGTGCCACCATCGGTATCTCGGTACTGAACGAGAACTCCAGCAGCGCCGAGCAAGTTATCGAGCAAGCCATGACCGCCGCCGATCAGGTACGCGAAAGCGAAGAGACCAGCGCGCTGCTGTACGAGCCGCCGGTAAGCGCAGAGGAAAAACAAGAGCGCGATATGCTCAAGGACGTCCAGCACGCGCTGGATAACGATCTGTTTCGTCTGTTGTTTCAACCGATCATCAGCTTGCGCGGCTCGGATGAAGAGTACTACGAAGTTTTACTAAGGCTGCTCAATAGCGACCAAAAAGAAGTATCACCCAATGAGTTTATCGAGGCCGCCCACCAAGCGGGCATCGGGATTAAGATTGACCGCTGGGTCATTTTAGAAGCCATTAAGCTGTTATCCGAGCACCGCACCCGCGGCAACAAAACCAAGTTAATTCTTAACCTAAACAGCGCATCCATTTGCGACAGCTCGCTCGTCGCCTGGCTTGGGGTAGCGTTTAAAGCCGCGGGCCTACCGCCCGACGCGGTGGTATTTCAAGCCCAAGAGGTGGACATCACCAATCACCTCAATGCGGCCAAAGCCCTCAACACCGGTCTAGAAAAGCTCGGCAGTAAACTGGCCATTTGCAACTTTGGCTGTTCACTCAACCCGTTTAATACGCTTAAGCATGTCAACGCCGCCTTTATCAAAGTCGATGGCTCTTTTACTCAGGATGTGCAGAGCAAAAGCGAGAGCCCCGAATCGCTGACCCAATTGTTAGAGCAGCTTCACGAGGCCGACAAAATCACCATTGTGCCGTTTGTCGAAAACGCCAGTGTGCTCTCAACACTATGGCAAGCGGGGGTGCACTATATCCAAGGCCACTACTTGCAAGAGCCGACCCAGTCGATGAGCTACGATTTTAATATGGAAGGCTAACGGCTCGACTCAAATGACGACCACAAAAAAAGCAGCCGATCGGCTGCTTTTTTTGTGGTCAAACCGAAAAGCTGTTAAGGCAGTTTGTATTTGCTAACGCTTAACCCCTCTTTTTTCAGCATCGCGAGGACACTGTCGGGGCCGGCGAGATGCAGGGCACCCACCAAGACAAACTCGGTTTCCGGCGTCGCCAGCATTTGCTTAAGATGTGGCAGCCAGTTTTTATTGCGCTCGGTTAAAATCAGATGGTACAACTCGGGCGCTTCATCAAGCATTGGCTTGCCCATCAGCTGAAACAAATCATCAGCGTCCCCGGCACGCCACTCGGCCACCATTTTATCAAACAGCTCTGCCATTTGCTCAAGGTCATCCAGCGTCGAATTGATAAATAAATTGGGGTCCACTTCGGTCATAGCAACCATAAAGCCGAGCTGTTCTTCAGGTGTTTCCAGCTCGCCCAAGGTTTTGCCTTGCGCTTTTGCCTCGGCAAAATAGCGCTGATCAATGCCATCGCCAAAGCCCAGCTTTTGCATCTCTAACATGGTGAAGGCCAGTGCGACAAAGGCCGGCTTAAAGGCCCCCATGGGCGCGAGCGGTAGTTGCCTGGCGGCAGAGTAGGCACTGAGTCGGGCCCAGGTTTTGCTGTCCAGTTCACCCTCTAAGGTTTTACCCGGCGCCAGCATCATCGCCTGCTGCAGCTGCATGCTAAAGGCAGGGTCTTGTACCGCGTCCATGTCCGTTTCAAACACCACCTGCTCTGCCGCCGCCATGGCCGCCGGGTACTCAGCCGGCAGCGGGTAATCACTGGGTTTTAGCATATGGATGGTACCGCCAATGAACAGCTGGTTATCACCATCACTAACTTGCCAGACATAGCTTTCAGCCTGAGCGGTAAAGCTTGCACACAGAGCGCCAGCGGCAAGAAGTCCTTTTAAGCGAGTCATAATCGTCCCTTGTGGTTATTAAGTTAAAGATTTAATCAATGAGGTTGTTGCACCATCACTTGATGAACACATAAAGGCTAAGCGCGCCGTCAACGGGCCTCTAATAAAAAAGTCACGGGGCCATCGTTGGTTAGGCTTACCTGCATATTCGCGGCAAAAATCCCGGTCGCCACCACGGCGTGTTGCGCTTGCAACTGCTGCACAAAGTAATCGTACAGCTGCTCGGCCAGTGCCGGCGCAGCGGCACTAGAAAACCCCGGACGCAGCCCTTTGCGAGTGTCTGCCGCTAACGTAAATTGCGACACGACTAGCACCCCCCCGGCCACCTCGCCGACGTTTAAATTCATTTTATCGTCAGCATCGGCAAACAGGCGGTAATTTAAGACTTTATGCAGCAGCTTGTCGGCCTGCTCGCGGGTATCATCGCGCTCAACCCCCAACAGCAACAACAGGCCCTGCTCGATACGGCCAACACATTCACCCTCCACCGTTACCGAGGCGTGGGCTACCCGCTGAATCAAACCGCGCATCGTTAAGCCATTTGGTCGGAGTCGTTACCGAGCTTGCGTGCCAGACCGTCGGTGGCACGAATCAGTGCATCGACAATCCCCGCCTCGCGGGAGGCGTGCCCAGCATCGCGGATAATTTGCAGCTCGGCATCCGGCCAGGCCTCTTGCAGCGCAAAAGCATTATCCAGGGGGCAAACCATATCGTAACGGCCATGCACGATCATGCCGGGAATACCCGCTAATTTATCGGCATTGTTAATAATTTGGTTGTCTTCTAAAAACGCCTTATTAACAAAGTAATGCGCCTCAATGCGCGCTAGCGCCAAAGCTTTAAAAGGGTTCGAGAAGGTATCCACCACATCCTGATTAGGCCGCAAGGTAGCGCAGCGACCCTCCCACAGCGACCAGGCCTTGGCGGCAGACATCTTTTGCAGCTCGTTATCGCCGGTTAGCCGTTGGTAATAAGCGTGCATTAAATCGTGCCGCTCGTTCTCAGGGATCGGCGCTACAAAATCTTTCCAGTAATCGGGGAAAATAGCGCTGGCGCCGTCTTGGTAAAACCACGTTAAATCCCGCTCACGGCATAAAAAGATGCCGCGTAAAATCAGCCCTAACACTCGCTCGGGGTGAGTCTCGGCGTACACCAAGCTTAAGGTTGAACCCCACGAGCCGCCAAACAGCGCCCAGCGATCAACATCCAACGCAACGCGAATACGCTCTATATCCTCGACCAGAGCCTGAGTCGTATTACCTTCCAGCTCAGCATGCGGCGTAGAGCGCCCAGAGCCGCGCTGATCAAATAAAATGATGCGGTAGCGCTCGGGGTCAAAAAAACGCCGGTCGTATTTGCCGCAGCCAGCACCTGGGCCACCGTGGACAAATAAAACCGGGATGCCATCGGGGTTACCCGACTCATCCACATACAGCTCATGTGGTGCCTCTACGGGTATTTGATGGCGAGCGTAAGGTTTAATCTCTGGGTAAAACATCAACATGTGCGGCCCCTGCAAACTGCTGCGGCTTGAATAGAGTCGCAAACTTAGCATACATGCCGAGCGGACGGGAGTGCTTATGGCAATTTTCGCCGTGCAATCACCCATAGGCCAACACCATCAACTGGACAATAGCCGCCCTCATTACCGGACGATAGACGCCTCAACTAGCTAGTATTCATTTTAAGCCAGCAGACAGAGTGTCGTATACTTTTGCACACGACACCTTTGGGGCTGCTGCAACCGATAATGCCCCCCGACAACGCCGCCACCAGCAGGCGGCAGCAAGGAGCACCATGAGTAAAACACCGATACGCTGCCAGTGGTGCAGCGACGATCCAATTTACCAGCAATACCACGACCAGCAGTGGGGCGTACCTTGCTACGACGCACTGGAACTGTTTGAGATGCTGATTCTGGAGGGCGCTCAGGCAGGCCTTAGCTGGATTACCGTGCTAAAAAAACGCGAGGGCTATCGCGCGGCATTTTGCCATTTTGACCCGGTCAAAATAGCCCAGTTTACCGAGCAGGACGTCGAGCGCCTGCGGCAAAACCCCGAGATCATCCGCAACAAGCTTAAAATAGAGAGCGCCATTAAAGCCGCGCGCGCCTACCTTGCCATGCAAGAGGCCGGAGAGGGTTGGGTAGAGTACTTGTGGAGCTTTGTCGGCGGGCAACCGATCCAAAACCATTGGCAGAGCTTAAGCGAGGTGCCCGTTACCACCCCCGAGTCGGACGCCATGAGCAAAGCCCTTAAAAAGCAGGGTTTTAACTTTGTCGGCAGCACTATCTGCTATGCATTTATGCAGGCCACCGGCATGGTGAATGACCACACCACCGACTGCTTTCGCTACCGCAGCTGCGCCGCTTTAGGGGGCAAACCGCGCTAACGCTGGTACACTGACAGACTCAACACAGGAGAAGCATATGTTCACACGCACCTTGGCGGCCCTCAGTTTAGCGGCCGCGCTGGCAGCCCCGTTTAACCTCAATGCTAAAACCGTAGTCGACAGCGAGCGCGCAAGCTTTACCATCGAGACGGTCGCCGATGGGCTCAAAAACCCCTGGGGCCTGGCGTTTTTACCTGACGACACCATGCTGGTGAGCGAGCGCGAAGGCAACCTGCGTTTAGTTAGCCCCGACGGGCAAGTGTGGCCACCCCTGCAAGGGCTGCCCGAGATTTACGCCAAAGGTCAGGGCGGGCTGCTGGATGTCGCCATCGACCCAGACTACGCCAATAACGGACGTATTTATTTTAGTTACTCTGAACCCGGCGAAGACGACAGCACCAACAGCACCGCCGTTGCCTCGGCCCGCATCCAAGACGATAAGCTGGTTGATGTAACCCGTATTTTTAGCCAGCAGCCCAAAGTAAAAAGCAATGCGCACTTTGGCTCGCGATTGGTATTTGCCAACGACGGCACTTTGTTTGTCACCTTGGGCGAGCGCTACTCGCAAAAAGACGACGCGCAAACCTTAGATAACCACCACGGTAAAGTCGTGCGCATTAACACCGACGGTAGTGTTCCTGCCGACAACCCTTTTGTGGACACCAAAGGCGCACTGCCCGAGATCTGGTCCTACGGCCACCGCAATATGCAAGGCGCCGCCATCCACCCACAAACCGGTGTGCTTTGGAGCGGCGAGCACGGCGCCCAGGGTGGTGACGAAATCAACCTCGACCGCGCCGCTAAAAACTACGGCTGGCCGGTCATCACTTACGGCGAAGACTACGGCGGTGGCGAGATTGGCGAAGGCTTTAAAAAAGCGGGGATGGAAACCCCGGTTTATTACTGGTTGCCCTCACTGGCCACCGCTGGCCTGACGTTTTACACCGGCGAGCAATTCCCCGACTGGCAAGGCGATCTGTTTGTCGCCAGCTTAAAAGCGCAAACTCTGTCGCGTCTCGATATCGAGGGCGAGCGCGTATTACACGAAGAACGCTTACTCAAAGATGAGCTGGGTAAACGCCTGCGCCATGTCGTACAGGGGCCAGATGGCTACCTCTACCTGCTGACCGATGAGTCCAATGGCGCCATTGTGCGTTTAGTACCGGCCGACTGATTACGGCAAATCACTGCCCGCCCGCCGCCGTGGCGGGCGCCCCCTCCCGACAAAACCTTGCAACAACTGGTAAACTTTAGCCATTATCCACCTCAAGGCGCACCCATGGCAGCAAAGTACCGGGCATTAACCGACAACGCCCACGACACCGTTAAAACCACCCCCAAAGTGGGCGTGCTGATCACCAACCTAGGTACACCGGACGAACCCACTAAGCGCGGCTTAAAACGCTATTTAGCCGAATTTTTATCTGACCCGCGCATTGTCGAAATTCCGCGACTGCTGTGGCTGTTTATTTTGCACGGCATCATCCTCAACCTGCGCCCCAAACAGTCGGCCAAACTCTATCAAAGCATCTGGACAGAAGACGGCTCACCGCTGCTGGCGATTAGCCGCCGCCAACGCGACGCCATTGCCAAAGCATTAGACCCCAAGGTAAAAGTTGCGCTAGGCATGCGCTACGGCAACCCGTCCATCGCCAGCGCCCTAGCCGAATTACAAGCCGCTGGGGTGCGCAAAATTATCGTACTGCCGCTCTACCCGCAGTACGCGGCCGCGACGGTTGGCTCCACCTTCGATGCGGTATCTAAAGAGCTGCAACACTGGCGCTGGGTGCCCGAGCTGCACTTTTTAAGCGGCTACTGCGAGCACCCAAGCTACGCCACCGCGCTAGCGAATACGCTAAAAGAACACCAGGCCAAGCACGGCACCCCAGACAAGTGGGTTTTCTCCTACCACGGCACTCCCAAGTTCAGCCTAGAAAAAGGCGACCCCTACTACTGTTTTTGCGTAAAAACCACACGCTTAGTCGCCGAGCAGGCAGGCCTAAACCCCGACGATTGCATCACCACTTTCCAGTCGCGCTTCGGCAAAGCCGAGTGGCTGAAACCCTACACCGAACAAACCCTAAAAGAACTGCCCGCCCAAGGCGTAAAAAATATCGCCATTTTAAGCCCGGCCTTTAGCGCCGATTGCTTAGAAACCTTAGAGGAGCTGGACGAGCAAAACCGCGAGTTTTTTCTCGAAGCCGGCGGCGAGCAATACCACTACATACCGGCGCTAAATGATAGGGCCGATCATATTGAGCTGTTGGTGGATGTTTTGCGCAAGGCTGGGGCGGCTTAGGTTATCGTTAGGCTTTAGGTGCCACACGATTTACTAGAGTACGACCTTTAACTTGCTTGCCCTCAGTCGCCGGGCAGGCGAGTTTCTTTTCTGTTTGCTTGATCTCAACCGGTCAGTGCAACACATTGTGCAAATTTATCAGCGGGCGTTGCAAAACCCAAGGTTTTTCTGGGACGCTCATTTAACTTTCTCGCAATCTTGTTCAGGTGTGCCTGCGAATGAACCGACAGGTCGGTACCTTTGGGAAAGTATTGCCGCAACAGCCCGTTGGTATTTTCGTTGCTGCCTCTTTGCCAAGGGCTTTTAGGATCGCAAAAATACACATCAACATTCGTTGCCAGTGAGAACTGCTTGTGCTGCTTTAGCTCTGAACCGCGATCCCAGGTTAATGACTTGTAAAGCTCTTGTGGAATACTCTTCGACTGCCGTATAAGTTTTTCAACAACCTCTGAGGTTTCCTTGCTATTTACTTTAACTAGAGCTAAGTGGCGCGTCGACCGCTCTACTAGGGTTGCAATATAACTATTTTGACTCCCTTCGATCAGGTCTCCCTCCCAATGGCCTGGCAGGGCTCTATCTTCGACCTCTGCGGGGCGCTCACTAATAGAGACAAGGTCCGTTATCACTCCCCTGCGCTCTTTTTGTACGCCATTGGGTTTACGGTAGCTTCGGCGACGCCTCAAATGCTTCTGAAGCTCCTTTTTGAGGACACCTCGTGCCTGTATATATAAGCTGCGGTAGATAGTCTCGTGTGACACCCAGTAGCTCCTGTCTTTTGGGTATTGAGCTTTTAGCCAGCCATCAATTTGCTGTGGCGACCAGTCATCCGACAGCTTGTCGGCCACTATATTTCGAAGTCGGTTGTTCTGGCTAAGCATGCAAGATTTCGGTCTACGCGCTCGAGTAAAAGCTGCGTGGTCAGCATCAACCGCTCGATAAAGGCTCCTTCGGCCATTACGATTCAACTCTCTAGCAATCGTGGAAGGAGAGCGGCCTATCTGTTGAGCAATATCGCGAACGCTCCGGTTAGCGGCGACTCCGCGTGAAATTTCTTCCCGGTCCTTCAGTGTCAGCGCACTGGCGCGACGTTTCTTAGCTCGAGGAGCAATACCTCCCGCACGACGAATATACTGCCTGATCGTACTAGGGTCTCTGAGTAGCGCGAAACCAATAGACACGAAAGACTCCCCTAACGCCCATCGCCTCCAAAGGTCTCCACTGTCTTTGGCGCTAATTTTAGTCTTAATGGTTTTTGTCATATCAAAAGTCCTCCCCAACACGGTAATAATCTACGTGTTGCGTTGACCCATTGAGGCCACCTGGCCAGAAAAGAAACCAAAAGAGGCCACCCTGGCATAGCGGCCTGCGGCTCCCCTCGGCTCCAGCTGATTTTAGGGGCACGGCTTGACGGGGCTTCCATGCCCCGACAAGCTCTTTCGTAAACGTCGTGTTTGCTCAACCCCTAAAATCAGCCTCCGCTCGGCACTCTGCAAGGGATTTTGCATCGTGCCGCCATCTCGAATATGAGAGTCAACACATCATAAAACCTAAGACAGTTCGTTACTCTGATTTTGATTTCTAGTACTCAGGGCTCGCTCCAAGGTTTACTAAAAATTCATTAAATGTTAAGACGCTGGTTCCTGTATTGAACTTAATAACTGATCTTTTGTAAGGCTGCCATGCATCAAACCAGTACACTCCTCGAAAACATCTACAGAGTGGTTAAGTAGTGTTGTCGCACTTTTAAAAATTTCGTTGAGGTAATGGATATCAATAGTAGCTAGCCACTCGAAGTTTTTATTTTTCTGCCGATCATGGGAGTAACGAAAGCTAACAGCATAGATATCTACTTTATCCAACTCTTGAATTAATTGGGTGAAATCACTAATCAGAGAGTTGTCATCAATGTTAACACTACACCTGCCTTTAGATAGCCGCCAGTGCTCTAGAAATGCATTCTTAAGCGAGGTCAAGGTATGAACATTTTTGCCAACCATACTTTTCGACCCAGAAAAATCACTGAAGTATTCAATATTGTACTTTAAGGCCAACTCTAGGTAGTGCCTCATACTGTACAACATTGGCAATGCGATCGTATCGACGGGTGCTTGAGACTTATAGAGTATCTCGTATGCTTTTTGGTATTGAAATGCATACGTAAAGTTACAGTCTGAAGACATACCAATGTGACTATATCTTCTCGCTTTTTCCCATCGATTGCTATTCATTGCTTCTCAATCCAGAGTGAAATTTAACAATTTTACACATCGACTAATGGCACACCGCCGAGCCCCTTGCAGCTCGCCTACTGGAGCGAGGGTAGCCGAAGGCCGAGAGGCCACCCGGCGACTGAGGGCACACAAATCAAAGGCCGTGCCGCAGCCAATCGTATAACTGCCATTCACTAAGAATAAGATTTTGCTCTTAACAGCAGCGCTAGCCCACCAACACGCCGTGCAACATCTTAACCGCCAACAACACCATTACCACTGCAAAAATCCGCTTTAACGCAGATACCGGCAACCGATGCGCCAGGCGCGCGCCAACGGGTGCGGTCATAAAGCTCATCAACGCCATCGCCAGCACCGCCGGCCATACGACATAGCCCAGGGTGTGATCGGGCAGCCCATCGACGCCCCAGCCATTAACAATATAGCCCGCCGCCCCGGCGGCGGCGATCGGTAAACCTACGGCGGCCGAGGTGCCCACCGCACGGGCGATAGGTGTATTGCACCACACCAAAAACGGCACGGTCAGCGAGCCGCCGCCAATAGCCACCAGCGCCGATACACCGCCGATGCCTGTGCCCACCGCACCAAGCCCTAGCGGACCCGGTAAAGTGCGATCAGGCCGTGGCGGTTTACCAATAATCATATACAGCGCCACCGCACTCATAAACAGGGCAAAAAAGATCGCCAGTGGTGCGGCGCTTAAGAAACTGGCAACAAAAGTAGCGGCAAAGGTGCCCAGCAAAACGCCGGGTGCCAAACCGCCCACGGCGGGCCAGACGACACCGCCACGGCGGTGATGGGCAAGGGCGCTGGCGATTGCAGTGGGCACAATAGCCGCCATCGAGGTGCCGAGCGCTAAATGCACATTGTGCTGGGCGCTAAAACCCTGCGCGGCAAACATCATGCTTAGCACCGGCACCATAATACCGCCGCCGCCAATACCTAGTAACCCGGCAAACACACCCGTAAAGGCGCCCAGTGCGAGATAACTTAACAACCACAGCCAATCCACTTACCACTCCTGCGCCAGCGACTCTTAAGAGTCGTCACTTTTGTCTTTACTACGCCCCGGCCCTTCACGGTCCATTCGCTCAAGTTCCTTTTTGTATTTTTCTAGATCTTCCCAATCAAAGGGACTGCCAACATTTAGGCCTTGCTCTAGGTGAGCGGCGCGCTCGCGGGCATTGTGCTCTAGCGAGTGATCTTCGTCTTCGCTTGTTTCAGCGTTATCTTGTTTGGCTTTTTGATCGCGCTCGTACTTTTTTAAAAATTCAGATGCTTTCATGCTTACCTCCTGAACGTCAGCCTCTATAATGACGCCTTTTCCATAAATAATGAAAGATCGCCCATGAGCCGCGAGCGTTTTGCGAAGTTTATAAGAGTGTTGCACCAGCGTCAGCCCGATATGACGGTGCTGACCGATAAAGTCCACAAGGGGCAGAATATCTCAGCGATCATGCGCACCGCCGAGGCGGCCGGCATTGGCGAGGTGCATATGGTTAAGCCCGATCGCGGCCATATTGTGTACCACAACACCGCCGGCGGCATTGGCCGCTTTACCACCCAGCGCGTCCACGAGCGCATAGAAGACGGCTTTAGCCATTTGCGCCAGCGCGGCTTTACACTGGTAGCCGCCCACTGGTCGGATCGGGCCATTCACTACCGCGAGTTTGATTACACCCAACCGTTTGCGCTGGTGATGGGCGCCGAGAAAAAAGGGTTAAGCGATTACGCCGCACACGAGGCCGACGCCCACGTCACTATCCCCATCATGGGTTTGGTCGAGAGCTACAATGTCAGCGTCGCCGCCGGGATCATACTGCAAGAGGCTTTGCACCAGCGCCAACAAGCCGGCCATTATTTACGCGGCTGCGCTGAGGATGAGCGCTACCGGCACACGCTGTTTGAGTGGGCGCAACCGGATATGGCACGCTACTGTAAACAACACAAGCTGCCCTACCCCGAGCTGGATGAGGACGGCGACCTGATTCCCCCGGCCAGCGCCCGGTACCGCCGCCCCAAAGAGGTATAAAGCATTTAACGGGTACATTGTCAGCGCAGAATTTGGTGTACACTCAAACGACATAAACGCACGGCTATGCAGGCCACCGCCAATGTTACATATTGCTAACCCAACGGAGTGAATTATGGTGTCTTTTGTTAAAAATCTCATCCGCACGGCTACTATTGCCCTGTGCTGCCTAAGCGTCGGTGCCAGCGCCGATGCCCTCGATAACATTATAGAGCGCGGCAGCTTACGCGTTGGCGTCGCACAATTTACCCCTTGGACCATGAAAAGCGAAAAGGGCGAGTTATCTGGCTTTGATGTGGACGTTGCCCGCAAGATCGCCGCGGACATGGGCGTTAAGGTCGAGTTTGTCGAGTACGAGTGGGACAAAATTTTACCCTCATTGGCGGAAGGTAAAGTCGATATGGTTGCCGCTGGTGTCGCCATCACCCCCAAACGCGCCCTGCAGGTGGCCTTTACCAACCCATACTCTGAATCTGGCGTAGGTTTAGCGGCCAATATCAACAAAACCCGCGACGTTAAAACCCTCGCACAAATGAACAGCAAAGACTTCACCATCGCCGTGGTACGCGACACCATCGCCTTTGATGTGTCCGGCTCGCTGTTTAAAAAAGCATCCGTTAAAGTCTTTGACAGCTCCAAAGAGGCCGAGCAAGCGGTACTTGATGGTAAAGCCCACGCCTATATCGCCAGCCAACCGGTGGTTAAGCACTTTGCCAACAGCCACAAGCAAATCGACTTGCCAATGAACGCGCCGTTACTCAGCTACAAAAATGGCTTGGCCGTCCACAAAGGCGAGCAATCACTGCTAAACTTTCTAAATGCGTGGATTGTCGCCCGCACTGCCGACAAATGGTTGTCGGCAAGCAACCGTTACTGGTTTGACAGCCTGGAGTGGAAGGAGGCGCAATAATATGGCGCTTAAAATTCCGTTTTTAGCTACCCTGATTGTGGCCACCGCACTAGCGGCGACGGCCCACGGGCAGGATAACCGCAGTAAAAGCAATGCCGCCGATGATCGGGCTATGGAAGAGATTGTGGTAACCGCGCCCAACTGGCGCAAAGAGACCGCACCGACCTTGCCCGAAGAGCCGCGCTGGCAAATTGACGATGAAACCCGCGTTAAACTGCAAAGCCGTATGCAGTTTGGTTACGACCCGGTGTTAGAAGAAATTCGCAACAGCGATGACCGCATCAAAGTTCGCAGCAACGTCAACGAGCCCGAGCCCTCAACCATCTTTCGCTTTAGCTTTTAAGCCCAAAACACTCAACCGGCTCATCGGTTGAGTGTACCCTCGCCTCCTCAACCCCCTTTACACTTCTTGCTCAAACCTTCACCTAACGGGTGCTATGGCGCTTGTATTCACTGGGTCTTGGCGGCAGTATAAGCCTCAATAAGTCATATTTATTACGCTCTTAGCGACATTACGATCAACATAACAATAGGTTTGCGAACATGATCCACCCCCACTTGGTAATCACCCACAGCGCGCTAGCGCTCACACTGCTGGCAGGTGCGGCACAGGCCGAAACCTTTACCCTGCAATCGCCCGACGAGCGCTTATCGGTCAATATCGACGTGGCGCAAAAAGTAACTTGGTCAGTCAACTTAGATGACGCACCCGCCATCGCCCCCAGTACCATTGGTTTAACCGTAAAAGGGCTGGGCGATATTGCCAGCGAAGCCAAGTTGATCAGTGTTGATCGCAACGAAGTAAACACCCGCCATAGCCCGGCGGTAAAACATAAATCCGCCGATATTACCGAGCACTACCGCGAGCTATCACTGCGGTTTGATAACGAGTTTGGCGTTGACTTTCGCGTTTACGACGACGGTGTTGCCTATCGGTTTGTGGGCGAATACAGCGAGCCCATAACCGTCCAAGACGAAACCATGGCGCTCAACTTTCCCGCCGGCGCCACCACGCTCTTTCCCGAAGAGGAGTCCCTCATATCCCACTACGAGCGGCTGTATGTACCCAGTAAAGTTGCCGATATTACCCCCGGACGCTTTGCCTCACTGCCCGCTTACATCGGCGTTAACGACATTAACATCGTCTTTACCGAGGCCGATTTATACGACTACCCCGGTATGTTTTTATACGGCACCGGCCAGGATGGCTTTAGCGCCGGCTTTAGCAATCTGGTAACTGAAGCCACGCCTATGGCAGGCTCGGAAGATCGCAACCAAAACCTTAGCTTTGGCGACGCCATTGCTCAGACCCAAGGCGACCGCCATTACCCATGGCGCGTGGCCGTCATCAGCGACGACGACGGCGCTTTGGTCGAGAGCCAGCTGGTCTGGCTGCTGTCGCGCGCAAACCAACTGGACGATACCAGCTGGATTAAACCCGGTCGTATCGCTTGGGATTGGTACAACGCCAACAACTTATTTGATGTGGATTTTAAATCGGGCATCAACACCCAAACCTACAAAAGCTATATCGACTTTGCCGCCGACTACGGTCTTGAATACGTTATTTTGGACGAGGGCTGGACCAAATCCACCACCA
This sequence comes from Gilvimarinus japonicus, assembly GCF_042847215.1. Classification (GTDB taxonomy): domain Bacteria; phylum Pseudomonadota; class Gammaproteobacteria; order Pseudomonadales; family Cellvibrionaceae; genus Gilvimarinus; species Gilvimarinus japonicus. The sequence goes on from NZ_AP031500.1 coordinate 3,676,432, forward strand.
ATTTATTAGAGATGAACCCCGACATCGACGTGCACGAGCTGGTGCGCTACGGCCAGAGTAAAGGCGTCGAGATTATTCTCTGGGCTCTGTGGGGGCCACTCGACCAAGACTACCAAAACATTTTAAAAACCTATGGTGAGTGGGGCGTGGCTGGCATTAAAACCGACTTTATGCAGCGCTCCGACCAAGAAATGGTCAACTTTTACGAGAAAATCGCCCGCGAGGCGGCCAAACACGAGCTACTGGTAGACTTTCACGGCGGCTTTAAGCCCGCCGGCCTGCGCCGCGCCTACCCCAATGTGATGAGCTACGAGGGCGTAAAAGGCAACGAGAACAACAAATGGAGCGCCGACGTCACCCCCGAGCACACGGTAACCTTGCCCTTTATTCGCATGGTGGCCGGCCCCATGGACTTTACCCCAGGTGCGCTGCGCAACGCGCACATAGCCAACCACCACATCAGCCACTACCGGCCGGTTAGCCTTGGCACTCGCGCCCACCAAGTGGCCATGTACGCCGTGTACGAAAGCGCGCTGCAAATGCTGTGCGAGTCACCCTCCACCTACCGCCGCGAGCCAAAAGTCACCGAGTTTATCAGTCAGTTTCCCGCCGACTGGGACGAAACCCACGTGCTTGACGCCCAAATAGCCGATTATATTTTGGTGGCCCGACGCAACGGCGATAATTGGTACATAGGCGCTATGACCGACGACACCGCGCGCACCTTAACCATCGACTTTAGCTTTCTGGGTGAGGGTAAATTCACCCTCACCGCCCTGCGCGACGGCATTAACACCGAGCACTTTGCCGAAGATTATAAAATCGAAACCCAAGCCGTACAGGCCAGCGGCAAACTCACCATCAACCTCGCCTCCAGTGGCGGCTGGGCCGGCGTGATCAAACTAACCGAGCAATAGCCGACAGGCGCGAGCTACTCGTTAGCTCGCGCCTTTTTGGCCCATATTTACCCTTTAATCTAACGACCAGACTTTCTTCCGCTCAGTCGTGGAGTCAACACTCTAGCTAAAGATGTAATCGGGGCTACCGCCCCAAAACAACATCTAATTAGGAGCAATAAGCGAGCTCCAAAACGCTATTGCAACCGGCTCGCCTGCCCACGCATTCTCCCGCCGCGAGCAACATGGCATAATGCCCGACGTACTCCTTATCACAACGCCAGAGAGAACCCCATGCCGTCTTTGCAAGATCAGCTGAAAAATGCGGGCTTAATCAACGAGAAAGAAGCCAAGCAAATTCAAAAAGACAAGCGCAAGCAAACCAAGCAAGCGCGTAAATCCAAGCAGGTGGTGGTGGATGAAACCAAACAATCGGCGCAAGCCGCCCGCGCCGAAAAAGCCGAGCGCGACCGCGAGCTAAACCGCCAGCGTCAGGCCGAAGCCGAGCAAAAAGCCATTGCCGCGCAGATTAAACAGCTAATTGAAACCCACCGTCAGCCCAAGCTTGCTCAGGGCGAGAGCGAGGTGGATTACAACTTTACCGACGGCAAAACCATTAAAAAGCTGCTGGTGACGCCGCGGGTGCAACAGCTTCTAATGCGCGGCCAGTTAGTCATTGCCAAGCTTGGCGATGGTTATGAGCTGGTGCCACGGGTGGTCGCCGACAAAATCGCACTGCGTGACCAAGCCTGCATTATTGTCACCAAAGGCCCAGTCGACGACGAGCCGGACGAGGACGATCCATACAAAGATTACGTGATCCCCGACGATTTAATGTGGTAGCCAACCCATGACAATTAACCGCAGAGCCCTACTGACCCGCTCGGCCGCACTCGCTGGCGCCTTGGCCCTAAGCAAACAAAACGCGATAGCTAAAGCCCTAGAGCAAACCGGCCTAAAAGAGCTCTACCAAGACGACTTTTACCTCGGCACCGCTATTGGCCACGCTCGCTTAACCAACCCGCCGACAGGCTTTAATGCCTTAGTCGCCCGCGAGTTTAACGCGCTCACTCTTGAAAACGACATGAAATGGGAGCGCGTACACCCCCAACCCGAACAGTGGGTGTGGGAGTACGCCGACAAATTTATAGCGCTGGGCGAGCAACACAAAATGTTTATGGTGGGGCATGTACTGGTGTGGCACTCGCAAACCCCACCTTGGGTGTTCAACGACAAAAACGGCAACCCGGTATCGCGCGAGGTTTTGCTGGCGCGCATGAAGAGCCACATCGACACTCTGGCCGGCCGCTACCGGGGCCGAGTGCATGCCTGGGATGTAGTCAACGAAGCGGTAGACGAAGACCAGGGCTGGCGCCAAAGCCCTTGGTTTAAACAAATCGGCCCGGATTTTATCGAACACGCGTTTCACTACGCCCGTGCAGCGGCGCCCGACGCGCACTTGATGTACAACGACTACAACATGCACAACCCCGGCAAGCGCCAATGTGTGGTGGACATGATTAAACGGTTTAAACAGACCGGCGTACCCATCGACGGCGTAGGCATGCAGGGCCACATAGGGCTAGGCTACCCGGATATCACCGAGTTTGAAAAAAGCATTAAAGCCTTTGCCGCCGCCGGCGTGGCCGTGCATATTACCGAACTAGACCTAGATGTACTGCCCACCGCGTGGGAGCACATTGGCGCCGAGATCTCTGACAACTTTGCCTACGCCGACGAGCTAAACCCCTACCCCGACGGCTTGCCCGCCAAGATAGAAGCGCAACTTGCCGAGCGCTATGCCCAGTGGTTTGCACTATTTTTAAAACACCGCGACAGCATTGCCAGAGTCACCCTCTGGGGCACCGGCGATAGCGAGTCTTGGAAAAACAACTTTCCGGTGAGGGGCCGCCGCAATTATCCGCTCTTGTTTGATCGCGATTATCAGCGCAAATCCGCCTACCACAGCGTCGCTGCGCTAAGAAAATAATGGCCGCGAACCCAGACCTTATTATGATGACGCCGCAATATTTGCTATATTGCGCCCCAATTGGCAAAACCGCGCCAAAGCGCTTCTCTCACCGGCGCCGCGTCGCTAACCTGCCCCATTGATTCAATGGTCACCAACAACGTATCAGGATGACTCGATGGCAGATCCCTGCTTTCAAATAAAAGGCACCAGCGTCACTAGCATGGTGCTGGATCTATACCACTATCAAAGCGATGAATTTTCCCGCACACTTGCGCAAAAGGTGCAAACAGCGCCGCTGTTTTTTACCGGTTCGCCGCTGTTTCTTAACCTCGCCTCCTTCAACGGCGAGCTAAGCAAAGAGCAGCTGCAAGAGATCATCAAGCACTGTCAGTCGCAGGGTTTTCAATTGTTCGGCTGTAAAGGTGGCAGCGAGCCACAGGCCAAACTGGCTAAAGATCTAGGGCTGGTGCATTTGCCCGCCTCGCGCGCGCGCCCTGACAAAACCGAGCAGCCGCCCGAGCAAGAGCCCGAACCTGCGGCCAGCCCGGCGCCAGAGGCTACCAGCCGCCCCACACGTATTATCGAGCGCCCGGTGCGCTCGGGGCAGCAGATTTACGCCGAGGGCTCTGATCTAATTTTGCTGGCACAGGTCAGCGAGGGCGCCGAAGTCATTGCCGATGGCAACATCCACGCCTACGGCCCATTGCGCGGGCGCGCCCTGGCCGGTGTACGCGACAACCCCAATGCGCGCATTTTTTGCCAACAACTTGAGGCCGAGCTGGTATCCATTGCCGGACACTTTGTACTCAACGACACCCTGCGGGACAGTTGCTGGAAGCAACCGGCACAGATTTTTTTACAAGACGATTCCATTGAAATTGCCGCACTGTAAATAGTGCCAAACACATTGAGGAAACACCGTGGCTAAAATTATTGTTGTGACTTCGGGTAAAGGCGGGGTGGGTAAAACCACCTCCAGTGCCGCTATATCTACCGGGCTGGCATTGCGCGGCCACAAAACCGTGGTGATTGATTTTGACGTGGGCCTGCGCAACCTGGATTTAATTATGGGTTGCGAGCGCCGCGTGGTGTACGACTTTGTCAACGTCATCAACAAAGAGGCCTCGCTGAAGCAGGCCTTGATTAAAGACAAACGCACCGATGGACTGTTTATTTTGCCCGCCTCGCAAACCCGGGACAAAGACGCCCTCACCTACGAAGGTGTCGAGGCAGTGCTGGACGAGTTGGCCAAAGACTTCGACTACATCATCTGCGACTCACCAGCGGGTATCGAGCAAGGCGCGCAAATGGCGCTCTACTTTGCCGAAGAAGCCATCGTCGTCACCAACCCCGAGGTATCCTCGGTGCGTGACTCCGACCGTATTTTGGGTATCTTGCAAAGTAAATCACGGATGGCAGAGCAAGGCAAAGCGGTTAAAGAGCACTTGCTGTTAACTCGCTACAACCCCTCGCGCGTGGCCAGTGCCGAAATGCTAAGCGTTGCGGACGTCGAAGAGATTCTCGCCATCCCGCTACTGGGCGTAATCCCCGAGTCCGAGGCCGTACTCAAAGCCTCAAACCAGGGCGCACCTGTGATTCTCGATACCGAGTCGCAAGCCGGTCAAGCGTACCAAGATGCCGTGTCTCGCCTGCTGGGCGAAGAAGTCGAGCATCGCTTTTTAGAGCAAGCGCAAAAAGGCTTCTTTAAGCGATTGCTGGGAGGCAAGTAATGGGCATACTTGATTATCTGCTAAAGAAAACCAAACCCACCTCGTCGGCCTCGGTGGCAAAAGAGCGACTGCAAATTATCGTCGCCCACGAGCGCAGCACCCGCGGCCAGCCGGATTATTTACCGCTAATGCAGCAAGAAATCATCGAGGTCATTCGCAAATACGTCGAGATTGACCAAGATCAGGTATCGGTGCAGCTCGATAACGCCGACGACTGCTCGGTGCTGGAACTGAACATTACCCTGCCAGAGCGTTAGTGCGCGCGGCGGGTTCAGCCCCTCGCCCGTTTGTGCTCGCAGCGCCCGGTTACCAGACCCCGCTACCAACCGGGCGCGCGAGCTTTACCTTGCCTAACAGACACGCGGCTAGCGATCGCGTTACAATAGCGCCTTCCTGCTGGCCCGCGCCACGCAAACCCTCATAATTAAAACACCTATAGTCACTACTCTACCGGTCCGCGCCTCGCGTGTTACCGGCGCTGTCGTTATAGCTGTTTTGCAACGGAAGAATTCATGACCGATATTGCACCGGCACAATCCACCCCTCGCCTTAGCAAAGGCGCCATGTTAATGATTGAAATTGCCCTCGCCATTGGCGGCTTTGGCATCGGCACCGGCGAATTCGCCACCATGGGCCTTATGCCTGCCATAGCCGAAGGTTTAGGGGTATCCGAGCCACAAGTAGGCCACGTAATCAGCGCTTACGCACTGGGCGTGGTGATCGGCGCGCCGCTGCTGGCGATTGCCGGTGCACGTCTGTTTCACCGTCATTTACTGTTGCTGCTAATGGGCTTTTACGCCCTGGCCAATATCGCCAGCGCCTTTGCGCCCAATTACGAAAGTTTGTTGGTTATGCGCTTTATCGCGGGTTTACCTCACGGCACCTACTTTGGTGTGGCCGCCTTGGTGGTCGCAAGCCTTGTGCCGCCCAGTCAGCGGGGCAAAGCCGTTAGCCGGGTAATGATCGGCCTCACCCTCGCGGTACTTATCGGCAACCCGCTCGCTACCTGGCTGGGGCAATCCATCAGCTGGCGCTACGCGTTTGCCTTAGTCGGCGGCTTATCGGTGTTAACCGTAGCGCTCATACTGTGGTTTGTGCCACTAAACAAACAGCAAGTACGCAACAACCCACTGCACGAAATAAAAGCTTTTAACCGACCGCAGGTGTGGCTGGCGCTGCTGATCGGCGCCACCGGTTTTGCCGGTGTCTTTGCCGTGTTTAGTTATCTGGCCCCCACTATTTTGCACGTCACCGGCGAAAGCAAAATGTGGATTCCTATCGCTATGGCCACCTTTGGCCTGGGCGGTTTTACCGGGAATATTGTCGGCGGCTGGCTATTTGATAAATACCAGTTCAAAGCGGTAGGCGGTGTTCTGCTGTGGAGCATTTTTATTTTACTGCTCTACCCCCAAACCACCTCCGAGCTGTGGAGCATTTTACTGGCGACGTTCTTAGTCGGCACCGTGGTCGCGGTATCGCCACCACTGCAAACCCACCTAATGGACGTGGCCCCCGGCGCGCAAACCTTATCCGCCGCGTCACACCACGCCGCCTTTAACACCGCCAACGCCATAGGCCCCCTACTGGGCGGCATGGCCATCAGCGCAGGGTTTGGCTGGAGCTCGACCGGCTACGTCGGTGCCGCCACCGCCGTGGTGGGTTTAGTGTTTTTTGTGCTTGCCTGGCAACTGCAGGAGCGAGAAGCGCGATTGCTCAGCAACACAGCGACAAGCTAAATGATTACCCGCGCTTTAACGGATTGTTAGCAACTAAAAAGGCACTGCCTGTGTGTCTGTTTGCGTCTTTCTATGTGCCATATCCAACACCTTCGTCGTAGTAAAGCTAACGATAGAAGGTGTCTACTTATTATGGGGCAACACGGTTGTGTAGCGCCCTGCCATACAGCACGAGCTTAGGAGTGTCAGCAGCCGAAGGCTGCAAATATAAGCCGTTTGTTAAGCATTCGGGACCACCACAATTTGAAGGTTATCTCTATAGACTATACTACCGGGCTCATCGGCCAGTCTAACGTGCACTGTAATTCCGTGCTTTCGAAGTAACTGGGCAACCGAAAGCGATTTGTCTAAGTGTTCCGACACACTAAGTTTGAACCAGCTTTGTGCTCTGAATTTAATAGTATTGCAGATGGGCCTCTCAAAGCAGGCGGGGTTCTTTAGGCTAAAATTGAACCAACTCGCGACGTTTATGTACCAGACATGTTCCCGAAGACTCATCGAACCCTTACGCTTAGCGTCACCCATAGCAGCGAAAATTCCCTTAGCGCACGATGAATCGCTGAACTGTAAATCCGTTTCGAATCGTATATACATATGCTCACGCCTTGCTCACCGGCACATACTGCGGAGAGCGTTTTTGTGTGAAACTGGAGCGAAGCGACATACACAAAAACGAGCGTAGAAGTATGTGTCCGCGTGCAGCAACTTGTTAGATTTTTGTTGCTATTCAAAATCGAAAGCGTCAGATGCATGACCACTTTCGATTAATTCTAAACCATTGAAGCTCACCCCAGCCCCATGCTCATCTTCCCAAGTACAGCCAAATTCTATACCAAACCTAGGCTCACTTTTGGTACCACTTCCCTTCACATGAATAGCGACGACACCACAAAGCTTAGTAAGCTCTTCGAATGACGAGATTTCGGGAACAACTTCGTCAGGATTTTCATCAATGAGACTTTCGATAACAAGATCACGCATCTCCCAGTATTGCTCGACAAAAGATTTAAGGGATGCCTCTAACAATTCCTTCCCATTCGCTTCTACCCAATTTACGACCTCTAGAAAAACCTCTGTATCTAAGGCTTTGTCGCAACAAAAATGTACGTCACCATCGGAAGATTCAGAACTAGAGACTGCACCATAAATGCCATTTCTAATTTGCAAGCCAGCAAAACCATCGACAACCTTCGAAGTATATTTAAAATACTCATCCACATTGGTTTCAGGATATCTTGGTGGATTTACGTTATACATTAATTCTCCTGATGAAATCTAACGCCCGCAACACCGGACAATTTGGAGCGAAGCGGAAAATTGTTCCGAGTGCTTGCGTTTGTTATACGTTACCTGCACCATCTTCGCGATGTCTAAATTCGGCCAAAACTGGACATTGAATTAAGTAAACTGTCCCCGGAACTGATCAATATATCTTCCTAGACTGGGGTCATAATCCCGATAGTAGTTATAAACTAATCGAGTAATTCATTATAAATCCCCCCGTCCATATGAACGGGGGCGTATCAATTCAAACTAATCACTCACTGATGACCATCTTTACTTGTAACCTGCGCCAACCTGGCCTTTATTGCCTTCTCAGAATATATACTTGAAAATAAATCGCACTCGCTCGAACCCTCTGTAAAAGCCAACTTCACCTTATCATAAACATCAGAGGCCATTTCTGGGTTTAATCTAAGAATCACAATACATACAGCCGACATCACACCTTGAATTGTGTATTTACTATCATGCTCTACTGTAAGCTTCTTAACCAATGACCATAGTTTTGCTTCACCCAGCCCTCTACGCAGCAATGCGCCCTCTGAAATATAATTTACTGTATATGCAGACATAACAAACCAGATTGAAATCATTTCAATTCGGTCAAGGTGAGGATAACGGACCATCCAAACATTAATAACATCTTCTAAGCCATCAAGCTCCATCTCACAGTTGCAAACATTCAGCAGACTTGAAAAAAGACTACCCAACTCTCTAATAGCAGTTTCCGTATCTTTGGAAGGCGGGAAATATGCGTCAAATACTGCTCTGAAACCAGTATCAAATATACTTACGCCAACTGTTCTTGAATTAAAATTAATCGCCTGTAATAAATGACCATTATCTATAGATGCCCCATCAATCATGAAAGAACAAAGCTTTTCAATGGCAGTTACTTTTTGGGCTTCATCAATCAATCCCTTAGACTCAAGCCAATCAATAACATTTACCGAATTTATAGAAGTAAATCCACTATGATTTAAAAACGCCGACATATATAAGTCATCGGTGCAGAAAACCGGTGAATCTAACTCTTTCAGAATAGATTCATATTGATCTAAATGAGATTGACTCTGACTAACCGCTCCTTTTAGCGTTATTCGACCTAAATATTCACCAAGAGTCTTAATTATTTTCTTTGGAACAGAAGAGTAAATAGAACCCATTACCGCATGAGATTGTCTTGAAAATGCCTCATAGGTATTTTTATTAATTATTACTCCCGGAAGATACTTTAAGGCGATATCAAGAATGCCTAAATCGTCAAGAATTAATAAAGCGGTTTCATCAATTACTACTTGTGAATAATCGGAACCTAGATTATCTACAACCTCTGAAGAAGCTCCTTTTGAATGTATTAATTGATACTCTTTTCTCTCATAACCACAATATTTGCACATAATCCATGCTGAAAAAATATCGCCAACATCATCTAAAAAATTAGATAAAAGCGAGAAAGGAACAGGGATTTTTCGTGCTTTAATCTGATTCCTATTTTTTCTCCATTTCTTTACCTGATCATCCGTAATCCCTGTCATTCTCCGTATCTCATCTAGAATAGCATCGCCACTAGACTCTGGAGATACCCCCCCTTTTCTTAACACTTTCGAATCAGGGAATTTTCGTGTGTAGTTATTTAATCTCTCTCTAAAATCATCACCGTAATCATTAACATCGACCCCAGGACGATTTGTCATCGTAAGGAATGACATCAGATAACGCCCTTCCGCCACCTCATCTTCTTGGTCTACCAACTTACCGTATCGTAGAAGCGTTGGTATTAACCGCTCAGAAGGCTCAGGGTCAGAGGAATATATAAACATCAATGACTCAAGAATCGAAAGCTGCTTTTCTGGATATGATTTTTCTAAAAGATTTTCTAATTTATCTGAAGCCTTATCAAAAAACCCCAGATGGATACACATATTTACATAATATTCAGCACGTTCGACAGATCTTCTCTCTCGACTTACAGAGCCATCAAGCAGATCAAGCGCTTCAGCATTTCTTCCCATTCCGTCTAATGCCGACGCCTTAAACAACGACCAAAGGTTATCCAGATCACCACTCAATTCAATCCTATTACATAAAGCTTCTAATTCACTCCACTTCTTATTTTGAGAAAGAGCAAATGCAAGCGTAATGTTTTCATCAGGATACAGCTCCCTGGAACCAACAATTACAGTTGCTAAATCACAGATAATTAATGATTCACTAGGATCTTCTACATCGAGGTGAGAATAAAGCTGCTGAGCAATTGAAGAAGGTTTATTCAAGCTTAAGTACTTTTTATATAGACCCTGATTAAGTTCTTTCTTTTTTTCTGGCCGATCGATACAGTTTTTAATGTATTCGTAAATCGCCAGTAGCCCTTCTCCATCTTCAAAACCTTTAACAATATCAAGATTTTCTTTTTCTCCCGCATCATCCAGTAATTCGTATGCACACTGAGCTGCAATACAGAATAATGCGCTATAGCCTTGGGGCTTTTGATCAAGAAGTAATTCCTTATTATTATTTACAAGGTTAACTACTTCAGCCTTATTCCCAGCATGATAATTTGCTGATATTTGGAATGATATATGTTCAGCACTTTTTTCTTTTAGGTTACCTATTAACTTAAGAACATCCTCATACTTATTTGTATTAAATTTCAAAGGTATTAATGCAGATATAATCGGAGTCGATTCTGGGCGGTCTTGTAAAATTGATTCAAGATAAGATATCAACTTATTTTCACGATTAAAGAAGCTAAATAACGAAGTGGCAACATCCAATATTACATAGGTATCATATGGATAACCTTTATCTTTAGCGTGATACAATGCACTTTCTATGCATTCAAGCGCTTTACCTAACAGCTCAAAATCATATTCTCTCTTACCTTTTGCAGGCAAAACCTCATCGCTATCTGAAGAATAATTATAATTAACACCCCTATAAAAATAACGCCTCCCGACAAACGAGTAATAAAGAAATTTTTGCCTATCAGAAAGATTATCCACATTGATAGCCGCTGAAAAGTTATCAAGTTCTTCAGTATTCCCTGAAATAGTCAATATAAGTAATTTAGCAATTGACGTTTTATCTGAAGAATGATTATCCAAACAATTTAACGCCTCATTTTCCTGCCCCAAAATAGCAAGACACTTTGCTTTCAATACACATTCTTTATAGATTTCTACATCTAAATTATCTATATATTGTTCTAAAGTCTCTTTGTCTGGAATTTTCCCTTTCCTAAAGGTAGATTCGTAAAAGTTAATCTTATAGCGGATTTCACTATGGGTTTGATAGGCCTCGTCAAAATATTTTACTGCCTCTTCATCTGCACCTTTTAATGTCAGTATGGTTCCCTGTAATGAGAGAAGCTCTGCTTTTTCATGATCACTTAGATCCGTTTCACTCTGAACTTTTTTCAGTAATGATTCAGCAACTACTATTCTATTAGCTGAAATGGCCTCCGATATTTGGCTTAACTTTCCAGCCACCAAGTCTTCTGGGTTAGTGACCCATGGTGCTCCAGAATCATCTCTTGAGAGTTCTAATATTACCGGCTTAACTTTTACATTTTCTGCTAACGCCTCTATATCACTAACGGGGTTGTCTGAATATTGCTCAACGGCTCTTCTAAGACTTATCAGTGACTCGCGTGTTTCAAGACGCCTCCGATAGTATGGAAATACATCTAAGCTTTCATCAAGTACATTGGCAACTGGCACTCTGACATTAACCTGATCATTCTTTTCACGTCTTTCAGCTATTGAGTCTAAGAAATCTTCATCGAGCCATTTGTAGTAAACAGGACAATTCCTTGGCTTGTCAGCAGCGGAAAGGTCAACAACCGCTACCATTACAGCCGGCTCACTTTCTCGATATAGATTTAATGTTGAGGAGTCAAACTGGTGAGATATTTCTTTTCCATTATCAACAAAGGCAGGGGTTGTTGTTCCTTTAAGCTGTAGATAAAAACTAGCGGCCACACAGCTATCTTCGTTTTTCAGCTGAATCAGATAATCTATGCCGAAGTCAGTATCACCATCTTGATCTTTTTCGATCCAATTATCTGGCAGCTTAGCAACAAATGCCCTTCCAGCTCTTTTACCAATTTGTTGGCTTTCACCTTCTTGAGGGAGCATTTTCTTCAAGTTCAATCCACCTGTTTCTTTTTCATAGTTTGCGCCAATGCACTACCAGCCGCAGACTTTGAATCCTTCGACGTACGCCCATCTCGCAACGTCTTGGACGTCGCAGTAGATGCTTTTGTCGGAATTCCGGAGACAGTCTACTCAATTAGCGTCCGCTTTGAGTCGAAATCAGACTTACTACGACCACCGTATAACGCCCGCAATAAACGGCGCGAGGATCGAGCGTCCGGCGACCGCAGGAAGCGAATTTAATTGCTTGGTTAGCCATTTTAGACCCACTGATTCTCATAAATCGTTCTTCTCAGCGCTCTAGCGGCGAACAGAGCCATTTCTTCTAGCTCTTTTTCGGACTCTTCAGGATCATAGAGCAGCTTCTGATCATCCCATGGGTCATTTACATGCACCCACTTATTTCGGTACTTCCGAAGCTTGTGCAAATCAGATCGAAGGTCGTCTGCTATGGGATCACGATCAATTAGCTCAAAGAGGCTGCTGCGCTCTTTCTCGGCATACTCGGAGCGCAGATAGGTTTCGATCCCAGAAACTGCCGTCAGTATTGATGCCAGGTTTGCTCCATGCACAAACGCCAAGTCCGATTCTCGGACGATAAAAGAGCACCACTCTGACAGGATGACCCCGCCTTTTAAGAGCTCTTCATCAAGCGACACGATGTGATTCCAGCGTTCTTCTTCGTTCATATGGCTAACGCTCGCCATAAACGGCCGAGTGAAAAGAGGTCCGGCGCCCGGAGGGAGCGTATTTAATGGCTTGGTTATGCGGCGTCGAGTTCAATTTTTTGCACCTTGTCGAGCTTAACGCTTTTGCCTGCTACCCAGAGATCATACATGTCTTGCATCGCCAGCCAGCTTTCAGGCGTCCGGCCCAATGCCTTGGAAAGACGAAGCGCCATCTCCGGGCTAATACCGCTCTGCTGCTTAAGCAGACGGTTTAACGTAGACGGCGATACATCCAGCCGTCCTGCCAAATAACGGCAACTAAGGCCAAAAGGCTCCATATAGGTAGCCAGAATGAACTCGCCAGGATGAGGGGGGTTATACATTTTCATCAGTGGTAATCCTCATAATTGAGTACATAGGCATTACCGTCGGAGAATTCAAACGTCAGCCTCCAGTTCCCATTAACGGTAATTGCCCAGACACCCTTTCTATCACCTTTAAGAGGGTGAAGTTTGTAGCCAGGAATATCTAAGTCATTGCTTTCCTTGGCGGTATCCAGTGCTGCCAGTTGCATTCGAAGACGCTTCTCATGCTTGGCCTGGATGCCCCGAGCGCTACCTGTCTCGTAAAAGCGCCTTAATCCTTTGTGTTTGAATGACTTGATCATAGAGTTATTGTAGCGCGTTGCGCAACAGTGTCAAGCCGCATAACATTTGTATAGCGACCTTGCGCGTTATAGCCCCTAGAATATCTTTAGGAGTACAGTGCAACTCACTGTTTCAGCTAACTTTTTATTCGCTACAGCAAAAAACGGGAGGGAAGAAAAGTGTGCGTGCGCGTTATCCTGCGGTCGCGGGCCTTATTATCTACCTTCCTATCTGGCTAAGCGCTTAATTTTACCGTTATTTTTTATTATTGAAAACAACAGAGTGTGCGCTTGTTCGGGCAAAGCGTGCCATGGTTTAGGGGGCTTGGCAATACACCTGTATAAGTATGGGGTACGCAAGCGCTAACGTTGCGTAAAAACGCCCATTAACGCCATAACAGCTTTTGCCTCGGGTACTGAGCAGGGGTTATCACGTTCTCCACGAAAGTACGCATTCACCTGCGCTATCATTGGCTGCTGGACGTGGTCGGGGTTATCAAGGCAGATCTGTTGGTTGCCATCGGCATTTTCTTGGTGAATAGTGGGCGAGCCAAAGAAGTTGATACTCAGCTTTCCCTTAGTGCCAATCACTTCACACACATCTCGACTTTGTTGCCCTTGCACACCAAACCCCCAGCGCCCCTGCAACACAACATCATTTTGTAACCGTGCCCAGCCACAGGTAAGGTCATCGGAGCTATTGCTGTGTTGCTGGTTAAGACTAACACCTTGCGCGCTAACAACCGGGCCAAACCACTGCAAAATCAAATCGATTTGGTGAGGCGCTAAATCGTAAAACAGGCCACCGCCAGACAGGGCCGGGTTAACGCGCCAGTTATCGTCGCTATTGCTGATAATGTCAGCGGCGATAGGCTGCAGCATATCGACTTGCACCATCAGCGGCCGCCCTATAGCGCCACCTGCCAGCAGCTCGGAAAACTTTAAAAAGCCGGGCACATAACGGCGGTAATGTGCCACCACCGCTTTTTTGGTAGATTGCTGTTCGGCTTTGATAATCGCGTCGCACTCTTTTGCGCTAAGCGCTACGGGCTTTTCGATGTAGACATGCTTGCCCGCTTTTAAAGCTGCAATGGCGTAGTCTTTGTGCTGCGCCGGGGGCGTGGCGATATAAACCGCATCAATATCCGGGTTGGCCAGCAGCGCATCGGCGTTGTCGTAATACTGTGGCACTTGGTGACGCTGCGCAAAGTCTTTCGCTTTAGCTAGGTTACGGCGCATGACGGCCAGCAGCTGCGAGCCACTTGCACGATAAAATGCCGGCCCGCTTTTTACCTCACAGACATCGCCAACACCAATAATGCCCCAGCGGATGGTTTTTGCAGAAGACACAGCAGCCCCTTTTGCTATTTATGTTAATAGTGCGCGAAAAGCGGACAAGTATACTGTGAACCTCGCAAGCGGAGAAACTAATCGGTCGCTTCCGGCGCCTGCAGCGCTTTGCTGTAAAAACCCGACGAGTCAAAACAGCACACTCGCTTTTTACCGGACGCCAGCATGTCACAAGCATCATCGATTCGCTTTGCGCGGGTTTTTGCCTGCTTAGCCGACTCCACCCAATGAATCCAATCAACCCGGGCGAGCGCAGTAGTCGCACTCCAAACCGCAAGCGCCTCTGGCAGAGCATCCAATGCTTGCTGTACATCTTGCGGTACACTCGGCTCGGGCTCTACCGCCACTGGCGCAAGGGTAAGCTCTACCAGATCGCCAAAATTAACACCCGACGCTTGCATGAGTTTTTCATCGATACGCAGCCAATGGCTTTTCTGGCCGTCGGGCTCCAGCAATACTGTAAAAGGCTGACGATTGATCTGCCCCTCTACCGTTGTCCGGCCGCGGCGGGGCAAAGTGTCACTCACCTCGTGGGGTAAAATAATAAATCCCCATAAACCATGCTCGCCCATTTTTTTGGGGCGGTGTAGCAAGGCACTGAACTGAGATATTTTTTTAGTGGTGGTCATAGAGCCTACCCATAGATTTACGAAGATCTCTTACTCGGAGTTTGACGGCCTGCTATACCGCTATGTGTTGATTCACTGACCCCGATTAAACACATTTAACATCCACTGCAACACCTGCATCTCGTGCAGCGGCTCATCCAACGAGTCTACACCGGCTTGATACACAGGTTCACCAATCGCGTCACGCCTTTTGTCCATTAACGCTTTAGCATAGTCGCGAGTAAATTCAGGGTGACCCTGAAATGTTAGGATGTTATCCCCCACAGAGGTCATCGCTACCGGGCAGTTACTTGTGCTTGCCAGTATTTGCGCATTAGGCGCTAGTTTAACCACTTGGTCTTGATGGCTGGAGATCAGCGCAAAGCTATCGCCGGGTGCGCCAAACTCGGTGGCCACCGGCGTTAGCTGGTTGTGGTGCACGCCAACGCACCAGCCACCTGGCGCCTTCGCCACCTCACCACCCAACGCCTGGTGAATAATTTGATGCCCAAAACAGATACCCACGATAGGTATCTCGTTGCTCGCCATCGTTTTTATGCGCTCTTTTAGCTGGGTAATCCACTCATCTCTATCGTAAGCTGCCGATTGGCTGCCGGTAATAAGAACACCGGAAAAATCCTGCAGAGATGTAGGGTACTGCTGTTTATTAACGTCAAAGCGCGCAAACTGTAAGCCCGCGTTAACCGCCAATAAACTTTTAATAAACATATCGGGGTACTGCCCGTGGCTGCGGGCAAGCGCATCGGGGATAGTATCGGTGTTAAAAATAGCAATGGGTTTCATGTCGACCTCCGCAATACTGATACGCCACAAGCGGCGGCTTATCACTCGTTAACGAATCATGCCTTGGCGCTGGGGCTGTCGTCTATTACTCTTAAGCACAAATCTAACATTTATAACTTATAAAAAGGACACTCTTATGCGCCCCTTATGTCGCTGGTTATTTACCATACTGGCATTCAGCATCACCCTCGCAAGCGCCGCCGCAGACAACTGGAACGGCAAGCGTGCCGCCGTATCGTTAACCTATGACGACTCTCTGAATGTTCACTTGGATAACGCCATTCCGGTACTCGATGAATACGGCTTTAAAGCAACCTTTTACCTTACCGTGGGCTACCCGCCGTTTGGCGAGCGGCTAAACGAATGGCGCGCAGTTGCGGCCAACGGTCACGAGCTGGGCAACCACTCGTTGTATCACCCCTGCGATGCGTCTCAGCCGGGCCGCGAATGGGTAAACCCCGAACGAGATTTATCCCAGTGGAGCGTGGCTCGCCTGGTAGACAACTTAAAGGTTGCCAATATTGCGCTGGAGGCGGTCGACGGTAAAAAAGAGCGCACCTATGCCTATCCCTGTGGCGATATGTCAGCGGGTGGCGAATCTTATGTTGCCGCAATCAAGCCCCTGTTTGTGGGCGCGCGCGGGGTTAAGAGCAGCATTATGCAGCCCGATCAGGTGACGCTGTTTGATATCGACTCTTATGTGATTAACGGCAGCAGTGTCGAGCAACTTAAAACATTGGTAGACGATGCGATTGCAAAAGGCGGCCTACTGGTGTTTTTGTTTCACGGCGTAGGCGGTGAGCACCCACTCAATGTGGATAACGCCAACCACACAGCCTTAATTAAATACTTAGATAAAAAACGCGAGCAATTATGGGTTGCACCTATGGTGGAGATCGCCCAGCACCTTAAAAAGCAGCCGCAGTAACCTTTATGGTTCGCGCCCCCTGCACGATAAAGGCGGGCGCGACTTTGTCACCGCAAGACACCGACCCCACCCAGTTAACCTCCCCTTTCGCAGCATGGTGCACCAAAATCGCCAGCGGCGCACCCAACTACGTTCACCACAGCCCCCTTCTGGTGCAGTGGCTTTTTATCGCTCGATAACCGGTTGCACCAACAACAGCACGCCGCGCACCACAACAACGCAAAAGCCACGTAAAACTCGCACAAAATGTCGGTTATTTACTCGCTAATTACGCTAACTCATTGATCGCTATTGGCTTTTTCCTGCTGGTGCAATTGCTGCATAGGCCACTGGGCAAAACAGCGGTTATACCCATGGGGGTAACGGGCGGCGCCCTTTAGCGCCAACGGCACAACAAAAAACATTGCAAGACTGACCGACACCAAGAGAGTAATGACTATGTCCTACTTAATACCTTCCGAGTTTGTCACCAAGATGGTGGATGCGGGTGAATCGAAACTATTTATGGGCACTCGTGACGCCCTGATCCGCGCTTACATGGCGGGCGCTATTTTGGCCATTGCCGCTGTTTTTGCGGTAACCGTAACCGTGCAGACAGGTTACCCCATTATCGGCGCTATTTTATTCCCGGTCGGTTTTTGCATTTTGTATTTGATGGGTTTTGATTTGCTCACCGGGGTGTTTGTGCTGACACCGCTGGCGCGCTTTGATAAACGCCCCGGTGTAACCTGGGGCGGTATTTTACGGCACTGGGGTATTGTGTTTATTGGCAACTTTGCCGGCGCCCTTACCGTGGCATTAATGATGGCGATAGTCTTTACCTACGGTTTCTCTAAAGAGCCTGACGCAGTGGGTAAAGTGATTGCGGGTATTGGCGAGTCGCGTACCGTGGGCTACAAAGAGTACGGCGCCGCCGGTATGTTAACCATTTTTGTTCGCGGCATGCTGTGTAACTGGATGGTCTCACTGGGCGTGGTTGGCGCGATGATCTCAACCTCGGTAAGCGGTAAAGTCATCGCTATGTGGATGCCCATTATGCTGTTCTTCGCGATGGCGTTTGAGCACTCGGTGGTGAATATGTTTTTATTCCCGTCGGCGTTAATTATGGGCGGCAACTTTTCAGTGATGGATTATTTGATTTGGAACGAGCTACCCGTTGTACTGGGCAACTTAATCGGTGGCTTGTCGCTTACCGGCCTGACGCTGTACACGACCCACGTGCTCACCCAACCCAAACGCGCACTGTAATTAACGATCAGTGCCCCACCACTTTGGCCGCTTGCGGCCAAAGTGGTTGCTGTTTAAGGCAGCTTAACTATGCCCCAAACGTTATCTGTAGCCATCGGGCAGTACTCCGACAAAGGCCGCAAAGAGCTTAATCAAGATTTCCATGCCGCTTATGTTCCGGCCGAGCCGCAACTAAGCGCCAAAGGCATCGTGGTTGCTTTAGCCGACGGCATTAGCAGTAGCTCGGTTAGCCAAGTTGCCAGCCAAATGTCGGTAAAGACTTTTTTAGACGACTATTTCTCGACCAGCGAATCTTGGTCGGTTAAAAAGTCCGGGCACCGGGTACTGATGGCCACCAACTCGTGGCTGTACTCACAAACTCGCCGCAGCCAATACCGCTACGACGCCAACAAAGGTTATGTGTGCACCTTTAGCGCACTGATTATTAAATCGCGCACCGCGCATATTTTTCACGCCGGCGACGCACGTATTTATCGGCTGCGCCACAACAGCATCGAGCAACTCACCCGCGACCACCGCTTGCAAGTATCCAGCGAGGTCAGCTATCTAAGCCGCGCCCTGGGCATGGACTCGCAGCTAGAGCTGGATTACGCATCGTTTGCCACCGAGCCCGGCGATACCTTTTTATTGCTGACCGACGGCGCCTACGAGTTTGCCGGCGACCGCGCGATTATCGACAGCATTAACAAACACGCCGACAATTTAGATCAGGCGGCACAAGCCATCGGCGAACTCGCCTACGCTAACAACAGTGATGACAACATCACCGTACAGATTTTGCGCGTAGACGAACTGCCCAACGCCGACACCGAAGAGCTGTACCAAGAGTTAACCCAACTGCCTTTTACCCCACCGCTAGAGCCGCGGCAGCACTTTGATGGCTACACCATTGTGCGTCAGTTACACGCCAGTAGCCGCAGCCATGTGTACTTAGCGGTAGACGATGACAGCGGCGCCAACGTGGTGATTAAAACGCCGTCGATAGACCTGCGCGATGACCCCGCTTATTTAGAACGGTTTTTAATGGAAGAGTGGATCGCCCGGCGCATCGACAGCCCGCACGTATTAAAGGCCTACCGGGCCACTCGCACACGCCACTTTGTCTACATCGTCACCGAATACATTGAGGGCCAGACCCTAACCCAGTGGATGATCGATAACCCCGAGCCTTCACTTGAACAAGTGCGCGGCATCATCGAGCAAATTGCCCGGGGCCTGCGTGCGCTGCACCGGTTAGAGATGCTGCATCAAGACCTGCGCCCAGCCAATGTGATGATCGACTCCTCAAGTACGGTTAAGCTGATCGACTTTGGCGCCACCCATGTGGCCGGCGTACAAGAGATGACGTCGGGCGCAAGCCATCTATCTATATTGGGCACCGCGCAATACACCGCCCCCGAGTATTTTTTAAGCGAACCGGCCACCGAGCGCTCGGATGCTTTCTCGCTCGCGGTGATCACCTATCAAATGCTTACCGGCCAGCTGCCTTACGGCACCGCAGTGGCCAAAGCCACCACCCGCGCGGCACAAAATCGCCTCAAGTATCAGAGCGCGCGCGATCACCAGCCGAGTATCCCGCTGTGGGTCGATGAAGCACTGCGCAAAGCACTGCGCCCCTACCCTTACCGGCGCTATGATGATTTGTCTGAGTTTTTATACGATTTGCGCCACCCCAACAAAGCCCTGCTGGGCACCCAGCAGCCGCCGCTGCTCGCGCGCAACCCGCTGGTGTTTTGGCAAAGTGTGTCGGCTATTTTACTGGTGGCGGTGATTGTGCTGGCAAGCCAGCTATAAAGCCTCACCCAGAATGATCATCGTTGGGCGGGCGGGTGCTGGAGATAACCGCCCAAAGCCGCCGAAAGCGCCGCTCTAGCAGCCGTTCTACCTTGTGCACCGTATGGTTAATGTTGCGCCAGCGCGAGCGCGCGGTTTGCAGCATATGCCGCGAGCGCGGGTTAACACACAACAATGCCGCCAGGCTCATGGTGATTACAACCAACCCCACAGGGATGGGCGACAACAGCAACAATACACCCAACAGCAACCCCAGCAGAGCCAACACCGTCACCAACCAGTCGCGGACCACCTTCATCGACTGGCACACCCCCTGAGTCGCTTCAGGCCCTATGCCGGGCCAACAATCGCGCCAACAAACCACTCGACGCACGTCACTGCAGCATAACGGGGCATTGTTGCAATCTCATAACAACGCCTACGTCGTCCTGTCGATAAAAAATACAAATCGACCAAAAGACAACCATTGTTTTTGCTTAGCGCCAGAGCGTAAATGGCCGCAAAAAACCAGACAGAATGAGGCCTTTTGAGCCAAAACCGCCGGTTTAGTAAAAAGCTGGACTTTGCGGGCTAATTAGTATTGGCAATTGGCACCTCCCTCGCTGTACAATGCCGTCCAATTTTTGGCCTTGATTATACGAGTATCGAAATGACAGACCTAAGTTTATACAGAAACATTGGTATCTTCGCCCACGTTGACGCGGGTAAGACCACCACCACCGAACGTATCCTTAAGCTCACCGGTAAAATTCACAAGCTGGGTGAAGTGCACGAGGGTGAATCCACCACCGACTTCATGGAGCAGGAAGCCGAGCGCGGTATTACCATTCAGTCCGCCGCTGTTACCTGTGAGTGGAAAGGTCACCGCTTAAACGTTATCGACACCCCTGGGCACGTTGACTTTACCGTTGAAGTATACCGCTCACTAAAAGTGTTGGACGGCGGTATCGGCGTATTCTGTGGTTCAGGTGGTGTAGAGCCACAATCTGAAACCAACTGGCGCTATGCCAACGAGTCTGAAGTTGCTCGTATCATCTTTGTTAACAAGCTCGACCGTATTGGTGCCGACTTCCTGAATGTTGTCGATCAGGTTAAAAACGTACTGGGCGCCAACGCGCTGGTTATGACCTTGCCTATCGGCCGCGAAGACACCTTTAAAGGTGTGGTTGACCTGCTGTCACGCAAAGCGTACGTGTGGGACGACTCTGGCCAACCAGAAAACTACAGCGTAGAAGACATTCCTGCCGATATGGCGGATGACGTCGAGATGTACCGCGAGCAGCTGGTTGAAACCGCCGTTGAAGTCGACGACGACCTGCTGATGGCCTACATGGACGGTGAAGAACCTTCTATTGAAGACCTGCAACGCTGCATCCGTAAGGGTACTCGCGATCTGACTTTCTTCCCTACTTTCTGTGGTTCTGCCTTTAAAAACAAAGGTATGCAGTTGGTACTGGACGCCGTTGTTGATTACCTGCCTGCTCCGACTGAAGTTGACCCACAAGAGTTGACCGACGAAGAAGGTAACCCAACCGGCGAGAAAGCCATCGTATCGGCCGACGAGCCATTAAAGGCACTGGCCTTTAAAATTATGGACGACCGCTTTGGCGCCCTGACCTTTGTGCGTATTTACTCGGGTCAGCTAAACAAAGGCGACACTATCCTCAACTCGTTTACCGGTAAAACCGAGCGTGTTGGCCGTATGGTTGAGATGCAAGCCGATGAGCGCAACGAGCTAAGCCACGCGCAAGCCGGTGACATTATCGCCATCGTGGGCATGAAGAACGTGCAAACCGGTCACACCCTGTGTGATCCCAAGCACCCCTGCACCCTAGAAGCCATGGTGTTCCCAGATCCCGTTATCTCTATCGCCGTTGCCCCTAAAGACAAAGGCTCTACCGAGAAAATGGGTGTTGCCATTGGTAAAATGGTGGCCGAAGATCCATCGTTCCGCGTTGAGACCGACGAAGACTCAGGCGAAACCATCCTGAAAGGTATGGGTGAGCTTCACCTGGACATTAAGGTCGACATCCTTAAGCGCACCTACGGCGTAGAAATGGTTGTGGGTCAGCCTCAGGTGGCTTACCGCGAGACCATCACCCAAGAGATCGAAGACTCTTACACCCACAAGAAGCAGTCGGGTGGTTCGGGTCAGTTTGGTAAAATCGACTACCGCATCAAGCCGGGCGAAGCAAACACTGGCTTCGTCTTTAGCTCAAGCGTTGTCGGCGGTAACGTACCTAAAGAGTTCTTCCCCGCGATCGAGAAGGGCTTTAAAGGCATGATGGACAAAGGCCCTCTGGCCGGCTTCCCCGTGCTGGATGTTGAGATCGAGCTGTTTGACGGTGCGTTCCACGCCGTTGACTCCTCGGCCGTTGCGTTCGAAATCGCCGCTAAAGGCGCCTACCGTCAATCCATGCCTAAAGCTGGCCCGCAGTTGCTGGAGCCCGTGATGAAGGTTGACGTGTTCACCCCGGAAGATCACGTTGGTGATGTAATCGGCGACCTGAACCGTCGTCGCGGCATGATCGCCGGTCAAGACCCAGGCGCCACCGGTATCCGCATTAAGGCAAATGTTCCACTGTCTGAAATGTTCGGCTACATCGGCCACCTGCGTACCATGACCTCGGGTCGCGGCCAGTTCTCTATGGAGTTCGCACACTACGCACCTTGCCCCGCTAACGTCACTGAAGACGTGATCGCCAAGGTTAAAGCGCGCGAAGCCGAAGAGAAAAAAGGCTAATAAACGAGCCCGACAAAAAGCCCCCGTAACCTTAGGTTGCGGGGGCTTTTTTATGCCTTAAGGTTTTACCCACAGTAACGGATGCCCCAACCACAACCTTCCTCCCGCACACTCAATACGCCCCAGCACTACCGAGATACAAAGCGCCGGTGTAGACTTAATAACGCGTAAACGCCCATCGGCAACAAAGGGCAGCGGCCAAATAAGGAGCATCTGGCAATGGCACCTCACTATGATTAAGCCACGCGGTATCACCCCCCAACACCTGGCGATCTTTACCCTGACCACAGCACTCAGCGTATTGGCCGGCAGCGCTCAGGCTGACATTCTGCAACAATGGCTGCACAGCTTTGAGCAAAGCAAGCTAAACTTTAACCGCTCAAACTCCAACACCCCGTTTCTGCCCTTAGCGTTTGTCGATGCCCGCAACTACCAAGACAGCAAGCTCACCCTCACCGACGGCAGCACCGTCGAGTACGATCAATCAAGCGTCAATCAGGGCGCTATAGTCCCGTTTTTAATGACCCCACGCGACGTGCTCGTGATCGGTGACTGGGTCAGTATGTCGAGCTTAAAACCCAACTCAGACACGTTAGAAGATTTTGATGTGCTATCGGTCGGCATCCCCATCGGCTGGATGCGCCAACTCAACGATGACTGGCAGGTGGGCGGCTTTGTCATGCCCCTAGGGCACAAAGCAACACTCGAAGACTCCTCCTGGAACTGGGAGACGCTAGGCGGTGGTTTTGGCCGCTACGTGCAAACTGAGCGCCTCTGGTGGGCCTTTGGAGTGTACTTCGACATTAATACCGACACCGAGACCTGGCTGCCCTACTTGGGCGCCTCTTACGAGTTTAACGACCGCTGGACCTTAAGTGCCGTTATGCCGTGGCCCGCCATTTTATACGCACCTAACCGCGACACCCTGTTTCGCTTTGGTGCCGCCCCCTCCGGCAGCTCTTGGCTGCTGGACACAGGCGGCGAGCGCATCAGCTATGCCCTGGATGGCTGGGACTTAGCCTTCTCTGGCGAGCACCGAATCTGGGGTGATATCTGGCTAGAGTTAGAGGCCGGCATCGGAGGGTTAAAAGGCCTAAACATCAGCAACGGCGACTGGCAAGAGCCAGCGCTAGACGTCAGCACCAGTGAGTTTATAACCTTTGGCATTAATTTTCGGCCTTCACTTAATTAATGCGCAACCGCCAAAGCACACAACTAAATTATTCAGGCTGGGTTATGCACGCTCAGGAGCTCCAAAAAACAAATAAGAAAAACAGGCCAACGATGACCGCTAAACCGACAAAACTGCAAAACCACCCGGCGTCATTTTTACCCCCCAGATAAGTCCTAGAGCCTGAAGCAGGATACTTTCCCAGGGTAAACACCTTGCATACCGGCCAACCAACCCAGTAACAAAGCGTATAAAAAAGAATCTCGTATATGACCCACCAAACTACCCTCAACAATCCTCCTGCGATTTCGTCTACCATAATTTTCTAATTCCCTTTTTGTGGCGCCGCAAGAAGAGGCGTGTTAGCGGAAGTAGCCCAATCAGAATCATCCACTATATGGGCTTGCTCAGTGCATTTGTAATCCCGTCATGAAAAGTCCCATAAGCGACTGATGGCAGATGGCAAGCACAAAAAACTGCATTAACCGCCTGCGTGCGCACTATGATAAAAACCTTAAATACCATGAACCGTGACAAAAAACCTTGGCAACAAGCGTAAAAACGTAATTGCATTAGACGGTATTTTTACGACTGTCGCTTGTTGTGTGACGCTACCACTTTTCATTAGCTGGTGGCTTGAGCACTGTTTTTAGGTAATTAAAATACTTAGGATCATCATTTTCGAAGATCTCCTTCCCAGCCCCCATATAAGCTCTGGCAAGCTCATCCAATGCCCTGTCCATATTACCTAATTCAAATTGAGATTGGCCAAGACGCAGATGAATAAATGGATTACCAATTGCTCCAGGACAGTGCATCGCATCAGATAATGCATCTTTAGCTTGTTTATATGCACCTTGCATAAAGTTAACGTCGCCTATAGCGGTTAAAAGCCAAGTGCACGCCTCCCATCTTTCAATTGGCTGAGACAATAGATTCAAAGCTTCAATAAATTGTGTTTCAGCATCTTTATACTTACCTGCTTCGGCTAGATAACTTCCTTTTTGAGAAAGCATCTCAACGTTTCCATGTATATCCTCAGGTAGCTCCACTGCAAACCCTTTTGTGATTAATAAAGTAAGTAAGGAAAATACCATTAATCTGACGACTTTCATTAAAACTCTCACTGAACCTCCCATAATATTGAGGTTTTTTATAATCGTGCACGTCGCCATAAACACCTAGAAAACTTTAGCCCAAAGGCACTCGAAAAAGCCTCTGGCAATTAGTCAGTGTTTCCTCGGCATCATGGGAAGCCCAATATAACTATACAGGGCGTCTACTTTTCATGGGTAACTTGGGAAGCTAACGCCGCGCTTTGCGGCTGCTTTGTAGCGCCAGCGGAAAAGCAGTGCGACGACAGGGTAATCCCCCCAGAAATTAACAGGGGCCAAAAGTAGAATTTTCTCGTATTATTTGCGCAGGAGATTTTGCATGAAAAAATCGAAGTATTCAGATAGCCAGATCATGGCCATTCTTAAGCAAGCTGAGGCCGGAACCCCGGTCCCAGAGCTGTGTCGCGAGCACGGCATGAGCTCTGCCACCTTCTACAAGTGGCGCAGCAAGTACGGCGGAATGGACGCTTCTATGATGGCCAGGCTCAAGGAGCTGCAGGAGGAAAACCGGCGTTTAAAGAAGATGTACGCTGAAGAGCGCCTGAAGGCCGAGATTGTCCAGGAAGCGCTTCAAAAAAAGTGGTGAAGCCATCTCGACTCAAAGAGGTGGCGCAGGATGCAGTTAAGCACAAAGGCGCCAGTATACGTGTGGCTTGTGCGGCCGTTGGCATCAGTGATACCTGCTACCGCTATCAGCCCAAACTCAGCAGCGAAAACGCCGAGATTGCCGATTGGTTGATCCGGTTAACCCATAATCAGCGCAACTGGGGTTTTGGGCTCTGTTATCTGTACCTGAGAAACGTCAAGGGCTATGGCTGGAACCACAAGCGTGTTTACCGGATATACAAGGCGTTAGAACTTAATCTGCGCATCAAGCCGAAGAAGCGGCTTGTGAGAGAGAAACCGGAAGCGTTATCGGTGCCCGAGGCTGTGAATGACTGCTGGTCAATGGACTTTATGCACGACCAGCTTGAAGATGGTCGAAGTTACCGGCTATTCAATGTGATTGATGACTTTAATCGTGAAGGCTTGGCGATCGAAGTGGACTTTTCCTTACCGGCAGCGCGGGTAATACGCGCCTTGGATCAGATCATTGAATGGCGCGGCAAGCCCAAGCAGCTACGTTGTGACAACGGTCCCGAGTACATTAGCGGTTTATTGGCGACTTGGGCGGAAAACCGTGGTGTTGAGTTGGAGTTTATCCAGCCCGGCAACCCACAGCAGAATGCTTATATCGAACGCTACAACCGCACAGTTCGCTATGACTGGCTGGGGCAATACCTCTTCAGTTGCATCGAAGAGGTTCAGCAACACGCTACCAACTGGTTGTGGACTTATAACAACGAAAGGCCGAACATGGCCTTGGGTGGCATAACGCCAATACAAAAACTGGCGTTAGCCGCATAGCCTTCTACTTTTAGCTTCGGTTAAAAATGGGGGGATTACATATTTAGCGTAGCCAGTAATAGACGTCGTCACATTCTCGTTAGTCATCAGTTCTTGCATAGCTACTTGACCAACAAGTTCAAAGGCTTGTTGCAGCGCAAGAGGATTTTCATCATTGGCTAATTTCATTTCAGTCGGACAATTCACAGTTAATAGGCGAGTAACTAAGTTACCAACATATTGATCTGTAGATTCAATATCCTTGCTACTAGCCTTTGAAAAAGAGGATATTTCTGGATGGGCTGCGATTGCAAAATAAATCCATTTTGCAAGCTGCTTTCTCTCTTTCCCATTTAGTGCATCAACCAAGCATGTTCCAAGACTTTCTGTTGGTGTTGCAGAAAAAGACATCTGGGTGAAGCCTAAAGATAGAGCGATGACAAAAATTAAATAGATTCTTTTCACGGAATTCTCCTTGTTTAAGTGTGTGAGAGCTTAACGCCCGCCATAAACGGCCGAGTGAAACGAGATCCGGCGACTGAAGGGAACGAATTTAATGGCTTGGTTATATTTCTTCATCACCAAGCTCGGACATTCACAATAACTGACTGCTACGCCTTACTGTCAGAATATCGACCTGGTCTCTGACGCTGTAAATGATCCGATAGACTCCGAATATGACTTCTTTGATGCGACGTCCTCCCACTTCTGGAACGACGCGTCCACTTTCAGGAAAGTCCGACAGTCGCTCCACAGCGTCAAATATGCCTTCCACCCACTCAGCCGCAGCGTGGGACTTATCTTCCGCAATATACTGGGCAATATCCTCAACACGTTCCAAGGCAAGGGGAGACCAAACAATCCTCATTATGCCAGCCTGCTCAGAACTCGTAATTTTGCCTCTTTATGAGAAATACCTTCCCCACTGGCCAGCTGCTCTTCAGCTTTATAAATCTCCTCCAACAGCTCCAGCCGCTCTTGCATTCTTTCGTATTCCTGGACGTCCACCAACACGGCAACTCCACGCCCCCTCTGCGTTAACACCATAGGGCGGCGGGTTTCATGGATCTGCTTTACAAATGTGGCTATGCCCGCCCGGAACTCAGAAAGGGGGCGGATATCTTCATCGACGCGAACTCTTGACATGGGAACCACCTGTGTACACCTATTTGTACCTTTAAGTGTACGTCTATGCTTTGGGGTTGGCAAACAGGGACGCTACGAAACGTAACGCCTGAGCTAATTCGCGCCGCTTTGCGGCGTGATTAATTATGCCCATCAACACCAACGCGTACCACTTCATTTTGCAAAAAAGAATGTGGTGCCGGTGTAATATTCGGGCCAGAACAATTTTCAGATTTACGCCTACCAGTGAGGTCAAACCAAGCGCAGGAACAGAGGTCTAGAAACCCACCAGAAAGAGAAACTGGATGATTGGAATATTTCTTTGTGCCTTTTTTAACGTGTAGTAAGGCACAAGTACTGTCAGGGCTAACGGCTTGGATGAGCATGAAGTCAGAGTGCCCAGACCTAAGGTGTTGCTCGCCATACTCCCTAATAAGAATGCTCTTTTCCTCTGCGGATCGGCGAATGATGTAGTAAGGGCCACCCTCTATATCTAAACCCAGCACCCCATGCTCCAGTTTGCTTAGGTCAATTTCGATTGTTTCAGCAGATAAATTCGCTGAGATCGCGAAAAGAATACATAGAGCTGCGAGTAGTTTGATTCCATTCATATCATTTGCCTTGGGCATAACGCCGCCATAACCGGCAGCTGGAGCGTAGCGTAGGCTGTCCGGCGCCGCAAGGCGCGAAGTTCATGGCCTTGTTAAGCATTGAACCTTGCTACGATAGATTTACATTCAGACAAAGAAACCTCTTTTGCCCACTCAATTGATTTTTCTATTTCTGCCTCGTGCCGCTCTAGTGCTTCTTTTGACCAAAATTGCCTTGCTGAACCAATTGGCAAATGATCAGTTTCCGACGAAACACCAGTGAAGGCTAAAAAGTCTTTATCATCTTCGGGCAGGCCAACTTCAAACCTCAGCGAAGATAACTCAATGGCACCCTCTAAATAGTGAATAGAGCCATCAAGCATGCCGCTTGCAACTTCAACTGCACGCTTACGCTGCCTCTCTATGTATTCTTCGTGGCTCATTTTCATAGGATGCTTAACGCCAGCGCACAACGGCGCACTTGTAATGGAGGCGCAGCCGCAATGAAAAGGGCGTCCAGCGGCCACCGGCCGCGAATTGACGCGCCTTGTTACGTTTTGAGTCTGGCACGGAGTTCGTCAGCTGTGTAGGTGAGAGACTCATGGCCGAAACGGGGCGAGGCCAAAACCTCGACGATTTGTAGGCTCGACGATCCCAGCCAGGCAGCGCCCAAGAAATTGCTCATCGGTACGAACACCGGGTACAGCCCGCTTTGGTCCAAATTCTCGGCAAACACTTCTGCTTTTTCTGCTGACGACCAAACAGGAAGATCCCTGCCGCCCTCTGCTTGCAGGATATAAAGCGATTGGCCTGCCATCAGCACCCAAACACCCTCTTGCTCCTGAACAGAGGTGATAAATTCGCGATCACCGAGGATTTCTACATTCATCCAATTACTCGATACCTTGTCGATGAAACGTAACGAGACCGTAGAAATACATTCTTCACAAACATACACCACAGCCGTCTTCTTTGATTTTTGTTTGATCATCATTCAACCACATTCGCTTAACATAATCACCTATTCTGCGCGGTGCAGCCTAGGTGGTTGTGGATAAGGCTGTGGTTAAGCAATCGCGCCGTAATTCGCTAATTTCTCAATATTATGCACTAAACAGAATAACCGCCATTGCCCCTGAACTTTCGTTTTGCCACGCAACGAGAACCGGTTAAGCCTCTTTTGTGTACCCATGTTCGCAAAAACCGGCTCGACGGTAGACATACGATGGCCGTATATCGCCTTTCCGTATCGGCTGTCCACTCGTCGCTTCATCCAGTCGGTCGCAGTGCGACCATTGGTGTAGGTAATAGAAACCTGCCGACCGTGCCCCTCTCGCGTATCCGCCGAACTTGGGTTGCGCATACACTGGTGTTTGAGTTCGCAGTGGCGACAGTCAGTCAGCTTTCCTTCAAAGAACAATTTACGTTTTTCATCCGAGATAATGACTTCATTTTTCAACCACATCTCTTTGCCGGCTGGACAGCGACACGTTTTCTTCTTTCTATTAAAGATAAATTCGCTAGCAGGAATTACAGCCTTCACGCCTTTTACCGTGTCTCGGTGGCGCTTGCCGTATTTGTCTTTCTGTTGGGCGAAGATTTTGTCTCGTGAGCGGAACTGATTGTCGGGAATATACGCATTAACACCTTCTCGGCGAAGGTATTCATTGTTCGCATCGTTCGAGAAGCCGGTGTCGGCGGTAATAATCGCTTGATCTTTGAGAATGTCCGGGCTGATGCCGGTGCGGACGTAGCGTTGTTTAATGCCGGTGAGCATTGGCTCTAGTGTGTGGTGCTCCTGGCCTTCGCCAAACGCTTGCGCTTCAATAATGATTTGATGTTTCTTATCCACTGCAGCGACACCGTTATAGCCTTGGATAGTGCCCTTACTCGTGGTCATCTTAGCCGATTCATTATCGGTGATATTGCTTTTGACTTCTTTTGGTTTTTTACCCTGCCCCATCCGTGGGGTTGCCGTCTTTAGAAACTGGTTGATCCTTTCAAACTCCTGTCCGAGCGTCACTGATGCGCTTTCCAGCTGCTTTTTTCTTTCTCGCTCGGCGGGCTTTCGGCCATCCAGCTTTTTATGCTCTTTCAGGCACGCTCGAATTTTTCGTTGTATTTTGTCACGCTTGGTCTCCAGCTCAGGCAAGGTGCCGGAGTGCTCCTTCGCGGCATTGGAAGACATTTTACAACCATCAATGGCAAACAACTCATTGCCCAGAAGCCCTTGCTCATCACACACCAAAAGAACCTGCTCAAACACAGACTCGATAGCCTCTGGGTAGCGACTGACAAAGCTGGCAATGCCGGTAAAGTGAGGCACTGAATCGCAGGACAGGGCTTTGAAAATAATATTATGCTCGCACTGCCACTGAATCTCTCGGCTCGACGTAATGCCTTTGGCATAGGCGAACAAAATAATCTTTAGAAGAATGGCGGGGTCATACGCCGAGCGACCACCGGCATCGTTATTATAATGTTCGTGGAAAGCTGAGAGGTCGATATGTTGATCGATCAGGTGGTGTAACGTAAATTCAAACGTATTTGGCTGAATTTGCTCTTCGAAATTAATCACAACCATGGCATCTTGGCTGTAGTTATACTTTTTGAAGTTTGGCATGGCAATGATCCCTTATGCGATGGCCAATTTTAACAAAAAACACCTATTTTTTGGAGTTTTTCTACAGTCTCAACGCCGCCATAAAGGGCCGACTGGAGCGCAGCGTAAGGAGGTCCAGCGGAACGAAGTGGAGCGATTTTTGATGGCCTTGTTATGCAAACACTACATATAGTGATATACATGCGTTATTAACAGCATATCCACAGATAAAATACAATATATTGTGCTTGATTAAAACCATACACAGCTGTACTCTTAAGGGTCTTCCCCTATTCGGGTGGAATCATAGCCATCTCCTCACTCTCCATCTAAAATACCAAGCTCGAATTTGTCATATTTGATCCTTGGACAACTAATGGACGAGCTATCACTTTACGAGAGCATTCTTGGGCTTCAAGAGCCTTGGGCAGTTGAGCATGTCGAGCTGTCTAAGGACGGGGTGGTCCATGTCTACACCGAGCACGACCGGGATGCTGAGACCCTATGCCCTGAGTGCGGTTGCGCATGTCCCCGGTACGATACCCGCGATAAGAGTTGGCGGCACCTAGACACTTGCCAGTTTCAGACCATTGTTCATGGCGCTGTACCCAGAGCAAAATGCCCCGAGCACGGTGTTTTGCAGGTCAATGTCCCGTGGGCCGAAAGAAATTCACGCTTTACGTTACTGTTCGAAGCAATGGCGATTCAGTGGCTTAAAGAGGCCAGCATTAACGCAGTGAGCCGCCGCCTTGGGCTGAGCTGGAACGCCACTGATGGAATTATGCGTCGTGCCGTGGCGCGGGGGCTTTCGGCCCGTGAGTCGGTGGACTACCAGCATATAGCCGTGGATGAAGTTAGTAGCAAGAAAGGCCACAAATACATAACCATTGTCTCCAATGAATCAGGCCAGGTCGTCGATGTCCAGGATGACCGCTCAAAGAGCAGCCTTGCGGCCTTCTATACGAGCTTATCGGAGCGAGAACTCGACTCAATTCAAACCGTTAGCATGGACATGTCGCCGGCCTACCTTTCGGCCACCAAAGAACATGTGGATGGCTGGGAACAAAAAATCTGCTTTGATAAATTCCACGTAGCGATGGATTTAAACAAAGCCGTCGATTCTGTCAGAAAGGGAGAGATGCGGTTCGCCCCAGCTGATCAAAGAAGGCCTTTGCACCTATCCCGCTTTAACTGGTTGCGCTCCGAAGGTAAGTTAAAAAGCCATCACTGGGACACTATCAACTCACTGTCTAAAGTGGCAAAGAAAACCGCTCGAGCATGGGCAATTAGGCAATACGCCATGCAGTTATGGAACTATTCTACTCGAGGTTGGGCTCAGAGAGCTTGGGCTCGTTGGTACGGATGGGCGGCCCGCTCCAGGCTAACTCCGATTAAAACAGTGGCGGCTAGCATTAAGAAGAATCTCTGGGGAATCATCAACGCGATCGTTCATAGAAAAAGCAATGCTGGAGCAGAAAGTATCAATAGCAGAATAAAACTGTTGAAGGTACGTGCGCGAGGATTCAGAAATAAGGAACGGTTTAAGACGGCCATACTGTTTCAATTGGGAGGGCTGTGTTTAATTCCCGCCCACCTGAATTAGGGAAGACCCACTCTTAACCAGTGGTCTAATTTTGAAATTCTAACGCCCAAATTGAAAAGCCCCCAAAGGCAAGCAGCCTTTGAGGGCTATAAAACCTCCGACCAGAGAGATTTAGGCGGCTAGTGTATGTTTCACGATACTCTAGCGCAAGAATTCTGAAGTTATTTGCCGCACAACTTTCAATTAACTTTTAGAGATCTATATTATGAGCCTTAAACCAGGTCCAAAACCGATAGCAAAATCAACAGGAAAGCCCGATCAACGCCGACGTGACAACAAAAGCACACCGGGAAATAATCCGGCTTTAAAACCTAGCAAATCATCAAAAAAATAGGACGGATTACTGGAAGGCTACTAACTGAGTTGTAGCCTTCCAGTATAAGTCTTCTGGTAATTTGAAGACTGTGCATAACGCCGTTGTTTAGCGGCGCCCATGTAGCGCAGCGAAATGGGCGTCCGGTGTAGGGCCGGAGGCCCGGAACGTACTACAACACTTGGTTATACAGAATCCTCGACCAAACGGTGGCTTGCCTCATCTGCGCCAAGCTCAGACAGCAAACCTTGCACGGCTGAAAAATCACTTTGGGCCATCGCCATTTTGTAATACCCATTCGAACGCTTTGCCATATCGAATGTCGACTTTATATCTTCGAGTGCGTCTGCGAGTTCCTGTGCGTTATCTGTCGCAAACTCAAGATCCAGAGAGGAAATGTAGATACGGGTTCTGTCAGGGCTGAAGAGTGTGGGAAGGCGCTGGCCATGAAAAAACGGCGAGTTCTCATACACATCGTTCCAGGTCAGCTTTGAAAAATGCTTATCCCAATTGATTTCTTTTTCGGCCATTTGAGCCTCTCGATAGATGATGAATTTCTGTAATCATGGTAGAACGCCCCATTACTGATGGCGCCCCCACACAGATCCGGACGTGCGGAATTACCGCATCCGGCTCTTCAATAATATCATTGCCCGCGTAAAGCACAGACACCCTTAATACCAATCTACAATAACGCTCGGCTTTCGCACTCGCATTGACCGTAAACCAAAGTGCTTTAGCATCGCCTTTATCCCCGCCCAAGTAAAACTTCGGCGCTGACTGCGACGATTCAGCCATTTATACAAGCTATCCAATATACGGTCAAATATCCGTCCCACGCTCAAACTATTACCTGACAACCCAAAGTAGTTGCAAAAGCCTACTACCTTACGGTTTAACATCGGAATTAAACGCTCTAAGCGCCTGTGGCGATTCGCTTTAATCCAATCCGCGAAGTCTTTCAGCGCCGCCCGATGTTTCTTGGGCGCCGTCTTTCGCCTCAGCCTTGGCTCGCCTTTGAAGTCGATGTCCCAGTAGAACTGAAAACCCAAGAATTCAAAATGGCGCACCTGACTGGGATGAAAGCGACTAAAGCGCTTTATCGATGTCTTGTCTTCTGCAACGTCTAGCTTGAACTTCTTCAACCTCGAACGCAGCTTTGCATAAAAGTGCTCGGCTTCATTACGATACTGAAAGGCCACCACAAAGTCGTCGGCATACCGAATCAACATCGCGCGCCCTTGTAACTGGGGTTTGACGCGATGCTCGAACCAGATATCCAGCGCATAGTGCAAATAAATATTCGCCAGTACGGGGCTGATGACCCCGCCCTGTGGCGTACCCGATAGCGGCTTATGGTACGTGCCGTCGGGTTCTTTTATTCGCGCTTTCAGCCATTGATTAATGAGCGTCAGAAGTCGCTCGTCATCAATGCGCTGTCTTAGCATACGCATTAGCCATGCATGGTCCATGTTATCGAAGAAGCCTTTTATGTCGGCCTCGACGATATAACCATAGCCTTTGAACTGCAGGTTAACTTGCAAGCTGTGAACGGCTTGATGGGCACTTTTATGAGGGCGGTAGCCATAGCTGCTGCACAGAAAATCCTGCTCCCAAATACTTTGCAGAATATCGGCAACGCTTTGCTGTACGATTTTATCTTCCAGCGTTGGCAGGCCCAATGGCCGCTGCTTTCCATTGCTTTTGGGGATATACACGCGCTTTACCGCATTGGCTCGATACCGATTGGTTTTGAGCTTATCGGCTAGCGCATGAATATTGTTGGATAGCGCAGCTTCGTATTGCGGTGCAGTAACACCGTCAATCCCCGCCGCTGATTGCTTATTGAGGGTTGCCCACGCACGATACAGCACATCGGGTTTCAATGTTCCAAACATGTTCTGAAAACCGATGCTTCGGATGGGTTTGTGCTTTAAATGCTATGGCGTTTAATGCGGTTGTCATAGTGATTCCAGCCCTACTCTGTCCGGCCTATGTGTCTGTTAAACGCCGCGATATTATTGTCAGCCCCTTTGCCATGTAGACGGCTTTCCCGCCCGCAGACTACTATGAGCTGATCCGACTTCCGAGAGGCCATTGTTCGCCTCGCTTTTTACTCAGCAGCCCTACCCACATCCTGTAGGAGCGCTCTCGGATCTCACAAGTTCCTGTCAAAACTTTATATACATGCCACGGTTTAATAACTCCGCTAGGTCGCCACAATCTTGCCTTGGGGGAGACTCCCCTAACGATTGCTTTGCATGGACTTCGATGGCGTTACAAACCTCGTCACCTAGGATTCGCTAGTTTCGGAGCGATACCAACACTTCAGGGCCACGGTAGCCCCTATGGCCTATATATTTCTCTGTCTACGCTTCGCATTGAATTTTATTGTTCATCCGGTTGCGCCCTCGCGCAGGAAAGTATTTACGATCCCCAGACTCCGCACAACACGCAAGACTCGATACAGGTGAGCGGCTAACTCTTACCCGACAAGGACTTTCACCCTGCAAGTTCTGACAAGCTTTCTTGTCGCACTAACGCCCGCAACAGCGGGCAATTTGTAGCGCTAGCGGAAAATTGCTCGGCTGCTTGCGATTGTTATGCAATTTCCTCCTACGCCCTCTCGACAATGTCTGCCAAAGCGTTGAGATTGTTTTTCAACTCCCAGGCACGCTCCGTATATGTGCTGACGTCAGAATCCAGTAGCCCATGCCTCTCGAGTCTAGTCTCTTCTATCTGGTCCGACAGAAGCGCATAGATGCTGTGAGTGAGATAGTTTCGCTGATTCTTTACCTCTTTTAGATGCGGAACAAGAGGTTTCAAATCTTTGTGCTTTTCTGCATATGCGATGAGCTGGCCCAGAGTTGACCTATGGAACGGCGCTTCGCCCTCTGGAGCCTGGACTAAACCTAGTATCAAGCTCTCCAAACGCCCGGCAGCTAGCACTACGCGACCAAGCTCGGCGCAGAAATCCTGGCTCTCGTTTAGCAGCTCAAAGAATGCGAGCCCTTCGACTTCTATGCCTCTATACATATGCATAACGCCGCGTACACGGGCGCGAGTTTACGAGCGTCCCACCGCCGCTTTTTGGCGGTGTAGTGCTACGCTTTGTTACGTTTTTGAGACTTTCCCACATTCTTTGCACTTTATACCATCCCGAACAGGAAAAAGCGGAAATTGTATGCCAATAAAAACCAAAAACGCCCAGCGACGCCCAAGTTGATAAAACTCTGTGTTTTCGCTTCCGCAAAACGGACACGCTTTTTGATCTACTCCTTGATCCTCTACCAAAGCTTCTTCGCGATTCTCATTAAGAACTTTAAGCGCGGTTTCCGCATACAGCTTCGGAACCTGGAGTTTTACCCCACCAAGAGCATGAGAGTAGAGCCACTGCATATTGATTGTATGCTCATCTGCTATGAAAACAGGTATCCCCTCGGAGTCCAGACGGGACTTAGCAATATGCGCTTCATACGGCAAGCTATAGCTGGAAATAGTAACGAGCATATGGCCCTAGTAAACGTAACGCCCGCCATAAACGGCCGAGTGAAACGAGGTCCGGCGACCGAAGGGAGCAAATCTAATGGCATGGTTAGGTGTTGACACCTGACAAAGATATAGCAGCATACCACCCACCGATTATAATTAGCTGACCAGCCAACCACTGCATGGATGCTACCGGTTGACTAAGCCCCTCTTTTACCCTCTTTATCACCACATTTTGATAGATGATGCCAGAAAGATACAAAACCAGTATCCCGAAAACAATGTATGCAATAACGTTGCTCGTCAATAATGCCAGGGTAAGAAAAGTAGCAACGTATAGTGGTATCGAAACAACGCCAACAAACCACTTATCTTCAACGATCATTTGTACACCTAACGCCCGCCATAAAGTGCCGAGTGAAACGAGGTCCGGCGACCGAAGGGAGCGTATTTAATGGCTTGGTTATGCGGCGTCGAGTTCAATTTTTTGCACCTTGTCGAGCTTAACGCTTTTGCCTGCTACCCAGAGATCATACATGTCTTGCATCGCCAGCCAGCTTTCAGGCGTCCGGCCCAATGCCTTGGAAAGACGAAGCGCCATCTCCGGGCTAATACCGCTCTGCTGCTTAAGCAGACGGTTTAACGTAGACGGCGATACATCCAGCCGTCCTGCCAAATAACGGCAACTAAGGCCAAAAGGCTCCATATAGGTAGCCAGAATGAACTCGCCAGGATGAGGGGGGTTATACATTTTCATCAGTGGTAATCCTCATAATTGAGTACATAGGCATTACCGTCGGAGAATTCAAACGTCAGCCTCCAGTTCCCATTAACGGTAATTGCCCAGACACCCTTTCTATCACCTTTAAGAGGGTGAAGCTTGTAGCCAGGAATATCTAAGTCATTGATTTCCTTGGCGGTATCCAGTGCTGCCAGTTGCATTCGAAGACGCTTCTCATGCTTGGCCTGGATGCCCCGAGCGCTACCTGTCTCGTAAAAGCGCCTTAATCCTTTGTGTTTGAATGACTTGATCATGGAGTTATTGTAGCGCGTTGCGCAACAGTGTCAAGCCACATAACGCCCACATAAAAGGCGGAGCGTCAGCGACGTCCAGCGCAACGAAGTGGAGCGGTTTTTGATGTGCTTGTTAGAATTTTCAATTTGTATTGGCCAACCCTACTTTTTTATACCCGTTATTTTTTAGTGTAGCCATTGTTTCCACCACGCGCTCGTACTGGACGCTACTATCGGCACTAACAATAATATTGGGAGGGTTTTCAAAGTCACTTTTTATATACGCTTCTGATAGAAGTGGAAGCAGTTCACCCCCCTTGCGCCCATCTACTTCATAGTTCGACGGCTTGACTACGATTACAATACTAGGTGTCGCTATCGCTTCACCCCCGATTATAAATTCTACGTCAAAATAGAGTAGTGCTATCAATACTATGAATGAAAGTATCACTAACCAAATCTTTATCTTCAATGATATGGCCCCCTGGAATTTCTAACGCCGCGTACACGGGCGCGAGTTTACGAGCGTCCCACCGCCGTTTTTTGGCGGTGTAGTGCTACGCTTTGTTAAGGCACAAAGCCTCGAATGAGCGGAAAACATAATATAGCCACCAAACTAAACATGCCAAGTGCCAGTAGAAGAATGCCTACCGTAAATAGCGGCTTCGCATATCGACGCACATTAATGCTGTAATGCAGCTTTGATAAGAAAGCATGCTCAAATATTGCTATTCCACCACCGGTATAAATATTACTCAATAGTCTTGCCTCTAGACCGTGGAAAGTAACTATCGTGCCAATAGGTGGATTACCTCTCCCGCCGACATGACATATTCCAGAAACCAATGCCCACACTCCGTAAGAGATTAGTACTGCGGACAATATTAGGGCGCCGGCCAGAACCAACTTTTCGTAGTTGGCGAGTCGCTCTTGGAAAATGTTTGACCACATGTGTTGCCTTAACGCCGCCAACACCGGATGCCGAAGCGACAGCGTAGGCAGTCCGAGTGCTTGGCCTTGTTAAGTGTTTTACTTGCCCTCGATTTCATCAAGTATCTTTTGTCCATCTGGCATGCCTGACATAGTTCGCAGAAATACTACATTTCTGCTTAGAATTTTCTTGATTCTCGCTGCGGAAATAGGTCTTTCCAAAACTTTGAAGTTAGATAGCTCTTGGTAATGGCACTCATCTTTGTCGTCATACCTGTCTTTCTTCAGCGTGTTTCCGGAGCCAAGTCCATATGCAACAATGCCAACTCCATTTTCATACAAAAAGACGGTATCTCCCTTCTTGATACGGTCGATATTGAATTTCCATGGATCATAAAATGCTGCAGCAATGCCGTTGTTTAACATGTAGTCATGATCGCTGTCATCATGCCTTCTGTTCGTATTTAGAACATGAAAAGCACTATTATCTACATCTTCTGATTCGAGTTCCCTCTCCGCTATCTCTACCCCAGCCTCGATGAGCTTTAGGGTAACTTCTTGTTTTGAAAGGTCTAATTGCTCGGCCAGCCCTTCAATAAACAGTGCTAATTCTTTAGGTATTCGAACTGTTGATGCGACAAGCTCTTTCCTGGTTGCTTTTGACTTTCTGATTAGGCTTTTCAGGTCACTCATGCGGTATCTCCTAGGCTATGATGGAGACACTATACAAGAGAACCATATATGGTGCAACAATGGTTCAATTATGAATCTATACTGAATCACGGATGATTCTTGACACCTAACGCCGGTAGCAATTGCCGGAGTGAGTTGGATTGTGTTTTTGCGTTTTTTTGCAAAAAACAAGACAGCTTACGGAGGTCAATTGGCTACCCTTGTTAGCTGTGTTCACGCTTAAACACATCGAAGTCTAGATTATACATTGATAGAGGATCACCAATATACAACAAGACCTCTCTAGCACCCGCGCCGAGACAAAGCTCTCGATACAAGCGTTCTTCAATTCCGGTAACTCCTCCTTCTAGCTTTTCCATTGGTTGAAAAATTACTCTGGGTGAAGGAGCAATCCATTTTGATTGATGTAGCTGACTGATGGCATGCTGGATAATTTTTTCTGCGACAACGAAATCGTGCACCAGAAGCCTAGGGTGCGAAAATGGATTAACAACTTTGTCTCTTTCGAGGTCTCCCAATGTTTTTACTTTACTACCAATTTCTACGACAATTGGCTGTCCTTTTTTATCGCTTTTGATAGCCATCAGCGGTTCTTCATCGTACACATTAGTTGTGTCGATTATAGAAATCTTAAGTCTGTGTTCCCAAACCTGTATATATAGGTCATTTGAAAACATCGATTGAATATATCTAAGAATGCTCATATTTAGTTGACTGCTAACATTTGTATATCGTGCATGCGCGTTATCATTCCTAGAGCTCTCTCAAGAAACCCACACAAGCTCATGATTTTATTACACTTTCGGGCAATTATCAGCCAAAAACAATAGCGGCAATGTGTGCTTGCGCGTTATACCGCTAGAGTTGGCCGGTTATCTCTCTGCCCGATCAGCCTAAGTGACTGATTTAACAATGATTGCTTTATAACGAACACGGCAATCCGAACCGCCTTATAAAGCAAAGCGTGCGTCGATCTCGGTCACTTGGCAATACACCTGTATAAACACTGGATACGCGAGCACCAAAATCCGCCGCTAACGCTAAGCTTAGCGCGGCAGTGCTTTAGGCACCATGACCGGGCGGCTTAGCCACTGCTCAAAACGCGGAGTAATGCGAGCGAGATTTTCTGACCACCAGTTGGCGTTTAACTCAATCGCTGTGGCTAGGTGCTCTTTTGCGGTGGGCAACCGCTGGCGCAGCTCGGGTGCTAGTTGCGCCATAGACGATTTTCTTACCGGGCCGTAGGGGATATAACGGGCCTGTGCGGCTAAGCTTTCGGTACTGCTGGCAAAGCGCAAAAACTCTTTTGCCCGCTTGGTATTGCGGCCGTTTTTGGGGATGGCCCAAACATCAAAAAACCACACTTGGTGATCCCAGATAATATCCAAAGGCTCGCCGCGCTGTACGGCGTCGTCGACTCGGCCACTGTAAACCGACGACATAACAACGCGGTTGGTTTCCAGCATACGAATGGCCTCTTCGCCCGTTTGCCACCACTGAATATGGGGTTTTATTTTATCGAGCATTGCAAACGCGCGATCGAGCCCGGCCTCGGTGGATAACACCTCGTATACGTTTTCCGGTGCGACACCATCAGCCACTAACGCCCACTCTAAGTTGACTTTGGGCGAGCGGCGCAAACCGCGCTTACCAGGGTATTTTTTTAGGTTAAAAAAATCGTCAAAAGTGCTCGGGGGTGTTTTAAATTGAGTGCGGTTAAAGCTCACCACAGTCGAGCCCACCACGTTGCCCACACCGCACGGCGTTAAGCTGCCGGCGATAAAATCATCCTGCGCGCTGGTGCCATCGGGAGCGGGCGACAAGGTTTTGGGATCGAGCGGTTCGAGCAGGCCCTCGTTACAGGCGCGAATTGCATCAAACAATTCTAAATCGACAATATCCCATTGCACATTCCAGGCGCGCACTTGCTTGCGAATATTATCGATCCCGCCACTGTATTGGATGACGTTAACGCGGGTATTGGACTGCGCCTCATAGGGGCGAATAAACCCAAGAATTTGGCTTTTGACGTAAGCGCCATCCCACGATACAACGTTCAGCTCTTGCTGCGCCGTGGCGGGCGCAACGGCGCCAACGGTTAGCAAAACACTTACTATCAACTTGTACCACATAGCCCTGCACCAAATTCCCATTACCAGTAAAAACCTACGTTGACGTTAAAGCGACCGAGCCATTTATCTTCACCACCGCCGGCCATAGAACCGTTGTCAAAATAAGCCATATTATTTGCCAAAATATAATCGATATAGGTAAACAACGGGCCGCTACCAATGGCGCAACCGGTTGTATTGATAATCGAGTCGAGCGAGCCGGCCTCGCGTTTAAACATGTGCGAGTAGTCGTTGTAGCAGGTGATACTATCGATGGCTTGCCACGGTGATGGCACATTGTAGGCGACGTTGGCGACGGCAATATCAGCATCGGCCGCGATATCGTAACTGCCGGCAAACGCACCTACCGTGATAACCGAATCGTCTACCCCCTCGGGGTTTTCTGGATCATACTGGTAGCTCGTCGCTTGCGCCTGAAAATTCCAGCGGCCACAGCGGCTATCGACGTGAGCTGCGACGGC
Organism: Gilvimarinus japonicus; assembly: GCF_042847215.1. GTDB lineage: Bacteria > Pseudomonadota > Gammaproteobacteria > Pseudomonadales > Cellvibrionaceae > Gilvimarinus > Gilvimarinus japonicus. The sequence continues at coordinate 3,717,620 of NZ_AP031500.1, forward strand.
CCAGTGATCACCGCGGCTATCGGTTGTAGCGTTGTAAAGTTCGCCCGCCTCTAGCGAGCTGCCGACGGCGGTTTCGCAACCACTGCCCAAGCCAAAGGTATAGGCCGCGCGGGCATTAAACTGGTTGGTCTCTTCGTTTTGCTGCTCGCCGTCACGAATGACATCAAATGAATAGCGCTCGGTATTAGTGGCATCATTGAGCTCTTCGTTTTTATAAAACGCGAGCTGTGTACTCCAGGGGCCATCGGTGCGCTGGTACTTTACCCCCATGTCGTAGTCATCACCCAGCCCAACATAGTAAGGCACACCAAACCAAGAGTTATGCGCGGCGTAAGGCAATAAACCAAAAGGAACCTGGCTGACGCCAAATTGTAATTGGCTTTGATCGTCAAACTCGTAACCGATCCAGCCGTGATGCAGCACACTCATGTAAGAGTAAAAACGGTACTCGGCAGATACCAAGATGTTATCCAGTTGACCATCCACATTGAGCCGAAACACATCCAAGCCACCTTCACCGAGCCGCCCCTCAGACGACTCGACATAGTCGCGATGGACGAGGTTAAAGCGCAGCGCCCCGCCAATATCTACGCCCGAGGGATCGGGCTCATCGGCGGCGACTGCGCTGCGCTCGGAGCCAGACACTGCGACTTCTAAGTTTTGTACCGGCACCTGCGATCGCGCCTCAACTTGCTCGAGTCTCGCCTTTAACGCCTGAATTTCGCGCTTAAGAAGCTCTATCTCGCTTTGGGTATCGGCATCATCCGCAGCCCCCCATGTAGCTGCGGGGCTCAGCGCAACGATCACTGCCAACCAAAGCGTGCTTTTCGTTAACCTCACGAGCATCACTCCTTGTTGTTCGTAAACACCTAATCGTCACGTTTATCCGACGGCTGTATATTTTCTCGCACTGGCGGCGCTGACTGCGCTTGACCTTCTGGGCGGTCGACGCCGGGCTCGCGCTCCGGCGGCTCCGGTGGCGAGGCCAACATATCGTCGTGCTCTTCCATGCGCCAAGGCAAGATCGCCGGTGAGACATGCAAAAAGTGTAGGTGCTTTTCAAACTGATCGAGAATATCGGTAATAATATCCTGCTGATCAAAGCCGTAAATATCGTACGACTGACCGCCCCGGCGCAGGAATACCTCGGCGCGATAGTACACTTGCGGGTCGCCAATGGAATCTGGCATTTCTTTGGCCGCATAGTCTGGCAAGTCGTGCTCTAGCAAGCGAATTTCATACACAAAGTCGACTTGCTCGTCTTTTATAACCTCGAGATAAATGCGCTGATACTCTTCATCGGTATGAACTTCGGCGTTCCAGTTTTCTTTTATCAACTCACGCTCAACTCGGTGCATGGCCTTGCTAACCGTTGTTGCCAAAAACTCCAGCACTCGCTCCCGATCGGGGAAAGTGACCAAGCCGTGTAAACGACGGCGCCATAAACCGCGCCCCCCGGTACCGGAAAACCGCTGCTGCACATCGGTTTTTAAACTGCGCTGATGGTGCCCCTCAATGGTTAACGCACGCCACATACCCAACGCGGCAATAATCATAATAATCGAGAACGGCAGTGCACTGACGATGGTCATCGTTTGCAGTGCACTCAAGCCACCCGCCAACAACAGCGATGAGGCCACAACACCTTCAGCCGATGCCCAAAACACACGCTGCCATACCGGTGTGTGCAGCGCGCCGCCCGAGGCCAGCGAGTCAATAACAAGCGAGCCGGAATCCGACGAGGTCACAAAAAAGGTAATAATCAGTATGACGGTGACAAACGATACAATCGAGGTTAGTGGCAACACCTCGTACAGTTTAAACAAGGCGATTGCCTGATTGTTTTGCACCTCGCCAATAAGCGCGGTGTAACCCTCTTCCATAATTTGGTTAAGGGCGGTATCGCCAAACACCGAGAACCACATAAAGGTGAATATCGACGGCACCAGCATCACCCCCACCACAAACTGTCGGATGGTACGGCCACGGCTAATTTTGGCGATAAACAGCCCGACAAATGGCGCCCAGGCAATGGTCCAACCAAAAATAAACAGCGTCCAGTTACCAATCCAATCGCTGTGAGAGTAAGCCTCTAAGTTAAAGGTTCGCTCGACGATATTATTTAGGTAACTACCGGTGTTTTGCAAAAAGGTTTCTAAGATGTGAATGGAGGGCCCGACAATAAACACAAAAATCATCAAAGTGACGGCTAAGAACATGTTTAAAATTGAGAGGCGCTTAACGCCCTTATCCATACCCGCAACCACCGAGAAAATCGCCAACCCGGTAATTACCGCAATACAAATAATCTGCACCGTGGTGCTAACGGGGATACTCGGCCACAGGTAATGAATACCGGCGTTAATTTGCGCAACCGACAACCCGAGCGTGGTGGCAATACCAAACATGGTGCCCAAAATGGCAAACACGTCCACGGCGTGACCAATGGGGCCGTATATTTTATCGCCAATTAATGGGTACAGTGCCGAGCGAATCGATAGCGGCAGCCCGTGGCGAAAAGCAAAGTAGGCCAACACCAAGCCCACCAGGCCATAGATCGCCCAAATGTGAAAGCCCCAGTGGAAAAACGCAATTTGCATGGCCTGCTTGGCGGCATCGACTGTCTCGGGCGCGCCTTGCGGTGGCGATGAAAAGTGCAGCACCGGCTCGGCCACACCAAAAAACAGCAGTGCAATGCCGTAGCCGGCCGAGAACAGCATGGCAAACCACTCTGGAAAACTGTATTGCGGGTCGGCGTGATCGGGGCCGAGCTTAATATTACCCCAGCGCGTCATTGCCAAGCCGACAATAAAGACCAAAAAGAAGGCAACCGACAGCATATAAAACCAGCCAAAGGTATTGGTGATGTACGCCAACGTCGTGCTAAACACTTTGCCCGCGAGGTCTGGATTGCTAATGGTACCCACCACCAACAAAACCATCACCACGACGGCGGGGATAAATACCGGAATCAGCACCGTCGAGCCGGCACCTTTGGTAGCGTCTTTTACAGTCATAGATCCTTCCAGAGTGTGTGCTTCATCAACTAACAGCCTATAGCCTAGCAGGCTGCCGCTTAGGTTGCACCCTTGAGGCCGGGCGCCACAGAGCACCCAAGCCGGTCAGACGGGAGCATTTTTGCCAGTACCACCAAGACCCACCGCACAGCGATAACACCGCCGGCGGGCTCGCGCGTCGCTAACAGAGCGCGGCTTCACGCACTGGATAAACTAACCCTAAGGGACATATACTGCCTTTTGCGCTGTCCATTTTGAGTCTCTACCACCATGGCTGAGGTCATTCCCACTGAGAATTTTTCGCCTCTGAATTTTCAGAGGTTTGCCCCACACCCGCGGCTCGCGCCTTGGGTTCAGTGTCTTTGGTCAATCGGTACGCAGACGCCAAACCGCCATCAAAATATCGAAAAGTTTTATCCCGACGGCGGCGCCAGCCTGACCATTGGCTTATCGACCCACGAGCCCGTTATTACCTTCGAGCAAAACACCTGCACAAGCATGCGCTTGGTCAGGGCGACTGACGCCTGCGTGAGTATTCGCTTCACACCTACCGGGGCCTATTTTTTGCTCGGGCTCGAGCCGCAAGAACTTTCTGACAAACAGCTTTGTTTAGGCCGCGACTACACGCCGCAATGGCACAGCTCACTCGCGGTCATAGCAACGCGGCTATACAATCTGGACTTAGTGGCTAAAATTAGCGTATTGGAACAGTGGTTATTACAGCGACTAACAAAATGTGCAAGCCGCCAGGCACACACATGGAAGCTCGTTCACGCCATTAAAATGCACCCGCTACCACCCGGCCAGCTAGAGGAGCACTTAGGCGTCAATCGGCGCACACTAGAGCGAACGTTTAAACGCCAAATCGGGATTTCGCCCGGTCAATACATAGGCTACTGTCGCACCCATCAAGCGCGGCGCTTACTGGCCGCCAGCACAATGCCACTGGCTGATATCGCGCTGGAGTGCGGCTACTATGACCAGCCACATTTTTCTCACGCGTTTCAAAAAAGCACTTTCGAAACCCCCGCCGAGTACCGAGCGCGCAAGTTGTCGCAAATTTACAAGGCATAGACTTTATCGGCGGCTACGCTGGCACCTCAACGTTTATTCAAGAGGTCTGCGCCATGCACGAACGTATTTCTCAGCAAGCCGTTTACCAATATTGCCCGCGATTGGCCGAGCACTTATTGGCCTTAGGCAAGACGGATACAAACGCTCAAATTACATCTGGCATTATTCATCTGGTAAAGCTGCGCGTATCGCAAATTAATGGCTGCGGATTTTGTCAGCACATGCACTCAGCTGAGGCACGTAAAGACGGCGAGCGACAAGAGCGATTAGACGTATTGCCGGCCTGGCGAGAGCTCGCCTGCTTTACACCTCCAGAGCGCGCCGCGTTGGCGTGGGCCGAGGCCACCACCTTGATAAGCCAGCAAGCGGTGAACGACGCAACTTACCAAAATGCCGTGACACACTTTGGCGAAGCCGGTTTGATTGAACTAACAACGGTAATTTTAGAAATTAATAGTTGGAACCGAATCTCGGTTAGCCTGCAGTTTCAACCTGCGATCGCCGATTAGAAACCGCGAAGGAGCGCGACTATGACCGTATTTAGCAAAGCCATTTGCTGGACTAATGTTGTATCCAGTGTGGCATTTTTACTGGGCAGCCTTTTATTTTTGCCACGATTTGCCCCTTACGCCACAACCGGCGTCTGGCTGTTTGCATTAGGCTCACTGTTAATGCTGATCGGCGCATTACACGCCAATTTCACCCGTGATAAGTAATGCGCTAACCAAACCAAGCCGCACCTCTACTGTTGCGGCTTTACATAGAACGGGAAATTCGCGTTACCTACTTTGCCCTTGCCGTCATAGATGTAGGCGTAAATACGGTAATCACCCTCTGCGGTTGGCGCGGTAAAGCTCAGCTCACCGTCTTGCTCTTTTATAGTGGCGATGGCGACCGCATCGGGCTTTTTCTCATAGGCGCCGCCTTGGCTGCGCACGTCTACCTCTTTTAACAGCTGCCACTCGTAACGCAGTGGATCTTCGTCGCTAACCGCCACCTTTACCGTCAGTGGCTGGCCGGGTTTTACGTAAACGCTATCGGCGGCCTGCTGAGCGTTAAGCGTTATTTCAGTAGCTCGCGGCGCGCGGTTGCTGGGGTATTGCCCTGTCCAGTAGCGGGTCAGCTCATCGACCCGAGCGTTAGGCTTGCCGTCGGCGTTGATCATGCCGTACCAAGTGGGTGTGCGCTCTTGTTTCTGCCCCCACAAAAAAGCAAACGAGCCAATCACTTTACCTGTCGGATTATTATCAAACGCCTGATGCAAACGCTCAGAGAAGGTCGCGGCTTTAACTCCGCTGGGCTCTTCAAGCTCGCGGCCCCACTCGGTGGTGGGGCGCTCCCAGTGACCAATGGCGCCATATTCGGTCACCATAAAGGGTTTGTCGATATTAAGGCCGGCAATTATCTCGGGCAAATTAGCCACATCGCCGTACAGTTGCAGCGAGATAAAATCGACATTGGGCGTGTAACGCATGGCGGTTTTAATATGCCGCTCGGGCGCGCCGGCAAAGGCGTAGGTCACCGGATGGTTCGGGTCTTCGCGATGGATGTAGTCGATCATCTCAGCAATGGCCTGATACACCTTGGGGTTAACGTCTTTGAGCGAGCCGTCATCGTTAAACAGCAGGTTGGGCTCGTTAGCCACCACCCACGCCAACAGGTTGGGGTGATGTTTATAGGCTTGTACCGTCTTTTTTAAACGCTCAAACTGCGCCTGAACCGCCGCCTCGTCGTTGTAATCAAAGCCGTGCAGTTCTTTATCGGTATTAAACCCCAGCGCCACCATCACGCCATTGTCGGCCGCGTCTTGCAATACTGCCTCAGCGTTGTTGGCGCTCCAAGTGCGGATACTGTTACCGCCTGCTGCGGTTAAAAGGCTCAAGCTGCCTTGGGCATTACCCCCCAAACCAACACCTTTTACATCGTATGGCGCACCATCAACTAACAATTGGTAGACGCCGTCGCGTTTAACAATCTCCACATGCTTTGGGGGCGCGACCGCACTGGCCGCCGATACAGCAAACGATGCCGGGGCGCAGGCCAGCGCCACTAATAAAGACGCCCCGAGAAGAGTATTTTTAAACATAAGCGAGCCTCATGGTTTTCTCCCATCAGAGCAAACTCTGGCGCCGTTTGCGGCCCACTAAGGCGCAGCCACAAAAGTGGGACTCAGAATCAACCATCTCTGCTCAATACCGGCCGCTACGCGCAAGCGCCTATCGCCCAACCCTTACTTTTTGCATTATAAATACTGCCCACAAAAAAGCCCTGCACAGGGCAGGGCTTTTGGAGTGACGCCTGGTGCATCACCAATGCGCAAAGTCGTACTTACTTTTTAGCGCGCTTGCGCTCGTTTTCAGTCAGCAGTTTTTTGCGCACCCGGATTGATTCGGGGGTCACTTCGACCAGCTCGTCGTCTTCGATAAACTCCAGCGCTTGCTCTAGCGTGTGGCGAATCGGCGGCGACAGGGTCAGCGCCTCGTCGGTGCCGGCGGCGCGGATATTGTTAAGCTGCTTGGCCTTGGTCGGGTTAACGCTCAAGTCGTTATCCCGCGAGTGAATACCAATAATCTGGCCTTCGTACACCTCGGCGCCATGGCCCAAAAACAAGCGACCGCGATCTTGCAAAGTAAACAACGCGTAGGCCAAGGTTTTACCTTTAACCATGGAAACCAGCACCCCGTTGTGACGGCTGATGATCTCACCGCCTTTTACCGGGCCATAGTGATCAAAAATACTGGTCATGATGCCCGAGCCGGAGGTCAGCGTCAGGAACTGACCGCGAAAACCAATCAGGCCACGCGACGGAATCATAAACTCCAGCTTAACGCGACCTTTGCCGTCTGGCTCCATGTTGGTCATTTCGGCGCGGCGCAAGCCCAGCTCTTCCATAACCGAGCCTTGGTGCTGATCTTCTACGTCAATGACAACGTGCTCATAGGGCTCGTGAATTTCGCCATCCACTTCGCGCTGAATAACTTCAGGGCGCGACACACCCAGCTCGAAACCTTCGCGGCGCATGTTTTCAATCAACACCGACAAGTGCAGCTCACCGCGGCCCGATACCACAAATTTATCCGGGCTATCACCCTGCACCACTCGCAGCGCCACGTTGTGGATCAGTTCTTGATCGAGGCGCTCACGAATATTGCGGCTGGTGACAAACTTGCCTTCTTTACCGGCAAACGGCGAATCGTTTACCTGAAAGGTCATGCTAACGGTGGGCTCATCGACCGTTAATGGCACCAGAGGATCGACGTTGTCGGGGCTGCACAGCGTATCGGAGATATCCAAACCATCGATACCGGTAATACAGACGATATCGCCCGCAGTGGCGCGATCGGTCTCGACCCGCTCAAGGCCGTGGTAACCCATCACTTGCAATACTTTGGCTTTTTTATTGCCACCTTCGCGCTTGGCCACAACCACTTGCTGGTTGGGCGACAAGCTACCGCGCGAAATGCGGCCAATACCAATAACGCCGGTGTAGCTGTTGTAATCCAGCGCCGAGATCTGCATCTGGAAATCGCCGTCGATATCGACATCGGGGGCTTTTACGTGCTGGGTAATCATCTCAAACAGCGGCGTCATGTCATCGGCCAGATCGTCTGGCTCTGGGCCGGCCACGCCGTTTAGGGCCGAGGCGTAGATAATCGGAAAGTCGAGCTGCTCGTCGGTGGCACCTAAGCGGTCAAACAGATCAAACACTTGATCGACGGCCCAGTCAGGACGAGCACCGGGGCGATCGACTTTGTTAACCACCACAATGGGGTTTAGGCCTTTTTCAAAGGCTTTACTGGTCACAAAGCGCGTTTGCGGCATGGGGCCGTCAACGGCGTCGACCAACAGTAATACTGAGTCAACCATCGATAATACCCGCTCTACCTCGCCGCCAAAATCGGCGTGCCCAGGGGTATCTACGATGTTAATGCGGTAATCGTTCCAGCGGATCGCGGTGTTTTTGGCCAAGATGGTAATGCCGCGCTCGCGCTCCTGATCATTGGAGTCCATGATGCGCTCGGCGCCTTCGTCGCGACGATCAAGCGTGCCAGACTGAGACAGCAGCTTGTCTACCAGGGTAGTTTTACCGTGGTCAACGTGGGCGATAATGGCGATATTTCGCAAATTTGCGATTTTAGATTGGCTGGTCACTGTAATGCTCTCGGGTGCGGAGGAAATGGCAGCGTCCCCTTAGCAAGGGCGATAGCGCTGAAAAGGCGCGCATTATACCTATCTAGTGCGCCGGCAGGAATCAAAAAGATCAGAAATCAGACAAACAGTGGCTATTTAGCCCGATAAAACGCACGTTAGCGCTATAAACCGAAGGCATTGGTGCCTTCGCCTTCCACGCCGCGCACCGGCTCGCCATCGCCGGCATACTGAAAACGCTCGATATGGCCACTGGAGGCGAGCACAAAACAGGTGACAAACAGCTCGCGCGATTTACCTTGGCGAGTGCTATCGGGGTAGACATCCGCCTCTAAAAAAATCTTGTACAGCTCGCCATCGGCCGACAACCGACTGCTGTAGCTGTCCATATGCATCACGCTAATACGATTTTTAAAGCTGGTTTTAAGCTTTTTTTCACAATTTAGCTGAGCATCAGTCATCGTTGCATGATGGTAACGCAGCCCCAACGTACGGCCCATTTTGCCAGCAAAGTCGCCCACGGGGACATCCAAAACATGCAGCGTCGAGATAACCGATAGCGCCACAATCCCCAGCGCCATTAGCGCCAGTATCAGCAATTGCCGCAGCGGCGTTTTGCTGGGCACAGCTAAGCCCGAGCCGCCGGGCGAAACACACCAATATTGGTGTGACCATCGTCCACCAAGTGCGAAGCGTGCAGCTGGCTCATAATGCCTTTCTCACAGTACAGATAATACTGCCGGCCGGCCTCTAATTGCGCCAAGGCATTATTGAGTGTGTAAAACGGAATTTTCAACACTTCAGCACCGTCGATTAACAGGGGCTTCAATTCTTCTTCATCGGGGTGACGAATATCCACCACCACTGCCCCGACGGGCAGCACCTCTACTACCTCGGCGCTCGCGCCTTCATCGATGGTCTCGGCCAGCTCCCGCACATCCACCGCCACTTGCTCGGCAATAGCGCGCTCCAGCACCGCAAAATCAAATTTCGACTCCACGTACTCAACCTTATCGAGCCGCGCGCGGGTGGTGGGCTTAACCGAAATCACCCCGCAGTACTCAGGCATGCTAGCGGCAAACGTCTCGGTACCAATGGTGCGCGAGATATCGATAATCTCGCCTTTATCCATTGTCACCAACGGCCGCAACACCAGCGTATCGGTCACCCGGTCAATCACACTTAAGTTGGGCAGCGTTTGGCTGGACACCTGGGCGACGCTCTCGCCGGTTACTAATGCCGGCAACTTGGCCGACTCGGCTACCGCGCTGGCGGCGCGCATCATCATGCGCTTAAGCACCACCCCCATATAGGAGTTGTCGACGTGCTGCAAAATCTCAGACACCACCCCCTCAAACGGGATGGTGACAAATTTAACCGGGTGTGAGGCGCCGTATTTTTGCCACAGATAATAGGCCACCTCTTTAACGCCGATCTCGTGCTGGCGGCCGCCTAGATTAAAAAAGCAAAAGTGGGTGCGAATACCGCGCTTCATGGTCAAGTAGGTCGATACCGTAGAGTCAAAGCCCCCCGAGATAAGCGACAATACTGACTCCTGTGAGCCCAGCGGATAACCGCCCAGCCCCCGGCACTGACGCGCCACCACAAACAGCCGCTCTTGCTTAACCTCTAGCCGCACCGTGATATCGGGTTTTTTTAGCGCGACACCGGCGTTCTCGGTATGCTGCGCCAAGCCGCCACCCACGTAACGCTCGACATCAGTCGAGGTAAAGTCGTGGTTGCCGCTGCGCTTAACCCGCACGCAAAAGGTGCGTCCGGCGAGCGAGTCACCCCAGTTTTCTAAAGTTTTTTCGTAAATATCGTGTAAGTCACCCAGCGGATACTCCACCACATGCAGGTAATTGCCAATACCTGGGGTGCGCCCTAGTACCTCGGCCACTTGCGCCTCACGCTGCAGCCGAGCCGCGTCATCTAGGCCGGAGTCATCGGCGGTGATTTCGATTTTCTCCCAATCGCGCTGAACCTTGATATCGCGATCAATCCCCGCGAGAAGTGTGCGCAAGTTGTCGCGCAGCTGCCGGATAAAACGTTTGCGAACCGGCGGGCTCTTAATAATTATTTCTGGGAAAACCTTGACGATGAAATGCATGAAAGCCTACTGTAAGCGCGCGGTAAAAGCGCTACAGTATAATGCATGGGCGAAGGCGAGACAAAACACAGCAAAACCACAAAGCACCATTTTGGCGCACACCCCACGCAGCAACGCACCACATTGGCGCACTACGCGTGCGCAATCGACTCAACATCTGTGCTTCAGCCGCGCACTTGCCGTGCTACACTGGCGCCCTGCTCGGTGGCATACTTCTTGCCCTAAGCCAGAGACAAAATTGTGTCACCGCCTATGGCGGCGCACACCGAAAGCGCACCGGTTGCGCTTTCAAAGTTTCGACTATTAACGACCGTAGCCCTGCTGGCTATTACAAACTGGAGGCACTCGATGTCTAGAACACTGGATCTGATCAAAGAACATGAAGCTCGCTGGGTAGATATGCGCTTTACCGACACCATCGGTAAAGAACAGCACGTAACCATTCCTGCATCTACCATCGACGACGACTTCTTTGAAGAAGGCAAAATGTTTGATGGTTCATCTATCAATGGCTGGAAAGGCATTAACGAATCAGACATGATTTTGATGCCTGCGGACGAGACTTCTATTCTGGACCCGTTCTCAGAAGACACCACCATTATTATTCGCTGTAACATCGTTGAGCCTACCACCATGCAGGGCTACGATCGCGACCCACGCTCTATCGGCCTGCGCGCTGAAGAGTACTTAAAGTCTACCGGCCTGGGCGATACCGCTCTGTTCGGCCCCGAGCCCGAGTTCTTCGTATTCGATAGCGTACATTGGGCCTCTGAAATGGGCGGCTCTTTCTACAAAATCAAATCTGAAGAAGGCGCTTGGTCTTCTGGTGACGATTTCGAAGACGGCAACGCCGGCCACCGCCCAACCGTTAAAGGCGGCTACTTCCCCGTGCCTCCGGTTGACTCACTGAACGACTTGCGTGGCGCCATGTGTAACGCCATGGAAGCCATGGGTCTGGAAATTGAAGTTCACCACCACGAAGTGGCCACTGCTGGTCAGTGTGAAATCGGTGTTGGCGCCAACACCCTGGTGAAAAAAGCCGACGAAGTACAGATTTTGAAGTACTGCGTACACAACGTAGCCCACGCCTACGGCAAAACAGCTACCTTTATGCCTAAGCCACTGATCGGCGATAATGGCTCAGGTATGCACGTTCACCAGTCTTTCTCCAAAGACGGTGTTAACCAGTTTGCCGGTGACGACTACGCTGGTTTGTCTGAAACTGCCCTGTTCTACATCGGCGGTATCATCAAGCACGCGCGCTCGCTAAACGCCTTCTGTAACGCCTCTACCAACTCTTACAAGCGTTTGGTACCTGGCTTTGAAGCGCCCGTAATGCTAGCTTACTCGGCTCGCAACCGCTCTGCGTCTATCCGCATTCCGTTTGTCACCAGCCCGAAAGCCAAGCGCGTTGAGACTCGCTTCCCCGACCCAACCGCCAACCCATACCTGTGCTTTGCGGCACTGATGATGGCCGGCCTGGACGGTGTGCAAAACAAGATCCACCCAGGTGAAGCCGCCTCTAAAGACTTGTACGACCTGCCTCCAGAAGAAGAAGCACAAATCCCAACCGTGTGCTCAAGTCTGGAACAAGCGCTGCAAGCTCTGGAAGACGACAACGAATACCTGCAAGCAGGCGGCGTATTCACCAAAGACTTTATCGACTCTTACATCGAGTTGAAAAAAGCCGACATCCAGCGTCTGCAAATGACTCCGCACCCTGTAGAGTTCGAGCTGTACTACAGCCTGTAAGACGCCCGAGCCCGACACGCACGCGTGTCAACGCTCACAAAAAGGCCCGATCAGCAATGATCGGGCCTTTTTCTTTGTGGCCCGACACGCTATCTTATAATCTTGGACAGGCAATCGCAGGATCATGCAATGAAGCCGCTTACAGGATTAAAAACCGCTATCTCACTTATGGTAATGCTACTGCTGCTCGCAGCGACAGCTCAGGCCGAGGTCTATAAGTCCGTCGACAAATACGGCAATGTCACCTACACCGACGACCCAAGCACCGCCGAAAAAAGCGGCAAGGCCGAGAAGGTCAAGGTGCGTCCCACCAACGTCATGCCCGCCGGCAAGCCCATGGAGCTCAGCGAGCCCGACACAATGAGCGAGCCCGAGCGCGATCAGACGAACTACGCCATCCGCATTGTCAGCCCAGAGAACGAGTACACGGTCACCCCCGGCCAGCGAGACTTAATCATCGCGGTAAGCTTGCAGGCCCCCTTAAAAGAAGGGGCAAAAATCGCCTATTACATGGACGGCGAACTACTGGGCAGGGGCACCGTCAACAACTACTCGATTCGGGAGATCTTCCGCGGCGAGCATAATATTTACGCCCAGGTCGAAGACTCAAGCGGCAACGTGCTCTCTAAAAGCGCCACGGTAACGGTTTACGTGCATCGCGCCTCGACCATCAACTAAATGCCGCACTAAGATTCCGCCTCACTCGCGGCGCCAATGGCGCCGCTCAGACGCCAGCATCAAGGTTAGCCCTACTTTGCATCACACCCCAACTCGGGGCGCAGCCTGCGCCCCGCGATAACGCAAAAGCACCATTTTTGTGCAAGAATAATCGGACGAGCCAATCGTTATCGACGAAAACGCCCGTTTTTCGGGCTTTTTGCTATTGGTTCAGTATTTGCATAGTGCACCCCTATCAACCACCGCACCGCGGTCTTTGGAGTAGTAAGCCGACGTGACGCCCCAAGATATACACAAACCACTGCTAGACAGTTTAAGCACGGCCATCATCTTGCTTGATAGCCACCTGCAGTTGTGCCACATGAATCCGGCCGCCGAGGTGCTGCTGTCGATTAGCTGTGAGCGCTGCCAGGGCGAGGCGATTACCCACTTTTTTCACGAGTCCGCCGATACCGCTGGCGAGCTGCTACAAGCGGCGCGCAACGCCGACCACTACACCAAGCGTCACGCCGAATGGCAGCTGCTAAACGGCGAGCAAATTACGGTGGACTATACCGTAACGCCTTTTACCAACAACGATGGCTTGGTCATTGAGATTTTGCCGATCGACCGGCTACTGCGCATCTCGCGCGAAGAGATGATGGCCTCCAGCCAAGAGACTACACGCGGTCTCATTCGCGGCATGGCCCATGAGATTAAAAACCCGCTGGGTGGTATTCGCGGTGCGGCACAATTATTAGCGCGCGAGCTACCCGGCGACACTTTTACCGAATACACCAACATCATCATTGATGAGGCCGACCGGCTGCGCAACCTTGTCGACCGTATGCTTGGTCCTAACCAGCTGCCACAGCAAAGTGATTTAAATATTCACGAGGTGTTAGAGCGGGTTGCCACCATGATTCGCGCCGAGAGCGAAGACACCATTCGCATCGTGCGCGATTACGACCCAAGCATTCCCGATATGCACGGCGACAAAGAAATGCTGATTCAGGCATTTTTAAATATCGCCCGCAATGCCATGCAAGCCATGCTTGAGAGCCACACGCCGGCGCCCTCGCTCACACTGCGCACCCGCGTGCGGCGGCAATTTACCATTGGCCGGCAAAACCACCCGCTGGTCATTCACGTTGAGGTTACCGACAACGGCCCGGGTATTCCCGAGGAAATGGCCAAACAAATTTTTTATCCGATGATATCCGGTCGCGCCGAAGGCACTGGCCTAGGGCTGACCATTTCGCAGCATTTAATTCATCAACATCAGGGACTGATCGAGTGCCACAGTGAACCGGGCGAAACTTGTTTTTCGCTGTTTTTACCGATGGACTCATCACACACAAACTCAACACCAATGAGAAACCGCCATGCAGAAGTCTAACCGAGTTTGGATCATTGACGACGACCGCTCCATTCGCTGGGTCTTAGAAAAAGCCCTGCAGGGCTCCGGCATCGAGACCCGTACTTTCGACTCCGGTGATGCCGCCCTCAATCAGTTAAGTCGCGAAGTGCCCGACGCTATTGTCAGTGACATTCGCATGCCAGGGGTCGACGGGCTGGGGCTGTTGTCCACCCTGCACAGCAATCACCCGACGGTGCCGGTTATTATTATGACCGCACACTCAGACCTCGATAGCGCCGTCGCCGCCTATCAAGGCGGTGCCTTTGAATATCTACCCAAGCCGTTCGATGTCGACGAAGCCGTCGCGGTGGTGCAGCGCGCCCTGGCCCATGCCGAAGAGCAAAAATCCGAGCGCAGCCACCCCGACACCGTAGAAATCGATACCGAGATCATCGGCGAAGCGCCGGCCATGCAAGAGGTGTTTCGCGCGATCGGGCGTCTGTCGCAATCGAACATTACCGTATTAATTAACGGCGAGTCCGGCACCGGTAAAGAATTGGTCGCCCGCGCCCTGCATCGCCACAGCCCGCGCCGCAACGAACCGTTTATCGCCCTGAACATGGCGGCAATTCCCAAAGACTTAATGGAGTCGGAATTGTTTGGCCACGAGAAAGGCGCCTTTACCGGCGCCGCCACCCAGCGCCAAGGGCGCTTTGAGCAAGCCAATGGCGGCACCCTGTTTTTGGATGAGATCGGCGATATGCCTGCCGAGACTCAAACGCGCCTGCTGCGAGTTTTGGCCGACGGGGAGTTCTATCGCGTGGGTGGCCACACCCCGGTGAAAGTCGACGTGCGGATTATTGCCGCTACGCACCAAGACCTAGAAAACCTGGTCACCGAGAACTCCTTCCGGGAAGACTTGTTTCACCGCCTGAACGTGATTCGGATTCATATCCCCAAACTCGCACAACGCCGCGAAGACATCCCCAAGCTCTCGCAGTTCTTCTTGCAAAAAGCCGCCGGCGAGCTCAATGTCGACACCAAAATTTTACTCTCAGAAACCGAAGAGTTTATGTGCAGTCTGCCGTGGCCGGGCAACGTTCGTCAGCTAGAAAACACCTGCCGCTGGATTACGGTGATGGCCTCGGGCCGTGAAGTACACACCGAGGATTTACCGCCGGAGCTGATGGACAACAAAGAGGGCAACGCCCCCGCCGATGACTGGGAAAAAGCCCTGCGCCACTGGGCCGATCAAGCCCTTGCCCGCGGCCACCACCAATTATTGAGTGAAGCGGTGCCCACCTTTGAAAAAGCCTTAATAGAAACCGCGCTTAAATACACCGCCGGACGCAAGCGCGACGCCGCCAATTTATTGGGCTGGGGCCGCAATACGCTAACCCGTAAACTCAAAGAGCTGGGAATGGCCGGCGCCGAAGAGGTCAACAGCTAAACACCGATTGCGCCGGGCTACGCAGATAGCCCGGCGTTCCCCGTTCCCCGTTCCCCGTTCCCCGTTCCCCGTTCCCCGTTCCCCGTTCCCCGTGCTAGGGTATAACCCTAATCATCATTAGGGGGAAGTATTGTGGCCAAGTGGATTGAGCAGTTCGCCAGTTTTATGTGGGGCCTACCACTCATCGTGCTGCTCGTCGGCGGCGGACTGTTTCTGCTTGTTTACAGTCGCGCGCTTCCTTACCGTCACTTTGCGCACGGCTTTGCCATTCTCACCGGACGTTACGATAACCACAGCGACCAAGGCACACTCAGCCACTTTCAAGCACTGACCACCGCACTGTCTGGCACCCTCGGGCTTGGCAATATCGCCGGCGTGGCGCTGGCGATTACCGCCGGCGGACCAGGCGCGGTTTTTTGGATGTGGCTCACGGCGATTGTCGGGATTGCCACTAAGTTTTTTACCGCCACCGCCGCCGTTATGTATCGCGGTTACGATTCTCAGGGCACCCTGCAAGGCGGGCCCATGTATGTGATTCGCGAAGGGTTAGGCAAACACTGGCTGCCACTGGCGTTGTTTTTTGCCTTTGCCGGCCTGTGCGGCACCCAGCCGGTGTTTCAAATTAACCAGCTTGTTGCCATGCTGCGCGGCTCCGTCGCCTACCCACTAGAGCTTGCCACCGAGCAGTCACACTTTGGCTTTGACCTTACCGTCGGTATTATCAGCGCGCTGTTGGTGTTATCGGTCATCAGCGGCAGCCTATCCCGCGTCGGTAAAGTGACCGCGCGATTAGTCCCCGCCATGGTGGTGGGCTACATGCTAATGACACTGGGTATTCTGGCCACCCACCTGAGTGAAATTCCCGCCGCTTTTGGGCTGATTTTTCACGATGCCTTTACCGGCCAAGCGGTTGCCGGGGGCGCGTTGGGCACAGTAATTCAGGTCGGTGTGAGTCGCGGCGCCTTCTCTAACGAAGCGGGCATTGGCACCGAGTCGATGGCACACGGCGCTGCCAAAACCAACGAGCCTGTGCGCGAAGGGCTAGTCGCCATGACCGGCCCGGTGATTGATACCCTGATCGTTTGCACCTGTACCGCCTTGGTCATTCTGATTACCGGCGTCTGGCAAAGCACCGAAGCCGACGGTGTCGCCCTCACCGCCAACGCCTTTAGCACGACCTATGGCAACTGGGGGCCATTACTGCTCACGGTTATGGTGATATTTTTAAGCCTAAGCACGATCCTTACCTTTTGGTATTACGGCAGTAAATGCCTCGGATTTTTAATCGGCGCGCAACATCAACACCATTATGTCTGGGTTTACTGCCTGTTAATTGTCGCCGGCAGCGTGGGCTCCATCAGCGTTATTTTTAATTTCCTGATCGGCATGTACGCCGCGATGGCAATCCCGACCATGCTCTCGGCCTTGATCCTCGCCCCGCGTATCATGCGCGCCGCCCGCGTGTATTTTTCCGCTTTCGATTCGCAACGTTAGCGCAAGATCGGTCAGGTTTTACCGTAGCGACCGTCGTATACTACGCCAATGCAAACAACCACATTAACAGCCAAAGAACGCATCGAGAAAGCCCTAAGCTTTCTCGATGCCCATCCCGAGTGTATTCCCACTCTGGCAGAAATAAGCGACATAGCCCATTGCTCGCCTTACCACTTTCACCGTTTATTTAAAGCATACACCGGCAGCACGGTGCAGTCATTTATCGCAGCACAGCGACTACACCGAGCCGCTTTCCAGCTCGCCTTCCGCCCGCAGCTGTCGGTGCTCGATATTGCACTAAGTAATGGCTACCAGTCTCCCGAGGGCTTCAGCCGAGCGTTTCGAAAATGCTACCAAGTTAGCGCTAAAGCTTACCGTAGTGACAAAATAAAAATACGCCAACTGCTCAACCACCCTCCTAAAACTCAAGAGAGAGCTATGACCAGCAATTTTTCCAGTGTCGAATGTGTCTATTTTTCGTCACTAAAAATCTATGAATGGCGCCATCGAGGCTTACCGACACACATCAGCGATAGCGTGTTAGCGTTTATCGCTTGGCGTAAAACTCAGGGACTTTCCCCCTCACGTAGTCGCACGTTTAATATTTTTTATGGCGACCCAAACATAGTTGACAATAACACCTATTCACTAGGTTTAGCCGTTGAGAGGATTCGATCTGTTAGTACACCACCCGAGGTGAAGCAGACAGAAATTCCCGGACAATACTGTGCACGCCTTCGCTATATTGGTCCTGACAGCGGCTTAGACGCTCAGATTCGCCACCTCTACCAAGATTGGCTCCCCACCAGTCAAAAAAAGACAGGGACATTTCCTTTATTTATTGAGCGAGTAGCTTTTTACCCTGAAGTTTCGAAAAACCAAATGATCACCGACATCTATTTACCTTTATCAAGTGAGTGAGTGTGATCACCAGCCGACGTCTTGATATAATGACCCTACAAATAAGGCGCCCATGAATATCATTCGTTATTAATTTTGGCATAAAGTCGCCAACTGTCTCTCCATCCAATCGACATAAAAGCAGCGCATTATGAAATTCTCCGCCGAAGAAAAAGACATACTCGTTAAAAAAATTCAACTGTATTTCGACCAAGAGCTAGGTCAGGATTTAGGCAGTTTTGACGCACAGTTTTTACTCGATTTTTTTGCCGAGCAAATCGGTCCGTATTTTTACAACCGAGCTCTGTTTGATGCCAACACGGTACTGCAAGAAAAAATGGATGCGATGAGCGACGCTCTTTATGAGATCGAAAAGCCCACGGAGTTTATACGTTGATACAAGTACGCAGTGCGAATTTTGACAGCACCGCCGACGCAAAAAGCCTGGTTCGTTTACTGTGCGAATACGCGCAAGACCCAATGGGTGGCGGCCAAGGTTTAAGCGAGTTTACGCGAGCTAATATTGTGACAGAGCTAGCCAAGCGTGATGCAATTACACTATTGGCTTACTCGGGCGGTCGCGCGGTGGGTTTATTGAATGCCTTTGAAGGTTTTTCTACTTTTTATTGTAAGCCGTTACTTAATATTCACGACGTCAGTGTCTCAGCGCCATACCGTGGTCAGGGGATCGCGCAACAGCTACTTGAGCAAGCAGAGGTTATTGCCCGGCAGCGAGGTTGCTGCAAGCTTACGTTAGAAGTATTAAGCGAGAATAAAATAGCCGCGGCGCTCTACCAAAAATTTGGCTTTGCCGGCTATCAGCTCGACCCGCAAGCGGGCCGAGCTGAGTTTTGGGAGAAGAAACTTTAACGGGGTACGGGGTACGGGGTACGAAATAATTATCAGCCCCCGTTCTCCGTAACGATCAAAAACGCCAGTTTAACTGCGCGCCCAGAATATCGACGCTGCTGTCGAACGAGCCCGCCAACACTCCAGGAACGCCGGCGGCACTGGTCGATTCTTCACGCAGCGAGGCATCATCCACTAGCAAGTGCGTGTAACCAACGTCCAACGACAAGTGGCTTGAGACTTCCCAGTTAGCACCGACACTCAACCAAGTGCGGTCGGCATCCGGGATGCGCGGGCTTAAGTGCTCTGGGCTCGTTTGTGGGGCTTCATCCAACGCGATACCGGCGCGCCATGTCCATGCGCCAGTGTCGATGCTGGTGCCTAGTGCATAACGCATCGTGTCATCGTATTGTAAGTCCAACTCGTCAACCTGAGCGCCATTGCCGGTGTTGATGACTTCAATATTTTGGATGCTGCTCCAGCGGGTTTGTGCAATATCCGCATGGAACGCCCACCCTTCGGTGACATACTGAGTCACACTAAAGGTTAACGTGTCCGGCATGCTCACTTCCGCTTCAATATCACCCTCTAGGGCGCTCAAGCCGCCCGCACACAAAGTACCGGTGGTGGGCGCTGGCGGTGCCCCAGTGGGGTAACCGGCCCCAGGGCTACAGGCGGCGTTTAAATCGAAGGTAGCATCGCCCTCAAGCTTAAACTCGCCCCCTTCACGCCACACTAAACCAATACTGGTTCTGTCCGATGGAGTAATCAGCACACTCAAATCCAACACAAAGTCGTCGTCATCGCCTTTAATTTTTGCGCTGCTGTCGGTCGCCGTATTGGGCGCCAGGCCTAAAGAGGAGTCCACCTGACTTTGCAAATCGGCCTCGATGGTTTGGTAATTTACACCGGCGCCAATGGCGATAAAATCCGTGATCGCCCAAGAGGCGGTAGCATTAACATTGACCAGCTGTAGCTCGCTGTAAGTGGCGGAGTAGCGGCCCACCCACTCGTCGTTAAAGCTACTGGCAAGCCCGTATGGCGCGTTAACCCCAAAACCCACGGCGAGCCTATCACCCAGTGGCACTACCGCGTAAAGGTTGGGAATAACCCCCAATTCGTCAGTGGTGTCGCCTTCACCCGAGAAGGACGACCCTTCGTTATTAAACTGTGCGTCGGTGGCGACCAAATTAACCCCCGCGGTCAGCGAGACGCGATCCAGTTTGGTCATACCGGCGGGGTTAAAGTACACGGTGCTGGCATCGGTAATATCCGAGCCAGTCCCCGCAAACGCCTTGCCTAAATGCGCCGGGCTTTGTTCCAGTAACTGAAAGGACGCACCGTGGGCAAAGATAGGAGAAAAAGCTAGAGTTGTGGCCAGTAAGGTTTTATTGAATTTATTAGACATATGTAACTCCTCTGCGTCGGTCAAACGACAAGATAAGCGTTACCCAGCCTGCACTATGTCTTAGCAAACATGCCATAACCAATAGTGCCAACTGAGTAATGGGCAAGCACCCTACCGGTATCAATACCACAGATGCCGCTATACTGCGAGCCACGAAGCGCGCTGCCTTAAGCCTAGCAGAAGCGCGTTAAAAATCAGCCCCCGTAGCAAAAATTTACGAACAACTCACAGTTAGCGTAAATCAGCACGGTAAAACACAGGCTATTTCTCGTTTTCGGGCGCTGCCGCCTTGGTTGGTGCCGTCCAAGGTGCGGGCACCAGGGCTTTTTCTGGTTGCGCCATAAAATGAGGTGACATAATTTGCAAATCGGCCTCGGCAAAAACATCTTGTATGTGCTGATGCAACTCAGATAACACCATAACTTTAATCTCAGGAGCGTCAATATGCACCAGCAAACGGTACTCAACGTACCAGTCACTGAGCGCGGTTTGCCGCACATTAGGCTCGGGATCTTCGCGGACCCCCTCGGTGCGCTGCGCAGCATCTAACAACAGGTGATGCACCTGCGGCCAGGGCGTGTCGTAACCGATCGTCACGCTGGTAGAAATGATAATGCCGTTGGGTTTGGCCAAGCGGCTATAGTTAGTGCTCGAAGCATTTAGCAGCACAGCATTTGGGATGGTGATCTCTTCATTTTTAATGGTTTTTATTTTCGTCGACAAAACACCTACTGTCGTCACAGTGCCTTCGTAATCCGATACTTTTACGTACTCTCCTGGCTGAAATGCGCGACTATAAACCACAATAAGGCCACCCAAAACCTGACTGACAATACCGGCCGAGCCCAGCGAGACGATCAAACCAATAAACACACTGACGCCTTTAAAGGCCTCGGTATCGGAGCCTGGGATATAAGGGTAGGCGATGATAATCGAAAACAACCAAACGAGTACGACAATAACCCGGCGCGTGGCCTTGGCGGTTTCCGGGTCAAATAAACTGGAGCGTAAACGACCGCGCTCGATCCGTGAGAAAACATTTTTGACCATGTCGCTAACGATACTGGCGAGCCAAAAAATCACCAGCACCATCACGATGTCAGGAATAGAACCGACTATCGCCAAGCCGATCTTGGCGATAATATCGACAATATAATCGGTTAATCGCTGACCAAAACCAACGGTATAGGGAAACTGCCGCATCACAAACGCCAGCCAAAGGTAGCTAAACAGCGCCACCAATGCCATCAACAGCAAACGCGCCAGACTTGACAGCAGCGACACTAAGTAGGGCACTAAATAAATACCGCCCACTTGCAAGCGGCTGGAACCGCTGCCTGGGTTATTGCGCTTTTCTAGCCACAGTAGTAACCGCTCGCGACCGCGCAACAAAAGAAAAATAATCCCCCCAAAACATAGCGAAGCGATCGCAGAATAAATAGCACCTTTTACTAATAACTCGGGCTTTTGTTGTGCATCGCGCCGCTGCAGCCACGCACTTAAATTCGCTTTGGCTTGCTCGGCGTATTCTTCCAGTGTTATTTTCTCTGGCGCATCCTGCTTTAATAACCCAAACACTCGGTTATCATTCACCATCACCCATGCGCCGTTGTAGTCCTTTTCTTGCACAAGGTTGACCGATAAATCGTAATCTTTTGCGATGGGGATTGAGCGAATACGCTCGACCGCCGTTTTGGCCCGCTCTTTTGGCGAGTATTGGCGGTATTGCGCGCGGATCGTGGCGATATGCATGCCCCACAAATCCACCGAGGCATGCTGCGCGACATCCAGTGGGTCATGTAAAGGCTTGTCTTTGTCTTCGTCCTCCGCCAAGGCAAGTGACGCCCCCGAAACACACCACAACAGCAGCAACCACCGCAATAACGCCATCGCCCAATCCCCTAGAATATAACCATGCAACATCCGGTTTTCTGATGGACTAACTATAGCGCAAGCGACTTTAAAGCAAACAAGTTTCTGCGCTTTTACACCAGCTTATTACGACGTGAACTGTCATAGATTGCCCTTAACCTTGGCTTTACGACTCCGCATTACCTGTTACACCAGGAGCCGAACACTAAAAATCACCGTCAAGGAGAATGACCATGGAAAAGCACTATCACGGTAGCTGTCACTGCGGCGCCGTCGCGTTTGCAGCCGACATTGACCTAAGCCGTGGCACTGGGCGCTGCAACTGCTCAATTTGCCGCAAAACTCGCAGCTGGGGCACGATCATCAAGCCCGAGGCTATGACCATTACCCAGGGCGAGCACGAGCTCACCGACTACCAGTTTAATACCAAAGCGATGCATCACCCGTTTTGCCAGCACTGCGGAGTCAGCCCCTACGGTTTTGGTCATCTTGAGGTGGCGGGCGGCGACTTTTATTACATTAACCTCGCCTGCCTAGACGATGCCACGCCACAGGAGCTGATCGAGGCGCCGCTGAGTTACTCGGATGGCGCCAACGACAACTGGCAAGAAGCCCCCGCCGAAACCCGCCATTTATAAACCATAAACCGCTACGGCGCTCGCCAATGCTCAGGCAGCGCCTCGGCCAGGTAATCCCGAAACGCCCGCACTTTGCCGGTTAACTGGTGGCGGTCGCGCACGCAGAAGTAAAAATCCAGTGGTGCCACCTCAGCTAACACGCTGTCGTTTGACGAGGGGGTAAATAGCTCAACCAACTCACCTCGCGCAATAAAAGGTGCGGCGATAAACGCGCCCAACCGCGTAATACCCGCGCCCGCGACGGCCATACGTGCCAAGGTATCAATGTCATCGCTGATAATAGCGGCGTGTACCGGCGGGTAATAATGCTCGCCGGCACGAACAAAACCCCAGCGTAAAAAGCGCCCATCCGCCGGAAACCGAAACACCAAACAATCGTGCTCCTGAAGCTGCTCGGGTATTGTGGGCGTGCCCCGGCGCGCCAGATAATCTGGGGCGGCACAAAACACCGAGGGCACGCGAGCAATATGGCGTGCCACCAAACCATCTTCCAGCGCCGGCTGAATGCGAATACTCACATCGACGGACTCACGCACGTGGTCAACATTGCGATCGGTCGCCATCAGCTCAATGGTAATGTGCGGGTAACGACGGTTAAATGCCGGAATCAACGGCGCCAGCACGTGACGGGCAAAGGCCGCTGTTGCCGCAATACCCAAGCGCCCACGGGGCTCATCGCGCAACTCGCTTACCGCCTCGCTGGCCGATGCCAACTCGTGTATTAAGGAGCTAACCCGCTCGTAGTACAAGCGCCCGCTGTCCGTTAACGCCAGACTGCGTGTGGTACGGGTTAGCAACCGCACCCCCAACTGAGTTTCTAAGCGGGCGATGTTTTGGCTGGCGGCCGCCGGGCTAATACCTAGGCGTCGCGCGGCCCCGGCAATACTACCGGCCTCTACCGCACGAACAAAACTGTCAATTCCACGCACACTATCCATAAGCTAAAAAGCCTCAATACCACAAGTATTCGTAAGCTTAGCTTATTACTGCTATTACCCCCAAGCCTCTACCAACACTCATTCCCGCTCGTTACAGTAACGACATCGCTAACTCAGGAGGCTAAATGACTAAGACTGTAAACAACGCAGCCAAACCCCAACGTAAACTACACCCACGTTTTACGCCGGTAATGTTCTCGTTCTACATGGCCGCCATTATGGCTTTTTTAATGTGCACCTTAATTACCGCGCTCAACCGTGGTATCGACGGGGCGTTTATTCACTGGGTTTGGAAGGCGTACCAAATCGCCATGCCCTGCGCCTTTATTTGCGTCTTACTGGTGCGTCCGCTGGTATTTAAGCTCGTTCATTGGACCGTTCATCCGCCGTAATGGACTCGCGCTTATCGCGCCCGCGCAAAGAACTGTTAAACATTTTCTGATCGCTGCCCCAGACGCCGGGGTTTGCTACTATTGCTGCAAACAATACTCTAAATGGAGAGCACCATGAGCGATTCATCCCGCCGTCGGTTTCTGACCGGCGCCGCAACCTTAAGCGCGGCGGCCGCCGTAGGAACCACCCAA
Organism: Gilvimarinus japonicus; assembly: GCF_042847215.1. Lineage (GTDB taxonomy): Bacteria > Pseudomonadota > Gammaproteobacteria > Pseudomonadales > Cellvibrionaceae > Gilvimarinus > Gilvimarinus japonicus. The sequence goes on from NZ_AP031500.1 coordinate 3,741,872, forward strand.
GCAGGCGAAACCTGTGGCGAGCTGCCACCGGTCGTACATAAAGTGTATTTTTGGCTGAAGAATCCCGACTCACGCGAGGACCGCGACCAGCTGATTGCCGGCTTAAAGACCTTGGGCTCGATTAGCACTGTGCAGGGGATTCACGTCGGTGTACCCGCCTCGACCGAGCAGCGCGACGTCGTGGATAACAGCTACCAGGTGTCAGAGCTGCTGCTGTTTGCCAGCGCTGCCGATCAGGACGCCTATCAAGTGGACCCAATCCACTTAAAGTTTGTCGAGCAATGCAGCCACTTATGGCGCAAGGTTGTGGTGTACGACTCCATCGCCGTCTAAGGGCAATTTGCGATTAAGTTCGCAACTCCATAGGCCGGTTTTTAAACCGGCCTATTTATTGCTGAGGGTATGTCATGGTGCCGGGTTCACCGCCCAACCAACCTACTTCTGTAAACAGTATGGAGCTTTACATGACATCCAGCAAAATATCCGCCGCCGCTGTTTTTCCAGCGCTTTCCGTAAAAGATACCGACAATAACGAGGTTTTTCTCGGTCAACGCCAATCCAATACCGGTTGGAAAATGGTGGTGGTTTATCGCGGCAAACACTGCCCGATTTGTACAAAATACTTAAACCAACTCGAAGATTACAAACAGCGGCTTGCGGATATTGACGTAGAGCTGGTGGCGGTCTCGGCCGACAGCGCTGAACAACTGCAAGAGCACCAGCAAAAGCTATCGGTCACTTACCCGCTGTATCACGGTTTAAATGTCGAACAAATGAGAGGCTTAGGGTTGTATATTTCTGAGCCACGCTCCGAGCAAGAAACCGATCACCCGTTTGCCGAGCCGGCCCTGTTTGTGATTAACAGCGAAGGCCGCATTCAAATCGTCGACATTGCCAATGCACCTTTCTCACGCCCCGCGCCCGAGACTCTGGTATCTGGCTTAGAGTTTATTCGCGATCCCAACAATGATTACCCGATACGGGGCACTTACGTATAACACTTGCCCAGCAAAACAACCGCGGCCAATGCGCTTACCGATACCCTTCCTCGGTAAGCGCCTCGTCGGTCACCTGTAAGGTCTGTTGGTCGTCTTCGGTTAGGCGTGTGCGCTTCCAGCCACCGCGTGCAAACCAACACACAGACACCAGCGCCACGGCAATATTAGTAACCGGAAACGACCACCAAATCCCCGAGGCGCCAAGCTCGGTGTGCTTGGACAAAACATAGGCGACCGGAAACTGAAACATCCACTGCGCCACCAGTGCCAACACCATAGCGTTAACCATATTGCCCGAGGCGCGAAACGCCGAGGCAATACACAACTGCACCGCAATGCCGCCCCATGCCAGCGCCATAATCCGAATAAAATGGCCGCCCTCGCGGATCACATCTGGATCATCGGGGACAAAAAACGCCACTATGTGCGACGCCGAAAAATAAGCCCCCGCACCAATAATTGTTAAAGCGCCACAGCCAAACAACACCCCCAATTTGGTAATCTGGGCGGCGCGATCGAGCTTACCCGCACCTATGTTTTGCCCCACCAAGGTCGACACTGACATCGACAAACCCATGGCCGGAATCGTAATCAACTGCAAAATATTTGAGCCAATACCGTAAGCGGCAATGGTAAGCGTTCCAAAGCTCGCCGCTAAAAATGACATCACCATCAAGCCCAAACTGCGGGTCGACAGCTCCACCGAACCGGGAAAACCGAGAAAAAACGCCTTTCTAATGTACGCCCAATCCGGTGTAAATAATCGCCACGACAACGCGATGCCATGACGCCCACGCAGCAACACCATCAACCCCAAGCTGGCCGCCAAGCACTGGGTAATAAGCGTTGCCCCCGCAGCGCCTTTAACGCCCAGCGCCGGAATCGGCCCCCAGCCAAAAATCAGTAACGGGTCTAAGCCAAAGTTTAAAATTACCGTCACCAAAACAATCAACAAAGGTATACGTGTTTCACCCACCCCGCGCATCAGCGACTGAAACATAAAAAAGATAAAGACAAAAATAACGCCGATAAAGGACACCCGCATAAAGCCCAGTGCGCCCTTATACACCTCGGGCGCGACGCCCAGCAACGCAAGAAAAGACGGCGCCAACATAAACCCCAAACCTCCCAGCAACACCGAGGTAACGGTTACCATCAGCATCGTCTGGGCCGCCACATGGTTCACCCGATCTTGCCGGCCGGCCCCCATATACTGCGCCGTCAAAGTCGCGCCAGCCATCGCTAAGCCCGAGCCAATGGCAATCACCAAAAAAGTCACCGGCATACTCACTGACACAGCAGCAACGGCCGCGGCCCCCAAACGGCCCACCCAAAAAGCATCGGTAAGCTGATAACCCGCCTGCAGCACATTACCCAAAATAATAGGTGCCGCTAACGCCAACAGGGCGCGGGGGATTGATCCGGTGAGAAACAATGCACGGCGATCGAGCGCCATAATCACTCCTTGGGTGTAAATCGCGAGCCAGCGCCGCCAGAGTCTTTAAGATAGCGCACTTGTACACCCATCGCGGGTGTGACCAAGCTAAGGCCTACAGGGGCGCGACGGATGCGCGCCCCGATGAGCAAGCAGCGAGCCGCCTGCTATTAAACAGTCAGTGTCCAGCCCAACGACAATACCAGCACCGTAGTGGCGCCCACCAGCATACTCATGGGCACGCCAGCTTTTAAAAAGTCGGTAAAGCGATAGCCGCCGGGGCCATATACCATTAGGTTAGTCTGATACCCCAACGGCGTACTAAAGCTGGCCGAGGCCGCCATCATAGTCGCCAACACAAACGGCTCGGGGTTAAGCGAGGCTTTTTGGGTTAGCTCCAGCACCACCGGCAACATTAAAATCGCCGCCGCGTTATTGGTAATAGATTCCGTCAGCAACCACACCGCGACATAGGTTAAAAACAGCAGCAGGATCGGATGCCCAAGCCCCGCCAGCAACAAGCCGTCGGCCAACCACTGGGCCACGCCGGTTTTGTACATGGCATTGCCCAGTGCAAACGAGGCGGCAATGGTTAGCAGTACCGTCGGGTCCAGGCTCTTTTGCGCCTGTTGCGCCGAGCAACAACCGGTAATCATCATAGCGGCGGCACCCAGCAAGGCGGCATTGAGCATGCTCATCAGCCCAAATGCCGCCGCCAACACGATCGCCAGCAAAATGCCCCACGACAAATAAGCCCGCTGATGACGCGGTGGTTCGGTGCCTAAATCGCTAATCAACAAAAAGTCTTTGTTGTATTTTTGCCGGCTGACAAACGCCGGGCGCGCCTCTAGCAACAAGGTATCGCCCGGCTTTAGCTTGGTCGTCCCCAAGTTGCCCGGTAAACGCTCACCGTTGCGGGCCACCGCCAACACGGCAGCACCATAACGCTCACGGAACTGCGCATCGCGCACCGTTTGGTTAATGCAGTTACTGTGGGGCGATATAACCGCCTCCACCAAGCGCCGCTCGCGGTGCTCACGCGCCAGCGTCGGCTCGCCATCGATTGACGGAACAATCCCTTTAATTCGCAGCAAGTCCGAAATCGCCTCAGTATTGCCGGCAAACACCAGGCGGTCGCCGCCTTGCAATTGCTCCTCCGAGCTTACCGCCGGCACAATCGCCCCAGCGCGTTCGATTTCGACTAAGTAAATACGCTTAAGGTTGCGCAGCCCCGCCTCTTCGACGGTTTGCCCGACCAGCGGGCCATCAGAGGCCACCGCGACCTCCAGCGTAAACTCGCGCAAGTTGCCAAACATGGCTTTCTCTTGGCGATCGGGCAGACTTTTAGGGAAGACAAAATAGATAAACAGCATGCCTACAATCACCACCGGCAAACCCACAGCGGTAATCGAAAATAACGAGAAGCCCGCATTACCGGTCAGCTCTTGGTACTGACCATTTACCACCAAGTTAGTGCTGGTACCAATCAGGGTTAAGGTACCACCCAAAATGGCCGAGTAACTGAGGGGGATCATCAGCTTAGACGCCGGGATATCAATTTGCCGCGCCCAAGCCCGCACGGCGGGAATCATGGTAGCCACTACCGGGGTATTGTTTAAAAAGGCACTAAGCAGTGCCACCGGCACACCGATACGCATTTGCGCCACGCGCACGCTTTTGGGGTGGCGCAACACATTTTTAACCAGCAAGTCGACCCCGCCCGAACCATGGATACCAGCGGCCACCACAAACATCGCCGCCACCGTCAGCACCCCGTGGTTACTAAAGCCGGCAAACGCCTCAGTGGCGGTTAATACGCCACTGGAGCTCAGAATGATCAGCACTGCCATCATCACCAGATGCGCCGCGATGCGAGTAAAAATCAACACCAGCAGTGCGCCAACCGCCAAACCTAGCGATAACAACCCTTGCCATTCCATTCTATTCAAACCCAATTACTGACAATAAGGCCGCGAGCATACCGAAACTTACGGGGCAGGGAAAATAGTGATTTCTGCTAGGGTTATAACTGGTTTGTATAAGTGGGGTGGGGTTTGAGTGCGGGTTGAAGGCTTAGGGGTAACCTGACGGGCAGTCAACTCTTGCATCCGAGCGTTATGAACAGGCGGAGCATACCTTTGCAGGTGGTGATGTCACAAATCAAATAGCTTGACCTCGCAGTGGCTGACGACACCGCCATTAATGCTGTGGCTGTGGCCGTGGCCGAAGCCAGCCCGTATTGTGGCAGATTGCGCTCCGGGCTGTATAAGCTGGTCGGTTACGCTCGCTGAAAGTTTTTGATAGTGAATTGTGGTATAAAGTTTAAGCTTTCATACAATGGTTGACCAGACGGAGAGGCCTGTAAAACCATATACTTCCCCTGCCATTGTGCACCAGCGTTCAGAATATACTGCATCAAGCATCTGGAAATACCCTGCCCCCGAAAAGCTTGTTTTACACCGACTTGATGTACGCCGATAACATCTCCCGTTTTATATAGCAATGCAGTAGCAACGGCCCTACCATCTTGTGTGCCTAACAGCACGCGAATGTCCTTATCGTTGAGCACGTTTTCAATCACAGAGTAATCAATAATGTAAGAAAATGCTTGACTGGCTATCTCAACCCACTTTCTAGCCTCAGCCGGCATGCGCACCAAAAGCACCTGAAATCCGTCTCGTACAGGTAATGTGTATGTGGCCGCTTCCTTCAATTCCAAATACATAGCCACTTGCGCAAAGGCAAAAACCCAATTTCTTTCTAAGATCCTCGCTTCAATTTCCTCAGCATTATCGCCATTGTTTGCTCTTATCATTGGCCATATAGGCAATACTGAAGACTCAGGAAGATTGTCCAACCATAGAGTATCGTTTGCACAACCCAAATCGAGCATGTTCCCATCAAACCAGCAACGATGAGGCCAGCGTGCACTTACATGCGGTAAAGCTAATGCATTTTTATCACCTCCACTTAAACCATACTTTTTCCACAACCCAGTTAGGTTAGTAAGATTGGCTTTATCAATATGCATTGCCAGCCCCCCAATTAATTAATAACACACCAATTATGAGCGAAATAACGCCAAACACTTTAATAGCGTCAAGCGGTTTTACTGGAAGGTTAAACCAACCAAAATGGCTAGCTATAACGGCAATTAAAATTTGACCGGAAAGCGCATAAGACATCATCGAACCTACACCCATCTTAGGAATAAGATAATAAAAAATGCCGACACCAAAGGCACTTAAAGCTCCACCAGAAAACCATAAATAAAGAGGTACGGATTTTATATCCGCTATTTGTGGGTACTGCTTTGTCGAGAGCACCATCACCAATACGGTAAACACACAACTAAATAAAAAAGCGACACCCGTACCCAACATAGTGCTTTTAAGCAATACGCCCAATTGAGCGTTCATGGTAGCTTGGATCGCGATAGCGGCACCTGCCACCAGCGCAAGTACAGGCCAATAACCCACCTTAAACCTCCATAACTATTTCATCATAATCAAATCGCACCTTAGGGCTGTGCGCCTGAACATCCCCATGATTACGACGCCCGATGGGACATATTACGGAGGTTGTCAACCCTAGCTCTTCTAGGCCTAAAACAGCGTCATAGCCTGCGCTATCAACACCCGTCATAGGGCAACTGTCAATTTTCATCAGCGCGGCACACGTCAGCAAGTTGCCTAACGCTATATATGCCTGTTGATGCGCCCACTCTTGCCGTTGCGCAAGTGTTTTTTCTACCAAGGCAGACTTCATGTGATTCGATAAATTGGCAAGTTCGCCATAAGACTTACCTGAGACCTTCATGTATTTATCGATATAACGATCTACCGCAGCATCATCCGGTTGGTTTAATGCGGCAAATACAATCAAGTGTGAGCTTTTAGCGATCTTGCTCTGGCCGTAAGAAAATGGCAGAAGCCGCTCTCGCACTGCCTGGGATTCCACCACTACAATACGATAGGGCTGAAGCCCATAGGATGATGCACTTAAGCGCACCGCTTCAAGCAGCTCTCTCAACTCCAATGCAGTGATTTTCTCATCCGAGAACTCCCTCACTGCATAGCGCCAATTCATAGCATCTATTATATTCATCTAATCTACCCAAACTTATCAATGGGTGGCCAGAAAATGTCTGGCCAACGGATAGACAAGAGCATACAAACCTAAAGCTGATAAAGCATTTACATAGGTTGATAAACTACATATTTTTTCGAATACGGCTTAATTGTGTGGGCGTAATACCAAGATGAGAGGCGATATGATACTGAGGCAGTCGATCTACCAGGCTGGGATACTGATTAATAAAGCGTAAATACCTCTCGGTGGTCTCTTCTTGGACAATTTCAGTTTCACGCGCGTCCTTAGCGAGTAGCCAATTTTCCTCTAAATAGTAAATTTGAAACAGCTTCAAATCGTCTTTATCAATCATCAGCTGCCTATAGGCCGGAAAATCTATCTCAATAATGAAGGTGTCTTCAACGGCCTCAAAAGTAAACGCCGATGGAGTAGATGTAAGAAGTGCCGTCATCGCCCCCGGAAACTTCCCTTCATCGAAAAAGTTCTTGTTATATTCATTGCCTTTTGCATCGCAGGAAAAACAGCGAACCAATCCGCTATAAACATAAGAGAAAGAACTGGGAACGTCACCAACCTTATAAAGAAGAGATTTCTTGGTGAGTGATCGAAGCTTAGATATCTTCTTAAATTCCAGCCAAGTATCATCACTGATAGGCGAATACCCCTCCAAGGACTCCCTTAGAGAAAGAAAGACGTTTTCATCAAAATGCAAGGTGACACCCCACTTTTAGCATTGCCAGAAATTTATCAAAGTCATTGTATGCTTTTATTACAGCTTTTTCTTCTCTCTAGCACCGCATTTAATAACTGTGGCACCCATTCAGGTTTAAAGTTATGACCACTTAATTCTGACATTTCGGCCAAGCTCCACCACCTCCATTTTTGGATAGTATTTTTCTCCTCTTGCGTCCATTGCCCGCATAGACTTCGGCGTTATCGGGGCACAACACCAAGTAATACTGCTCAAGCCACCGAGCTGGAAAAGAGCGGGCAACGGGATATATTTCGTCCCGCTCTTTCAGTAAATCGCCAATCTCTAACTCCAGCCCTGTCTCCTCGTACAACTCCCTTTTGGCCGCATCAATATAGCTCTCGCCCGCTTTAAGCTCACCTCCGGCTGTTGCCCAAAAAGGCTCTTGATGCTCATCATGATATAAGAACAGTAGCAGCTGCCCCTGATCATTTACGATAATTAATCGAGAGGATTGTCTCGTTTTTATACCTTCATCATGCTGATGCCTAATACCCTAAAAAAAGCGCGTGCTGCTCTGTTTATGATGTTTATATGATTTGCGCAAGAAGATCTGGGGCAGCCTTTGCATTTCACAATCAGCTATAGTTTCAGGTTGACAAAACAAAGTACGCGGCGGCTTTTTTGAATTTTAACCGCCCCCTTTTAATGTCGCGTTCTTCCTCTCAAGCTCAGATAGCGAGCTATCGCTGCTGGCGCCACGACCAGCCGCCGCGTCCCATACTTACCTTTAAGCCCTCCCAGAATAAGACAATCCATTACATATTTCGAATAGCAAGATGCTTTCGTGACACACGGCACAAACTCAAAAACAAAAGCAACAAGTCTCTCATTCGACTTAAGTTCAAATTGACAATAAGGTCTCGCCACACTTAAATCTGCGGTGCTGTTTGCTAATCAGTCGCCAAATAATGAATAACACATCAAGGTTCATTATTAGCTTTTACAGCTTAAAGGATGTATCGCGGCATCGGTTAGCGTTCAACCCTGTTCCTGGATTGAACAGGAACAACCCAAAGCCCATAACGATTCTTACAGGAGTTCAGCCATGAGAAGCCCAACTCAAATAAAGCTGTTTTTTGCAGCAACGACCCTCATCTGTACCAGCGCCGCACACGCTATTACCGACGGTCCTGGCGAGGCCACGCTTAACGTTTCCAACCAATGGGGCTCCGGTTACTGCGCCGACGTAAGCATTGCCAACAACGGCAGCGCTACCATTACCAACTGGACCGTAGACCTTAGCCTGAATGGCTCCAACATCACCAATTTGTGGAACGGCAACCTTAGCGGCGCCAGTGTAACGCCGGCCGCCCACAACGCCAGCATCGCACCGGGTAGCGACACCAACTTTGGTTTCTGCGCCAATGGCAGTGCCACCCCGAGCCTGGCAAGCCTGGCGGTAGAGGGCGGCGGCTCTGCCAGCTCTAGTTCTAGCGCCAACAGTTCGAGCAGCTCTAGCAGCTCCTCCTCTACCGGCAGTGGCAGCCACAGCATTACCGTGCGCATGAGCGGTGTCACCGGCGACGAAAGCGTCAGCCTGGAAATTGCCGGGCAAACCATCGAAACCTGGACGCTCAGCATCGGCATGCTGGACTACACCGTCAACACCGACGCCAACGGTGAACTGCGCGTCGCCTTTACCAACGACTCCGGTGACCGCGACGTACAAGTGGACTATGTGATGGTCAATAATGTCACCTACCAAGCCGAAGACCAGCAAGACAATACCGGCGCCTACGACGGCGAATGCGGCGCGGGGTCCTACTCCGAGATGCTGCACTGCAACGGCTCTATCGGTTTTGGTAACCCATTCGATGGCAGTTCGTCGTCAAGCTCTAGTAGCAACTCATCAAGCTCCAGCAGCTCTTCGAACAACAACGGCAACCCCGACTTCCCCGAGTTTTTTGTGGGCAATATCACCACCAACGGCAGCGTAAGATCGGACTTTACCCAATACTGGGATCAGATTACTCCCGAGAACGAAGGCAAGTGGGGCTCGGTGGAGGGTACCCGCGACCAGTACAACTGGGGCCCGCTGGATGATATTTACGACTACGCTCGCGCCAGCGGCATTCCGGTAAAAGCGCACGTACTGGTGTGGGGCAGCCAGCGCCCAGGCTGGATCGACGGGTTAAGTGCGTCCGAGCAACGCGCCGAAATCGAAGAGTGGATCAGCGATTACTGTGAGCGCTACCCCGACACCGCAATGATTGACGTGGTAAACGAGGCCCTGCCCTCGCACGCTCCGGCCAACTACGCAGCCAACGCCTTTGGCAGCGACTGGATTACCGAATCCTTTCGCCTGGCGCGCGAGCACTGTCCAAACGCCGTTCTCATTTATAACGACTTTAACTTTCTGACCTGGGATACCGATGCCATCATCGACATGATTCGCCCAGCCGTTAATTCCGGTTACGTCGATGCGCTGGGGCTGCAGGCTCACGGCCTTTACAACCCCCGGCCCTGGACCGCGCAAGAGATCGAAGACAAACTCGACCAGATAGCCGCACTGGGATTGCCTTTATACATTTCCGAGTATGACATTCAGGAGTCCAACGACCAGCTTCAACTGGAGTACATGCAGCGCCACTTTCCAATTTTTTACAACCATCCGGATGTGGCCGGCATTACCCTTTGGGGCTATGTGGTTGGCGCCACCTGGCGCGATGGCACTGGCCTGATCACCAGCAATGGCCAACAGCGCCCTGCCATGCAATGGTTAATGGAATACCTGAACCGATAGCAAAGAGTTGATGCTAAAACGCATTTACGCTAAAGCGGAAAAGGACGTCCCCTTAAAGCCCTGCAAACGCAGGGCTTTTTCTCGCCATTGATTTACTGCGAGTGCGAATCTTTGGCCGCCGACCTTTTGTTTATGTCCAGGCTGCTCAATGCTCGGTAAAAAATGACAAATGGCCCAGAGATCAGAACAACCGACGAAAAGTGGAAAAGACTGGTCACAACACCTGGGAGATGATTCAAAGTGATTTCAAAATAAAACCAAACAATATACGCTACCCCCCAAACTACCCCTAACCCACACAGTAATTTATAAACCAAAGTACTTAGCTTTAAAAAGTGGCTTACGTTATAAGTGGCAGCGCACAGGGCTAGCGACAGCACCAATCCTATAAAAAATATAGCTTCTCCCACCCACGTCCAGTCTCCTGTTAGCCCTACTATCGACACTATAAATAAAATCCCCGCCCACAAGTAGGATACTTTTACAAAGCTATCAAATTTGTTACCCATAATATTCTCACCCTCACCTCGACACACTACAGATTTCTCGCAAAACCATTCTTAAGCACGCCCAATCCATATTAGATACTGTATCTGGCATGAACTTCGCTAAGCTTACAGAACTCAAGATTCCCCATACAGAATAGCTGGACGGAAAACATCATGACATTGATTTTAAATTGGTTAATTTTATCTTTCACAGTGTGGCTAACGGCGGCGATATTACCGGGGTTTCACATTAAGAACTTTAAAAGCGCATTATGGGTAGCAGCGATATTCGGCATTTTGAATTTTTTACTCGGATGGCTATTTTTTACCGTATTTACGGTGCTCACCTTAGGCATTGCCTTACTGCTTGCTTTTATTACCCGCTGGATCATCGACGCCATCGTGCTTAAAATTACCGATAAAATGACCGACCACCTCACTATCGACGGGTTCGGTTGGGCATTATTAGGTGCGCTCATAATGGCCGCGCTAGGCACATTGGCCCAGTGGGCAATATACAGTGCTTGATAAGGCAGGTCGATAACAGCAAAACGACGTCTAGCCATATAAACGCCCATCTATATCAAGCACGTTACCGTTGGTTTACGGCATGCAGAGATGCGCCGTAAACCCACGCAACGAGACTTGGATAATCGCGGTTAACTTCAGGCTTTTACCTCAGTCGGCTTACTTTAGCTCAACCGAAAGCTCTGCTACTCATTAAACACTAGCGGGAAATACCGATTAATCACTGAATACATTTATAAATTAGAACCGTGCGAAACCGCTCGACAAGTGAAGCTTATCAATAACCCACCGTAATAGAACGAACTTCCTATAGTGGAGTACGCAGCCACTTCGAGCAACAAGCAGCTGAGTGATATCAGCTATCAGCAGCCTCAATCACATGCGATTAAGCCGGACGTGACCACGCGATAAACTTCTTTAACACAACTGCACTCCTCCAGAATCGCTTGCGCAATAAGATTCTCAAACCACCGACTGACCACTCTGGCACGAGAGTTGCCATATATTAACTAGATTCGATAAACGCACGACTTATAACGTCATTTACGGACAATTTTTCAATCTAGGAGATTTACTATGAAATATTTTCAAAAGCTCGCACTGCCCGCACTACTTGCAACTTCAATGGCCGGCACTGCATTTGCGGCCGAAGGTTTGTACTCAATGTCGGATTTAGAAGAGGCCGAGGTTTTTGACAGTACGGGCCAAGAAGTGGGTGAAGTCGAAGATATCTTGATGGGTAACGATATGTCAGTACACTCTATCGTTATCGAGACTGACGAAGTCATGGGCCTTGGCGGTAAAGAGGTAGTGATACAGCGCGGTTCATTTACCGTGATGCCAGAGCCTGGCAAACAAGGCTTCGATGAAATGGAATATGAAGTTCATTTGGAGTTGACCAAGGCACAGTTAAAAGAGCAGCCAGAATACAGTGAAGACTGGTGGAACAAAACCAGTGCGGCATTGCAACAGGCCTGGGAAAAAACCAAAGACGTTAGCGAAAGCGCTTGGGAGAACACCAAAGAAGCTACCTCATCGGCTTGGCACGACATAGAGGAAGGTGCAGAAGATCTCGGTGACAAGATTGAAGAAAAGACTGATTAATTTGAATTAATCTTCATGAGAAAGGGCCTTCGGGCCCTTTTTTATGTGTGAGCTTTAAGGCTTGCCCAAAGTCCACCGGTTTAACGACTGACAGTAATACAATCTTCAATTTGCTTGCCCTCAGTCGCCGGGCGGGCGAATAACTTTTCTGTTTGGGTGGCCAGAAAAGTCATCAAAAGAGGCCACCCCGGCATCTCAGCCCTAACGGGTTCCCTCACGCCCTGCCGGCAAGCTCAGCTTGCCGGCGTTCAGCTACGCGCAAAGCAGCGCTTTGCAATCGCTAGGCCTCACCCAGCCACTTTAGCGGGCCGTCTCGACAGGGCGTCCCTGCCCTGACGAGACTTGCGCAAATGTCCTATTTGCTTACCCACTAAAATAGACCTGCGCTCGGCTGGCTGCAGGGGGAGTTAAAGCGGCACTTCGTAGCTGAGCTACCCGAAACACAAAAGATACCGCTGCAATCAAACATCAAAGATCTGGCCCTTGCCACTCTTCGTAGCCACCGGGAAAAATTCACGGTTCGAGACTTGACCTCAGCATCTCTCCAAGGGAATTTAAAAACAGTGCTTCGTAGCTAAGTAACAACCAACCTACAGAGTGCATCCCTCGATGCTGAAATCATAAATCAAAGACGCGACCCCAATTCCGCACGGCCACGTAGCGAGTCCCGAGAGCTGATAAGAAAGCATGGGCACTCCCCAAAGCAGCGAAATTGGAATAAGTCTACAGCTTAATTAAGTGCCTTGCAGGCCTGCCCCTTGCCACTGCAGTTGAACAATGGATCTCCCTATGAGCCACCAGAGAAAATGTAAACCACAACGCCAATGACTATAAGCCACAAAACCAATTGCCCCTGCATTGTATCGGCCTTACGCTTTCGACCTGATTTTGTAGTTGGAACTCCCGTAGCCTTGGCCACCTTACGCTTGAAATTTCTTTTCGACTTTTTTAGAGGGTTCACATTAACTCCTTTAACATTTAACGCTCGTAACAGCGAAAAACTGGTCCGATTAGACCACAGACGACCTCGGTGATAGAACCGAGAGAGAAACTCATTAATCTAAACTGACCTTTCTAAAAAAGCGCACAAATAAGATTATAGATTCCACGCCCACATACTCTGGCTCTAGTGTATGTGATTTGTAAGGACTGATACCAAGCCCTTTGATGCGGCGCCTCGTAACCACGTAAAAACCAGATTCACGGTTCAAGACTTGACCCCACCAGCCCCTGTTAAATTATTTTTTCTTTTTTAACACTTGGCTTCCAAACACCATATCTTTTGGATCTGTGTATTTTTTTATTGCCCTTATTCTTATTTCAATTTTAAGCCATTCAAAAACACTATGGCGCTGAGCCAGTTTCCTAATGGATTTTTCCAATAAAAATTGATAGCCAAGAAATCCAGTTTCATAACCGCTTAACATAGACAAGTATAGTTTTTCGCTTTTCAAAAAAACATTAAGGTCTCTAGATTTCATAAACTCATATTTAGAAATTATTTCCCTTAACTGAAAGGCCTCCAGCGGAGCAAATTCGGCTATATAGTCAATAGAGGTGCTCAGGCGAGAGCTGAAGTTTGGATCTTTCGATGTGTATTCTTTAAAAGCTCTTTGGCGACCATGCTCCCATACCTTTATGTCACTGGTCATATTTTTATATTTTTCATAAGCCATTTTAACTTGAACCATTTCCATGTACAGCATATAAAAATTTGAAATTGCTTGGCCTGTACTTTTGAATGAAGAATCGCGCCCTTTTAAATATGAGCTCGTTTCACTTAGAAGCCAGCCCAGAATTATTCCGACAACAGGAAGAAAATCTTTGAAATCCAATCGTTACTCCTTCAATTTAACATTTTAATAGGCTCCCTCTGGAAATTCCGACACCAAGGAGCCTATCCTTTATTGAATTTTAACCGAAACTACCTCGAATACCCCGCCAACTCAAACCTCCAGAAGAGTTTGAATTATGGTCAAGCAAAAATAGACCGCACATACAACTGTACAGGATAACAGCATTGTGGTTAGCCCAACCAACGCCCGAATGTTAATCACGATCTAAAGCCATATGCCTGGCAAGACAGACTTCAAAATAAAAGCCCACATTGATAGAGCACCATACAGCCGCACCTCTAGAACCAGCCTCAAAGCGTGGGTAATGCACTCCGCTCACTGGATACCGGCTCAAGGCCGGCATGACGATGTGAGGACCATAAATATGGTATTTCGACGGCTCAGCTAACCACGAAGCACCGCTTTTAAATACCCCGTAGATACAGCCGAATGGAAGCCTATTTTTGGGGGTAAGCGCACAGGACGTGCGCGCAAGCTATCGTCAGGCCATGGACGGCCTGTCGATGCGGCCCGCAAAAATCGGCTGGAGTGAGGGAACCCGAAGGGCTGGATATGTTGGGGGCGCGCCTTTGACGTGCATGGATGCACTAATGCCGCGGGCGCATGGATGCGCAGGAGCGGCGGAGTTACTTTGCTTTGCCCATTGAGACCAGCCAAACAAAAGAAAAGTAACTCGCCACGCCCGGCGACACGGGCATACAAAAAGCCCGCCTCGGCGGCACCCCACCACACCTATAAACATATTAACGTCCCCGTTCAACCACCGCCCTAGCGGAATTAATCCTAAACTTCCACTGCTTAAACACATCCCCCTCCCGCTCAAGATTCAAACGGCTCGCCACATAATGTAAACGCCGGGTGGCCTCACCGTTGGGCGCCTGGTCAAAGCGCTGCTTTAACCAATACGGCGGTATCGCCTGGTAATACATAGTCGCCTCTACCGTGAGTGGTTCACCACGGTAGTGTGCGGGTAAATCAATACGGTACTGCAACGAGTCCCGACCAATAAAGCCTGTACCCTGATCTTGGTAATCGGGGTCGGTGCCCACAAAATGCGGGTCGGTGGCTTCCATATACTGCGTCATCACCTCGCCTTGTGGCTTAAAGAACGATGAATCGCGCCAGCCATCGGGCAGCAGCCGGTTATCTTTTACGATGTACACGCGGTGAACAAAGCTGGTGGTAAACTCCTGGGCTTTATTGCGGTTTAGCTCTTCGTAAATTTGTACCTGTTTATCGCTGGTAATAACCTGATGATGCGCCTGGTAACAGCCGGCGGGTTGGTTATTCGGGTGCCCGCAATCGCCTTTAGGTAAAAACTCGGTGGCCAGTGGTTGGCCCGAGTGATCGACAATAACACCGGCATCGTTGGTGCGCCCCGAACTCCAGACGATTTCGTCACCGTCTTTTACCAGCAGCTCAATAAACCCGCGCCTAAATGCCACACCGCTGGGAAAGCGGTGCCCGGTTTTGTTTTTAGCCGTTACATCAACCACCAGGGTATTGTCTGCAAAGTGGAGTTTATCGATACTCATATCGACGGTACTGTGACGCGCTTGCTGCTTCATGCTCTCTAGCGCCAAATCAACGCCGGCCTCGGATGCTCCCGTCATATAGCTTTTAGGGGCTACCCCCAGTATTGGCTCAAACTGTTTAAACATGCTTAACAAGAAGGCGTTTAGCCCCACGTGAGTGTGGCGCTTGTACTCTTTGCGAAACGGCACCTCGAGTTCATCGGCCGCTAAGCCGTGGTCGGCATCCGGGTAGTTGCTGTCTTCTATGGTGGCGATTTTGCTGATCAGCTCATCAATGGAAACATCGTCTTTCTCGCTGGCAAAGCTTGAGGGCATGTGGCAATCCTGACAGCTTTGCGCGGTATCACCCTGCGCGAAGGCGCTGTTCTGCCACTCTAAAAAAGTTGCCTGCTCGATGGAGTGCGGGTACTCGGCAAACGCCGGGTCAACCTCGGCAGCTTGCAGAACCGGCAAGCGGGTATCGCTAGAGCCGATGTTAGGAAGGTTAATGGTGTGGCACGTTCCGCACAATTCCGACTTTTGTATAAAGTCGCTTTTGCTGGGCGTTATATTGAGGGCGTGCTCCATGGGCTTTTGTGCCACATCGAAAGGCCCATTAAGAGTGCCCGCATCGCTGGTATCAAAGCGCCCGGTGGAGTTATGAAACAACAAGTACGCCAGCGCTTTATCTTCTATGCCCGTACTGACCCAACCCTTCGGCGGGTTCCAGCTTGCCACGGCTTGCTCGTCTGGCCCGTCAATGCGGTGACACACCATGCAGCTGATGCCATCGCGCCCGAGTGCGCCGTATTGATGGTATTGCTTTTCCTCTAAGCTTTGCGTCTCTCCGGAAGATAGTTGCTCGGTATAGTAAAAAAAATCGGTTTTAAAATTTTTATCCAAGCTCTCGTTTTGATGGGCGTCTAGCGTTAACTGCCTTTGGCCCATGGCGCCGTGGCAACTCAGGCACGTGTTGGTTACCGCTTGCTGGGTTTCTTTTAGCGGGCCTTTTAAACCGGATTCTTCTGGATTTTTGGCGTCTTTATTTAATATTGCCATTTCGCTTTCTAGCTGCGCGTGGAAAATCGGGTCTCGCCCCGCCAGGCCCATGGGTGACCAGCGCCACTCGCCGTACTCTGAAATATCAAAACCATCGCCATACTCGGGGCCGGTGGCCACAAACATGGTGGTGCCAAAGGTGTCGGCACTTAAGCCACCGTGGCAGCCAAGGCAGTTATCCGAGGTGACATACTCCTGCGGCTCACCGCTTTTTTGCACGACGTGATCCAGCCACTGCTGGGGAAACTTTTTAACATCCGCCGCTTTTAATGCCGGTATCTGCGGGAAGGTGTTAAGAAAGGCTTGATTGATGTAATGCTCGTCACCCGTGTTTTCGTCGCTAAACAGCTTGGCGTAGGTCGCCTCATCCATTTGTGAATCGCGATCGTGCTCGTTAAACGAGGCGTCGGCGGCTGCACGCCGAACACGCTGCTGGGTAGACCAAGGCAGTTGCGACAGCGGAATATCGAATATGGTTTTTAGCTCCGGGTCATCGAGCAGCAAGGATAACGGATAGTTAGCGAAGTGGCTGGCAGTGCGCCAGGAGTTATCGTCAAGAAACCGCAGCGGGTCGCCCTTAGCCTCAAACCCCTTAATATTACGCAAGCTGGCAAAGGTTAGCTCATTATCCGCCGAGGCGTGACAGCGTAGGCAAGGCATACCAAAACCGGACAACCGAACGCCGTTGGTCGCCACGTAGGACTTTGCCTTGTTGTTGTTTTCACGGGTATCCAGCTGCGCCTTTACCGCCTCTGTGGTGCTTTGCCGCTTGCCATCTACTAAGGTGGGCGCCGAGACGCTGCCCCAAAACCAACCGTCGCCCGAAGCCTTGGCATCTTTCACCATAACCGTCCAATCCGAGAGCTGCTGCAATCGCAAAGACTCGTATTCATCGGCACTTTTAAGGCGGCGTATATCGCGGTAGATTTGTGCCGGCGCGCCGTACATCTCTTTAATAATCATGGCGCCATCGGGAATCTCACTCTCGATGCCTTTTTCGCGGTTGAGCAACCACGCCATCATATTAGGTGAGTAATAAATTAGCACTGCCGGATGAGTACCATGGTACTGGCCATCAACGAAAGGTCCGGTATCGCGCACCTCTTTGTCGTGGCACCAACCCAACGCCGCGTATTCGCGGTTTACAACCCAAGGGTAAAGCGCTTGCTCGTAATCGACTAACGGGAGGGAGCCGGGCAAGGGTAAAGAGGCCGACGCCGATTGGGGGGCTATCGCGCAATCGAGTGACTGTAGATCAACATGAATAGCATCGCCGTCGGCGCCCTTGGCCGTCACCATGGGTGCCACCACAAGGGCCAGCAGAACCAACACAGCCAATTTTGGTACAACGATTCGAGCAACCATTACGGCTTCCTTATTATTGGGCGCAAGGCCTCACGTAATCTTAAAAGAGGGTCCACCCAGTGTAGTGGATAAAAACGCCATAATCTTAATCTGTAATCGTGTGTAATTTAGTGGCGGCTGAGATATCGGCGCACTTGACGTGCGGGTGCGCCAGAACCAATCCCCCCTAGCACCTTAGTACCCGAGCCATTACACTTCCTATAATCAGCCCCTTGAGCTAACCCTAATCATGCAGGAGCTATACATGAGCACTTATTACCGCCTTTGGATAAGCGCACTCATCTTAGCGCTGCTGTTGGCTGGCTGCGGCAAGCCGGAGCCGCTAGCGCTTGGCACCCTTGAGCGCGACCGCATTGTGCACAAGGCCACCTCAGGGGAAATTATTACCGCGCTGCCGGTCGCCGAGGGCAGCCAGGTAGCGGCGGGCACTTTGTTGGTACAGCTAGATCCGCGCCGCCAACAAGCGGCACTTGATAACGCTCAGGCCGAGCTGATTAAAGCCAACGCGCGTTTTGACGAGCTGCGCAATGGTGCCAGAGTTGAAGATATTGATGCCGCCCGCGCCGAGTTAAACGGCGCGAAAGCCAGCTTAACTTCGGCCGAACGAACCTACCTGCGCGCTCTGCAACTGCGCGAAAAACACGTTAACTCTCAGGCCGATCTCGACCAAGCCGAAGCGGCGCGCGACAGCGCGGCGGCGCAGGTTGAAGCCAGCCGCGAGCAACTACTGGCCTTAACCAATGGCACACGCGAAGAGACCCTGGCGCAGGCCCAGGCGGACGTCAATGCGGCGAAGGCGCAACACCAATTAGCCCAATTAACGCTGGATGAGCTCAGCGTGCGGGCCACGCGCGCCGGCTATCTGGACAGCTTGCCCTGGAACCTGGGCGAGCGTGTAAGCGCCGGCACCCCCGTGGCAATCTTATTAGCCGACACAGCACCTTACGCCCGGGTGTATATTCCGGAGCCGGTGCGGGCCACCCTTAATACGGGCGACACTTTATGGATAACAGCCGATGGCGTGGCGCAGGGTTATAGCGGCACGCTGCGTTGGGTCGCGCGCGACCCGGCTTTTTCGCCTTATTACGCGCTCAACAAATCGGATCGTTCACGGCTGGTGTACCTGGCCGAGATAGATTTAGCCAACGCCGAGCAGCTGCCTACTGGCATGCCGGTACAGGTATACCGCAATGCCCCGTGAGGCCGACGAGGCGGCCATTACCGCCCATAATGTTACCCGTCGGTTTGGCGAGTTTACCGCGGTCGACAACGTCAGCTTAAACATTCAGCGCGGTTGTATTTACGGCTTTTTGGGGCCCAATGGCTCGGGCAAATCCACGTGTATTCGTACACTGTGCGGCCTGCTAGAGCCGAGTGAAGGCAATGTCAATGTACTGGGGCTGGAGATACCCCGCGAGGCCGAAGCGCTGCGTTTACGCATTGGTTATATGACACAAAAGTTTTCGCTGTACGACGATTTAAGCGTGCAAGAAAACCTGAGCTTTATCGGTCAGATTTACGGTTTTAACCGCCGCACTGTGCGCAGCCGCAGCGATGAGTTGTGCGACACCTACCATTTACAGCCCATTCGCAAACAGCGCGTTGGCAGCTTAAGTGGCGGGCAAAAACAGCGTTTGGCACTGGCGGCGGCGGTATTCCACAAGCCCGATTTGTTATTTTTAGACGAACCCACCTCGGCGGTCGACCCGGAAAACCGCCGCCACTTTTGGGAGAAGTTGTTCGATCTGTGCGATCAGGGCACGACTATCTTAGTCTCGTCCCACTATATGGATGAGGCGGAGCGCTGCCATCGTTTGGCCATCCTCAATGCCGGAAAACTGGTCGCCGAGGGAACACCGCAACAACTTATGGACGACTTGGGCGCGCAAGTGGTGGAGGTCGGCGGCGAGCACCTGCGCCAAGTTCGCCAACAACTACTGGATTGCCCCGAGGTACATTCGGCCTCGCAACAAGGCGCGCGCTTGCGAGTACTGGTGGATAACAGGGTGAGCGATCCGGCCGAATTTGTGCGCCGTAGCGCCGAGCTACCCGACGCCGAACTACACCTTACCCACCCAAGCCTAGAAGATGTGTTTGTGACCGTGACCACAGAGGCGTCCGGGCAGCGCAATACCGGAGGCAGCCTATGAATGCTTATCGGCTGCTTGCCATTGCCACAAAAGAGTTTCGTCAGCTGGGGCGCGATCGGCTGACCTTTGGCATGGTGGTGATGATCCCTTTAGTGCAACTGCTGCTGTTTGGTTTTGCCATTAATACCAACGTGCGTAATATTCCCGTGGGCGTGACCGATTTAAGCGAAACAACCGCCGGGCGCTTGATTGCCGCCACCGCCGAGGCCACCGGCGTCGTTGATATCACCCACCATTACCCGACACCGCAACAGGCGCAAAAAGCCATAGCCGCCGGTGAAGTAAGCGCCGTATTGGTGCTACCCAACGATTTAAGTAATCGCTTAGTGCGAGGCGACGTGGTGGGCCAGTGGATGGTGGATGGCTCGGACAGTTTGGTCAGCTCGGCGCTCTTAGGGCTGGCCAATATGCCGCTCGATCAGTTGATACCCGAGCCCAGCGCCGAGCGGCATATCAGCCAACCAACCTTTGCCACCTCCATTTTTTACAACCCCGAGCGACGCACCGCCGTTAATATTGTGCCTGGCTTGGTGGGTGTGATTCTGACCATGACCATGATTATGTTTACCTCGGCGGCGATTGTGCGCGAGCGCGAGCGGGGCAACATGGAGCTTTTGATTACCACGCCCGTGCGGCCCATGGAGCTAATGCTGGGCAAAATTATTCCCTACGTGGTAATCGGCTTTATTCAAACAGCCATTATTTTGCAGCTCGGCCACTGGGTGTTTGATGTGCCTATTAGTGGCGGCATCATCGCTCTTTGTGTGATCACTTTGGTTTTTATCGGCGCCAGTTTAACCCTGGGCCTGATTCTCTCGACCATTGCTAAAACGCAACTGCAAGCAATGCAGATGACCATTTTTGTGTTGCTGCCCTCTATTTTATTAAGCGGCTTTATGTTTCCCTATCAAGCCATGCCCGTGGCCGCGCAGTGGGTTGCCGAGGCGCTGCCCGCCACTCACTATATGCGTTTAATACGCGCGGTTGTGCTGCGCGATGCCGCCCTCGGGCAGCTAACGTTTGACCTGTGTTGGCTGACGGCCTTTACGGTTGTGGGGCTTATTATTGCATCACTGCGCTTTAAAAAGCGCTTGGATTAACACAAAGCGTTTTCTTGCACAGCACCAACGGCCACTACCGGACACTTTACCCCATGAGCAAACCCCTAAACATCGCACTGGCCTCATACGGCATGTCTGGCAAGGTATTTCACGCACCACTGATTGCCGCGCACCCAAACCTAAAGCTTGCCGCTGTGCTGCAGCGCAGCAGCAACACCGCCCACGAGCGCTACCCCGAGGTAACGATCGCCCGCAGTTTTGCCGAGCTTATCGGCAACCCGACTATTGATATTGTGGTGGTCAACACCCCTAATGCGTTGCACTACCCCATGGCCCGTGATGCCTTGCGCGCCGGCAAGCATGTGGTGTTAGAAAAGCCCTTTACCGCGACGATTGATGAAGGCCGCGAGCTGATTGAACTGGCCGAGCAGCTCGGGCTTATGTTAACGGTGTTTCACAACCGACGGTTGCAGTCGGGCTTTAACACCGCACAAAAAATATTGCACGAAAAGCGTTTGGGTAAGATTAATACCTTTGCCGTTACCATCGACCGGTTTCGGCCCGCGCCCGGCCCTAAGAAATGGAAGGAAGAGCCGGGCCCCGGCGCCGGCTTGCTGTACGATTTAGGCTCGCACTTATTGGATGAGTGTTTAATCTTGTTTGGTTTACCCCAGTCGGTTTATGCCGACTTACGCATAGAGCGTGACGGTGCACAAACCTGCGATTACTTTGATGTGCGGCTCGATTACCCCGGCCATAAGTGTTTATTAAAAGCGAGTATGCTTGCGCGCGAGCCGGCCCCGGCCTACGTCATCCACGGCGATCAAGGCAGTTACCTAAAACCGCTGGGCGATGTACAAGAAGCCCGCCTGGCCGCTGGCATGGTGCCGCAAGGGGCCAACTGGGCCGATGAAGCACCCCACGAGTGGGGCCATATTCACACCGATAAAGGCCGTGAAGCCTACCCGACTGTGGCCGGTAATTACCCGTTGTTTTACGATAATGTTTATCGCCATGTAGTGCATGGCGATACCTTATTGGTACAAGCCGAGCAGGCGCTGGTAACGGTGGGAATGATCGAGGTCGTCGAGCGCAGCGCACGGGAGCGCGCCTGTATTGAGCTCACTTAACACGGCTGCCGTGTAACGGTATTTGCCATAAAAAAGCCACCCGGAGGTGGCTTTTACGACAGGAGCTAGCCCTTGGGCTAAGAGAACATTAATCGTTCTCGGGGTAATTCAGCACTGCAATGTAGTGCATATTCACCGCGTCATCACCAACAAAGCCTGGGATAAAGCGAGAATTTTTTAACGCGCCTTCGACTACTTTGGCATCGCGACGAGTGCGACCACGAGCCTCGACAGTCTTAACCGAACTGACTTCACCATCGGCATTTACCTCGCCCACCACACGGGCCAGCTGGCCTTCGTTAAAAAACGGCTTGCCGTTTGCGTTGCCGTCGGCGGCGTAGGCGCTGTACCAGTCGGCCTGATCCAGGCGCTCTTGCGGTGCAACGTAACTAACGCCGTATTCACGCTGTAGCGTACCCAGATTAGGCAGCATCACCACGTTGGGCTGGCTGTCGTTGCGTGAGTAAACGACCCGAAAGCCCATACGCACCGGAACAGCGGTGCCGTCCACTTGCGCAGGTGCAAAGCTTAGCCCTTCGATGGCGCGCTGGGTTTGCCCTTGCAGGTCATCGTAGGCGGCTTTGTCAAAACAGCTGACATTACTGGTCACGCCAGTGGCGGCGATGTCTGCTTGGCAGTACACTGAGATAGTGCGCTGCTCTTGGCGCATTTGCTCAGGAATAACCACTTTTTGGCTCACCTGATCGACCGCATCACCAAACTGAGCGGGTTGGTACATGGAGCTCGCACTGCTAGAAAAAGGCAGCACTACTGCCAGAATCGCCAGTGAACCGAGCACTTTATTGGTTAGAAGTGTTTTC
The DNA here is from genome assembly GCF_042847215.1 of Gilvimarinus japonicus. GTDB lineage: Bacteria > Pseudomonadota > Gammaproteobacteria > Pseudomonadales > Cellvibrionaceae > Gilvimarinus > Gilvimarinus japonicus. Next base: position 3,764,970 of record NZ_AP031500.1, read on the forward strand.
ATGCTCAAATCCTCGTCATCTCTGGGGGACATCCCCGACTTCAAATGGGCGCAGCCGGTAAACTGTTTCTGCACCATTGGTATTAAGAATATCACCGGCCCAAGCACGCTATTGTTAATTTATTATTACAGAAATGACTTTTTTTAAATTTTTTTGCGAAAAACACGATTTTTAACGCATTTTTTTTGATTCCACCCCCTTAAACGCACAAAAAACACACAAATCTAGCCATTTTTAGCTAGGCCTATAGCAAAAGCGTCTAAGTAATCCCCTATTTTAATTACCGTTTAAGACAAAAACGTTCGCTTGCGATAGCCGCGAGGGGCAACTTCTTATGCCGAAAGATCGACCCGCTATGGTTAACCGCGTTATTTAACGACACGGAGTCACGATTTTTTGTCGTTGCGTACGCTGAATAAAATGCGAGCTAAACAACACAGCACCATCAGGGCTAACCCCAATGTTTTATCGGAAGCTTTTAACGCAATATAACTATCGACTTTTGATTTGACACGAACGTGCCATAAAGCGGCACCGAAAGGTGCCGCTTGGAAGGTTTTAAAACGTTTACTGAACGATGACCGTTTGTGTTGCAGTATCGACAGCCATATTGCCGGCGGCATCCCAGTAAGTGAAGCTGTAGCTTAAGGTGTCACCGGCCGATAACCCGCTCACCGGGTAGGTGTTTTCACCGCTTGCTTGGGTCATACGTACATTTTGCTGCCCACCACCATTAACGCTGTAATGAATGTCTGCCCAGGAGGACGACTGCACATAAAACGCCAAGGTGTCAGCTGAGGTTTGCTCTACCCCGTAAGGACCGGCGGGAGGCGTAGTATCATCGCCACCGTCACCGGATGTTTGCTCCAAGCGCAACCAGTTAAGATTGAAGCCTCCGGTTTGTACGTCTAAACGCAGGCTTGCGTCTGCATTAATTTGCAATTCGCCAAGGTCGATGGTTTGCCAAACTTGCCAGCCACCGGTAGCGGCGATGTTAGCCGAGACAGATTCGCCACCCTCGCTGAGAGTGAATTGCCCGCCGCCGTTAAGAGACGCCACCCGAGCACTGACCTGATACGTGCCGGGCGCCAGGTTAGTGTCGTATTCTAACCATTCGCCGGGAGTCGTCCAGCCGACGTTAAAACCGCCACCATTATCAGTGGTCGCCTCAATATCGACATCATCCGTGCGATAAGCACCGCCATTGTTACCTACATCGGCGTCCATAAAGTTGCTGTAATCTTCAGCTTCAATCTGCGCGTCTGTGGTGGCACAGCCGAGGGCGTTAACCTGTGCACCACTTGCAGTACCAGGACACTGATCGGTGCCATTGTCGACGCCATCGTTATCGTCGTCGTTACCACCACCCGTGTTAGCATCGCCGCCACCTAGCCAAACAATATCATCGATCGCAATGGCAACATTGCTCGCGGGTGTTGTAGCAGTGCTAAGTATGGCGAATGGGTAGCTGACCGATTGCAGGGCAATAAGCTCACCGGTTAGCTCCTCCACAGGAATGGTGACTTGGCTCCAGCCGCCGTTGCGCACCAATCCGTATTTTTCTTCGCCAGCTGGGAAGTCGATGTAATGCTCGTTGGTGTAGGTATCGGTAATACCAACACGAAACCCGACATTGGCCGGGACTTTAATACGAAAGCTTAAATCACCATCGACAAAATTGCTCATATCCAGCGGTTGACGCGATTGCACGCCGCCGCCAAACCACTGGCCGGGGGCAGTGTAATCCCAGGAGATGACCTCTGAGCCCTCGAACGGCTGCGCATTACCGCCCACCAACGAGTTGGTGCTCCAGATATAAATATCCGAGGTCTCACCGCTTGCCAGCGAGCGGCTGGTATCGGTGCGATCACTGAACACCCCAAAGGTGCCGGTTTCAGGTTCGGAGGGGTTACCCAGGGTCACTTCACCCAGGCCGTTGTACTCGTAGACGCGGACGTAATCGATGTACATTTTGGCGGGCAATGGCGCGGTTACCTGACTATTTTGCAGGGCATCGGTGAAGTTGCCACCGACGGCCAGGTTCATCAACAGATAAAATGGTTGGCGAAATTCGCTCGACTCTTCGTTGACCGGAATCGGCGAATCGTACATATCGTATTCGGTGCCGTTATCGACCACCGAAAAACGCAGCGATTGATCCGTCCAATACAGACGATACGTCACAAAGCGATCGGCCAGTGATGTGCTTGCCAAATAGGCGTTGTCGGTTTCAAATGCGGTGCTGGCGGCGCAGGTTGGGTTGGCCGGAACACAGGCAGCATCGGCATAGAAGATGGCGTTAGAGCCAACAAAGTGGTTGATGTTGGCACCGGAAAATTCCGCATCGATGTAAGACTGTTTGTGCCCCATCTCCATCATGTCAATCTCGCCCTTGGCGGGCCACGGTGACGTACTGGTACCTAACAGCCAAAACGCGGGCCACAAACCAGTATCAAGGTTAGGGACGCGAATGCGCGTCTCGATCATGCCGTATTTCACAGATACGCCATTTTTACTGTCGAGCTTACCGGAAGTAAACGCCCGGTTTTCGACAGATTGATTGCGCGCCTCCAGTACAATCGCGGAGTTTCCTGACTCGCCGGGTACGGGCTCGATGGAGACGTTATCATCTTGGTAATATTCGAGCTCTTGGTTACCCCAACCACACAGTCCGGGGCAGCCATCGCCTTCAATGACGTTCCAGTGGTCGGTGTTTAGGGTGTTAAAGTTGTCCTCCCACAGTAACGGGCCAACTTGTGCCTGCGCTTGGGCGGCAAAACCCAGGCAGGCAACGGCGGTAAAGGCGACAAGGCGCCCAGGTCGTTTACTAGAATCGCTCATAGAGATTCTCCAGGTAGTGATTATTCGTTATGTCCCTGACGGATTGCCGGATACGCTGTGAAGCGATAACCGTAAACCCACGTATTACCTTCTCCAGTGAGCCTTATAGTGAGACGAAAGCGACAACAATGCGTTGCACTTTTACTTTATCGCCAAGGTGTGACACAAAAAGAAGGCCCACTTTGGCACAAGACAGGCTTATAGAAGGGGGACGTCAGTTCAGCGCTTGAGTGCTGACGGGGGCTGCGAGCAATGTGGCGTCGAATATTTTTTGTTTTTGCCCGACACTGAGCGAGCATTCATCAAATACTTTATACCGTGACGGCTGTCACACTGACCATCAGAAATATCCGATACTAAAAGCAAAAAAATGTTTTTTTAATAAAAACACCAAAAAGTTCGCCGCTTTTATGGCACCTATACAAACAAAAAAGCCGCCACCTTGCGGTGACGGCTTGGGCACGATTGCTCGTGCCAGTTGGGCTATTAGCTGTGGTTAGAAGGAGTATTTAAAATCCAGACCCACACCCGTACCCTGCTCTTGCTTAAGAATCGTAACGGCTTCGCCAGCGGAGTTCACCTGCTCAAACTCGCGATCTTGTCCCAGCAAATTGCTCAGCTTAAGCTTCATGCTAAGTGAGTTTGTTGGATAAAAGGTGTAAACAAAATCGATCGAATGAAACGGTTGCTCAAACGCGTCCTGGTGACCGTTGGAGCGGGCCGCATAGTAAACACGATCGCCAAACACATTGTACAAGAGTGAGGCGGTATGCATGCCGTCGGGCGAATCGAAACCCAACTGCACGTTCATCACATACTCAGATTGCCCGGTCATACGTCGCGTGGTGTTGGTAAAACCAAGGCCGTCGGCCGAGACAATTTCTGAGTCGCTTAACGTTAAGTTACCCGAGACAAAAAATCCCGCGCCAACGTCTTTTAAGCCCTCAAACTCCAAGCCGTAAATTTCACCGGACTCCGCGTTGTAAAACTGCAGCAAAATATCATCATCGGAGCCAGGCGCGCGGGTCTGCTCGATAGGGTTTTTAATGTCTTTATAAAACAACGACACCGTAAAGTTATCGCCGCCGGCGTAGAACCACTCGGTACGTAAATCAAAATGGTCCAGCTCCGAGAACTCCAGCAGCGGATTACCCTGCACGCGAATACCTAGCTCTGGGTCGATGTACTCGACATCCGAGATCTCCCGCAAATCGGGACGAACCACGGTTTGGCTTACCGAGGCACGCACCTGGAAGTCATCGGCGCCCATAAAGCCCTGATCCATAAACGTTAGCGCTACCGATGGAAACCAGCCGTCATCCTTAATGGCAAATTTCTGATCCTCTTGCGCCAACTGATCGTTCAGATCGACAATCGAGTCACCGGTATAATCCAATAAATCTACGGGCAGTACTGCTTGGCGGAAGTCCTCGTAGCGTACCCCACCGGTTAAGCGCCAGGTGTAATCGAGGTTAATATCGACCATACCGTAAGCGGCATCGGTCATCTGAGCGGCAATATAACTCTCTTTGCCCAAGCCATTACCCATGCTCAGCTGAAAGTTATTGTCCATATTACCGAGGTTTTCATCGGACAATACCTGCCCAGGCGTACCTTCCATCACATCGCCGGACACACCAGCGGCGTCGATATTGGCGGTATAACCATAATAAGCACGAGACTTATCGTGGTAGCTATAACCCCCGCTAAAAGTCACCAGGTTATCGCCAAAGTTCAAAGGCAGCTCACCGTTCCAGCCGTAGCTTGTAACGTTATCTTCTAGCTGCAAAAACGCAAAGGTGGCCACCGAGGTGGTCGATAGCAAGCGAGTTTTTAGTACCTCACCTGTCATCGGGTCCAGTACGTTAGAAGCTTGAATATTGACTTCGTTAGGTACGGCAGTTTCGGCGCGCGAGTCAGAGTAAAACCAGTCGATCATCAACTCGTCGGCGGGCGTTCCCGAAAATAAGTCAAAATCATGTTCACCGGTCAGCTGGAATATTTCTAAACGACGCTCTTCATAGCGGGTCTGATAGTCCACCACTTGCGAACCATCGGCTTCACTGTTGTTGGAGTCAAAGCCTTCGGTGTAAGAGGCAACGTCTTCGGCGTCGGTAATGTAGTAAGCGCTCGCCTCAATGGTGTGCCTTTCTTGAAAACTCACCCCGGCACTTACGGCGGCTAACTCACGGGTCTCTTCAAATGTGCGCTGCACCTCAGAGTTGATGGTCTCGGGGTTACCCACACCTTTTTTACTCTGATTTTTATTGCGCCACTGATGATCGTACGAAACATTTGCCAAACCGCCAACACGCCAATCATCACCCAGGTACCAAGAGTTACCCAGTGACAGCTTGCCATCAAAATCAGCCGGCAGCGACTTGGGGCTCGTTTGCACATCGCGATCAAGCGATAATAATAAATTGCGGTTTATTTGGTTTGCCTCGGCAACCAGCTCCGGGCTGGGCGAGCCACCAGTGGTGTGCAAGATATTCAGAATGCCGTTGGGGCTTGGATCGCCCTGAAACTGTTGCAGAGCTTGGCCGATAGGCTCGGGCAAGGTGTTATCGACATCACCGCCAGAGTAACTAATTCCATCGTCTTTATTAACAGTGTTCCAGCCGGTGCCAATAGACGCCTCTATGACGACATCGTCTGGCATACCTTTGGTGCGAATATCGATATTACCGCCACCGAAGGTTGCCGGCAGATCGGGCGAATAAGCTTTTTGAACTTTAAGGGTTTTAACAATAGTCGAGGGAAACAAGTCCAACGGCAATACGTTACGCGTTAACTCAGGCGACGGTACCGCCGCACCATTCAACAAGGTGCTTGAGTAGCGCTCACCGAGCGAGCGAACGTAAACGTATTTATCATCGACAACAGTCAAACCGGTAACACGCTCTAGTGCCGACGCGACATCGGCGTCACCGGCGCGAGAAATTTGGTCGAAGCCAAGCACATCAGCGGCAAACGCCTGCTCGATACGCTCATCGACAATAGAATCGGCGCTGCTTTGCAGGCGACCGATGGTCAGCACCTCTTCAATAACCGGTGCCTGAATGCTCACTCGTTGACGCTCGGGCTGCTCGCCGGTTTCGCCATCGGACTGAGCCAGTACCGATTGAGTGCTACCCAAAGCAACGGTGGCGGCAACTACCGCCAGTGCTAACGGGTTTCGCTTGGTAATCATTGTGCGCATTTTAAAAACCTTTTAAGGCGGTTTTCCAAACGGTCTGGGAAGATCCACCCAACGCGCGCTGCAACCTATGCAGACTCATTGTAGCGGTGGACGGGTCTTAAACGATTAGGCTGTTACAGCGTTAACAGCTTGTCTGGTTTTGTTCTGTGGTGAATTCGGTCGTGGCAAGGCGCCCCATAAGAGGCGCCTTAGCCGTTCGATTCAACCTGCAGCTTACTGATCCAAACCTACGGTCCAGCCGGCTACCCAGTTGTCGCTCGCACTCACCGCACCGATGAAGTCAACCGCTTCAAAGAAGTTGCTGGTACCAGCGCTACCTACAGCGGGCGCTGCACCAGCTGCAAAGTTGTTTTCCAGCATGGTGACGTCATACACAGGCACATCGATAGTGGCGCCATTGCCGTCAGTAAAGCTTGCGGCGGTGATGTAAGCGCGTGGGTTGCTGTCTAAACCGTCGATCACAGAGGCAGGCAATACACCGGTAGTGTTTTCATCCAGCACCACGTTATTGCTGTTGGGGGCAGAGGCTAACCAGTTATCCACATCGAAAGCGCCATTGGCAGGGTCGACACCGGCTTTGGTCGATTCAGTACAAGCAATCAAAGTGCTGTGAACCACAGACCAGCCTTCGGTAGCGGCCCAAATTGTTTGCGGACCTTCAGAGTCATCCAACTCAAAACATTCGTTAGAAGACATACCAGAGGCGTTAGAGGTTACGATTGAGTTGTACAACTCAAAGTGTGCACCTTCGCGGAACAGTGGACCTTCTGAGTCGCCTTTAGAGGACGGGTCATCACCTTCACCTTCATCTACGTTTGAGGTGATACAGGTCATGTTAGAAATGCGGCCTTTCGTGAAAGGCTCCAGATCATCCGCACGATCACCACCGGTGTTATCCGCTTCGATACAACGGTTTGAGCCAGAAGTGTGGGTAACCAGCGCAAACTGTACGTTGCCGACCCAACCTTCAGAGAAGTCGATCGAGTCATCACCCACGTTCGTGGCAACAACGTTTTTCAGATCAACCGCACCACCAAACATTTCAAAACCATCGTCTTGTGTGGTGTAAGTTTGTACGTATTCGATGGTGGTACCAGAACCTACAGCGTTCAAAGTCAGGCCGTTCAGCTCAGAGCCGTCAACCACTTCAAAGCCGGCGTGTTTGATTTGCACGTAACGCAAAATGCCAGAATTTTCGGCGTTGTTGTTACCACCGTAAGAAGCCGGACGACCCTCTGCCGTAATATTACAGCTGTGTACATTGTTGTCGGTCGCAGCGCGCTGCTCATCGGTACACTTGTTGGTAATACCGTTACCGTTAATTTGCACACCGCCCCACAAACCGCGGTCAGACTCGGTGGCTGCGCCATCACGTAAGTCGGTAACCGCAGAGAAGATGATAGGAGCATCGGCCGTACCGTCAGCAACGATGGTAGAGCCGCGGGCGATACGGACATAGTCGGTAGAGGCTGAGAACGCGATTTTAGCGCCGGCTTCGATGGACAACTCAGAGCCTTCGCCTTCTTGCGGAATGCGCACACCGGTGGCGGCTTCGCTGCTGTCGACGTCTTCGCCAATCCACAGGCTGTCTTCAAAAATGTGAATGCCGCTTTCCAGAGCGGGAATCAGCAAATCAACGGTCAGCGGGTTTGTGTCACTAACAAACGTTGGGCCGTAAACACAATTGCTACCATCGAATGAACCTTGACGGCTTTGACCATCTTTTTCGTAAGAAGCACAAGGGTTGGTATCTGGAACTTCGCCGCTGTCACCACCGTTGGTAATATTATTGGTGGTGTTGTTCGAGTCAATTACATTGCTCGACGGATTCAGGTTAATGTCACCGCCACCACAGGCAACCAGCATAGCGGCCAGTGCATTCACGCTTACCAGAGTCTTGATCTTCATAAGTTCCAACGCTCCCCAAAGGATTGTTTGTCAAAGTATGCCTGGCGCTAACCCCTGTTAACGCCAGATAAATTCGTAGCTCGTTTCCATAACGGACTGACATGACTGACTGAAAAGGCACACACATCGTGGCAGGCCAAATCCGAGCTCAGTGCTCATGTGGCGCCTATAGTTGACGAGTTTTATGAATGTTGCGTGACAGGATTGTGAAGGTTTTATTTCAGGGCAATGAGGAGGGCGCGCGCAATATTAATACAAAGGCGCTGGGGGTTGGCGGCTACTAACCCACCGCAAACTTAATCGCTCTTACTGTAAAATAAGAGCGATTAAATTGCTCAAGGCTTAACCACTTTTGCTAACGAGACTCTAAAACCAGTGGCGTGTACGATTGGCAATAGCCACCAGCGACAACATGACCGGCACCTCGACCAACACCCCCACCACCGTGGCGAGCGCTGCGCCCGAATGTAAGCCAAACAGCGAGATCGCCACCGCCACGGCCAACTCAAAAAAGTTAGAGGTAGCAATCATACAAGCGGGTGCGGCGATGTCGTGACTCAAACGCCAGCGCTTGGCCCACCAATACGCCAGGGCAAAAATGCCGTAGGTTTGAATCAATAGCGGAATGGCGATCATCACAATAGCCATTGGTTGCGCCAGAATGCGCGGCGCCTGAAAACCAAACAGTAAAACCACCGTGGCAATTAAACCCAAAATCGACAGTGGCTTGACCCGGAGCAAAAACTGCTCGAGCCCGGCGGCGTTTTGCTTAAACATACCGTAGCGAGTAATGATACCCGCCAGCAGCGGCAGCAATACATAGAGCACCACAGAGGCCAGCAGCGTTTGCCAGGGCACCTCGATGTCGGTCACCCCCAACAGCAAACCAGCAATGGGCGCAAAGGCCACCACCATAATCAGGTCGTTAACCGACACCTGTACCAAGGTGTAATTGGCGTTGCCGCGGGTTAACTGACTCCAGATAAACACCATGGCGGTACAGGGCGCCACGCCTAATAAGATCATACCGGCGATGTATTCTTCAGCTGTGGCCGGATCTACCCACGGGACAAAAATGTATTTAAAAAACAGCACCCCCAGGGCGGCCATGGTAAAAGGCTTAATCGCCCAGTTGATTAACAGCGTGAGCGCGAGCCCCCGAGGGTTAGCCCCCACCTGCTTAATTGAGGCAAAATCCACCTGCGCCATCATGGGGTAAATCATCAGCCAAATCAGCACGGCCACGGGTATGTTTACCCCGGCCCACTCCCAACCGGCTACCTGGGCAAACACATCGGGCATGACACTGCCAAGGGCAACACCCGCAACAATCGCCAGCCCCACCCATAACGATAACCACCGCTCAAACGCACCCATAACAAGCTCCTAAAGGTTTTTTTGATTGACCCGGGCGCTCAACTCAGCCGCCGACTCTACCCGCTCGGAATAGCGGTCGACTAAGTACGACTCCCGCCCCTGTACCAGATAAGTAAACTTCATCAACTCTTCAACCACGTCGACAATACGTTGATAGTAAGACGACGGCTTCATGCGGCCGTCCTCGTCGAACTCTAAAAAGGCTTTAGCCACCGATGACTGATTGGGGATGGTCAACATGCGCATCCAGCGGCCCAGCACGCGCAACTGATTGACCGCATTAAACGACTGCGAGCCCCCACACACCTGCATCACCGCCAAGGTTTTACCCTGGGTGGGGCGCACCGCGCCAATACTGAGCGGAATCCAATCGATTTGCGCTTTCATAATGCCACTCATAGAGCCGTGCCGCTCGGGTGAACACCACACCATGCCATCGCACCAACTGGCCAGCTCGCGCAGCTCGACCACCTTGGGGTGATCGGCCTCGGCGCCATCGGGCAGCGGTAAGCCCGCCGGGTTAAAAATACGCGTTTCGGCGCCGTAGGCCTTAAGCAAGCGCTCGGCCTCCTCGACCACTAAGCGACTGTAAGAGCGCTCGCGCAACGAGCCGTAGAGCAATAAAATCTTGGGCGCTCGCGCATCCGGGTTACCCAAACGAACCGCCTCGATAGCGGCAAACGCCTCTGGGTCAATATTGGGTAAATCACTCATCATGCCGGCACCTGCTCCGCCACGCGGTTAGCCAGGCTCTGCAACTCGTCAGGCGACATGGACTCCAGCGGCTCGGCCAGCATCTTTTCAACTCGCTTGCTAATCAGTTGGTAGACATTATCAAAAGCGGTGGCCACGGCAACCGGGCCGCCCTCGGTGTGTGAAGGGTCAGGCAAGCCCCAGTGGGCTTTGGCGGTATCGCCCATCCACAGCGGGCACGACTCGCCCGCCGCGCGATCACACACGGTAATCACCAAGTCTGGCGCAAAGCTCTCAAACTCGTCCATGCCCTGGCTGCTCAGCCCATCGGTGGCGACTCCTTTGCCCCGTAAAAAATTAAGCGTAAGCGGGTGAATACGCCCGGCAGGCGCACTGCCGGCGCTGGCGCTTTGAATTCGGCCGTTACCTAAATCGCGGGCGACAACCTCTGCCAGCACACTGCGGCAGGCGTTGTGGGTACAGACAAACAAGATCTTCATGCTTTGCTCCTAAACATATGGAATTTCATATATAAACAGTTAAAAATAATGAGACCTAAAAGACGAGACCGAGCCATGGCGTTAAGGACAACACGGCGGCCGATCAGGCATATTCTTTAAGCGTGATAACGGCTCTTGTAGCCAGGCGGTATTGCCCGCTAACGTTTGCGCCAAGACCTGTTTAATCCATTGGGGCAGCGTGGGCACCAGCCGATAATAGACCCACTGGCCCCTCTTAGTGCTTAGCAGCAAACCGCACTCGCGCAACTGCGCCAAATGCCGCGATACTTTTGGCTGGCTCAAGTTAGTGGCCGTGGTCAGCTCGCAGACGCACAGTTCGCCCAACTGCTCGATTAACAGCAGGCACTGCAACCGAGTCGGCTCGGCCAAACACTTATAAAACGCTACCGGATTCATTTATACCTCACCAATCTGACCACCATACTACATATGGTTTTTCATATGTACAACCCTGTGCCGCAACCTGACAAAGTGACTATACTGTGAGCGCACGCAAAATTTCAGCCTTAATGGCGCCTAACCGCGCAACGCTTTGGACTCGTGCCCGACAGCAGGAAGCGAAAGCAGTGCAGCAGCCATTGCCACGAGGTTGCGCCGAAGTGGCCGAGGCGCCTTGCACCAAACACTAAGGAGCGCACGATGAAACGACACGGTTTGCAAATCGGTATTGAGCGTATCGATAACGACTTTTTCTTATCGCTGAAGGTCTCGGGCAAACTCACCCACGAAGACTACCAAAAAATTACACCGTTACTAGACAATGCTCTGGAGGGGCTCGAAGACCCCGAGCTGGTGGCTTATGTGGATATCCGTGAGCTAGAGGGCTGGGAGCTGCGCGCCGCGTGGGATGACTTCATATTGGGCGCCAAACACCGCAAAGCGTTTAAACGCGTTGCGATTGTCGGCGATCAGCGCTGGGCCGATGTCGCCGGCAAAGTAGGCAGCTGGTTTATCGCCGGCGAGATGGAAGACTTTGACGACCCGGCCAAAGCGCTTGCCTGGCTCAGTCAGGATCGCGACTAAAACTCAAGGCCATTTAGGTGCCGCAACTTTTCACTTACTTACAATTTCTCCATTGAGCGCCCCACGGGCGCTTTCTACAATGCCTAGACAAAATGACTGGCGCCCAGCCACAAGCCAGCACACCTGAACGCGCAACAACGACATAACAACACCATCAGGGACAACGCCATGTTATCAATCCTTACCCGCGGCCTAACGTTCGCCGCTATTATATTTTGTTCTAGCAGCTACGCTGGCAACCTTATACAAAACAGCGACGCTCACGCCCACATCGACCTCGACGGCCCGTGGCATTATATTGTCGACCCTTACGAGAACGGTTTTTACAATCACCGTTACCAAGAGCACACCCGCGACGGTTATTTTAAAAACGCCCAAGTAAAACACCCCAGTGATTTAATTGAATACGACTTTGCCAGTGCCGCCACGCTTAACGTACCGGGCGACTGGAACACGCAACAAGACGAGCTATTTTTTTACGAGGGCACCGTTTGGTACCAGCGGGATTTTAGCCTCGATAAATCTCGCAACGAGCGCTATATTCTGCACTTTGGCGCCGCCAACTATGAGGCGGTAGTGTATGTTAACGGCGAAAAAGTCGGCACTCATATTGGCGGCTTTACTCCCTTTGAGTTTGACGTAACCGGCGCTGTAAAAGACGGCGATAATTTTGTCATCGTCAAAGTCGATAACCGCCGCGAACGCGAGCAAGTACCCACGGTTAATACCGACTGGTGGAACTACGGTGGCCTGACCCGCTCCGTCAAACTGCTCACGCTACCCAAGCAATATATTAGCGATTACACGATTCATTTAGCAGACGACGATAACCGCACCATTACCGGCTGGATTGAACTCGGCACGGGTGATAAAAACGCCAAAGTCACCCTTGAGATTCCAGCGCTGGATATTAAGCACACGTTAAAATTTAGCGACGAGCCCCGCCAGAGCTTTAGCATTAAAGCCAAGCCAAACCTTTGGAGCACGGCTGAGCCTACGCTTTATGAGGTTAACATCCGCTATAACGATCGCACTATTAGCGATCGTATCGGCTTTCGCCAAATTGCGGTAAAAGACGAGGATATTTTGCTAAACGGCGAGCCAATTTTTCTGAAAGGCATCAGCATTCACGAAGAGTCTGCGCTACACCCTGGCCGCGCCTGGAGCAAAGAGGACGCCCGCCAACTGCTAACCATGGCCAAAGATTTAGGCGTTAACTTTGTGCGCTTAGCCCACTACCCGCACAACGAGCACATGGTACGTATGGCCGACGAGATGGGGCTACTGGTGTGGTCTGAGATTCCGGTGTATTGGACGGTACTGTTTGAGCGCGACGACGTGTACGCCAACGCCGAAAATCAACTCACCGAGATGATTAGCCGCGATAAAAACCGTGCTTCGGTGATTTTGTGGTCGATGGCCAACGAAACCCCAAAATCCGAGGCGCGCCTGGGCTTTATCACTAAGCTTGCCAACAAAGCTCGCGAGCTTGACGATACCCGGTTGATTACCGCCGCGCTCGATACCTCCAGCGAAACCGATAAAGGCAAGCATATTGACGATCCGTTATCGGAGGTAGTCGATGTTATCGGCATTAATAACTACTGCGGCTGGTACGGCAAAAAGCCTGCCGAGTGCGCCGGTATTAAATGGCACTCGGACTACAATAAGCCAGTCATTATGAGTGAGTTTGGCGGCGGCGCCTTAGCCGGTTACCACGCCGATGCCGAGCAGCGCTGGAGTGAGGAATATCAAGCCGACGTGTACCGCCACAACTTAACAATGATCGACAATATGAGTTTTTTGCGGGGCATGACGCCGTGGATTTTAAAAGACTTTCGCTCTCCGCGCCGGCCACTCACCAACATTCAGGATTTTTGGAACCGCAAAGGTTTGGTATCTGATAAGGGTGTTAAAAAACAAGCCTGGTATATTCTTAACGAGTACTACCAACAACATTAATTAATCATCAACACAGCAACGCTAAAAAGCCGCACCGAGTAATCCGTGCGGCTTTTTTATCTCGGGCTTAGTCCTCTAACTGAGCCGCATCACCCTGTGGAGAGGCGCCATCCGGCGCAGCCTTGGGCTCGGCAAAACTGACCCCTTGCTCGGCGCCAAAGCGAGTTTGCTTGTCAAAGGCGATTTCTTTTTCACGGTGCTCTTTCTCAATGGCGACTGCCATGGCCTCGGCCTGTGTACGCGCCACGTCACAACTCTCGGCGGGCTCCATATAGGTTAAGCGCACATCAATTTTATTGGCCGCCTGAATCGCAATAATGTAATGACCAATTTGGTGGCGCTGTAACGCCTCGGCGTAGCGGTTAAATTCCGCCTGCCGCTCGGCATCCTCGTAGCCCAGCTCCGGCAGCCGAATCAACGCGTCTAAATTAATATCAATATCGCTGATTTTGCAGGTTTTATCCTCTAGCGCTTCGGTGCTAAAGCTCCAATCAAGATTCCAGCGAGTATCGCCGTGGAGCTTACGCCCATCGCGCTGGATAGGCGTCGCGGCATCGAGCTGCTCTTTTAAGGGTTGGCTGGCACCCGCCTCGTCCAGTTCGTAATAGGTATAGTCGATAATCTCACTCACCTCGGCCAAGGCAGCTGTGCTAACGCATAAACACCCAACACAGGCGTAACGAACCCAATCCAACATTACCTTCTTCCTCTCACATTTATCGTAATAACGCGCATCATCACCTTCGTGCTCAGTATACAAAACGCCACAAATGACGCCATTATCTTGTCGCTTATTGAGGCTCAAACTCCCGCCCAACTAACAGTGCCAAACGGCTGTCACCGCGACAAGTAAATAACAAAATAGGCGCCATTTAGTCACAAAAATGTCACAACTCAAACTTATGTTGTTGCCTCAATCACCGGAGGCACTACTGTGAAAATTTCCACACGGCTTACTCTTGGCGCCATCGCCCTAACCGCCATTGCCGTCATAGGCTCGGCGGGGACAACCGGTTGGCTAGCGCTAAAAGAATCCAGCAGCGCCATCGAGACCAGCTTAAAAAATCAATTTCACGCCGTAGCACGCGGCCGTGCCGCCGCCATTGATGCCAAACTTGACAGCTACCGCGACCTGCTAAGCTCACTCGCCCACGGCCGCATGACACAGGATGCGGTATACGGTTTTGTCCGCCCGTTTGACTCTTTCCGCTACGAAGTGGGCACTGTCGATAAAGACGCTTTAGCCGCTGACCTAAACACATGGTACCAACAACAATACCTACCCCGCGTACACCGCCAAAGTGACGTTAAGCCGCCCGTTGCCGAGTGGCTCGCCAGCATGAGCTTTGAGGCGCAGCTTTTACAACATTACTACCTGCAAACCAACCCGGGCTGGCCCGATCAACTTGCCGCGATGGAAGATCGCTCGGACGCTACCATTTATGGACAACAACACCGCAAATATCATTCAAGTTTTCGCGATATCGTCGAACGTTTTGGCTTTAGCGATTTATTACTGGTAGACAGCGGCCGCCAACGAGTTATTTATTCTGTGAGTAAAGGGCCGGAGCTTGGCACCTCGCTAACGCGCGGCCCCTTCCAAAGCTCACAACTGGCAGCAGTGAGCCAGACACTAAAACAACACCCCCAAGAACTTGCGATTTCGGGTTTTGAACACGCCGCCTTTAATGGCGGTGATCAGGTATTTTACCTAGGCGTTAGCGTTTACCACCAAGCCCACAGCCCAGAGCGGGCAACCGGCTATTTAATTGCTGAAGTTCCCGCCCGTCAGCTAAGCGCGCTGCTGAGCAATAACCAAGATTGGCGCGAAATGGGCCTGGGTGACACTGGCGATGTCTATCTAGCTGGACCCGACGGTACACTGCTTACCGATTTGCGCCCGCCGGCCGAAGGCACCCATACCTTGTTGCGCGCGCTCGCCGGTACCGGCCGATTACAACACCCCGCACGCGCCCAAGATACCGGCAGCGCCGCCGGCTGGCTGAAGCTGGACAGTCACCCGGTACGCCAAGCACTGGCCGGGGATTCTGGCGTGGGCTTTGCTCAGGACTACCTCAACCACAAGGTCTACAGCGCCTGGCAGCCGGTCGCGATTGGCGGACAAGATTACGCGCTTATCGTGCAGCAAAATCCCGCCGAGGTATTTGCCGCGCTGGGGCATTTGCGCACGCAGGTTATCCTGAGTATCGCCGTGGCTGCGATTGTCTTAATCGCTTTAGCCATGGTGGCGGCCGTGGCTTACGCCCGCTATTTAGGCAGACCTTTGGCGCGCCTAGCGCAGGAGATTGAATCCGCCGCCGCCAAACGCAATTTAGCCGCACAGTTTGCCAGCCACCGCAGCGACGAAGTCGGCGACATTGGCCGCAGCCTTAACACCCTGTTTAGCACCCTACGCGGCACTTTTGCCAATGTTATCGAGGCCACCGAGCAGTCGGCCCACACCGCCGGGAGCAACGCTGCCATAAGCGCCAGCTGCCGCAGCGATGCCATTAACCAGCGGCGAGAGATGAGCAGCGTCGACACGGCACTAACGCAAGTACAAGAGGCGCTGGAAGCCATGAGCAAAGAGCTTGGCAGCACCACCACAGAGGTGCAACAGGCCAACAAAGTCGCCCATGAGGGCAAACAACAAATGGCCGAGGTGGCCGTGCAAATTGGCGGTTTGCAAAAGCAAATTGCACGATCCGATAACAGCATGCAGGCGCTGACCCACGCCGCCGACGATATAGTCGCCGTGGTAGACACCATTAAAGGGGTCGCGGAGCAAACCAACCTGCTCGCATTAAACGCCGCCATCGAGGCCGCCCGCGCTGGCGAGCACGGCCGTGGTTTTGCTGTGGTGGCCGATGAGGTACGCCGATTATCGGCCAACACCCATGACGCCACCGGCGAGATCCAACAGTTAATTGATCGCTTGCGCGACACGGTCGGCTCTACCGCCGCGGGGCTCGCCGCCGAGCAAGCCGGTGCGGTGCGCTGCGTAGAGTCGTCCAGCGCTGCCGAGCAGTCGCTGGCAAGCATCGAGCAAACCGTCGTGCGGCTCGAGACCGTCATTGCCAACGCCGCGGCGCGCTCGGAGCAAGAGTGCCGGCGGGCGCAACACATGCGCGATACCCTCGCTGGCGCCATGGCGATGGTCGAACACGCCGACGCATCCATTGCCCGCTTGGCCGAGAGCGCGAACGATCAAAGCACCCTAGCCCACCAAACGCTGGACTCCACCCGGCAGATCAGTCTGTAAGGCGCGCGGCAATCGGGTACTATGGCGGCTTTACCAGCCAATAGATATGCACCATGTTTGAGTTTGAACCTATCGCCGTGGTCCGCTCCTGCTTTACCGACAAGTTTGGCATTCCCCGCCAAAGCGGCTTAGTGCCAGCGGCGAGCGCCACCCTTGAGTTTCACCCGCCCTACAACGACGCCCAAGCGTTTGTCGGGCTGGCGGGCTGCTCGCACCTGTGGCTGCAGTTTGTATTTCACGCCAACCGCGCCAGTGGGTTTCGCCCGCGGGTGCGCCCGCCGCGCTTGGGCGGCAATAAAACCCTCGGGGTATTTGCCACCCGCTCGCCGGTGCGACCCAACCCCATCGGTTTGTCGGTGGTTAAACTCGATCAGGTGATCGTCACTGGCGCCACAGCAACACTGGCCATCAGCGGCCACGACTTGCTGGACGGCACCCCCATTGTGGACGTTAAGCCTTACGTGCCCTATACCGACTCACTGCCCAACGCCGTCAACCCAGTCGCGCCCGAGGCCCCGGCCACGCTCGAGGTAACCTTTAGCGCAAACGCCACTGCCCAGTGCCAACAGCACAGCCAGCGGTTAAACACGCCGCTGGCCGCACTGCTCATCCAACTGCTGGCGCAAGACCCACGGCCGCAATACCAAACCCCAGATCCGTCGCGCCGCTACGCCATGGCCCTGTTCGACCTTGATGTGCAGTGGCACTACCACTCGCTGAATAACGCCTTTGCCATCGAAGTAAGCGATATTCGCCCGCGCTAACGCGCCCAGATTGCGCCTTAGCCGCTGGCCCAGCGGGCTATTTATGCTATCATTCGCGGCTCTGACGGCGGCGCCGGCCAGAACAACCTACCCCCCACTTTTCATTCTCTGACAACGCGCGAGTTGAGGTCTTTGTTTTATGGGCAAGAAGTCACTGGATAAGAGCAAAATCAAGTTCTTACTACTAGAGGGCGTGCACCAGTCCGCCGTCGAAACGCTGCACGCGGCAGGCTACGAAAACATCGAATACCTGAAAACCGCACTGTCAGAGGACGAGCTGATCGAGAAGATCAAAGACGCTCACTTTGTCGGCCTGCGCTCGCGCACCCAACTGACCCGCCGCGTGTTTGATAACGCCCCCAAGCTGATCGCCGCCGGTTGCTTTTGTATCGGCACCAATCAGGTGGATTTACAGGCGGCACAGGAGCACGGCGTTGCGGTGTTTAACGCGCCTTTCTCCAACACCCGCTCGGTGGCCGAGCTGGTGATCGCCGAGGCGATTTTGATGCTGCGCGGCATCCCCGAGAAAAACATCGTTTGCCATCGCGGCGGCTGGTTAAAATCGGCGCTTGGCTCTTACGAGATTCGCGGCAAAACCCTAGGCTTAATTGGCTACGGCTCCATCGGCAGCCAAACCAGTGTGCTGGCCGAATCACTGGGCATGAAGGTGAAGTTTTACGACGTGGTGACCAAGTTGCCGCTGGGCAACGCCAGCCAGGTTCGCTCGCTGGATGAACTGCTGCAAACCGCCGATATTGTCAGCTTACACGTACCCGAAACCGGCGCCACCAAAAACATGATTGGCGAGCGCGAGCTGGGCCTAATGAAAAAAGGCGCCTACTTAATTAACGCCTCGCGCGGCACGGTCATCGATATCGACTCGCTCGCCACCGCCGTTAAAAACAAGCACATTGCCGGTGCGGCTATCGATGTGTTTCCGGTTGAGCCCAAAGGTAACGATGACGAATTTGTCAGCCCGCTGCGCGGTTTGGACAACGTGATTCTCACCCCGCACATTGGCGGCTCCACCGTCGAGGCGCAAGAGAATATCGGCGTAGAAGTGGCCGAGAAACTGGTTAAATATTCAGACAACGGTACCACCACCAGCTCGGTCAACTTTCCCGAGGTGGCACTGCCCGAGCACCCAGACGCGCACCGTTTGCTGCACGTGCACGCCAACGTCCCGGGTGTACTGTCTGCTATTAACCGCGTGTTCTCGGATAACGACATCAACATCTCGTCGCAGTACTTGCAAACCAACGAGACGGTAGGTTATGTGGTGTTGGATGTTCACTCGCCTTACAGCGAGACGGCACTAGAGCAATTGCGTAACATTGAGGGCACTATTCGCTGTCGCGTGTTGTTTTAAAGTAGCGGCCTTAAAGAGTAAGCAGTGACGCCTCGCGGTGTCACTGCTGTTCTAATTCATCCAGCGAGTCCGACAAGCGAGTAAACTCATTATCGATAATCGAGCCCGCCTCGTGCAGTAAATCAAACCGTTGCTGCGCTTCATTGATGACATTGCTAAACACGTCACGCATTTCTTCGTCGGTATCCAAGCCCAACAAAAGTTGCTTTATCTCCACCACCAAATTGCCGGTAATACGCTTTACCTCTTCAGTTTGATAGGCGTATTGAATATCAATATTGGTCACGCCAGCGCGTATTTTTTGCCCGAGTTGTACGACCTCGAGGTGATGCTCCGTCAGCCGCTCGAGCGCCGTGTGTTGCTCTAGCTGCAACATAACCAATGAGTGCATCACATCCAACACCCGTATCAACTCCTGCAGCTCGACATCCGCCAGGGCCTGCTCGGGGATAAACACCTGCAAACACGGGCGCGCAAAAAACAATCCCTCGGCACTGTGCTCTTGCAGTTGCACATCGGCAATATCTGTTAGCTTTTGTCGCAGAGTCGGGTTATCGAGGTTGGCCGAGCCGGAGAAAGCCGCTTCACCCTCAAACACCACCGCCGCCAAATAAGGTAGGTTTAATTGCACCAAGGTATCGGCCACCAACATTAACACGTCGTCGGGGCTGTTCTTTTCAACCACAGCAAGCGAAAACGCCAGCAAGGTTTCCGCCAGCGCGTTGGTGGGCTCGGGCGGCGCACTTGGCTCTGCCACCGGAGCGGTGGCGCTGTTATCTAACGCCTCTTGTAAGTAAGCCACTTCGCTCTCGAGTGTCGCAATACAGTTTTCACACTCGCTCAACATGCGCTCCAGCGCGTCCGTCTGGCCCTTTTTATCGCCGGACTCGCTATCAAGCGAATGGCGCAGTTCGCTTAGCTCGTGGTGCAAACTGGCAATGGTGTTGCGCTGGCGATGATTATTACTGCGCAAGCTATCAATCACCGTAAGCTTGTCGAGCTCGGTGTGTTTGTGTAGCGACTCGTGCAACTGCGCCAAACTTTTATCGTAGTCCTGTACGCCAGTGCGCAGTTCATCAACA
This sequence comes from Gilvimarinus japonicus, assembly GCF_042847215.1. Lineage (GTDB taxonomy): Bacteria > Pseudomonadota > Gammaproteobacteria > Pseudomonadales > Cellvibrionaceae > Gilvimarinus > Gilvimarinus japonicus. The sequence goes on from NZ_AP031500.1 coordinate 3,784,974, forward strand.
CTCTCGTGTACACCGTCGCGATTTTTATAAACGGTTTTATGGGGCTCACGGTTAATATGATCGTGCATTTCATCGACCACTTGGCGTTGCTCGTCGTGGGCCGCCGTGATATTGCGCGCTTTAGCACGAGCTTGCGCCTCGGCACTCTCGGCCACCTTGGGGCCCCCGGCATCGGCCATTAATGCACGATACCGCCGATAGTACTGACGCAGCTTTTTAAGCTCAGCACCATAGCGCTGGTTTTGTCCGCGCAGCTCGGCGTTGTCTTGCTCGACATGCTGCAGGGTTTTCATGCGTTCGCGCAGCAGTGAGACTTTGTCCGGGTCGTGCGCCTCGAGCGACTTGCCGCTACTGACAACATCGCTCACAAGTTTCGAGAGGGCTTTTTCGATAAGCTGCCAGCGCCCGTGCTCGGTGGCTTGCGCCTCGGCTTGGCGCTCGGCTTGCAGATAGTGATAACGGATAGAGGCGATGCGCGCGCTAAAAGGATCGTCGGCGGCGTAGTCGCCTAAACTTTTCTCGGAGAATTTTTTGTAGCGCTCGAGGGAGTCGGCTTCCAAGCTGGGCCAATCGATACTCTTTACCGGTGCGGCGCCATCGTCTGGGTGAGGTTGCTCGTGCGCGTCATGCTCGTGACCGGCCTGATGTTTTAAGCTGGCATAGACGCTCAACAGCCGCCGGTAGCGCTGGCGAACTCGCCATAGCATCAGCCCCAAAAAGACCGCGGCAACCACAACAACGGCGAGGAACTGCGCCAATATAAGCACTAACGTGCTGTTATCAGCCATAAAACTCTCAGATTCTATTGTTAGATTTTAAGAGTATAGACCAGCAGAGCGCGCTAAGTCATGGGCGGTTTTAAGAGCGCTCAAGCATAAAGGTGATGGGAAACACAAATTCAAAATGCTCGGCTGCTAAATCAGGCGGAATCGCTGGGTAAGGGGCGGCTTTGTCTATGGCGCGGCGCACGGCGTCATCCAGCTGCTTGTGGCCCGACGTCAGCAGTGGCTGCACCTCAAGCACATCACCGCTGGCGTTTAGTACCACCGCCATACGGACGCTACCGCTCTGCTGTAACTTCATGGCGCGCCGTGGATAGGTAATCTCGGCGTGGGTCAGTGCCACTAGCGTCGCGGTGTAATCTTGCAGCAGCTCTAACGATGCCACCGAAAAATCGGGTAAATCGTCGTCAGGCTCCGGGCTTTGACGTGGCGTACCGCCTTGGCTCGCGGCAGCCAATACCGGGCTAGGCGCGGCCGGCTCCATTGGTCCATCTTCAAGCTCGGCTGCAACGTCCGTCGCAGCCGGCGGTGTTGCCAGCGCAGAGTTAGGTGCCTCAGGCGCAGGGACAGATACCGGCATCACGGCGGGTAGTGCTGCAACACTTGCCTGACGCTCCGCTTGCTCCCCGGCAACACTCGATACCGCTTGCCGCTTGCTTGTTGTTACAGATTCTTGCGGCAAAACGTCACCCGACTCAGCCGTATTTGAAATTACCGGAGCGGGTTTTTGCCACTGCTCGACCAAACCCAAGCGCTCCGGCGCGGGGGCGAGCGCTTCATAGCGAGCGATATCCTCCGGCGCCGAGTTACCCAGCAGCGCGTGCTTAAATTCCCGGCTGGGCGGCACCGAGCCAATCCAGGTGGCCAGCAGTAGATTAAAGAAGTTAGGGTCGGTTATATTCACCAAGCGCTGCTGGTTAAGATAAACGTTGACGCCCCCGCCATCGGTGCGTTCGCTAATAGAGAGAATATCCCCCGCCCGCAAACTGCCTTTAAAGGCGTTAAAAAAGCGCGCCAACGATTCCCCACTGGCGCGCTGCGCCGCCACTGAGTTATTAATGGCAATGCTCTGCAAAAATAACCGCGACAACTTACCCGCCGTCATATGGTCGGCGATAAAACGAATCTCCATTTGCCGCGAGCCGTGTTGGGCAAACGCCAGTTGCACATCGGTGGTGGGCTCGGGCAAAAACAGGCCAGCCAAAAACAGCTCGCGTTGCAACTCTATATAGGGAGCAACCCCGTCCGGTGCGGCGGCGACCCGATGCGCAAACAATGTGAACATCAGCGCAGCAATCAGCGCACTACAACGAAAAACGGTGCGTTTCATACTTTTCCCTATCGTCGGCTGGTAAAGTCAATAAATCACCACAAAGCCGCAAACGAGGCGCTGCGCAATGAAGTGTTGTTTTTGATTTTTTGCGGTAGGCTATCGTGATTGATAGCTGTTATCGTTTTATGACAGCACAGCTTTTATAACTAAATTTTTTATTTTTTGGTGAACCCAATGATCCGTCGCTGGCTACAACCTGTCCTGCTATTCGCGCTCCTGTTAAGCGCGGCAAATTTTACAGCGGGCGCCACCACAGAGGCCTCGGGTGAGCACGTTAAGGTGCACTTAATCACCCCCGGCCAATTTGCCGAGGGTCAAAGCACTACGGTTGGTTTTTACTTTGAGGTGGACCCACACTGGCATGTGTACTGGCAAAACGCCGGCGACTCGGGAGCCGCACCGCGCTTTGATATCAAGGCCAAAGGGGCCCACATTGGCGAGATCAAGTGGCCTTTCCCCACGCGATTGCCCATTGAACACTTAACCAACTTAGGCTACGAGGGCAATGTCGCCTACCTGTTTGATATAACGCCCAAGGCGGGTGCCAAGGCCGTCACGCTGGACATAAACCTTGAGTGGTTAGTATGCAAAATCAATTGTATTCCAGGCTTCGGCCAGATCAGCGGCCAGTGGCCGGTAGCCGCTACCACCCAATGGGCCGAGGCCGACCAAACACTACTCGACACCTTTAGTGCGCGCGTGCCGCAAGCCGAGGCAAGCAGCCCTTGGCAGCCTCGCTCACTGACGACGACTAACAGTGCCAACTTAACCATCACCGGCAAAGGCGCCGCGCCCGAGGTGTTTCCTTTAAATGGCGATTGGCTCAGTGCCGAGCGGCCCCGTGTTACCGAAACCAACTCGGGCTATACACTGCACTTTGTCACCCAACCGGGTGTTAGCGCCCCAGAAACCGCCAGCTTTGTCATCGCCCAAGACAAACGCGCCTGGCAGTTGGATAACGTCGCCATAGACAGTGCCCCGGCGTCAACATCCGAGGCCAGTCACGCGGCACTGTGGCTTTTGCTGCTGGCAGCTTTCGCCGGTGGCGTCATTCTTAATTTAATGCCCTGTGTATTTCCGGTGTTATCCATCAAAGTATTTAGCCTAATGCAACCGGGAGTAAGCCGCGCCGAGCGGATGCACGAAGGCCTGCTCTACAGTGCTGGGGTACTCACAACCTTTACCTTGCTGGGCGCATTGTTACTGGCACTGCGCGCCGGCGGCAGCGCCATTGGCTGGGGGTTTCAGTTGCAATCGGCTCCGGTGGTGTTGGCACTGGCGGTATTGTTTTGGCTGATGGCACTGTCGTTTAGCGGCGTGTTTGAGTTTGGTCACCGCCTAATGAACCTGGCCGGCGGCTCGCGCGGCGGCGCCTTTGCCACGGGTGTGCTAGCGGTGTTTATCGCGGCCCCCTGCACCGGGCCTTTTATGGGCGCGGCATTGGGCGTGGCCGCGGTATTGCCCACAGTGCAAGCGCTGGCGATCTTTATCGGGCTTGGTGCCGGTTTAGCCGCACCGTTCTTACTGCTAAGCGCCTCGCCGGGGCTGCTTAAACGCTTGCCGGCGCCCGGCCCCTGGATGGACACCTTACGCCAATTTTTTGCGTTTCCTTTATATGCCACAGTTATTTGGCTGTTATGGGTGCTGGGTAAATTAGTGGGCGATATCGGCTGGGTACTTGGCACCTCCCTCTTGCTCGCGCTGGCCTTTGCGCTTTGGCTCGCGCGCGGCGCCGGCCGTACTCGCTTGCTGCTGGCCATCGCCATCGCACTGGGCGCCATCGCTGCCACCGGCACCACGATTATGCGGGCCGGAGCACCCGCGCCACAAACCGGCAGCGAGCTGTGGCAAAGCTACGATAAAACCGCCATTGCCGACGCGCGTGCCCAAGGCCGCCCGGTGTTTATCGACTACACCGCCGCGTGGTGTATTACCTGCCAAGTGAATAAAAAGCTGGTGCTAGAGACCGATCACACCACCGACTTATTTAAGCGCAAAAATGTACTGGCGATACGCGCCGACTGGACTCGGTTTGATCCGGAAATTACCGCAGCGCTAGAGGCACTGGGCCGCAACTCACTGCCGGTTTACGCGTGGTACCCGGCGGGCGCCCAGCAAGCACAACTCTTGCCGCAGCTGTTGCAAAAGCGCATGATAACCGAACTGTTTGATAGCGAATAACCCAACCATTGGAGACCCGACATGAACGTCCGCAACCCGATCCGCCCGTTGTTATTTGCCGCCGCACTGGCTGTGCCAAGCTTAAGTTTTGCCGTGGCCACGCCCGGCGAATCCGCCCCCGCCTTCTCCGAGGTGGATGCCGCCGGCGAGATGCATGCACTCACTGACTATGAGGGTGAGTGGTTGGTGCTCGAGTGGTTTAACAAAGACTGCCCCTACGTGCGCAAGCACTACGGCAGCGGCAACATGCAAGCGCTGCAAAAAAAATACACCGATAAAGGCGTTAACTGGTTAACCGTGATCTCATCGGCGGACGGCAAACAAGGATACTTGGGCCCGGTTGAGGCAAAAGCCGAAGCTAAGAGCCACAACCTAAACGCCAGCAGCGCGTTCGTATTAGACCCCGACGGTAATATGGGCCGCGATTATGGCGCAAAAACCACGCCCCATATGTTTGTGATCAATCCCGAGGGCGAGGTAGTGTACGCTGGCGCCATCGACGATAACGACTCCGCCAACCCGGCGGTAATCCCTGACTCGCACAACTACTTAGCCGCCGCGCTGGACTCGGCTATGGCTGGCGAGCCGGTGGCAGAACCAGCCACCCGCGCGTATGGGTGTAGTGTTAAGTATTAAAGGTCGGAGGACGGCTTAAGGGGAACGGGGAACGGAAAATCTCCCGTCCCGTCCACCGTTACCCGCTAGTCCTTTTAATGCAGCGCCAAAAGCCTAGCCACTACTATCACTCTCAACCAACGATCTTTCTATGTCCTTACCCTTTTCCCAAGCGTGCGAAAACAACAAACAACCCATTCTTACTGTTTTGCAAAACGTATTTGCAAATCGTACCCGGGTACTGGAAGTTGGCTCGGGCACTGGCCAACACGCGGTGCACTTTGCTCCCGCGCTAGCGCACTTGATGTGGCAAACCAGCGACCTGGAGCATAATCACGCGGGCATCAATAGCTGGATAGACTCGCAGCCAAGCGACAACCTACACCGGCCGGTTATTTTTGATTTGTCGGCACCGAACTGGCCCGGCGAGTTTGACGCCGTGTACTCGGCGAACACCGCTCACATTGTCAGCTGGCCGCTGGTGCAAAATTTATTTCACGAGGTGGGCCGCCACTTACCCGACGAAGGCGTGTTTGCCCTGTACGGCCCATTTAATTACAACGGCGAATTCACTAGCGAGAGCAACGCTGCGTTTGATCAGATGCTGCGCCAGCGCGACCCAAGCAGCGGTATTCGCGCCATAGAAGACTTAATCGAGCTGGCACAGAGCCATGATCTACACTTACAGGCAGATCACGCCATGCCGGCCAACAATCGCTTACTGATCTGGATTAAACGCCCGCACGAATAATCTACTCAAAAAACGCAAAAGGAACGCTTTATGCCGCTCGATTACACATTCGCCTATATCTGGATTTATGTCGCCCTGATTACGTTGCTGGTACAAGCCACCGTCGCCGCTATGAGCAAGGCCAAACAGCCGGGCGCGATACCGGGCAAGATGGACGAGCACCTCTCCCACGGCTCGTTCGTGTTTCGCGCCAACCGCACGTTTATGAACTCCCTAGAAAACTTTCCGCTGTTTATCGGCAGCGCCTTTTTAGCGGTGTTTACCGGCACCAACCCACGCTGGGTGGGCATCTTAATCATGATTTACGCCTTAGCGCGCATCATTCATATGGCGCTTTACTATGCTATTGCGACTGAAAAAAACCCCAGTCCGCGCAGTTATTTTTATGGCATTGCACTAATCGCGCAGGTGGTGCTGCTCGGCTTAATCGGCATCAACTTACTGGGTCGTTTGTAAGGTTGTGTAAGCAATCGTATAAATTGAGTTTATGAAAACGTATTCAGCCGCCGTGGTGCTCAGCGCCATGGCACACTCCCTTCTTTTATACCAAACCAATTGATAATAAGCCGACCGATAATAACGAGTGAACCTCGGAGAATCCTATGCTGAACTTACCTGCGCGCAATCCCATCCTGACGCTGGCTTGCAGCGTTTTTGTATTAGGCGCCTGCAGCCCCAACACCCCCACACAAACCACCGCGAGCACCGACCTAAGCGGCCCGATGCCAGCGTTTCGCTCGGTACTAGACGGCAAGCCCCGCGTACTTACGGTGCGGTTAGACGATGAGTTAAGCGTCGCCTACGATACCGATGGTGGCGAGCTGTATAAAGTGTGGGATGGCAGCGTAGAATTCTCGGGCGCTGTGTACGATCAAAAGCATGGCCCGCAGCCGACGACGCCCTCGCGTAATTATTTGCTAAATGGCGCCAGCCACTGGGCTGATGGTATCGATTATCAGGGTTATCGGTTGAGTGGCGACAGCGCCCAACTGCAGTTTGGCAATGGTGAGGTATCTATTATCGAAACCCCCAGCCAGGCGCTATCGGCCGAAGGGGTAATACTCACCCGCACCTTTGAGGTGAGCGGGCTTACAGGTAAACAGCAAGCCGCATTAGCAGGCTTAACCTTGCCCAAAAGCTATGACGTTAAAGGCGACGGCGCGATCGAAGGCGACACGTTACGCCTGAGTAACGGCACCACTATACTGACGCTCTCTTACCCACCACTGCCGCCCGTCAGCGCAAAACCTAAGCCCACTAACGCAAGCGCCGAGCATCCGGGGTTGGCACTGATTAAAAACAGCGATTGCGCCGCCTGCCATAATGCCGAGGTGAAAACCGTCGGCCCGTCTTATATGAGCATCGCCCAGCGTTACACCAATGAGAGCGACGCCGTTGCCACCCTGAGCGAAAAAATTATCGCCGGCGGCGCCGGCAACTGGGGCCAAGTACCCATGACGCCCCACGCCGATTTAAACGAACAAGACGCGGCACAAATGGTTGAGTATATTCTTACGCTTAAGCCTAAAGCAGATATAACCGATAACGACGCAGGCCCGATGACCTTGCCAGCTGTGCCCGTTAACTTAAAAGACGAGACACCGCTACTGGAGCAGAATACTCCGGGCGCGATGGTGTACTTGCACTATTTTAGTGGCGACCAACCCAACGTCGAGATACTGCGCACCACACCACCCGCGCTGGGCGCGCACACGCCGCAATTGCACTTGCCCGACATCGACGGATTTGAACCTATTAAAGAACGCTTTGCGTATCAGGTAAAAACCAATTTAAACCTTACCGAGCCACAGAATACCACCTTGCGTTTAGTAAGCGATGACGGCTCTTATTTGTACTTAGACGGCGAGCTAACGATTGATCACTGGGGGTTTCACGGCCCCGACCCTATGGACACCGAAGTGTCACTCGCGCCTGGCATTCACCCGCTGGAGATTATCTTTTTTCAGGGCACCTCGGGTGCGGCACTATCGCTGCAATGGAAAAACCCTGCCACCGGAAAGTTTGAGCTAGTACCAGAGAGTATGTTATTGGCAACACCCAACGATGTGCGCACGGTGAAACCAGTGATTACCGACCCGGATATTATTAAAACCATTCCCGGTGACCAGCACGAAGTCGCCGGCGTACACCCATCGTTCGACTTACATCAAGCACGGCCCAAAGAGTTTGAACCCATGGTAGGCGGCATCGACTTTTTAGATGACGGCCGTATGGTGGTGTCTACGTGGGACCCGGAAGGCTCGGTGTATTTAGTGTCTAACTTTGATGCGCCGCCCGAGCAAATTAAGGTTAAACGCATCGCCCGCGGTTTGGCCGAGCCGCTTGGGGTGCAAGTGGTCGATGGCGATATTTACGTGATGCAAAAACAAGAGCTGACGCGCTTGGTGGACGTCAACGGCGATGACATCATCGATGAATACCAAAAAGTCGCTAACGACTGGTCGGTGACCGGCAACTTTCACGAGTTTACGTTTGGGCTGGAATACCTAGACGGTTATTTTTACGCAACACTTGCCACCGCGATTTTACCCGGCGGCGCCAGTGCCGACCCGCAAGCTCCCAACCGTGGCAGCGCCATGAAAATCAGTAAGGCGGACGGCAGCGTAGAGTTTATCGCCAACGGTTTACGCACCCCCAACGGCATTGGTTTTGGTATTGATAAAAAACTATTTGTTGCCGACAACCAAGGCGACTGGCTACCGGCCAGTAAAATTGTCGAGCTTACCGAGGGCGCATGGTACGGTTCGCGTTCGGTCGATTTTGAGGGTACCGCCAAACGACAAGAAGCCTTGCCTGTGGTCTGGCTGCCACAAGATGAAATTGGCAACTCGCCCAGCGAACCAGCACCTCTGAATGTTGGCCCCTACCAAAACCAAATGATTCACGGGGAAGTCACCCACGGCGGTATCAAGCGTGTTTTTGCCGAGCGGGTTAACGGCCGATTACAAGGCGCTGTGTTTCGTTTTACGCAAGGCCTAGAGGCCGGTATCAACCGTTTGGACTGGGCACCCGATGGTTCGCTGATTGCCGGCGGTGTCGGCAACCCCGGCAACTGGAGTCACGCGGGTAAAAGCTGGTACGGTTTGCAACGCTTAAATTACAACGGCAACACCACCTTTGAAATGCTCAGCGTCAGTGCGCGCAGCGATGGCTTTGAAATTACCTTTACCGAACCAGTAGCTGAAAGCGCGAATGTCAGCGCCGATGACTTTGAGATTATTCAGTGGCGCTATGAACCCACAGCCGAATACGGCGGCCCTAAGTTAGATAAAGGCCCACTAGAAGTGCAGGCGTTTGCGTTGTCGCAAGATCGCACCCGCGCGCAATTTAAACTGGCCGGATTAAAAGAAAATCACGTTGTGTACTTTCGCATCAAACGCCCGTTTAGTAGCGCCAGCGACCAGGAGCTGTGGACCACCGAGGCCTGGTACACCTTAAATGCCATTCCCACCGACAAACCCATCGTGATTAATAACGCCTATAGCGTTAATCACAATCAACTCTCCGAGCAGGAGCAAGCCGATGGCTGGCAATTATTGTTTGACGGCCAAACCCTAAACGGCTTGCGCAACTACAACAGCGACACACTGGGCGAGCGATGGACCATAGACGAAGGCACCTTACACTTAACGGGTCGCACCCCCGAGGATGAAGGCTGGACAACGCCCGGAGGCGGCGATGTCGTGATCACCCCAGAACCCGTGACAAACTTTGAGTTGCGTCTGGAATGGCAGCTGGCCAAAGATGGCAACAGCGGCATACTCTACAACGTCAAAGAAACGCCCGAGCTAGAACACGCGTATCAGAGCGGCCCGGAATACCAGTTACTAGACAACCCGGGCCACCCGGACGGCAAAATAGAAAAGCACCGCGCCGGAGATTTGTACGATTTGATAAAATCCAAATTCGTGACTGTACTGCCTACCGGGCAATGGAACCGCACCCGCTTAGTGGTGAACAACGGTAAGATCGAGCACTGGTTAAACGGTTACAAACTGGTCGAGACAGACATGAACACCGGCCAATGGCAGCAGCTTATTAACAACAGCAAGTTCGCCGACTGGCACGATTTTGCCAAAACCTCTGGCGGCCACGTTCTGCTGCAGGATCACGGCGATAAAGTGTGGTTTCGCAATATTAAAATGCGCAATCTTTAATAGCCTCCCGGCCCCAGATATTCTCTGGGGCCACTACTACACTTATAGGCTTTTATCGACTAACCTTAGTGATCAGTGCTGCACAAGGATAGGTTATGAAGCCTCTGACGTTACTTAAAGCCGCCCCTCTCGCTCTGGCCTTTACCGCCGCCCACAGCTTTGCCATCAGCGAAGACTTTATCGACCCCGAGGACGGCATGTTCGATGCCAGCCAGTTTTTAAGCCAACATATGCTCGGTTTTTTACCCGTGCCGGTGATTATTACCGAACCCGCGACCGGTAATGGCTTAGGGGTAATGGGGGTATTTTTTCACGAGTCCGACGAGCAGAAGCAAGGCACAAAAACCACTGGGGTAATCCCTGAAAACATCTCCGTTATTGGCGCCGCCGCCACCGAAAACGGCACCAAATTTGGCGGGGCAGGTCATATAGGGTTTTGGCGGGGCGATACCATCCGCTACAAAGGCGGTATCGCTTACCCGGACATTAATCTGGATTTTTACCGCATTGCCAATGTGGACTTGCAAAACCCCGTCGAACTAAATATCCGCGGACCGGCCATGCTGCAAAAGCTAACCTTCCGTTTAGGCGCCAGTAAATGGTTTGCCGGCATTTACCAAACGTACCAGCATATGGAAACCAAACTCGCCAACCATATCGACATCGAGCTCTTACCCAACGATGAGCTAAACGACAAAGTCGAGGAATTTTTGCAAAGCCGGCTGGACGTCAGTGAAGACACCTCCGGGGTGGGACTAGTGCTTGAGTACGACTCGCGCGACAACCCCATGAACCCCGAGGCAGGTTATAACTACCGTGCCCGGGCCGTACAATTTGATGATGCCATTGGCAGTGACTTAAATTACACCCAATACCAACTTACCGGGTTAAACTATTGGCAACTGAGCGACAAAATTAACTTTGCCCTGCGCCTTGATTATCAAAGTGTCGAGGCCGCCAGCGGCGAAACCCTGCCACCTTACGCCCTTCCCGGATTGCGCATGCGCGGCGTACCCGCCGCCCGCTACCAAAACAATCAGGCGTTTATCAGCGAAGTAGAGGCCACTTATAAAGTGACGCCGCGCTGGCACCTTAAGGGCTTTGGCGGCGCAGGTTTTATCGCCTCAAGCTGGAGCGAGCTAACGAGCAACGCCGAAGACGTTGACAGCTACGGTATCGGCTTTCGCTATCTGGTTGCCCGGCGCTACGGTTTTACCATGGGGGTAGATGTCGCCTGGGGGCCGGAAGAGTCCGCCTGGTATATTCAGGCAGGCTCGCCTTGGTAACGACTCCTTAGCACCCCCAATCGCAAAGCGAGTGACCGTCTGTCGGCCGGCCACCTATAACAAGTCTTTAGAATCGTAAAGATCCCTAGGCAGCGGCGTCCGGGCCACTTACACTCGACGTACATTCATAAAAATGCCAGCGCCATGCCCACACCATCAAACCCCGTTCGCGAATGCTTTGCGGTCGATTCGGATATTTTTTCCAGTAATATTGCCCCTGCTTATCAGCCGGTTATCATGCGTAACCTAGTAAGCCACTGGCCGGTGGTTCAGGCTGGTCTAAGGTCGCGCGATGAATTGCTGGCATACTTAAAAACATATGCAACCAACGATTTTGTTAAGGTTTTTTTAGGCCCACCCAATATTAATGGCCGATTCTTTTATAACCACGACCTCAGTGGCTTTAACTTTGAGCGCCGCGAGGGGCCATTTAAAGATGTATTGGAGCGGCTAGCCGCAATTCAACATCAACAACAGCCCCCCGCCATTTATATTGGCGCCAGTAAAATACCCAACGTACTTCCGGGCTTTGAGCGAGACAATACTCTGGGGCTGGTCGGTGGCGATGTACGACCCAACATATGGATCGGCAATGCCGTTAATATTCCCGCCCACTTCGACACATCTGAGAACATAGCGTGCGCGGTGGCCGGACGCAGACGCTTTACACTGTTTCCGCCCGGACAAATCAAAAACCTGTATGTTGGTCCCATTGATCACAACCCCGCAGGTCAACCGATAAGCCTTGCCTCTTTACAAGAGCCGGATCTTGAGCGTCATCCGCGTTATGAAGAGGCACTAAAGCACGCTCTGGTTGCCGACCTAGAGCCGGGCGATGCCCTATATATACCGCCACTGTGGTGGCACAATGTCGAATCGCTCGATAGTCTCAATATCCTGGTTAATTACTGGTGGGAGAATTTAACAGAATTAACCGGCTCACCTAAGCACGCCCTCATTCATTCAATTTTAACCATAGGGCACCTACCGCCAGAACAGCGCCGCGCTTGGCAAGAGTACTTTGAACATTACGTGTTTAGTGAGGATAACCCCGCCGAGCATATTCCAACAGAAAAGCGCGGCATTCTGAGTCGATTGAGTCCGGCGCTGGCACGCCAACTGAAAAATTACCTAAAGCAAGCTGTCAGCTAGAGCCAGAAGCCCCGCAAGACTTCGCCGCACTCATGGCGTATCATGGCGCTTTTGTCGGCCGGAAAAGTATGAAAAGCTACGATGTGGTTATTATTGGCGCAGGTGCCGCCGGTTTAATGTGTGCCGCATCTGCGGCGGCACGAGGACGACGAGTAGCACTTCTCGATCACGCCAATAAAGTCGGCAAAAAAATCCTAATGTCCGGCGGTGGGCGCTGTAACTTTACCAACTACAACATCGAGCCTGCCAACTACTTATCCAGCAATCCACACTTTTGTAAATCCGCACTAGCGCGCTTTACGCAGTGGGACTTTTTAGCCCTGGTCGATAAGTACAACCTGGCCTACCACGAAAAAACCTTGGGGCAATTGTTTTGCGACAATAAAGCCAAAGATATTCTTAGTATTTTATTAACAGAGTGCGAGCAACATGGTGTCGACATTGTCACCCAATGCGCTATTGCATCAATCCACAAAATTGAGGCGCCCGAATACCGCTATCAGTTAGAGTCGAGCATGGGCCCGTGGCGCTGCCAATCGCTGGTGATTGCCACCGGTGGCTTGTCCATCCCCACCATGGGCGCCACGGGGTTTGGTTACGATATCGCCAAGCAGTTTGGTTTAAGCATAAAGCCCCGCGTCGCCACATTAGTGCCGTTTACCTTTAAAGACGAGCTGCTTAGGCTGGCACAGTCGCTCGCTGGCGTATCTTTGCCGGTAACCGTTGACTGCCGGCAGCAGCGCTTTGCCGAAGCATTATTATTTACCCACCGGGGCATCAGCGGGCCCGCCGTGCTGCAGATCTCAAACTACTGGCACCCAGATGATGCAATTGTTATTGATTTTTTACCTGGACAGTCACTCGAGCCGTTACTGCGCCAATGGCGCGACAGCGGCGAGAAGGCCGGACTCACTAAACGGCTCAGCCAATATTTACCCAAGCGCTTTATTCAGGCATGGTTTGAGTTTCATGCGCAGCAAAGCGCACTTGAAACGCCCGTTGCGCAACTGAGCAATACCGATATCGAACGGTTAAGCGAGCTGCTGCATCGCTGGCGTGTTATTCCCACAGGCACAGAGGGTTACCGCACCGCCGAGGTTACCCGGGGCGGAATCAATACCGACGAGGTTTCATCAAAAACATTTGAAGCCAAAAAAGCACCGGGCTTATACTTTATCGGGGAGGTATTGGATGTGACCGGTTGGCTAGGCGGTTTTAACTTTCAGTGGGCATGGGCAAGTGGTTACTGCGCAGCGCAAGCGCTGTAACAAACCTGAGCGCGAGCGTCAACCAATATGTATTACCAATCCCTAAAGTCTGTGTTACAATCAAGTGTGGGGTTAATTTTGAACATCGCATCTTTGATGCGATTCATCAATAATATTTAGCTGGAGATAAACACTATGGCGGTTAACGGGAGCAAGCGCGCAGTGCGTACCTATCAAAAAGTTGCCCAAAAAATGCTTGCCTCGCTGGACTCTGGAGAGTTTCCTGCGGGTGCGCGACTGCCTCCAGAACGTGAACTCTCAGAGCGGTTCGGCGTTAGCCGCCCAACCGTGCGCGAAGCTATTATTGCATTAGAGGTAATGGGCCGCGTTGAAGTGCGCACCGGCTCGGGCGTGTATGTACTTAAAAACTTTAAAGCCGCGAGCGATAACCCGCGAGAGTACAGCCCCTTTGAAATTACCGAGGCTCGGGTTTTGATCGAGTCTGAAGCAGCGGCACTGGCCACCTCTACCATCAGCGAAGAGCAACTCGACGAATTGGCCGCAGCACTGGATGAAATGATTGCCGAAAATGAGGCGGGGGATCTGACCTCGGAAGTGGCCGACCGCAAGTTTCACGCCGTGATTGCCAACTCCACCCAAAACCGTCCGCTGATCAATATCATTCAGCACCTTTGGGATATTCAGGAGAATTTGCCCGACATTAAAATGGCGCACCAGTCTGTGTGTAAGACAGACGGCAAAAAGCGCATCGAGGAGCACCGCGCGATTCTTAAGGCGATGCGAAAACGCGACACACAAGCGGCTCGCATAACAATGCGCAACCACTTTTTACGCTCGCTGGATGCCCTGCACGCGACCACCGAAAAGCGCGCGGTAGAAGAGATTCAAAAACAGCTTACCGAGCGCCGGGAGCGTTTTTCTCTTAATCGGATTCAGTACACCGCGGACCAATAGATAAAGCCCAACTCTGGTTGAGCGTAGCGCTTAACGCTCAACCAGTAATGCTACCATTTCAGCAAAGTGGCTTACGCCCTGCTCGATCTCGTTCATACCCTCCGTTAAACCACAGATTTTAGTTTGTCCTTGCGCCGATATTTGGCTTACCTGCTCCATTTTTTCACGAATGGTGCGGGTCAGCTCATGGTCGTTATTCACCACCGATGCAATTTCTTCTGTGGCCTCACTGGTGCGAAACGCCAGCTGGCGAACCTCATCGGCCACGACCGCAAAGCCACGCCCCTGATCACCGGCGCGAGCGGCCTCAATCGCAGCGTTTAACGCCAGCAAGTTAGTTTGATCGGCAATCGCGCGGATGGTGCTCACAATCGCACTGATGTTATCGGACTGCGAGTTTAAGCGGTCGGTAATCTCTGCGGCCTGAGCGATCTGATCGTTTACTTGGTTCGCCGTCGCGACGGCATCTTCAAGTCGCGAGCGCGCTTCATTGGTGATGTGTGAGGTTTCTTCGGAGGTGGACGAGGCCGTCTCAACCGCTTGCAACGCGGTATTGATACGCACGGTAATATCGCTGGCAAATTTGATGACTTTGTACACTTGGCCCTGGTTGTTATAAATCGGGTTATAAGTCGCCTCTAGCCAAATCGCCTCACCGGTCTTACTGCGGCGCTCAAACTTGCCCGATTTAAACTGGCCGCGGGCCAGTGACTCCCAAAAATCTGGGTTATTGCGATAAAAGCTGTCCGTGCAGAATATCTTATGATGTTTTCCCACCACCTCAGACAAATCGTATCCGACCGTTTGTAAAAAATTACTATTGGCCGTTAAGATATTGCCCACCGGATCAAATTCAATAACGGCTAACGATTTATCCAGCGCCGTAAACAACGCATTGCGATCGAGCAGTGATTCTTTAGCGGCGGTGACATCGGAGGCAATCTTGATCACTTTTACCACTTCTGAGCCCGAGAACACCGGAAAATAGCTGGCCTCTAACCACACGGTATCGCCATTTTTGATGCGCCGGCTAAACGTGCCTTGCTTAGTTTTACCTTCGCGCAAATCTTGCCAAAACTGTTGGTACTCCTGCGTCTCGACATAGCCTGGCTCGCAAAACATTCGGTGATGCCGGCCAATGATCTCGCGGGCGGAGTAGCCCACCACATCCTGAAACAATTGATTGGCATCGATAATGTCGCCATTGGGGGTAAACTCGACATACCCCATACTGGCTTTAATCGCATTTAAGTCTGCCCGCAGGGCCCCGCACTGGCCATCCAACTGATCTAGCTGTTGCGCAATTTTACGCTGCTTTCCGAACATAGCATTATCCTTGTGAATGACGCTCCTTTTACCCGCATCCGCGCGATATCTGGGCTTTAATTTATTTTAGGGCGCCTCTGAACCGATTAACTTCACTGGTCTACACTTGATAAAGAGTAGACCAACACACGTGAAGGGGCGATATTTTCATATCGACCAGAAGCAAAAATCCTTAAGGCCTTAACCGGTAAAACATCGAGATTCACCACAAAAAGAGATCGCATAGTAGACACTTAGGGGGTGGAAGCGATTTATGAGCAAAAACAGTTATAAAGCGAGCCTACGGCACTTACAGATTGAGCTGGTTAAGCTACAAAATTACCTCATCAGCAACGAGCTACAGCTATTGGTTATTTTTGAAGGGCGCGACGCGGCCGGCAAAGACGGAGTGATAAAACGCATTGTCGAGCACCTGAGCCCACGAGAGACACGAGTGGTGGCACTGGGCAAGCCATCAGATCAAGAGCTAAAAAGCTGGTATTTTCAGCGTTATGTCGCGCACTTACCCAAAGCACAAGAGATGGTGCTGATGAACCGCAGCTGGTACAACCGCGCGGGTGTGGAGCGGGTTATGGGTTTTTGCACAGACGCACAATACCAGCGG
The DNA here is from genome assembly GCF_042847215.1 of Gilvimarinus japonicus. Taxonomy (GTDB): domain Bacteria; phylum Pseudomonadota; class Gammaproteobacteria; order Pseudomonadales; family Cellvibrionaceae; genus Gilvimarinus; species Gilvimarinus japonicus. The sequence goes on from NZ_AP031500.1 coordinate 3,801,365, forward strand.
TTTATGAGCTCGGTGGTTGAGTTTGAAGCGCTGCTGAGCAAATCTGGGATTCAGGTGATCAAGTATTATTTGGACATCGGCAAAGACGAGCAGAAAAAGCGGCTTCAAGATCGCCGGGACGACCCGCTGAAACAGTGGAAGATCAGCCCTATTGATGCATCTGCCCAAGCGCATTGGCGCGATTACAGCGAAGCGCGCAACGCAATGCTGCTACAAACCCACAGCGCGGCTTGCCCTTGGACGGTGGTGAATGCCAACAATAAAAAACGAGCGCGACTGGCGGTTATTCGCCACTTGCTGCAACAGGTCGAGTCCCCGGTTCGGGTCTTCGATTACGTCGAGCCCAACCCCGAGGTGATCTTTACCTTTGAGCAAAAGCACCTGCACGACGGCCTCATCGCCAAGTAATCAAGGCATAGGTAGCGCGCCACATAACAGCGCGTTACCTTGGCGCCCGCTCAATACGCACTGGCACGGATTTAAAAGCGGGGGTTTGACTGCGGGGGTCGCGCTCAGTACCAATTAACCTATTGGCCTCTGGGTAGTAGGCCAATAAACTACCGGCGGGTAGATCAAACTCACACACGGTCAGTGCGTCCATCCGGCCACAGGCAGAAACAAGCGACACCAAATCACCGGGCGTTAATTGGTGCTCGCGTAAATCGTCTTTGCCCATCAACACACACCAGCGGGTTGTGGTACCGCGATAACTGTCGGCTTGCTCGTAAATAATAGAGTTAAATTGCCCTTCGCTGCGAATACTGGCCAACCGGTGCGGGTAGCGCTCAAGCATAGTGCTGGGTAACTGATGCACTTTAAACCCCGCCTTGCCGCTCGGCGTATTAAAGCTTGGCGCGTGAAAAATGCGGCCGCTGACCGTAAACTCCTGTTGATTTTGATCAATATCGGCCAACGCTTGCATGCCTGGCACCGTAGCAGCGATGGCGGCGCGAACCTTAGCGTGCTGCTTAAACGCACTAAAATTAACCGGGCTACGCGGCATTAAGCGTTCACCAAGCTCCGCTAAAATGGCTACCTCAGAGCGCACATTGCGCAAGCGCTTAATACCGCCATCGCTTAACCTAACGTAGTTAAACATCGATTCCTGTGTGGTGGGCTCGGGCTCTTCATCGCGCGCGGCAACCGGCAGAATTAACGCCTCGCTGTGCTCCATTCCGCACACATGACCGCGATTAAGCGTGGTAGTGAGGTACATTTTAAAACCCACGTTATCGAGCGCACGGCGGGCGAACTCGGCATTGGGTGTAGCAGCGTATAAATTACCGCCAAGCTGCAGCGCGCAATCCATGTCGCCTGCATCGGCGGCCTCTAGACAGGCCAGTGTATCTAGCCCGGGAGCCTCGGGTAATGCCACCTGCCACTCGCGCTCAATGGCCGCAAGTACATCGGCTGCCAACACCGGCTTGACCCCAATAGTGCCAATGCCCTGCACATTGCTGTGTCCGCGCAACGGTAGCAGGCCCGCCGCAGGTTTACCCAGCATGCCCCGCAACAGCGCCAAATTAGCAATAGCCTCGACATTATCTACCCCGTTTAGGTGATGGGTAATGCCCATACCCCAGGCAAATACCGCGTGCTCGGCACGACTGTAATCGTCGGCTACCGCGGCAATTTCGGCCTGAGCTAACCCCGTCGCCGCGGTAATATCCCCCCAGGGGGTTTGCTCGATATCCGCCCGATAGGCGGCAAAGTTGTCGGTGTGGGCGGCAATAAAATCTGTGTTAATGGCCCCCGCTTCCAGCAACGCTTTGGCGATGCCTTTTAGCAGTGCTAAATCAGAGCCAATATTGGGTTGCAGATAACGCGAGGCGATCCAAGTGCCCCCAGAGATCATCGACTTAGGACTTTTAGGCACAGCAAAACGAACCAAGCCCGGCTCTTTGGCGGGGTTAATCACCACCACTTGTCCGCCACGATCGCGGCAATTTTTTAGTTGATGGACAAAACGCGGATGGTTAGAGGCCGGGTTGGCACCGATCACAAACACTAAGTCGGCGCCGCCAAGGTCCTCAAGGGTAATAGTCGCGGTGCCGCTGCCCAGCACATTGCCTAACCCCACACCTGTGGCCTGATGGCAATAGTAAGAGCAATTATTGACGTTGTTGGTGCCGTACAAGCGCGCCAACAGCTGTAACACAAAACCCGCCTCGTTGGACGAGCGGCCAGAGGAGTAAAAGAAACTGCGCTCGGGTGATGTAGCGCCAAAGCGCTGGGCCGCCAACGCCATGGCGTCGTCCCACGATATGGGCCGATAGCAATTGTCGCCTGCAGCTTTAAAGACCGGCGTGTCCAGCCGCCCTAAATGCTCAAGTTCGTGGTCGCTCAGCTCGTTAAACTCTGCCAGAGTATGCGTAAACAACTCGGCCGGGATCGGCGGCTGGATATCGGTCGACTGCGCCTGAATGCTTTTGTTACAAACCGAGGGAAATTCGTCTAGCTCGTTGGTCATACCGCCGCGCTGGCCGCCCATCCCCAGACCACAGGCTTTACAGGCGTTATGGCTTTTAAGGGCTTTGGCCGAGTCCAGCAAACCAATACGGTTAAGGGTTTTTAAGGTATAGAGGACCTTTTTAGGCCCGCCGCCCACAATATTGACTCGCTCGTCGACACCCGCTTTTCTCATTTATGCTTACTCACTGCCGGCCATTACACAAACCAGAAGTGTAGGTGCGATTGAGACTGTAAACAATAAGCTATCTAACGTAGACACACCAAGTGCGGCGTTAAGGCGCGATAAACCCGTTCAGTGTGTCCTCTAATAAGGTGATATCCATAAACATCGGGTCAATTAAATCGAAATGGTCGGCACCCGCTATAACCATGTGCTCGCTGTTGTCGCCGGCAAGTTGGGCGGCATCGACATAAGCGTCCGCTAGGTTCGATGGCACGATACTGTCACGGCTGCCGCTTAACAGTAAGCTACTGACGCCCGTTGGCAGCATCTCGATGGGGGAGGCAATCGCCAACCGCGCTTGGTATTGCTCGGGGTTAATAGCGCGCTGATTCACAATAGTACGCGCCGACTCGCCGCAGGCCCGGGAGGTTAAATCGCCGATTCCCGCTAGACTGATGACACCCTCGACAGCTAAAGGCGAGGGTTTATACAGGACATTACCCGGAGGGATTTGACCACGACTGGCCAACCAGAGCGCCAAATGACCACCGGCGCTGTGGCCTATCACAGTCACTGCACCGGTATCTAACTGATAGGCCTCGGCAATACTGGGCAAGTAATCGGCCGCCGCCGCGACATCGGTAAACATGACCGGCCATTCGCCGCCGTTACCCAAGCGGCGATATTCAATATTCCACACGGCAAAGCCGCGCTCTGCCATAGTACGAGCCAGATCCGCCTGAAACTCGAGCCCGTAAGCGGCACTCCAGCAGCCACCATGAACCATAATAATGACCGGCAATAAGCCGCTGTGCTCAGTTGGACGATATAAGTCGGCAAACTGCGTCGGGTTTTCTCCCCAAGCGATACGCTCTTGCTCGATGGCTGGCGCTTCTCCTAAATCGGGGGCTGGGACAGACGACTGGCTAGCACTCGCCGAGCTATGACTGTCGCTAGCGCCGCTGTTGCTGCCCCCACAACCGGCGTTACACAAGAGCACAAACAATAGGACGCAAATGGTGAAAACTCGCCCACACCGAGCACTTTTGCTCTGTTGTGTCATTTTGTCATTTAACATAGATAGCCTTGCCAGCTTTAACGAGAATCTCTTTTATAGCTACGTCTGTGACACACGCTTGGATCTATGCTTGTGGTACAGTCGACAGCTCAGCTTGTCAGGGAATTACCATGCTCACTGTTTTTATTGCGCTAACCGCGCTGCTTACGCTGTTCACCCTATTACCGTTAGTGCGACTCGATGCCTGGCCGGTACGGATACTGGACTTTCCACGGCTCCAAATTGCCGCTCTTTGGCTAGTGCTAATTGTCGCGCTGATTATATTTATGGGGTTTGACAGTGATGCAGCTCTGGCTTTACTAGCGGTTGCCTGTACCTGCCTAGCCTATCAATTGTGGTGGATTTTGCCCTACACGAGGCTCTATCAGTGTGAGGTAAAAAGCTGTAAACAGCCTGACCAAGAGCGCTCTATAAGTATCGTGACCGCCAATGTGCTCACCCCCAACCGCGGCGCCGACGTCCTGCTCGATCAAGTGCGGCACTACCAGCCGGACATTTTAGTAACGCTAGAGTCAGACCAGTGGTGGCAAGATCAACTGGATGTGCTCAGCACCGATTACCCCTACTCGCTCAAGTGTCCACTGGACAACCTCTACGGCATGCACTTGTATTCTAAGTTGCCGTTACGGGATGAGAAAATTGACTTTTTGGTTGAAGACGACAAACCCTCTATGCACGCCGAGGTAGTATTGCGCTCGGGAGACAGCATTCGCTGCCACTTTTTACATCCGGCGCCGCCCAGCCCCACCGAGAACAGTGAATCATCGGAACGTGACGCCGAGCTATTAGTGGTCGCCCGTAATCTCGAAGGCGTAACGGACCCGGTTATTGTCACGGGCGACTTAAACGACGTCGCCTGGTCGCGCACCACCAAAGCGTTTCGGCGCGTCAGCCGCTTACTGGACCCACGCATTGGTCGCGGCATGTTTAACACCTTCCATGCCGAGCACCGCTTGTTGCGTTGGCCGCTGGACCACGTGTTCCACTCAGACCACTTTACTTTAATTAAGATGCAGCGGCTCAAGCCCTTTGGCTCAGATCACTTTGCCCTGTTTACCCAACTGGCCTATGTCCCGCGCCGGAAAAACGAACAAGAGCGCCCAGAGGCGAGCGCCGATGAACAAGAGTTCGCCCGCGATAAAGTCGCAGAGCAAAACGTCAACAAACGCGAAGTCCCCGAGCCTGGGGAGTAAAAAACACGCGCGGCACGCTGGCGACATCCGTTTAGGAACTCCGCACCATAGAATGCGTCCAACCCTTTAAGTACCAGCAACGAACAGGAATTTGTTATGACACGACTACATCATATATTCGCGATTGCCGTACTGGCCGCCGTGAGCGTAACTGCCTCGGCCCAGCCTATGCCCGAGTTCCCTTTTATTACCGTTACCGGCGAAGCCGAGGTCGAGGTCGCCCCCGATACCGTCACGGTCAACTTTCAGGTCATGGAATTTAATAAAAGTGCCGAACTCGCTATGGAAACCGTTACCGAGCGCGGCGCCGAGGTGGTTAAGCTGGCAAAAGAGCACGGCCTAACCCACGAGCAAATTGAATCTTACGCCATCGACAAACAAGTTCGTCGCAATCGTGAAAATATGAATGGCAACATGGACATTATCGGCTACGAAGTGACCCAGCGCTTCACCCTAGACATCGACGGCTTGGACACCTACGAAAAAATCATGAACACATTGATGCGCATGGACAACACCACCGGTCTAAACGCTAACTTTGACATCTCCAACCGCGATGCCGTAATGACTTCACTGGTCGCCAAAGCCGGAGCTGATGCCCGAGCAAGAGCCGACAATTTAGCCGCCGCACTTGATGCCAGCATCAAGTCTGTTTATGCAATCACCGAAGACGCAGGCTTTGACAATTTTATGGCCCGCTTTGGGGTCAGCGCCGAGAAGTTCGGCAATATGTCAATGGCCGCCGATCGCGGCCGATCATTTGACCTGTTTGCCCCAGAGACGATCACCTTAAGCAAGCATATTAATGTCATCTTTAAAATCAACCCATAGCCTCTGTTAGCGCCCTAACGGGCGCTTACCGGCAACACGCTAAGCCGCCTTGTACCGCCGTTTTATTCTGGCACCAAATATTGCGAAATCTACGGCGTGTTGCTATGTTAACTAGCAAGGGGCCGTTACAGACCATCCACCTCAAACCCCGAAGAAGCGACTCACACGTTGAGCCGTGCGATAAAGACCTACCTGGCAAGCTGTTGAAAAGCGTTCTCGATGCGGTGATGCAATTAAAACTAGGTAAAAAAAGCGATTTACATGGTTGATATGTATGCATTTTCGCCCTACTTTAACGCTCAGCAGCCACCTAGATAGCTTCCAACCGCCTGTTATATAGGCCAGCCATGACTGCCAACAGCCAGAGGCAACGTTTCTCTAAAATGCTAAAAATACTAAGAGAACATTTTCAGCTCGCGATGGTGATTATACTGTGCAGCTGCGCCATTATTGCCATCGCACCATTTGCCGTAGCTCGGGCTTTGTCACACGAGTGGCTATTGGCCATACTCGATAGTGGCATTGTGATGGGCATGGTGGTCATTTTAGTACTGGCATTACGCACCGGCCGGGTAAGGTTAGCCAGCATTGTGCTATCCATGTTTTACACGACGGCAGGTGTCACCATGGTGCACTTAAAGTCGGACACGTTAATTTATTGGATTTATCCAATCTCTATCGCCAACTTTTTTATTCTGCCTGCACGCTATGCGGGCACTATCAATCTATGCGCGCTTTTAGCGCTAACCCCCCTGACCAATCATTTTAAAGAATCGTTAGAGTTTTTTGAGCTATTGGTTACTCTGCTGTTGGTGAATGTGTTTGCTTGGGTGTTTTCATGGCGTACAGAAGATCAGCGACAACAACTACAACAACAGGCCACCATCGATCCACTCACCGGCATTGGTAACCGCCGCAAACTGAGTCAGTTTTTAGAAACCCAAGTTATTGACCAAACTGCGGTGTTCAGTGGGGCGGTCATTTTGGTCGACCTCGATCACTTTAAAGAAATTAACGACACCTACGGCCACGATCAAGGTGATGCCGTACTGCAAAAGGTTGCCAATATCATTCACGGTAGATTGCGAGCCAACAACGATGAAGTCTATCGCTATGGCGGAGAAGAGTTTTTATTGCTGCTCCATAACACCACCTTAGCGGGCGCTATTCAAGTCGCCGAGAGCTTGCGACTAGAGATCGCGCAAACCTTCAAAGAGCAAACCCCGTCGCTTACCGCCTCTTTTGGCTGTGCCCAGCATCACCCCAAAGAAACCTGGAACCATTGGATTAAACGCGCCGATCAAGCCCTTTACCAAGCGAAAGATAGCGGCCGTAATTGTGTCCAACCGCCACTGGCTGAACGTTACGCGACGGAGTAACGCAACGCTTTTTTACTAAGATGGATTACCACCGACACCCTAGGCCGAGTGCAGGTGCAGGTGCTGCGCGTGAAAACGCAAGTGATCGTCAATAAAACTGGCGATAAAATAGTAGCTATGATCGTAGCCTGGCTGCAACCTAAGCGTCAGTGGATAACCGCTTTTATCAGCCGCCGCTTTTAATGCTTCGGGTTTTAGCTGCTCGGTCAGAAAGTTATCGCCCTCACCTTGATCCACCAGTGCAGGTGTTGAGCCACCTTGACCCATTAGCTCGGTCGCATCGTAGGCTCGCCACGTATCGCGATCTTCACCCAAATACGCTTTAAAGGCTTTTTGCCCCCACGGGCAATTCACCGGATTGGCAATCGGACTAAAAGCGCTCACACTGCTAAAACGCTCGGGATTGTTAAGAGCCAGTACCAACGCCCCATGGCCACCCATAGAGTGACCGCTGACAGAGCGCTGCGAGCTTACCGGAAAGTGCTGCTCGATTAACTCGGGCAACTCCTGCAGCACATAGTCGTACATTTGGTAATGTTCCGCCCAGGGTGCTTGGGTAGCATTGACGTAGAACCCCGCCCCCAAGCCCAGGTCATAGGCACCGTCCGGATCATCAGCGACCCCCTCTCCTCTGGGGCTAGTGTCGGGCGCGACAATGGCAATGCCCAGTTCGGCGGCGGCGCGAAACGCGCCGGCTTTTTGCATAAAGTTTTCATCGGTACAGGTGAGGCCCGAAAGCCAGTAAAGCACCGGCACCTTCGCCCCATCAGCGGTCGCCGGCGGCAAATAAATCGCGAATCGCATAGCGCACTTTAACGTTGCCGACACATGCTGATACTGCTTGTGCCAGCCGCCAAACGTTTTGTTGCTGCTTAACAGTTCAAGGCTCATACGCTACCCGCTACTTATTAAAGTGAATCACGCTGCGAATCGACTCACCCGAATGCATTAAATCAAACGCGGTATTGATATCGTCTAATCCCATGGTGTGGGTAATAAAATCATCCAGCTTAAATTTACCGGCCAAGTAATCGTCGACAATACCTGGCAACTCAGTGCGGCCTTTAACACCGCCAAAGGCGGTACCGCGCCACACGCGCCCGGTGACCAACTGAAATGGGCGGGTGCTAATCTCTTGACCGGCACCGGCAACACCAATAATCACCGACTCACCCCAACCTTTGTGGCAGCACTCCAGGGCCGAGCGCATCACATCGACATTGCCAATACACTCAAACGAGTAATCCACTCCGCCGTCGGTAAGCTCGACAATGACCTCTTGAATGGGCTTGTCATACTCTTTGGGGTTAATACAATCAGTAGCGCCAAGCTTTTTGGCTAATTCAAATTTACGCTCGTTGACATCAATGGCGATAATACGGCCGGCACCGGCCATAGTCGCACCGATAATGGCCGACAAACCAATACCGCCCAAACCAAAAATTGCCACGGTATCGCCCTTGGCGACCTTGGCGGTATTGAGTACCGCACCCATGCCGGTGGTGACGCCGCAGCCGAGCAGGCACACCTCTTCAAGCGGGGCCGACTTATTAACTTTGGCCAGCGAGATCTCGGGTAAGACCGTGTACTCCGAGAAGGTAGAGCAACCCATATAGTGGTAAATCGGCTCGCCGTCTTTATAAAAACGGGTGGTACCGTCGGGCATTAAACCTTTGCCTTGAGTCTCGCGAATTTGACCACACAAATTGGTTTTACCCGAGGTACAAAACTTACACTCGCCACACTCGGGCGTATAGAGCGGAATCACGTGATCCCCCACCTGCAAGTTGGTGACGCCCTCGCCCACCTGCTCGACAATACCACCGCCCTCGTGGCCCAAAATAGCCGGCCAATTACCCTCGGGGTCATCACCCGACAGCGTAAAGGCGTCGGTATGGCAGACACCGCTAGCCACCACGCGGATCAAAACTTCACCCGCTTGCGGCGGCATGACATCGACAACTTCAATGCTAAGGGGTTTGCCGGGGCCCCAAGCCACGGCGGCACGAGATTTGATCATGGGTTTCTCCTTGTTCAGTTTGCTCTATTATATTTACCGACAAGATGTAAACAATAGCCTTTTTTGGTAAAACTTTATTACCATACAGCAACAAAATGATCGTTATATCTATTTAGGAGGTCAGATGGCTGACTGGGACGGGTTAGATGAGTTTGTTGCCGTTGCCGAAACCGGTAGCTTTACCCGCGCCGCGAGCCGGTTAGGCAGCTCGGTGGCCCATGTCAGCCGGCAGGTTAAAGCGCGCGAAGCGCGCACTGGCGTTCGCTTGCTGCAGCGCACAACACGAAAAGTAAGCCTTACCGAAGAGGGTCATGTGTATCTGGCTCACTGCCGGCAGATACTGGATGCACTCACAGCCGCCGATGCCGCCCTCGCCGACCTACAACACACGCCTACCGGCCATTTGCGCTTAAGTGCACCTGTGTCATTTGGCGAAAAGTATTTGGCCCCTATCATCAGCGAGTTTGCTATCGCCCACCCCAAGCTAACGATTGACTTAAACCTTAACAACCAACGGGTCGACTTAATCGACGAGAGTATCGATGTGGCGATTCGCCTCGGCCCACTAGAGAACGCCCAGCTGATCGCCAAACAACTGGGTGAACGCCAACCGATTATTTGCGCATCACCCACTTATTTATCGCGCCATGGCCAACCGCATACGCCCGCCGAGCTTGCGCAGCACAATTGCCTGCTCGGCACCCTAGATTATTGGCGGGCAACCATTGAGGGGCGTGCTCACAGCCTACCGGTGAGTGGCAGCCTGCGCTGCAACAACGGACCCGCACTACGCGAGGCCGCGCGTGCTGGGTTAGGCCTGGTGCAATTACCGGACTACTACATACGAGACGATTTAAAGCGTGGGGAGCTGGTGGAAATACTGCCCAGCTACGCCCCCAAGCGGGAGGGTATCTGGGCTTTATACCCAAGTAACCGGCGCCTCTCGCCTAAGGTTAGACTGCTCATCGACTACCTTGAAGCACATTTAGCCGCGTCTTTGGCGAGAAGTCACGAATAAGCACCGGCCAGCGACAGACGCTAGCCGGCTACGTTGAGCTACAACTGGTAGTTAAACTCAATACGCTGATCGCCATCCATAAAATCAACGTTCTCGTTCCAGTTGGCAAAGTAGCGAACATTAAAGCGCGGTGTGATTTGATAGCTAAGCGCAAATTCGTGGGTCAGAATATTGTCGTTGCCTTGGCCATAATAATTATCTTCGTAATTATCTGAGCCAGAAAGCGTGGTCAACCAAAAAGGGTTGTAATTGATCCAAATTTTATCGGTTACCGCAAGCTTACTGTACATCCCCACCAGGCCATAAAACCCCATAATGGAATAGCCGCTGTCCGTTGTGCCATCGTCTTCGATCGTGTTGTTACCCAAAGACGTGCCCACCCCAGCCAGCGGATAAAAATTAAAGCGCCCCATAGCCGGTAGAGCCTGGATAATACTGTACGAGACATCGGCACTTTCTTCGGACACCAGGTTCGGTTTTAAGCTGTAGCTCGCATCAAGCTGAACCGCTCGACCATTGGTTAAATTGGTTTTAAAGTTACGTATCCTAAACGAATCGACCGAGTCGGTAGTTTGCGCGTCACCCCGCCACCCCAAAGCATCGCCATAAATACCTTTGATCTCGATGATATTCATGCCCGCAGTGGCGGCATCGCCGGTATCGTAGGTTTGACCAACTTTTAGGTTAAGCCCTTTATCGGTCAAACCGAAGCCCGCTTGGGTATAAATCGCCAGCGGATCAGACATATCCTGAACCTCTCCGTCGGCGGCAAATACCTGAGCGGTCCCTAAACCTAGCCCCACAAGACCTATTAAAGTAGCAAGTTTCTTAATCATCACATTCTCCATAATCCTTGATAATTTAACCTTTACCCTAATGGTAGAGCCCAATACGGGCACTGCACTCCAAGACGAGCTGGCCGGAATAACAAGCTCGACAAACGACTAAAATATTAGGAGCCTTGCTCCTCGCAGCCCTGATAAAGCTCAACTTCACTGCCATTTTCTATCTTGTGCAGCGTCGCTTTGCTCCCCTTACTCCAGTATTGTAGTGAATCATTGCTGTACTTGGCGCCAGAAGCCGTGCGTTCGCGCTTAAGTTGACTGGTTGTGCGCGTTTGCTCGTCAGACAGCATCACCGTCTCGGTATCTAGCTTAACCCGTTGATCGCCAGCCCGATATTCGCCAAAAAACACCGTAAAACGCTCATCGCCTTCGCACGCATATTCCACTTTTTTACCCACACCAGAGCTTTGCGCGGCCGCCTGTTCATTATCCAAGCAGCGAGGCTGTTCATACCTCATACAAGCTTTTCGGGTACAAGCAGCCATTTGTGCATCCGGTGCCCGGGTACAGGTATTGCAGCCATCAAAAAAATGCTTGCAGCTGGCTGAGATTAAGGTCTTCCAGCTCTCGGCGTTGTACTGCTTCGCGCCAGTGTCGCCGGCAGCGTTACCTGCCCCAGAGGCAGCCGGTGCGCTGGCAGCCGCTTTATTATTAGCACCCTGTTGAATGGTTGCCTCAGTGTCATCATCAGCGCAGCCGGCAAGCAATACCGTGCACAACAAAATAGGATAAAACGTGACCCTTAGAGCCACGCTGAGCCGATTGGCCCGCCACAGTTGCAACAGCGAAGGTTTCATTACGACTCCTTAAGATTACCTAGTACGGTGTATAGCGCTATCTAAACAATTAGCTTAGTCTAGCTTGTAACAGAAACCCAGTATCGCCTGAATAAGGTAAAAACACTGTGCTAACACCGACAATTTATAGAATGCATCTAAAGTGGATTTAGCCGCCAGGCCAAGCCAATCCGCTAAAGCGGACTTTATGGGAGATAAAGCCTCACCTTATACATTGCGATCGTTACCATTTCGCATATACTATGACAAATCATAATAAAAGATTTAGCTAAAAGACCTGACACTACTTAAAAAAAGCCGCCCATTGCATGGATACTCATATTTTTAATATTCACGACGTCGTGCTATTTATGACGATGATCGAGTGTGTACTGCTAGCGCTATTTCAATGGGCGCTGCCTGTCACGACTAAGCGCTTAGCCAGTGCGCTGCTTATTGGCTTTTTGCTAATTACCGGCATTCAATCTCTGTGTATTTTGGTGCTGTGGAACGATGCGGTGCATATCAGCACATTTTTTGACCTGCACATCGTGCCTTATTTACTGACCTTTGCCGTACTCGCCAAGGGTCCAGCGCTGTTCTTTTACGTCTTATCGTTAACCCAGCACTCATTTGTGCTAAAACGAAAATATCTAACACACCTCGCGCCGGTAGCTGCCGCCTGGTTATGCCTGGTTTTTTTTGCGATAGACAGCGATGACTTGCGCTGGCGCAGCGCTACCGCCACAGCCACCTCCCAACAAGTCGTTAATTACCTGTGGCACGCCACCAAAGCGGTGCCTTTTATGTATGGGATCGCAGCAGTCTTTGTCATTCACCGCTATTACAGCAAACTGAAAGAACAATACTCGTCCATCCCCAGCAGCGAACCAAGCTGGCTATCGGTACTGACGATTGGGTTCTCGCTGAGCTGGGCATTTTCAATATTTGTCCATATTGGCGCGCAATTTTTGTCCGCCGAGCTGTCCGACTGGCTCGGTATATCTGAAAATTACTTAATCTTTATACTGATCAATGGGCTTTTCACCTACAGCTTAGCGTACGCCCACAACGTACAAACCACGAAAGCCGAAGAAGTCACCAAAGCGCCCACCGAAGATCGGCCTGACGAGAGTGCTATTCGGAAAGTAAAATCTGGTATGGAAGAGCAACAGCTGTTTCTTGAGCACAACCTCAATATCGAGGAATTCTCTACCCGTATTGACCTCCCGGTGCGAGACGTCTCTGGCGTCATTAACAAGCACTTTGGCACCAACTTCTTTGAATTTATGAATTCTTATCGGGTAGACGAAGCAAAACGTTTACTCGCCGACCCGGCAAGCAAAGATATGACCATTTTAGACATCTTGCTTCAGGCTGGCTTTAACAGTAAATCCGCGTTTCACCGCTTCTTTAAGCGCCTTGTCGGTATGTCACCATCGGAGTACCGCAAGCAAGCACTACAAGCCACTAAAGCCGCCTAGACGCGCTTGGGGGCACATTCTCCCCCAAGCTTTAGCCTTTCCACCAGCACATACACCAGACAAACGGCCAAGAGACCCTTGGCTCGCGCTCTGGCTTCGGTCATATACCATTATTCCGCGACGACCACGCAAACGCTTGTCAACATGGTTACGCTTGCACACACAGATGACGAGGGGGAGTATTGCGGGTAAAAAAAGGCCCCCTCAAAGAGGGGGCAATCACATGAAGGAGAGTTGGAAATATTCACATATTGCCAAGCTCACACCGGTGGCCACCTGACCTGCCACCGGCCGAACACGAGTAAAAACCGGTGACACCGGCTGCCCTTTCACTCGTATAAGTGTAGATTGACACTCCTTCGCCGCGCTTTCGTCCCACCTTTAAAAATCTCTCAAGATGGGAACGTTCACTTATACGGTGCTCGCTGACAGCCCAGCATTGACGGGGTCAGCACCACTTTTTGAACAAGAAGTGGGATGCCCCGCAAGGGGCTCACGTGCCCCTATCGCACAACGTGAAGACTAACTCGCCAAGTAAATTATGGTGACGGATTAACGACAAAAGAAAATTGCAGCAAAGTCACGATAAGGGTCGCACGCACGAGCACCGGCGCCCCAAATGACTGTGAGTTCTGCTTATTGAGGCGGTACCGCTGAGCGTTGTGCCCGGCGTCGAAAATCACTGGGGGAAGTCCCCACCAGACGATTAAAAAAGCGATGAAAAGACGACTTGTTATTAAAGCCCGAGGCCAACAGCACATCCAGAATTGTCATATCATTGGCGGTAGGATCGGCCAATAAGCGCTTTGCCTCTTCTATTCGGTGCTGGTTAATAAACTCAAAAAAGCGAGTTCCCAAGTGGCGATTGATCGCATGAGAGACAGTACGCACCGGCAAACCAATTTTTTCGGAAAACTGATCGATATTGATACTGGGCTGTAAGTGCAACTTCTCGGTAGCAATGCCCTGCTCTATTACCTGTAAAACCTCATCAGAAACCGTGTGCTCTTCTTCCGAATGTGTTTCAGACTTCAAGCTGACAAAGCGACCAGTATAAATAAGACTAACGAAAATCAGGCCATTCATCAGCACAAAGCGAATAAAGTTGTGCGAGGTGCCGACCGTATCGGCAAATACACCGCCCACCAAGTCTGCACTAACCACCACCACAATCGACCAACTCCAGCTCACCAAAAAACACACACTCAGTACCACCATCCAGGTGGCCTCGGAACCCGGTAGGTGCGACATATGTTGTTTGGCTCGATGCATATAAAAATATAACGTCATTATCGAACAAATCGCGTAAATCACTGACAGTGCGCTGGATGCGTACCACAAAAAGCTTGCCAGCGTACTGATCGTGCTCCCGCCTAAGCGCTGCTGTAAATCAGAACTCATCAGGCCTGTCGCTAAGACCAGGGCAATCGCAATTATCGCCGGAATGCCATGGGCTAAATGAACTAACCGCAATGGCACACTGTTATAGAGCAAAGCGCGGACATAAAAATAGAACAGCGGCCCCCGAACAAAATGGCTAATACAGAAGGTCAACGGCAAGACACGTTCACGCACCTCCACAGAAACCGGAAAGTACGGATTCCACATAATAAGGTTGGTCACCATATCGATAACCACCGCGATTAAAAATGCCACTAACAGGTAGCTAGCGCGCTTACCAGAACCAGGTTGAGCGTAACGATACGAGGCAATCAACACCGCCTCAAAGACCGTGATGATCAAGAAGATATCATGGACATTAAAAATTCGTTCTTCCATAGGGGCGGGCTCGTTATTATTGGTTAAAAGTGGGCGCGATCCCTGCCACCGTCGGCGAAACTCTAAGTAGCTCAGGTTCAATTTTAAAGCGATTCAATAGCACTTTCCAGCGCAAATCAACACGGTTAATTTTTACAGACTCTACATCGCTAAAGAACGGGGTGTAGGCGTGCATTTTTCCTGCAAACAAATTACCTCCCGTTTATTAAAACAATCAAATATGAAATCGACTCCTCGAACTCAGCTCGTAGTTATGGGAGCGTTTCTAGACTTAAAATAAGCTTTCAATGTCACAGGAGCAGCTCTGGACGCCCCTCTCATTGACCGTTATAGTACTTCTTAGCCAACACAATTCGAGCAAAAATATGGACCAAAATCTTAAACGCATCGTAATACTCGGTGGTGGCAGTGCTGGCTGGTTAACAGCGAGTATTATTGCCGCCGAACACTGCAGTGCAAGCGCCACCGGCGTACAAATAACTTTGGTAGAATCGCCCGATGTCGCCACTGTCGGCGTCGGTGAAGGCACCTGGCCAACCATGCGCCAGACGCTCCGTCAGATTGGCATCCCCGAGAAAACATTTTTTCGCGAGTGCGATGCATCCTTTAAGCAGGGCTCCCGTTTTTGTGGTTGGGTAAACGGTACTGATAACGACATTTACTATCACCCTTTCGTATTGCCTGAGGGCTATCTAGAGAGCGACTTACACGGTTATTGGCAACGCCACGGCCAAGGGATCTCCTACGCTGATGCATTTACCGCACAAACCCACTTGTGCGAGCGCAACTTGGCACCCAAGCAAATAGCAACGCCAGACTATGCCGCCGTGGTTAACTACGGTTACCACCTAAACGTCGGTAAATTTGGCCAATTACTGCAGCGTCATGCCACTAAACACCTAGGTGTCAACCATATACTGGATCATGTTACCGCTGTTAACAGCTGTGACAACGGCGACATTCGCTCACTTAACACCCGTGATAACGGAGAGCTAGAAGCCGACTTATTTATCGATTGTAGTGGCAGTGCATCAATGCTGTTAGGCCAACACTTTGGCATTGGTTGGCGCGATTGCCGTCCATTCTTATTCAACGATCGCGCACTCGCGACCCAAGTCCCCTATCGTGACCCACAGCAGCCAATCGCATCCGCCACGGTTTCAACAGCACAACCCGAGGGGTGGATCTGGGACATTGCTCTGCCCACCCGACGTGGAGTGGGGCACGTTTATGCCAGTAATTTCACTTCCGATGAACAAGCGGAGCGATGCTTACGCAATTATATAGCGCGCGATTTAAGCGATAAAAAAGCCGAGCAACTAAACATCAAAGCGCTTAAGTTTGACCCCGGTCATCGCAACATTTTTTGGCACCGCAATTGTGTCGCTGTAGGCATGGCCGCTGGTTTCATCGAGCCACTGGAGGCCTCCGCTCTGGTTCTGGTAGAGTTGGCCGCCGAGATGATCCGCGATGAGCTTCCCAGAAGCCGAGAGATGATGGATTATGTGGCTCGAAACTTTAACAATAAGTTTCTCTACCGTTGGGAACGCGTAATCGACTTCTTAAAGTTGCACTATGTCCTGTCACAGCGCGAAAATGAATACTGGCAAGCACATCGCCAACCGGACTCTATCCCCGACTCTTTAACACAAAAGTTGAAACTGTGGCGTCACCGCCCACCCTCCGAGTACGATTTCGACCGGAAAGGGGAGGTATTCCCCTCCGCTAGCTATCAATATGTACTTTACGGCATGGGGTTTCACACCGAGCCGCGAAGCACCGATAAGCTTTCAGATAGTGACAAGACTGTAGAGCGATATCTATCAGATAACAAACGAAAACTGGATAAATATCTCAATGGTTTGCCAAGCAACCGTATGTTAATCACTCGCCTGCTACATTAAATCGTAAGCAGCGACACCTGTGACTACATCGCTAGGCACGGGTGGTTCCGCCAAAACTTTAATGCACGGTATCTTCAAAATTTGTCAAACCCCCGTTGCCCGCTGCATCACATAAAACCAGTCTTTGAGATTACGCCTGTCTCCTAACCAACGTAACAACTACTCCTGCCACCAGAAGTTCACTAATATATTTAGCGACTCTAATGCCTCTACATTATGCCACCAGCCAGCGGGCATATAGATAACATCGCCGGGATACAAGGTCGCGGATTGAGCCTTCTCCAAAGCAGACCTGAACTTGGGAAATGCCCCCAAATTTGGCGATTGAAGATTAACCATACTAACGACCCGCCCCGCTGGCGTCATGTCAGCAGGTCCCAAGTACAGGTTATCCTCTTGACCTGGAGGAAATATTGTAAATTTTCGGCTACCTGCCGCCACACAGGCAAAATTTTCTGAGTCGTCGTTGTGTGTAGCGACAACTGACGCATTACCCATCCAAATACTGGGGCAAACGGACGGGGGGAGAGTGGATATTCGCGTTTCCCGCTCTAAACCCGGAAGGTATTCGTCTATCTTTTTTGATCCGATGTAGAAAGTGGGAGCACTTGACTCTTCCGCTAGCGCCTCTAATATTTTTAGTGCCTCTGACAAATCACCATTCAAACGATCAAAGTTAAACCCACTTAAATCAGCCTTATAAAACAAACGCCCCTTTTGTGAAGAAGGCGCAATCATTGCCTGAAAAGGAAGACCAATATCGTAGGATAAAAGATAGCTCTTTAACTCTGGGAAACCTTTTAAACTTTTTTTAACCAACTCCCAATCGGACACTATATTTCGGGCCACTACCGGAACACCGCGGCTCTGATACGCCA
The DNA here is from genome assembly GCF_042847215.1 of Gilvimarinus japonicus. Taxonomy (GTDB): domain Bacteria; phylum Pseudomonadota; class Gammaproteobacteria; order Pseudomonadales; family Cellvibrionaceae; genus Gilvimarinus; species Gilvimarinus japonicus. The sequence continues at coordinate 3,819,185 of NZ_AP031500.1, forward strand.
TTAACTCAGCGATTGAGCTACACTCTTTAATCTGGTGCATTATTCACTCTGCGCAGAAACCATACGTTTAACAACCTCACTTACTGAACCAATAGAGTGAAGGTGGGCATACGTCCAGCCGATCCAGCCTTTTTTATACCAGTCCAATATCTCTTCATCCGTTAATGCACCGTGGAATTCACTACCATCGACAACGTAGAAATCATCAAGCTTTATAGATTTTCCTTGCCTTTTAATTTCTATGTCCGACTTAACGAGGAGACCTTTTACCTTAAGTGCAAACGTATACTCCATTGTCAATTTATGGACAGCGTCAATTTGATCGAGATACTGTAAAACACCTTTAAGAAAATCTGTAGGCTCACCTAAATGATCGAATAGTTTTTCGCCTTCATTATCAGAAAAATGTGGCGCTGACTCATCAATCATTACAACGTCCCTGCCTTGTGCCAACGCAAACGGATATCGCTTGACAAACTCCGGGGTATAGAACCCGCTCCAGGACTCTCCCAACTGATGTCCTCCCGCCGTAAGCGCCAACAACGCGACTGGAATATAATGCCCTCCGGACTCAGCGAACATAATCGGAAAATCTCTACTGGCAGGAAAAAATTCATTTCCTGATAGAGGGACAGTGTTAATCTTAGATGCGTGAGAATAGCCCTGTTGTTTCTGAAAACGAAGATTCTGATGTGCATCTTTTGCCAATGGCACGGGCTTATTATAAAAAAGTAACTCTGTCATATCTAAATGCCTTAAATGTAATTAACCTAACTCCAAAAAGGAAGTTCTATTCCGCATCAAAATCAATAAAAATACTGGCCGTTAGTCGGCCTTTACGAGGATCCGCACAAACATCCTGAGACTCCGACAGCAAACCACAGTGCAGTAAATTTCCAGGGTAAATCACCAATCGATTACTCTTATACTTCACCTTACTGTAGCACTTAAACTGAGCAGAAGACTCGCCAATATAGGCAGGATCAGGAACTCCCCTAATCGCCATAAAAGACAGTACAGACTGCTTATACAAGTCTTTTCTGGCGTTGTCGACTTTCTCAAATCCTGTAGGAATATGCCGAAAGAATCCCGTCCCCCCAAAATCCCCATCATTTAAATAATGTAAAACGGCATAATAATGCTTTTTAGTGGTATCAAAGTGCGGAAGCCGTTGAGGAATCGAAAGATTTTTTTCAGCAACCGTTAAAAGAGAAAAGTAAGCCATGGTCACATTGAATGTAACATTCTCTGGAATACTGAATTCTCTTCGCAGCAGAGGAACACTAAACTGAACAACCAAGTCGACATACTCGTCAGGTAATATTGCCCTAACCCCAGGGTAACTAGTCTTACCGTCGGGTGTATAACCAGAAACCTCACAAGCGGAGTTTTTTAATGCATCAACATTACTGACAAAACCATCTACTACAATGACTTTAGTTTGCTCTTCCCCTACGGGGTTTATCTCAACCGTCGATTCTGAATCCAACTCTATCACGCTTCACACCATTTTCGATTTGCAATAGTAGTCAATAAATTCATGATGCTCTGGCAGCCGATCAACTTTTTGTTTTGCTGACTGGTTTGTATCCCGCATAAATTTTTCTAAAGATTCATCAGACATAGTGTCGACTACGGGGTGATAAGACTCCGGCATTAAGCCTTGCCCCATCATTACCTGAAGCCAAGATTCTTCGGCAAACAAATCGAGATCTTTTTTAAATATTTTTCCGGTTTCATTAAAAAGTTGTATTCGATGCGACAACGAGTCGGGAACGCTCATCCCCCGACAGTAGCGCCAAAAATCGCTATCATCTCGCTCTGTCACATGATAATGAAGGATAATAAAGTCTCGTATGCTTTCAACTTCATCGCGACACTGCTGGTTAAACTCATCGATTTGGCTCTGACGAACACCATCGGACGGAAAAAGCTGAACAAGCCTTGTAATTGCCCTTTGAATTAGGTGGATACTCGTAGACTCCAAAGGCTCTAAAAAGCCGCTTGAAAGACCTATAGCAACGCAATTTTTCTTCCAGTGCTGTTGTCGGGAACCGGTGGTAAACTTGATAACCCTGGGTTCATTACGAAGCTTTCCCTCTACATTCTGAGAGAGGTAATTTTTAGCATCCTCATCCGAAAGATAATCACTACAATAAACTAGGCCATTGCCTGCTCGGTCCTGCAATGGAATCCTCCACTGCCAGCCAAATGGACGAGCTATTGAGCGCGTGTAGGGTACAGGCTGGCCAGTCAGCTCGGTTTGCGCTGCGACGGCGCTATTACACGGTAACCAATGAGACCAATCATCATAGCCAACCTGAAGCGCCTCACCAATTAGCAGCGCCTTAAACCCGGTGCAATCAATAAATAGGTCGCCCTCAATGACTTCGCCCGACTCCAGTGACAATGATTGTATAGCACCGTCATCCGCATCCAAATTAACCTTGGCTATTTTCCCTTCTTTTCGAACAGCGCCGTATTTTTCGCTGACTTCACGAAGATACTTGGCGTAGAGACCCGCATCGAGGTGATAGGCATAATTGAAACTATTCTTAGGCATTATCGCAAACTTGCTTTTTCTCGCCGCAAGATGCTCTGCACAATAGTCACCATACTCAGACACTTCTATACCGCGTTTCTTGGCCCCCACCCAGAAGTGATGGAATTCTGCGGCCCAATTACTTTTGCCGGCAAACCCAAACGAGTGCACGTAGTCTTTGTCTATGTCATGCCAGCCCTCAAAGGAAATGCCAAGCTTGAAAGTCCCGTTGACGCGGGACATAAACTCCTTTTCACCTAAATCGAGGACTTTGTGGAAGTTGATAATCGGAGGAATGGTCGCCTCACCCACGCCAACAGTAGGAATAGCGTCAGATTCAATTAGCGTTAGATCAATTTTTGCTCCTAGAGACTTAGACACCAGCGCAGCCGTCATCCAGCCCGCAGTGCCTCCACCGGCAATCACGACTTTTTTTATTCTTTTTTTATTCACATTAATCTCCCAAATATACGTTCCACCCGGCGGCACTAGCGGCCAAAAATACTTGCCAAGTGCGCCTTAATCTTTTTAGCGATATGACGATTTCTAGCCCCCAGAATCCCAAGGATATTAGACGGGATATGGCGGTGATTCTCTTCTTTATAATCAAAAATATAATGATCAAACATACGCTTCCATACTTTTCTTTGATCATCCGGCAACCCTCTGAGACTCATTAACGCGTGATGCAAAACATACTCTGGATTACCCATGTAATCAGGGTAATTTCTCCACCAGTAGTTCACCAGTACGTTCAGATTTTCTTGGGACTTAACGTGATGCCACCACATACCCGGAATTAAAATAGCATCGCCGGGCTCGAGATCAACGACTATTTTTTTCTTAAGCGCTTTTTCATACTTAGGAAATCGCGTCAAGTCGGGGTTGTCAATGTCCACCATACTAATGGGCCGACCTGACGGCGTAATATCCAGCGGACCGACATACAAGTTCTCCAGCTGCTCAGGAGGGAACAATGTAAAGGTTCTTCTGCCGGCGACATTACACGCGATATTGTTAGGGCAGTCATAGTGCGCCGACACCACGCTTTTATTTCCCAACCATACGCTCACTAAAGGCTCTGAAACCCCCATAAGTGTTAGCGGGTTTTCACCTCGGAAACCAGGCAACCAGCTGTCAACGAGTGTTGATCCCACATAGTACATGGGCGAATCATGATCAGCCGACACTTCGCTCAACAGCTTTAGTACGTGCCTTAGATCGGCCTCCGACCGCTTGAAATTAAAACCGTCAAAGCTTGTGTTATAAAAAATTTTCCCGTTTTCTGAGGGTTCTGCCCGGTAATAGGTTACTGGGCGCCCACAATAGAATTTTTCAAGGTAAGCACTTAATTCAGTATTGGATGTATCGCCGCTTTTGACAACAGGCCAATCGGATACCAAGCCCTTTAAGAGCAGTGGCTTCCTAGAGTTTAAAATTTCCTCTGGGACACAATCTAGCCGACAATCACTTACCACTTGAATATTATTCATAGGAGACAGACCGTTATTAAACTAGACCTCCTAGTCTTCGAGTGCTTCCCTTTTACTTTTCAACAAAATCAACTTTTTAATGTTTCCCAGTGAGCCAATCGCCATGTAGATTGGCATCAGGTAGCCTTTTTCATTCAACTCGCCGAGCGCTTCACCACTTAACTTCGCCAACACATCCTCATTAATTGTGTAAAAACCCAGCATTTGAGCCTGACGCCCTGTCTCCAGGGTAATATCGAAGGTGACCGGCTCCAGCAGATCATAGCCGGACAGCACCTTGTCAAAATCATCACCCTGCTCGGCCCAAAGGTGAATCGTCTCTAGCGCCGAAGCCATATAATCCAGAAACTCCGTCGGCTCCCCGTGATCAGAGAAGAGGTTGCTTCCTTCGCTCGTGCTAACCCTGGGGCTGCTCATATCGATGTGCAGCACACGCTCAACACCGTCTTCTTTATTCTGAAAACCTATCTGAAAGGGTTGGCGCTGTATCATCAGCGGAACGTAAGATGCACCCCAACCGGAATCTTCAAGAAAGAGGTTCTCCCCCTCTTCAAAACCAAACAGGGCTACCGCAATAAACCGGTCAGTATCTCGTACCTTTTGAAACAGTATCGGGTAATGCGGCTGAAGGTGGCGAAACTCAAGTGGGAATGTTTGCGTTAGCATTACATTATCGCCAAAATCTTCCGACTTTCGCGTAATCACTTTCACGCCTTGGTGATCATTTTTATTTACCAACTCTACACTCATAGAATCTAATGCCTTTCGACTATTATTATCGGGGTCTGATTAGTATGCCCCTTCATTGCGCAAGGTTCCACCAGTACCGAGCAATATCCACACGCCAATGTTGCTGCATGGATTCTTGTACTAGTACCAGCCCAACGAGAGAGCCTACCGATCATTAAAAATACTAGAGACAAAAAAGCCGCTGATCAACAGCGGCTTTTTTGTGCGCTATAAACGCGTTACCACTTTACTCTTACATTTAGAAGGTATAGCGGGCACCAATATTATAACGTGGGCCCCCTGTGTATACGCCTCTGGTCAAGAGATCATTGCGACCAAACGTACGTGTATACTCGTCAGTTACGTTAAGCCCTTCAATGAAGACAGTAAAGTTATCATTGATGTCATAGCTCGCATTCAAGTCAACCTGGCTATAGGCCTCGACATAGGTCGGGTTGGCACCCGTGCCATCGCCTGTCGCAGACAAGAACTCGTCACGCCAGTTGTAGCTTACGCGCATCTGCAGACCATTCTTCTCGTAGAACGCGATGAAGTTGGCAGTGTCGCTCAAACCGGTCAACGCAAACTGTCCATTGACGATATCCAGGTCATCGAAGCTTGTGTCAGAGTCGGTAATTGTGTAGTTCGCTACAACGCCAAAACCAGTTTCCCAGAAGTTGTGCTGTACAGCAAATTCCCAACCATCAAATGACGCGTCTTCTTGGTTTACGAACTCAGTAACATTGAAGATGACGTTCGGATCACCCGGCAAACCCAGAACCCAGCTCGGCTCTTTGGTGAAGTCAACACCCGGCTCACCTGGAGCTGTGTTGTTAACAATATACTCGCGCACAGCGCCGGTGCTCCACTGGTTGTTCGGATCAGCCGCAACAGCCGCATCACGACGACTCCCTTGTGATGGGTCTGGCGCGTCAAACAGCTCTTCTGGGTTCACGGTAGAGCCAATAAAGTTCTCTACGTCTTTCTTGTAGTAACCGACAGAAACGTAGCTCGCATCGCCGTAGTACCACTCGACAGATAAGTCGATATTATCCGATAAGATGGGTTTTAGATTGATGTTGCCGCGAGTCGCGCCACCGCCAGGCGAACCTGGGAACATTGACTGAGGCGAAAGAGGACCACGACTTACAGACAAAGCACTCATCTCGTTCCACAATGGGCGACCTAAGCTACGTCCATAAGAAGCGCGGACTACTACGTCGTCGATGACATCCACGGCCAAATCAACACTTGGCAGGAAGTAGTCGTAACCACCTGTACCAACCGCTACCGGATCAACGGTGTAATCATCGGCCGTCAGCAGGTACATCTCATTACCGCCGATCCAAGCTACCTCACCAGTAAACTGATCTTCGATTGGCGTGGCGAATGAGCGGGTTTCAGTGTCTTCCCAGCGTACACCCACAGACGCGCGAGTGCGCATGCCGGCAATATCTGTGTCCGCGTTAAGTTGTACCCAAGCGCTGTTTGAATCTTCCTCAATGATACGAACATCATCTGGGGTCGGGTTCATACAGTAATAGGTGCTGCCATTGGCGCAGTTCGAGAAGCCGCCGCCGTCATCCAGGTTCTCTGCGGCGTATTGAACAACCTTATCGAAGTCCGCTACAAATCTAGAGGCCAGCAGGTTCTCGTTGCCAGTACCACTTACATTATCAAAGTAGCTGGCAATGTCGTCCATAGTGTAGCCATCCATCGGCACATCACCCGGGTTACCCAGACCACCCCAGGTATCACGCTGGTTATTAGCAAACGTTGAACGGTTGCTCTGCTCGATGCTCGACACACCAAAGTCCATATCGAAGACGTCGTTAAACTCAAAGTTACCGTTAAACTGGAACTGGTCGATTTCGTGAACCATCCGTGCATTACGGAACGAGCTACCGGTAATTTGCAGGTCTTCAAGCTCAGGAGTCTTGGATACACCCACATTGAGTACCGGGAAGTCTTCACCCAAGTACACGGCAGATGAGTCACGTAAGAATGCTGAAGTAGTGATAACGTTGCTGTTACCATACGGGCTGTTTGGCTTGGACTCAGCTTCTGAGGAGTGGGCATCGAAACCCAGAGTCAGACGATCAGACACGTTCCACTCGATATTAAAGCCAAGCGAATCGTTGGTATTGACGCTTGAGTTGTAACCAGAGCCAAAGGTCAAGTCCGCACCGTTAAGCCCGAACTCCTCGTACATATAAGGCGCTTCAACGGCACCAGCGCCATTGTCAGTCCAGGAGGTGCGACGATTGGCACCAAAGTTAAACCACGCACCCACATCGGAGAACTTAGCAGACTCTTCTTTTTCTGCGTAAGTGTAATCCAGAGTCGCAACGATGTTATCGGTTGGCGCGTACTGCAACACTAACTGACCATTCAAGCGCTCGCGCTCGTACTCATTAAAGCTGTAGCCAGTCTGCTGGGGCACACCATAAATATCGCCATCTTCAGGGCTGGGCGGGTTGGTGTGGAAGTCCGTGTCCTGCAGATTGGGAATCGACCCCCAACCTTCAGCACCGGCCTCAAAATAGCGCCAACCGGTACCGATCTCGGCATTCGCATTGCCGCCTTCGCGTTTTTGATAGCTCATAGACAAACCTATGCCGAACTTATCATCCGCAAAGGTGTTGCTATAAAGCCCAGAGACCTCTGGGGTCAAACTCGGATCGGTGGCTGAATCGTCGTAGACGCCTTTAACCCCAACAGAAAGCTGCTGCCCGGGATTATCAAAAGGACGCGCCGTTTTAACATTGACGGTACCACCTACACCACCGGCGGGAACAGCCGCACGGACGGTTTTGTAAACCTCAACCCCGCTAACACCCTCTGAGGCAATATTGGAGAAATCGAACGAACGAGAGCCAGAAACGCTGGTTGCCTCAATGGTCGAGCCCGGCATCTGACGACCGTTCAGGGTAACCAAAACATAGTCAGGGCCAAAACCGCGAATGGAGACTTTCGAGCCTTCACCGTTGCTACGGTTAATCGACACACCGGTAATACGCTGTAGCGATTCTGCCAGGTTGGTATCAGGGAATTTACCAATGTCCTCCGCAGAGATGGCATCGACAACACCTTGTGAGTCTCGCTTGATATCCATAGAACGCTCGAGGCTGGCACGAATACCAGTGACGACTACCTCTTCGAGCATTTCGTCATCATTTTGCGCATGGGCAAGATTTGCCGCCCCAGCGATTGTGCACGATGCAACCGCGGAGGCGATGAGATTTCTTCTAAACTTGTGTTTGGTCATCATGAAGCTGATCCTCAAAAACATTTATTTTTATAGCTGGCCAACGTGTGCTGGCCCATCCCTAGCCAATATCGCGCAGTGCCGCAAAACCGTCGTCCCACTTTGACAGTGAGCGATAACATGGCGAGTCTCACTTTGCCTAACCCAAAGCGGGACACATAAATTCCTTTAAATTCAAACAGTTATCTTATATTACAATTAAGACAAGAACGAGCAAAAAAATACGTGGGACGCAGGCTCGGCAGCGTAAAGTTGGGGTTTGGCAGCCATAAAGCACGCGCTAAAGCCTCTTTCTGCGGGCCAGAAACACCCAGCCGGCGATTCATTTGCTCCCCGATAATGTTGTACTTTGTGCGGCAGGACACATAAAAACGCAGCGAATCTAAACAGCCAACAACGCATTTTATCGGTACCCGACAGACGCCAGTGCGAATGACACTCTTACCTAACAAATAGATAGTGCAGCGCCTTGGTATCCCGTGAACTTGCGTTAGCTCGGTGGCGCTTACAGAACCGCTCCCAGGCAAGGGAGTCTTATACTCAGGCAAGTCAAAGATTTGCGAGCGTGTTCAGGCGGCATTAAGTTAGCCGCGTTACACTGGTGCCAGGCCTAATCCCGTTAAGGCCAACACACATTAGGGCCTACGCTACCTTAGGCACTTGGAGGCCATTATGAAGCCCATTAAAACCACCTTGCAGCGCGCTCTTGCCGGCGTGTTACTACTGTTTTCCTCACTGGCTTGTGCCGAAAACACCTTTAGCGACGAGAAGCTGCAACAGCTGCTGGCGCCCATCGCGCTATACCCAGACACAGTGCTTACCCACGTATTGATTGCCACGACCTATCCGCTGGAGATTGTTCAGGCGGATCGCTGGGCCAAACAACACCAAGGGCTGACGGGTGAAGAGGCGATTAACCGCGCCGATAACGAGCCCTGGGACCCAAGCGTTAAAGCGCTGCTGGCGTTCCCGGACTTACTCGACCGACTAAGTGAGGACTTACTATGGTCGCAAGAGCTGGGGGAGGCCTTTTTAGCCGATGAAGAGCGAACCTTAGAGGCCGTACAAGTACTGCGCCAGCAAGCTTGGGATAACGGCAGCTTACAAGAAATGGAACACCAAACGGTGGTGCGCGAAGAAAAGCAAATCGTGATTCAGCCGGTACAAAGGGAAGTGGTTTACGTTCCCTATTACGATACCCGTACGGTCTACGGCTCGTGGCGCTGGTCGGCGTACCCACCGGTCTATTGGCCCCACCCACCTAGGTATCGCAGTGGTTTTTACTGGGGCGTATCGGCCCCCGTAGGTGATTGGTTTTACTTTAGTGGCTTTTATTGGCCCAGCCGCACTGTGGTAATTAACGTCAACCGGCCTTACTACTATGGCTCACACCGGCGCTACGGCTACCACCGAGAGTACACCCACCATTGGCGGCACGATCATACCCACCGCCGCAATGTACGCTACCGCCAAGCTTGGCAGGGAGCACGGCCAGTACAGCCCGAGCGCGGCCGCGCTATCAGTGATCGCCAGCGCGAGCAAGTCACCCGTCAGCTGCGCCATCACTCCAGCCGTTTAAATGCCGTTGGTGGCGGCAATGTCACCCGCGCGCCCCACAATGCTACTCGCAACGTGCAACCGCGGGCCGAATCACAAGCCCCTCGCCGGCAGCCAACAGTTCGCAATAACAACGGCGCAGTGCGCTCGGGCACTGAGCGTGTCACCCCGCGCGCTCAGTACCAACAGCCTAATCACTCTGTGCGAACACAACAGAGCCCTCGTGCCACCCCATCCACCATTAAACGCAGCCCCACCACCAGCCGCCCGGCCTACAGCGGCTCGCCGCGCACCATTGAGCGCCGCGCCGCCCCTAGCCACAACGCTGGTGGCAATCGGGCGGCGACTCTGCGGCGCGCACCCAGCAATGGCGGTGCTAGCCGCGGAGGGAGAATCAGAGATTAACGCGCAATATTAATTCTTGCTGCGCTGGATCCGAATCACAAAGCTCAGGTTGCGAATTCGGCGCATGATGTTGGCGAGATGGATGCGGTTTTGCACGCCGATGCACAGGTTGATCACACTGTTATGGGCATCTCGCTCATTGACATGAATATTCTCGATATTACCGCCCTGCTCGGTAATACGTGTGGCTAAAGTGGCGATGATGCCACGCTCAGATTCAACCTCTACCCGAATATCCACTAAAAACTCGCCCGATACCGTTGGCGCCCAGTTAACGTGGCTGATTTTCTCAGGGTTGTTGCGAATTTCGGCTAAGTTGTGACACGTCTCTTGGTGGATCACTAAGCCCTTGCCCGAGCTGATATGGCCGATAATTGGGTCCCCCGGGATCGGACGGCAACAGCGGGCAAAGGTAATCAAGACCCCATCGGAGCTATCGATGGTCAATGGCGAGTAAATACTGCCGCCACGCGGGGTGATATCGGCATCGGGCTGCAACAGCTTAGCCACGGCATAAGCAATGCGGTTGCCCAAGCCAATGTCCTCATACAAGGCCTCGATTGAGGCAAGCCCGGTGGCGCTAAGGAGCTTCTCGGTATGCGTGTCGCTCAAGCTATCCACATCCAAATCGATATCGGCCAACGCGCGGCCCAGCATGCGCTTACCGAGGGTAACCGAATGATGATGGCGCTGGTGCTTAAGGTAGTGACGAATCGCGCTGCGCGCTTTGCCCGAGATGGCAAAATTAAGCCAATTAGGGTTAGGCTGGGCACCCGATGCGGTAATAATGGTGACCTTCTGACCACTTTGCAGCGGCTGCGATAAGGGTGCTAGGCGGCCATTAATACGGCAGGCCACACAAGAGTTACCGATATCCGTGTGGACGGCGTAGGCAAAATCCACCGCCGTCGCCCCGTGGGGCAACTCGACAATTTTACCCTTGGGTGTAAAGACATACACCTCATCGGGGAACAGGTCGATTTTAACGTTCTCGATAAACTCCAGCGAATCACCGGCCCGACGCTGCATCTCGAGCAGCCCTTGCACCCACTGACGAGCACGGTTGTGGCTGCTGCTTAAGGCATCATCACCGCCAGACTTGTACAAAAAGTGCGCGGCAATACCTGTGTTGGCCATCTCATCCATCTCTTTGGTGCGCATTTGCACCTCGATGGGCACCCCGTGCATGCCGACCAATACGGTATGCAAAGACTGATAGCCATTGGCCTTGGGGATCGCGATATAGTCTTTAAACTCGCCCGCCACCGGTTTGTACTGGTTGTGAACCACCCCTAAGGTGCGGTAGCACGCATCTACACTATCGACGATTATGCGAAAGGCGTAGACATCCATAATCTCTTTAAAAAACTTCTTCTTCTGCCGCATTTTTTGATAAATGCTGTACAGGTGCTTCTCGCGGCCAATCACCACCGCATTGACCTTTTCACGCCTCAGGCGTTTTTCAATCGCCTCTTGGATCTGCTCTACCAGCTCTTTGCGGTTGCCGCGCGCGGTTTTAAGCGCGGCTTGCATCCGTGTCGCGCGCAGCGGGTACATAGCGTAAAAGCCGCGATCCTCAAACTCTAGGCGCAAGTCGTTCATCCCCAACCGATGGGCAATGGGGGCGTAAATCTCTAGGGTTTCTTTGGCGATACGGCGCTTTTTATGGGGCGGCATGGCTCCCAAGGTGCGCATATTGTGCAGGCGATCGGCCAGTTTAACCAAGATAACCCGCAGGTCATCGGCCATGGCCAGTGCCATTTTTTGGAAGTTTTCGGCCTGTTTTTCAGCCTGAGACTCAAACTCAATCTGCGTGAGCTTACTAACACCATCGACTAACTCGGCGACGGTATCGCCAAATTGCTTGGCAATAGATTTTTTGGCGATGCCGGTATCTTCAATCACATCGTGCAGCATGGCCGCCATCAAACTCTGATGGTCCATGTGCATACCGCTCAAGATGTCGGCGACCGCTAGCGGGTGAGTGATATAGGCCTCACCCGAGCGGCGCATCTGGCCGTCGTGCGCCTGCTCGGCGTAATAGTAGGCGCGCTTGACCTGATCAATTTGTGAGGGTTCCAAATAAGACGAAAGCCGGTGGCTCAGTGCCTCAATGGTTAACAACGCGATCCTCCCAAATTAGCGGGTTAGCCCCGCAGCAGAGTTAAATGTGCGAATCGAAACTATGGTGCTCTTCGGCCCGTGGCGCTGGCGCCGGCTCGTCGCGCTCCAGCAAAATGCTGGCATCGATGTAACCCTCTTCGATTTCGCGCAATGCGATCACGGTAGGCTTATCGTTCTCTTCGGCCACATGTGGCTCTTTACCGCCCACCGCCAATTGGCGTGCGCGCTTGCTGCTTACCATAACCAGCTCAAAGCGGTTATCTACATGATCTAAGCAATCTTCAACAGTAATACGTGCCATAAGTTTTCCGTCGATTTCTGTCAGTCTAAATTTTCTGTCAGCTTAAAATAAGCGGGCGCAGATTACGCACCCGACAGGGGTATTATGCGGTACAAACGCGTTAAGAACCAGAGGAGGCGCGACGCGGGGGCGACATTGTACACAAAATATCCAGCAGGGGAAGCGCCCTGACCTTAATCGCCCGGATTATTTTGCCAGTAGCGCGCTTAGTAACTCACGATGACGCTGAGCCTGAAATTGCTGACGTAAATGCTGACTGGTGATCAATGCCTGAAACTGCGCAAGCGCGATGGTAAAATCGTCGTTAATAATCAGGTAATCGGCTTCGACATAGTGCGATATTTCATTCATTGCCTCTTCCATCCGCGCCGCGATCACCTCGGGGTCATCCTGCCCGCGGCCGGTTAAGCGCTGGCGCAAGCACGGTAACGACGGCGGCAAAATAAACAAGCTGACCGTATCGGGCATCAAACGGCGCACCTGCTCGGCGCCCTGCCAATCGATTTCCAAGATGACATCAATTCCAGAGTTAAGCGTCTGCTCAACCCACTGCTGGCTAGTGCCGTATAGGTTGCCAAAAACCCGTGCGTGCTCCAAAAAGGCGCCCTGCTCCAGCATCGATTCAAATTGTTCATGGCTGGTGAAGTGATAATTGAGCCCATCGACCTCACCGGGACGCTTAGCGCGTGTGGTGTGCGAAACCGACACACACACCTCGGGGTTAGACTCCACCAAGGCGTGAACCAGACTGGTTTTACCGGCGCCCGACGGGGCCGATACGGTGTACAAGATGCCTTTTGTCATAAAGTGTTATCCAGAGCTTTAACCGACGCCGGAGCGTTTTAAACGTTTTTTGCAGCGTAATTTGCACAAAGCGCTCGCTGCTGCCGCCTCAGTTTTTCACCGATTAGGCAACTCGATATGACGAATGAAGAACCACGTGTGCACCACCTACGGACATACCATCCACCATAAACGCTCACTATAATGAACATTGCCAAATCTATCTATAGCCCCCAAAAACAATCCGGCAAATTTCTACGGCGATATATTCTCTTTAAAATCAGAAGTTTCCCATCAGCATCCCCGCGAGCGCGAGCCATGAGTAACCCCCAGTACGGGTCAATTTTGCGGCGCCGGTCACCTTACAGAACCAGCAATCTGGTAGGCTACCGCGTAACGTTAAATGAGTCGCTCGCGGGCGATCAAATCGCCTAACCAGAATCCCTGCAGCAATCTAACATGGAGCTTTAAGCAATGGAGAAACCCTTTTTCGCAACAGCCGCGGCCCTGACCCTCGGCCTCGCCGGATGCACATCTGCCCCATCCAAATACCAACCTCCCGAAGTCGACAATACTCCCACCCACACGACTGCCGTCATTCACGCTAATAGCGAAGTGCAAGGGTCGCTTTTACCCGACTTTCGCGGCACCCAGGTGGTCTACACCCGGGATGACCGGCGCACTATCGAAGGCACTTCCACCATGGACTCCTGGTGGGGCAAAATGCTCGTTAGCGACCTGCACAGTGCAGATATCTTCCGGCTGGATCAAAATCGCGCAATGATGGTGGACTTTAACCAGCGAGAATATTACGAGTGCGACATTGCAGAATGCCCAAGCCTAATAAACTTGCTTAACGCGGCAAGCCGCCCCGAGCAGGCTGAGACAGAGCAAGACACCACATACGAGCCAGAGGCCTCCGGCGGCTGCGCGCTAACACTGACCGAGCACACCTTTACAGTAAAAGATACCGGCCAAAGCAAAACCCTCAACGGCTACCCGGCAAAGCTTTATGCGGCTACCTGGGAGCTTACCCAAGAGGACAGCAATCAGCGTCAAAACCACAGCACGCTTAAAATTGATTTTTGGACCACGCCGCCCACCGGAGAGATGCAGGAGGTTTGGGCTATTCATAAAAAAGTCACTGACGCCTACGTCAAACAGGCCAACCTCGAAAACAACCCACTGGCCGAATTTTTACCCGAAGACATCTTCCGCACCTTATCGGCCTTTAGCGGCGACACAGACAGCAGCTCACAAGCGTGGAACAACGAGGTCAGCCAAAAGCTCGCCACCGTTAAAGGCTACCCTCTGAGCATCGACCTAAACTGGTACCGGGACGCAGAAGCGTGCCCGGAAGACAAACCTCAGGCCGCCGATGTAGGCGCTTCAAGCAACCCGTTAGATTCTCTCAAAGATGTGGCGGGCAGCGTCGTGGGAGACGCTGTTAAAGAACAGTTCACACCTGACGCCTCTGAGCCCGTACTGACCTATCGCTATCATGTAACCAGCGCCAGTATTGATCAAGTACACGACAGCGTATTTGAAGTGCCGGATGGTTTTAGCCAAAAACCGCTGCCGCGCTGGGCTCAGGACGAAAAATAAACCCCGCCATAAGAGCGCCGCAACCCTCTCGGCTAGAGGGTTGCGAATAAACTGTTGCCACCACGCGGCGCCAATAACGATGTAGCGAGGCGCCCCAAACCCTGGGCCATCAACGGCCTTTACGTCAGTATTGTCCCACGTCAACATGTAGCAAAATCCCACGGTGTGACCGCCTAAACGGCAATGGAGAGCGAAAGAGCTTTAGCGATTAACACGCATCGTCGAACCAGCGTTTCCCACGTCCCGCAAGATAGCGGTATCATTACGGCATCAGTTCACAACACCACCGCTTTCACACCAGTACCGGAGCCCAACATGAGCGAAACCCTAAATCTAAACGAGTGCGCCATGCGCCTCGGCACCAGCCGCGACTTTGTCGACACGATGGTGAGCAAAGGGCGCTTACACCCGGACGCCAACGGCCGCATTGCAGCCTGCGAGCTAGACGAGTTTGAGGTTTTATTAAATAAGCTGCGAGGTGGCGGTATCGCAGCCATGGTGGATGCCGTCGATAAAAATCTGTAGCCGCTCAAAAACCAAACAGCCGCCCACCCTTAACACATTTTTGCTAACCGCTACTCCCCGCGCCTTGCGCCTTGCGCTATGATGGCGCTTTGCGTGCAGCGATTTGCGCGCTGTTGTATTTTTACTGATCACATTCGCAACAACAATAATGTAACCCGCCAACCTCAATGTACCCGAACACTAACGGGTAGCATTAATAACGCGCGTACCAATATGAGCGGGCCATGCGAAACAAAAGGAGATGATCCATGGGGATTGCTGTTTTTGCTCTATTTGTTGTCTGCGCTTGCTACGTGCAGCTAAGAGGTAAAGTGCGCCATCAAAAATGGACTCGCCGCCTCACCGACCACTCTAATCTAATGGCGCCACTCAACTGCCTGTTCTATGTGTTCTCTCGCGAAAAAAACACGCCCTACATGGAGGTCAGTCACTTTCCCGAGCTGCAAGCACTACAAGACAACTGGCAGATCATTCGCGATGAAGCGCTGGCACTTAACCATGAGGCACAAATTAAAGCCTCTGACGATCTCGATGATTTGGGTTTTAACTCGTTTTTTCGCACCGGCTGGAAGCGCTTTTACCTAAGCTGGTACGGCGACCCTGTAAAATCAGCGGCAAAGCTGTGCCCTAAGACCATTGCGTTGCTGCAGGCGCAACCGTCTGTCAAAGGCGCCATGTTTGCCATGCTGCCGCCCGGGGCTACCTTGGTAAAACATCGCGACCCCTACGCTGGTTCATTGCGCTATCACCTGGGGTTAGTCACACCTAACGATGATAAATGTTTTATCAATGTGGACGGCGAGCCCTACAGCTGGCACGACGGCGAAGCGGTAATGTTTGATGAGACCTATATCCACTACGCCGAAAACACCACCGAGGCAAATCGCATCGTCTTATTTTTGGACATTAAACGTCCAGTCACCTTTGCTCCCATTGACTGGATCAACCGCGGCTTCTCCCGCGTTGTTATGTCCGCCTCTGCCACTAAAAACATGCCGGGCGATAAAATCGGGTTTCTCAACCGGATTTTTGGCTCGGTGTATCAGATTCGTATTGTCGGTAAAAAACTCAAAGCCTATAACCGTCGTTTGTACTACACATTACAGTATGCCCTTTACGCACTGCTCATCTACTTATTTTTCTTCGCTTAAGCTTGACCAGCAAAGTAACGCGATCGGCGCTTAAACTATAAATTAAGCGCCAGTTTTTTGATTTTCATCCCGCCTGCAGTGAAAACGTTTTCACCTTATGGAAAACGTTTTCAGGCCATCAGCCCCCTCCTTTATATAGACACTCAAAAGAGCCCGGCATTAGCATGGCCGTAGTTAGAGCGTATGTTCGCCTGATCGGAACAACGCCAACTAACACGATAACGTCCAAGCAAAAATCGGGGAATACCCCAGTGCCAGGTTGCAATTCAACGCTAGGTGGCACGACTCACAAACAGCACTAGGGTAGCGTTCCCCACTACAGACTTACAGCGACTACATAATAAAAGAGGAGCCGCGAATGAAAACGCAACAACGGTTTAGAAGGAACTTACTGGCCAGTGCAGTAGCGGGCTGCACCCTGGTAGGTTTAGGGCAGTTAGCAATTGCCCAAGAGGGGGGAGCTGGCGAAGACAGCATGATGGAAGAGGTGATTGTCACAGGTGTTAGGCAAGCGCTGACTTCAGCCATGGATGAGAAGCGTGACGCCTCTGGTGTCGTCGATGTCATCAATGCCGAAGATATCGGCAAATTCCCCGACACAAACCTGGCAGAGTCACTGCAACGTGTTCCTGGGGTTTCCATCAACCGCGAAGGTGGTGAGGGCAAATTTGTGACGGTGCGGGGTTTTGGCCCCGGGTTTAATGTGGTCACAATGAACGGCCGACAGTTAACCTCAGAAAACATCAACCGCGACTTTGAGTTTGACACCTTAGCATCCGAAATGGTCAGCTCTCTGGTGGTAAACAAAACCGGCTCTGCCCTTACGGACTCTGGCGGTATTGGTGCCGTTATCGATCTGCAAACGCCTCGCCCCTTTGATGTTGGCGATAAAGTTGCCGGCACAGTCAAATATAGCTATGAAACACTAGCAGAAGAGGGCAGCCCCCAGGCCTCTGTCCTTTACAGCGGCAATTTTGCCGACGATACCTTGGGCATACTATTCGCGTACAACCACTTTGAGCGTGAATCTAAGGTCAACCGTGTCACCAATGCCAACTGGGCACGCGTAGAGGCCGACTCAGGCTCGGGCTTGTACCCGGATGAAACCGAACTAACCTCCAACGCCAACCCCGATGGACGTTTGTACCTTCCGCAAAATCACTTTATTCAAGCGCAGCGGGATCGGCGCACCCGCGACAATGCCAATCTAGTGTTGCAGTTTGCACCCACGGAAGACATTACCGTCACGGCAGACGTACTTTACTCAGATTTTGAGCTAAAACGCGACCAAAACATGTTAGTGCATTGGTTTGGTAGCCGCCCTTCTTGGCGAGACGTCACCGCCGATGAAAACGGCACAGTCACTCACTTTATCGCCGACAAGCGAGAGGGCGAAGGGGCGGTACAGGCCACTGAATTCAACGCCATTAAAGAAAACCGAAAATCCAACACCTTGGTGGGCGGGCTTAACATTGGTTGGGACATCACCGACACCTTCAGTGTCTCGGTGGATGCCTACCGGTCTGATTCCGAGTATGACGACCCGATGGGCTTTGGTAACTCGCAAGTAACCATGGGCTACCGCAACCGCTTGACTTGGGACTTAGGCGACGGATTTATCCCCGCTATTTCAGGTTTCGAGTCTGGCACTGGGTCAGTCCCATATCAGCCAGACGGCGACTTTAACCTGACCATCCCCAATAGCGACTACCTCGATCCCAGCAACCTACGTCCGGGCTTTACGATCCGTAATGGCCGAGTGGTCAACGACACCATTGATCAATTTAAAATTGCCGGCGCCTTCAACTCCAATGAATCGAGCGGCTTGATCAAAGCAGACTTTGGCGCTTCGCTTAAAAGTCGTGCCAAAGACCGTCAGCAATTTACAACCGGGCGCGGCCTAACCGAAGCGGAAGCTGCAACCGTTGCCGAGAACGAGCCCCGCGCTTATGTAGGCCCGGGCGCTACCCTGAACTGTATGTTCTGCGGTGGTGAATATTTCTGGACTGAAATTACTCCGCCTCAGATTTCGGTACTTGATGCAGGCTCTGACTTCTTGAGTGGTGTCAGCGGTAGCGAAAACATCCAAACCCAATGGCTGGAGTTTGATCACGACGAGTTCCGCGAGATCTACGAGGGCCATGTCGGCGTTCCATTCACAACCGTGGAAGTTCCCTCTGAGTCTTACGACGTCGAAGAAGATATTCTGTCGCTTTACACCCAGCTAGAGTTTGCAGGTGATCTCGGTGGGCTTCCCTACGGCGCGGTAGCCGGTTTGCGCTATGAAAAAACTGACTTAACGATTACCGGCAACCTGGCATCTATTCTTCGGGTAGAGGCAGAAGGTGCGGAAGTACTGAATGAGATACTTTCTCCTGTTACGCCAACTAAGCTGGAGTCTGATTACGCGGTATTTTTACCCAACGCGAGCTTCAAAATTAATTTAACCGATGATTTAGTCGCACGCACCGCTTACTCAAAAACCATTACCCGCCCATCCATGCAAGAGCTACGGCCGAACCTCGAGTTCAGAGACCTTAAGCAAAATGGCCCTTACCCTGTTACGGCAGGTAACCCTGACTTAGAGCCATTAGAGTCAGATAACATCGATCTATCGCTGGAATGGTACTACGCTCCCGGTAGCTACGCTTCGGTGGGGGTTTTCTACAAGCAAGTTGATAACTTTATCGTTAATGCCACTAGCGGCCAAACCTTTATCGGTGAAGACGGCGAGCCAATTACCGACCCCGCAACTGGCAGTATCAACATTATTCCGCCGGGCGGCGCTCCATCAGACATTGTCGACCCCAATGATCAAGTGATCGAATTCTCGGTAACCAAACCATCAAACGTAGAAACCGCCGATGTCAATGGTTATGAGCTGGCGGTGCAGCATATGTTTGGTGACACTGGCTTTGGCATGATGGCAAACGCCACCTTCGTAGATACCAACGCTGAGTACGATAAATCCAAGTTTGATCAAGGGTTCGCGTTGGTTGGCCTGAGCGATTCCTACAACATTGTCGGCTTCTACGAAAATGACACTTACTCTGCACGTTTAGCTTACAACTACCGCGATGGATTTTTACAATCGCTCGATCAAGGTGGTGTCTCGGAGCCCACATTTGTAGAGGATTACGGACAACTTGATTTAAGTGCAAGCTACAACATATCCGATAATGTTTCGGTGTTTTTAGAAGGGATCAACCTTACCGGTGAAGAAACTCGCTGGCATGGTCGATATGACAATCAGTTCCTTCTGGCTGAAGAGAGCGGCCCACGCTACTCCGTCGGTCTCCGTGCATCTTTTTAAGATAACGGTTTAACGGCGTTAAAGACTTTGGTGCTTATTCCCGGCACCAAGGTCTTTTGTCGTTTCATTATTGTTTTTCTGCGTCTTTCACGATCTTCTGATGACTCGTAAGAACAATAATGAAACAACATATTTAAGCGATAAAAACCTACAATAATGTTGAAAATAAAATGAACAATAACGACATAAAAAATATAGTCGTCGTCGGTGGCGGTACAGCCGGGTGGCTTACCGCGGGAATTCTTGCTGCCAAATGCGTTCGCGAGCAAGGACGAGACATAAACATCACCCTGATTGAATCAGCCACAATTGGCAATGTTGGCGTGGGCGAAGGAACCTGGCCCTCACTGCGAACAACGCTGCAGGCACTTGGTGTGTCTGAGAGCGACTTTATACGCGACTGCGATGCGACCTTTAAACAAGGAGCGCGCTTCAACCGCTGGACTGAAGACTCTGACACCGACTTCTACTACCACCCACTGATGCTTCCCGCCAACGTGGGGCCGCTTAATACCATTACCCACTGGCTTAACAAGTTTAATAGCAGCGGCCTGTCCTATTCCCAAGCGACCTGTCATCAAGAGGCGGCCTGCGAAGCCGGACTCGCCCCCAAAGCGATTACCACCCCCGAATACCAAGGCAACCTTAACTACGCCTATCACCTGGATACAAATAAGTTCTCGACATTTATTAAAGAGCATTGCGTTAAAAACCTGAACGTTATCCATAAGGTGGACGACGTCGTCGGCGTACGGGCAGAGCCCGATGGCGCGATATCGGCTCTTACGCTGGCAGACGGCTCTGAGCTAAATGGAGACTTTTATATTGACTGCTCGGGGTTTTCCGCCTTGCTGATCGACAAACACTTTAAGGTGCCTTTTATCGATAAAAGTGACGTATTGTTTTGCGATAGCGCGGTTGCCGTGCAGTGCCCTTACGAGCTAGAGCCTGACATCGCTAGCCACACCTTATCTACCGCAACTGGCTCGGGCTGGATATGGGATATAGGCTTACAAAGCCGTCGCGGTATCGGCCACGTATACTCTAGCCGCCACACCAGCGATGAAGCAGCCGAGCAAGTACTTAGAAACTATATTGGCGAGAAGGCCCGCGACCTCCCCGTAAAAGCCATTAAGTACACGCCGGGGCACAGAGAAAAATTCTGGATTAAAAACTGTGTTGCCGTGGGCTTATCGGCAGGATTTGTCGAGCCTTTAGAGGCCTCTTCAATCCTCTTGGTCGAGCTTTCAGCCTACTGGATTGCAGAAAAGCTACCACTCAAAAATTCAGGGCTGTCACGTTGCGAGCAGCAATTTAACGATATATTTCGGTACCGCTGGGACTCAATCATCGAGTTTTTAAAGCTCCATTACTGCCTATCAAACCGTCGCGACAGTCAGTTTTGGCGCGACAACACAGATCCAGACTCAATCCCTCGTGAGCTGCTAAATAAACTAGACATGTGGCAAGAAAAAAGCCCTTCTATACTGGACTTTTTAAGCAGAGCCGATGTTTTTCCGCTAGAGAGCTATTGCTACGTTTTGTATGGCATGAACTTTAAAACCACCACACATGATCCGGGTGATAAAAACCTAAAAAGTACAGAGCATAAAATCAATAGGCAGAGAAAAAACCTAGACGCACTGCTTAGCTCCTTACCCAAAAACCGTCAGCTTATAGACGCCATAAAAAAACACGGCTTACAAAAGATATAACTATGGAACCTAGAATCGAAATACTAGACGAAAGCACTCACCGGGACCTTAACGTTGATTTTTCTGAGGCAAGAGCATCCTATTTTAAGCGACGCTTAATACCAGTGGTAATATCCGAGTTTTTTACACTCATGTTCCACTACCCGATTGTTTTTGTTAAAGACGGAGAAACCGGAAAATTTAGCTGCTCGGTACTGCTGGGCGTGTCAGATGAGGCGACGTTATTAGACGACAAGAGTACAGAAGACGATGAGGCTCTGCCTCTAAATATACGCAGGCTACCGCTGCTGGCCATCGATCACTCGCCAGATAGCGAGCCAATGATAGGCATCAACCTCGACTCGGGTGGCATTAACCGAGGCGACCGGCTCTTTAAACACGACTCACCCGAGTTAGATTCCGCCCTGGCTGCACTGAGCGAACTTTACCAGGGCCATCGCGAAACCGACGCATACATTAAAACGGCCCTGGAACTCGACCTTATCTCTAAACTACAAGCAGAGTTTCAGTTTAACGATAAACCTAAGGTAACCCTGGAAGGCCTTTACAGCGTAGATATAAACAAAGTTGAGCGACTAATAGATGGCGATCAAAAAGACAAGTTTTTAACAATTGCAAGATACGCCTACGCACAGAACTTCTCGCTTTACAATATGAGAAAACTCACACACCTGAAATATTGACAAAAATAACCCTTTAACACCTAACGCCTTAGCAATAAAAACCAGAACAATCAGACCGTTAATCGATGAGAGAGACACTCTATATTTTCCGAAAACGTTTTCAAAGCCATGAAAACGTTTTCTACTCTTAAACGAATGTATTGCTATGGCATCTTTAACGGCGCGAAATTACAATTTTTAGACATCTTAGTAACGACAACAACGACTGAATAATTATGAAAAATAACTGGATTCTGGGGGCACTCATTATGCTCACCTGTCACTACGTACCTGCGGCTGAAAAAATCTCTGAAAAATCGCCAAATGGTGATCTTGAGCTAACTTTTTCTCTTGACGATAATGGGCGCGCTTTTTACTCGGCATCTTATTTGGGACAGTCGATTATCAAGCCTTCCTCCCTGGGCTTTGAGTTTAAAGATCAAGCCGCCCTTAACCGCGACCTTAAACTGGTAACCACCTCACGTACAGACACCGATGAGACGTGGGAGCAACCGTGGGGCGAAGAGCGTTTTATCCGCAATCATTACCAACAATTGCAGATAACACTTCAGGAGTCATCCGGCGCGCACCGCAAGTTTAACCTTGTATTCCGGCTCTACGACGATGGCCTGGGCTTTCGCTACGAGCTAGACGCCTTTGGGGACACCCGAGAAGTCGCTATTACCAGTGAGTTAACGGAATTTAACTTAGGCGACAACCACCAAGCCTGGTGGACGCCAGCACAGGCAGGCAATCAGTACGAGTATCTGTATCAACACAGCGACATCAAAGACGCTCCGCTGATTCACACGCCCGTCACCCTAGAGACCAAAGGTGGTCTTTATCTGGCATTACATGAAGCGGCACTCGCTGATTACAGCACGATGAATCTACAAGGCAATGGTTCTTTCAACTTAAAAGCGGAGCTTGTTCCCTTAACCCCGCATACAAACGTAAAAGCCAATGTACAGCTGCCTTTTAAAACGCCTTGGCGCACCCTAATGGTGGCCGAGCAACCCGGCGATTTAATCACCAACTATCTAACCCTTAACCTTAACGAGCCCAATGCGCTGGGCGATGTGTCTTGGGTTAAGCCCGGCAAATACGTCGGCATTTGGTGGGAGCTGCACTTAGAGAAGGGCACTTGGAAGCAAGGCCCCAAACACGGTGCTACCACCGCCAACACCAAAAAATACATAGACTTTGCCGCTAAGCACGATTTTGACGGGGTGCTGGTAGAGGGCTGGAATGAGGGCTGGGACAGCGAGTGGTTTAACGGTCAGGGGGCCGACTTTAATTTTACTAAGGCGTACCCCGATTACGATGTTGACGCCGTCACCGCTTACGCCAAGAAAAACGGCGTGTACATTATTGGCCACCACGAAACTGGCGCCGCGGTTGATAACTACGAAAGTCAGCTCGATGATGCCTACCAGTTCTTACAAGATCACGGCATGCTCGCCGTAAAAACCGGGTACGTCGAAACCGGCGAACGCCTGACCAACGGTTATTACCATCAGGGCCAACGCTTTGTTGAGCACGCCATGAACGTAACTAAAACGGCGGCAAAACATAACATTATGGTGGTGGCCCACGAGACGGTAAAAGACACCGGCGAACGCCGCACTTACCCCAACTTACTGTCCCGGGAAGTGGCCCGCGGCCAGGAGTACGACGCCTGGTCAGACGATGGCGGCAATCCGCCTAGCCACACCGCTATTATCCCTTACACCCGCTTGCTGTCAGGCCCGATGGATTTTACCCCAGGCGCGTTTGAGCTAACGCTGCCAACACGGCCCAACAACCAGGTAAATACCACGCTGGCAAAACAGCTGGCGCTGTATGTAGTGATTTACTCGCCGGTACAAATGGCCTCAGACCTCCCTGAAAACTACGAAGCGCATTTAGATGCCTTCCAGTTTATCAAAGACGTCCCGGTCGACTGGGAAACCACCCGGGTACTGAGCGGTGAAATCGGTGAGTCCATTGCCATTGCTCGACAAGAGCGCAACGGCAACGATTGGTATGTAGGCGCTCTCACCAACGAGAAGCCACGCACGACCACGCTGGACTTGGACTTTCTAACGCCCGGCAAACACTATCAGGCGCGCATCTATAAAGACGCTCCCGATGCGCACTACCACGATAACCCAGGCGCCTACACGATTGAAGAGCGCGATGTCACCGCCGGGGATTCACTTAACATTGACCTCGCTGCCGGCGGTGGCGTAGCTATTAGTCTAAAGCAGCAGTAACACCCAAGCATTAGCAACACGCTCACGGAACGAGCGCACGTCCTCATGGGGCCTCACTACTTACCAGCTATGGTCCTTTTAGCGCTATATTAGGCAGCTAAATAGCGTAACAAGGATCAAGGGCATAGCTGGCGAGAGGAGCGCTCTCGCCTTAGGCGGGGTGCGTACTCAGTCACACACTGAGTGCTACTCCGCCTCTTTTTATCCTCCCGTCACCCACCCCAACCGTTTACCTGCTCTGACGTATTGGTTATGATCAAGCGCTACCCTGCACAATAACAATGATACAAGGAGCCACCGACCGTGACCGGAATTCGTGAGATAGCCATTGAGGCTGAGGTTTCTCCAGCGACCGTATCGCGGGTGTTGCGCAACCCTGAGCTGGTATCTGAAGAAAAACGCCTTCGGGTTATGGAAATTATCAATCGAACCGGTTACACCCCCAACAGCTTGGGCGTCGGTTTGCGCAAAGCCAAAAGTAATCGCTTGGTGGCGATTATCCCAGATGCCATCAGCGCCTTTAACTACCCCGTGATTCGCGCCATCGAGAGTATCGCACTGGAACATGGTTATTCTCTTTTGCTGGGTGACACCCAAGAAATGGTCAGCCGCGAGCGCTCGTTTGCCGCTATGGTACGCTCGCGCCAAGCCGACGGTATTTTGTTATTTTGTCCACGCCTGCCATTTGATGTCGAGCCCTCGATTCCGCTATCCGAGCAGCTTCCGCCGTTAGTGAACGCCTGCGAGCTGGTCCCCATCAACGGTCTAGCACAAGTTGATATAGACAACGCCCTAGCCGCCGAAGACGGCGTCAATTATTTACTCTCGCTCGGGCATAAACGTATAGGCGTCGTCGCCGGCAACCTTACGTCTCCCAGCACGCGTAATCGCCTAGAGGGCTATCGCCGTGCGATCCATAAAGCTGGTATTGCCTACGATGACAGTATCGTAAAGGTAGGAGATTACGGCCTGGAAAAAGCCGAGCGCGCCACGTTAGATTTAATACAGTGCCCCAACCGCCCTACCGCTATTTTTGCCTTTAGCGATGAAATGGCCCTGAGTTGCATATCCACGTTATACAAACAGCAACTACAAGTACCGCGGGATATTTCGGTATTGGGCTTCGACAATATTTCGTATGCCAATTACTGCAACCCAGCATTAACCACCGTCGCGCAACCGATGGCAGACATCGGTAAAGTCTGTATGGAATTATTGCTACCGCAACTTAATGGCGAGCCGATGCCAGTCATTAAGCGCGTGCTAAAACACGAACTGATTGTTCGTGCCAGTACTGGGCCGGCGCCTACGCGCTAGCCGTTATTGGGCTACTGGTGTTTTGCCCGCAATTTAGCCCAATCACTGCCGGGTACATCATTGATAAACGATTCGATCGTGCCGCGTTTTTGCATGGTTACAAACGCACGCTTACCGTCCTTGCCCCCAAAGGTGATATTAGTCGGGTGTTGTCCGCTCAGTTGTATCTCGCGCAATAACTTACCCTCTGGTGAAAGCACGGCAACTTTGCCAGCGCCATAGCGAGCAACATACAGGTTTCCCTCAACATCCACGCTCATGCCGTCCATGCCAAAATCGGCAAACTGAAAAAACAATTGCTTATTGGTAATGTTCCCGTCGGCGGCAACATCATAGCGCCAGATATTACGCTGGACACTCTCATTTACGTATAAAACACTGCCATCGGGACTTAGTTCGATGCCGTTGGTAGTGCCCATACCCGCCTCTAGCAAATGGGTTACACCAGCGACATCGATGCGCCAAAGCTGTCCCGTACTGTCGGGCCAGTTAGGATCGCTGGCGTATACGCTACCATTATCAGCAATAACGATATCATTCGGCTGATTCATCGCATCATCATGAGCGAATACGCTTACGCGCTTATCCGACATAGACACTTTTAAAATATTGTGATTCACATAATCGGCAATCAACATATCACCAGCAGCGTCAAAACGAATAGCATTGCCTACACTGTCGGCGTCTAGCTCGATAAAAATTCGAGCTTTATTTTTATCCGTCACTCTACCAATAGTCCCTTGGCGCTCAAGGTTAACCGCATAAAGATTACCCGCCCCATCAACCGCCGGCCCTTCCACGCCACTCGTAAAGCTATTCTCAGGCAAC
Source organism: Gilvimarinus japonicus (assembly GCF_042847215.1). GTDB lineage: Bacteria > Pseudomonadota > Gammaproteobacteria > Pseudomonadales > Cellvibrionaceae > Gilvimarinus > Gilvimarinus japonicus. Next base: position 3,845,758 of record NZ_AP031500.1, read on the forward strand.
CAGGTCTCCGACTCACTGGCAGGCGGTGCATCTGCGCCGGCGACTTGCGCCATCAGGCACATTGCTAAAACCTGATAAAACATTGTATTTTTCATCGTATTAACACCATTGCCTGCCGAGCATTAGGTCTCGGGCGTCACTAATAAAACCTCAAAGCGCTGAGGCGCAAGAATAAAAAAGGTGCCCGCAGGCACCAAAGCCAGTATGGAACAGACTTTAATTTTACTTGAGTTGATGCAATTTAAAGCAAGAGTCTCGCAATAGCTCCGCGACAGGTTGCGCCGGCGCAACGATCATCTCGTGTTGAATTTGCATGGCCATATCCAGCTCAAGTTGAGCTTGCTTACACTGAGCCGCCGTCAAAGGTTTATCTTTCGACTCGGCGTTTAACAAACGCAGCCCCCAATCACTTACCGACTGCAGCGATTGAGTTACCGGCAACAGATCAACCGGGTCGAGCTTTTGCAACTTGATCAATAACGCACTTGCATCTTTGTGCCATTGATTTAGCTGAGTTCTGACCGGCAGCAGCGCGCTGTTATCGTCAGGGTTTTCTGCCCAACGATTTAGATCCTCAGAAAACTTTTGCGTAAAACGACTTTCAGCCGGTAAATAGTCGGCAAAATTATTTAACGAATCTCGGCGAGAATAAGTCGCGTTGGTCGACTTCTCATGGTGACGGTGGTAGTACTGTGCAGGCTCTAACGCGCGACTTAACGCTATGACCAACTCCCGCTGCGACTCGGGCACAAGTGCTTGCTGCGCCGCTCGCTGCTGAGCAAAATGCTGCAAGCCGACCACCTCGGCAGACCACTGAGACACAAGATCTAAGCGTTGATACATAAAATCAGCATCGCGCAATTCACGGCTCGACCACAAGCGCTCGGCCACCACAAACGCTCGCGGCCAAAGGCGAATATCAATGGTGTGCTCATTCACCATTTCGGTCCATAACGCCGCTTCACCACCGAGCAACAGATGCTGGTTGTCCGGGGCAATAAGATCTTTGGCTATCGCCGTTGGCAGCGCCGAGCCTGCAATCCGGTTACTACCCACTAACTCGCCCGTTAAAGCGTAGGGTGCGTTAGCTACAACCACCGGTCCGTGCAAGCCATCACCATCGACGCTAAGCGCCGCGTGCATTGGCCCCATCCACGTATCTAACGTAAAACTGATATACCCATCGCGCCAGGTTAACTCGCTCACGCTGGCGCGCGATTTACCCTTAAAATCGATAAAGCCGCGTAACGATTCACCGGCGCCAATCACACTTAAAGTGCCAGCCACATCGCTGCCGCGCTTGCGCGGCATGGTAAACTTCCAGCTGCGCCACCGCTCGCCTTTATGAGCGGTGGTATCGATACTAAGCGGTTGCGGCGCAAGGGTTACCCGATAGTGATACGCCGAGTTTTGCGGTTGGTCGAGATAAAAACCCGTCGATAGCAGCGCCGGAAACCCGGCATTAACGGCACGACCTAACGCGTCTGGCCCGCGCCAACTTTGCACCACTGTCCCCTCGGCTAAATCCGGGTGCAACACTTCATCCCAGCCGACCATACTGCGATTTAGCTCGGCAAGAATAGACGCTAATCGAGCGTTAAAATAAGTATGTAAGGCGTGCTCATCAGCCAGTGCATGCTCTGCCATAAACGCCTGAATTTTCTCGTTAGCCTGCCAGTGCTCCGGGTCGATTTCATCGCCGCCAATGTGCACATAAGCAAACGGAAACAGCTCGGCCACTTCTTGCAAAATGGTTTTGGCAAAAGTGTAAACATCTTCGTTGGCGGGGTTAAGTAACGGCTTATGCACCCCCCAGCGGTCTTCCGGCTGGTAAGGGCCGGGCGCAGACATAAGCTCGGGGTACGCCACCGCGATGGCGCTGGCATGCCCCGGCATATCAACCTCGGGCAGCACATAAATACCGCGCGCATCGGCGTAGGCAATAACCGCTAAAATTTCTTTGCGAGTATAAAACTGACCGTTTGCCGCCAATTGGGTTAACTTAGGGTAAGCGCGCGATTCAAACCGCCAGCCCTGATCGTCGGTTAAGTGCCAATGCAGCACATTCAGCTTTGCTGCGGCCATGCCGTCGATTTGACGCTTGATAGTCGCGACTGGTAAAAAATGCCGCACGGAATCTAACAACACGCCGCGCCACGCAAAGCGCGGGGCATCGTCGATAACAATATACGGCAACTGTACCGGGCCCTGATCGCCCGCCAGTTGCATTAAAGTGGTTAACGCGTGCAACACTCCTAAATCGGTGGCGGCCGAAATGGTAATGCCAGCATCGCTAACGGCCAGCTGATAAGATTCGTCGGCGCGTTTCAGCTCATCAGTGGGCACATTAATGGCGCCAGAGCTTTTCTCTAACGGGCGCAATTTAATGATCGCGCTAGCGGCATTATCGTTTACCCCAGAGCGGCGCGACAAAACCGTATTAAGCCGCTGCAATGCCGCCTTAGCCCGCGGGGTAACGGCGCCGGGGTTGGCAAACTGCAGTGGCGCCTTGACGGCTAAGTGCCCATCCTGACGAACTACCGATTGCGGGTACGGCATTAATGCTAATGGTGTTTGCCCAGCGGTAGAATCCGATGCAGCCATTAAAGGCACGGCTACCAGTGAAAGTAAAACAGCCGCCAGACACAGCCCGCCCTTACAAAACCGTTTAACGAAGGTTAAAAACACGTATCCACCTGCTCTAACACGTTGTAGTTATCATCAATCACATTCAGCTTGCGCCATTTATCAAAGGTCAGGCACGGATGTGATGTCGATAGCGCAATAATGTCACCAACGTTAAGATCGGCGTTAGGGTCAAAACGCATGGCGCTGTGCTGATCCATAATGTGGTACACCTCCCACTCGGGGGGCGGCGTTACGGGCACCTGCCAGCCGGGGCGATAATGCAAACTCGGTTGCGGCAAGCCGGCATCAAAGGCGGCGTCGCGCTTACCCAAGGTTAAAACCGCCTCGCCCGGCTCGGGAATCGACTGCACATAAGCCCAAATCTCTAACGCCGACTGTAAATCGCCGCTTACCGCGCAGCTATCACCCAGGCGCTCGCGCACTTTTTGCTGGGCTTCCATATAGATGCCCTGATCGTGAATCAGGTAACAACCGGGGCGAATCAGCGGCACAAACAACTCGGTGTCTACCTCGGCAAATACATCGCAAACGATGTCGTACCACGCCGAACCGGCGCCCGTTAAAATGGCTTTATCGGCAGCAAACAAACCTCGCTGCATTAATAGCTCGGCGATGTTGCGCACCTTTAGTAGGTGCTCACGAATTTTGGCCGGCGCATCGGCGCCGCCGATAACACCTTCATAGGTTTCTACCCCGACCAGCGCCAGACTTGGTTCGCGTGCAATCGCGGCACACACAGTTTCGACCTGCTCTTGTGTGCGGCAACCACAACGGCCACCGGTTACGCCAATCTCAAGCAAAACATTTAGTGTCAGGCCACACGCTTTAAAATAACGCCCCAACTGCTCGACGTTTGCCACTGAGTCCACCAGACAGTAAAACTCAAACGAGGCATCGGCCAGCAACTCGGCCACCAGCGCCATGTTGCCGCGGCCGACTAACTGGTTGGCCATTAACACCCGATCAATACCCGCACGGTAAGCCGCCGTGGCCTGCGGCGCGGTGGCAACCGTAAGCCCCCAGGCCCCGGCATCGCGCTGACGCTGAAAGAACGCCGGGGTCATGGTGGTTTTGCCGTGGGGCGCCAGCGCCACACCGCGGGAGGCGGCAAAGCGCTGCATCCAGCTGACGTTGTTATCTAACCGCGATTGATAAATAACCGCCGCCGGCAGGCTCACCGCCTCGCTCAGCAGGTTTAACGTCGGCGCCGACGCACCGGCCGTACCTTTATCAAGGGCGGGACGAAAATACGCGGAGGTAGGGTGGACGGGGGCACTGTCACTCATGGCGGGCCTTTTACATCGAGTTATAACCAAATTTATCGCGAGTGCAACGGGCACAGCTCACTGCATCTAGGCGCACCACTCTAGCGCCCCTTAGGGGCCTTGTCGCCTCGTCGCTATATTTGCTTTCAATCTAATGATAATAAATAACTATACTTTTAGTCAATCTTTGATACTTACAATCACTGCAGTTATACTTGGTTTGGCGTATTCTCATATCTAGTGCGGCAGTCGCCCCAAAGCGTCTGCCGCACGCCTTAAGACTCATAGAAGATATGGAAGGATACCCAACGTGACCCATGAACCCGACATTGTCTCGCGCATTAGCACCATGTTTGGACAGCTGCGTGGCGCAGAGCAAAAAATAGCCCGTGTCGTGCTGGACGACATGACGTTTGCCGCGCACGCCAATATTAGCGAGCTGGCCGAGCGCGCCGGCGTAAGCGAAGCGACAATTACCCGCTTTGCGCGCGCCGTAGATTGCACCAATGTGCGCGATTTAAAACTGCGATTAGCGCAGTCTTTGGCGGTTGGTCAACGGTTTTATACCGAGGCAAAAGTCGAGCCCAGCTCAACCCACGGGGTTTATGAGGCCGTAAAAACGGCGCTAGAGCACAATGCCGCACTGATGACCGAAAAGGTCATTCGCGGCGCGATCGAGTTGTTATCGCCCGCCAAACAAGTGCTGATATTTGGGGTGGGCGGCGGCTCAACGGTGATGGCGCAAGAGTTTCAGTACCGTTTGTTTCGCTTAGGTTTTAGCGCCGCGGCATACTCCGACCCGATGCTAATGCGCATGGCCGCGGCCTCGGTAGACAGCAGCGATGTGGTGATTTGCCTGTCGGTAGGCGGCTACAGCCCCGACGTGCAAGATGCCATGGAGATTGCCCAAGAGTACGGCGCACGCGCGCTGGGCATCACCACTAAAGATTCACCGCTGGGCCGAGGCGTCGACCAGCTGGTACCCATCGAGACGATGGAGACCGATTTTATTTTTAAACCCAGTGCTTCGCGCTACGTGATGCTGGCGGCCATTGATGTTCTGGCAACCGAGCTCGCCACCCGCCACAAACGCAAAAGCCGGGAAACGCTCAGGCGTATTAAACACACTCTGGACAACCACAAGCAAGGTCAGGACCGCCTACCTTTAGGGGACTGACACGCCGGCGTCCGGAGTGTATCAATCAGAGGTAATCCAGGGATGGAGTTGGTGAGTTTCTTATGGTTTTTGATACAGTTATTCGTGGCGCCCAAGTAGTCGATGGTACCGGCGGCCCTATTTACACCGCCGATGTCGGCCTTTTAAACGGCCGCATTCACGATATTGCCATAAGCCTTAAAGGCGATGCCCGCGAGGTTATCGATGCCACAGGCTTACATCTGGCGCCGGGCTTTATTGACGTGCACACCCACGATGACATTAATGTTATCGACGCCCCGACAATGCCCACCAAAATTAGCCAAGGCGTCACCACCGTGATTGTCGGTAACTGCGGCATCAGCGCCAGCCCCGTGCGCTTAACATGCGCCCCGCCCGACCCACTCAATCTATTGGGCCAGCAATCGGATTTTTGCTACCCGCGCTTTAGCGATTACGCCAATGCCGTCAGCCGCGCCCAGCCCAGCGTTAATGTCGGGGCATTAGTGGGCCACACCGCGATTCGCAACAACCACATGAGCGAGCTTAACCGCAGTGCCAGCGCGCCAGAGCTAGAGTCCATGTGCGCCGATTTACGCCAGGCAATGGCCGACGGCGCGCTGGGTATGAGCTCGGGCCTGGCCTACGCCAGCGCAAAACGATCCAGCATTGACGAAGTCAAAGCCATGGTCGCCGAGCTCGGCCGCGCCGGCGGTATTTACACCACGCACTTACGCACTGAGTTTGACGGTATTTTAGAGGCCATGGACGAGGCGTTTATCACCTCCGAGCACGGCAAAGTGCCGTTAATCATCTCGCATTTAAAATGTGCCGGCAAAGGTAACTGGGGCCGCAGCGAGCAATTGCTTAACACCTTAGAAATCGCCGCAAAAACGCAAAACATCGGGTGCGATTGCTACCCCTACGCCGCCAGCTCCAGCACTTTAGATTTAGCGCAAGTCACCAGCGATACCGATATTTTTATTACCTGGTCAGACCCTGCGCCCGAACAAGCCGGCCGCTATTTACACGAGATTGCCGAACACTGGCAATGCGATTTAATAAGCGCCGCAAAACGCCTACAACCTGCCGGCGCCGTGTATTACTGCATGGCCGAACAAGACGTAGCCAATATTTTACGCTACCCGCGCACCATGATCGGCTCCGACGGGCTACCCAAAGATCCGCACCCGCACCCGCGTTTGTGGGGCACCTTCCCCCGCGTTATTGGCCACTACAGCCGCGACACAGGCTTATTCGCGTTAAACGAAGCCGTGCATAAAATGAGCGGCTTAAGTGCCCGGCAGTTTCAGCTGGATGGCCGCGGCGAAATAAAACCCGGCAATTGGGCCGACCTTGTGTTGTTTGATTATCAAAACGTGCGTGACCTCGCCACCTTTGAAAATCCCCAACAAGCCGCCAGCGGTATCGAGCGCGTGTGGGTAAACGGGGTGTTAAGTTACTGCCCCAATCAAACTGTGCCCGGCCGCGCCGGACAATTTTTATTCCGTCAGTCACAAGCGGCTGACGCGTTATTAACAGAGGAGAAACTTTGTGAGCATTAAACGTTATGGCGCTGAGGGTAGCACCGGTACCGGTGGGCAGCATTTGCCTTTTTCACACGCGGCGGGCGCCGATGGCTGGCTGTATGTCTCGGGGCAGACTCCCATGACTGACGGCGAAGTGGTCGAGGGTAGCATTGCCGAACAATCGCAGCTGGCCATCGATAATTGCCTAAAGATTATGCAAAACGCCGGGTACGATCGTGAGCATGTGGTGCACCTTACCGTCATTCTAACCGATGCGCGTTACTTTCAATCGTTTAACAAAGTGTTTAAAGATAACTTTGGCGATCACCCACCGGCACGCATTTGCTCGGTGTGCGATTTAGTCGTCGACTGCAAAGTCGAGGTTGGTATTATCTGTTACAAAAAGCCGGAATAATACATGTGGCGTCCTAAACGCGGGCGCCACAATCTGCTTGGTTTCTATCATTCTAATAATTCGTGACACTGCGCACCCACTATGAATACCACTATCTTTCTCACCGCTTTAACGGTTTACATTGCCGCACTGATTACACTCAGTATGTTTGTCTCGCGCCGCAACAAAAGCGGTGAAGACTTTTTACTCGCCGGCCGCGGTTTACCTATTTTTCTTACGATAGGCACTACCGTGGCCACTATGGTAGGCACCGGTTCATCCATGGGAGCCGTTGGTTTTGGCTACGCTAACGGCTGGGGCGGAACACTGTACGGCATCGGTGGCGCCATCGGTATTTTATTACTCGGCTTATGGTTTGCACCGGTGCGAGCCCTAAAATTTATGACCATGAGCGAAGAGATCTCTTACTATGTAGGCGCCAATCGCTGGGTTAAAAATATCGTTGCGGTATTAATTTTTATTGCCAGCATCGGCTGGTTGGGCGCGCATATTTTAGGCGGCGGTTTGTATCTCGCTTGGATCGCCGATATCGACTTACAGTTAGCCAAAATTATTATCGCCGCCAGCTTTGCCATTTACGTCGTCATTGGTGGCTACAACGCGGTTGTCTGGACCGACACCTTGCAAGCCATTATTTTATTTGTCGGTTTTATTTTAATGGCACTGTTTGCCGTCGATCAGGTCGGTGGCTGGGAGACCCTAATGAACGCCCAACCGGATGCCAACGTATCCTTTTTAGCGCTGGAGTCTATCGGGCTTGTTCATGGTCTTTCGCTTATCGCCGTTATTGCCGTGGGGGTATTGGCCACACCGTCGTTTAGGCAGCGCATTTATTCGGCCCATAACACCAGTTCGGTGCGTAAATCGTTCTATACCTCGGGCACACTGTATTTGGCCTTCTCGGCCGTGCCTGCAATTATCGGTATGGGTGCGTACGCGCTCAACCCCGAGTTAGACAATCGCAATTTTGCCTTCCCCTACTTAGCCGCCGAGGTTTTACCCTTAGGTATTGGGGTGCTGGTGCTGATCGCCGGGCTATCGGCCACTATGTCGAGTGCCAGCTCCGATGCCATTGCCGGTGTCTCTATTTTATTGCGCGATTTATTCAGCTTAGTAACGGGTCGTATGCCCGCCCGCGATAAAGTCGTCGGTTACTCACGTGTATCACTGGTGGTGGTTATTTTTATCGCGCTGACATTTGCCTTATTGTCTGACGATATTATCGGCTACATCACCACCATGATCGCCACTGTTATGGCCGGATTGTTTGTGTGCGGCTTACTGGGGCGGTTTTGGCCGCGCTTTAACTGGACAGGCGCGCTCGCGGCGCTCTTGGCCGCCTCCATTACCTCGCTCATCATCGCCAATTTTTACCGCGAGTTCTGGGGCAACCCCATTATCCCGGCGGTACTCGTGTCCTTTATCGCAGGCATTATGGTTACCTTGCTCACCCCACCGGATGCGCTTAACCGCGAGCAAGCACTGGCGCAACTAGAGCACGAGCGCGAGCAAATGGAATCGCTGTAATAGCGGTAACAAAGCACGGGTTTGAGCTACCGGCGTCGCAAGCGTTAAACTAGGCGCTTAGCAACGCGCCGCAACCAAGGAGCCACCATGAAACCCGTCGTCGCCATCAAACGGCTATACGACAGTGCCAGCGCCCAAGATGGCATCCGCCTGTTAGTGGATCGCCTGTGGCCGCGCGGGCGCAAGCGTGAAGACTTAGATATCGACGATTGGTATCAAGATGCCTCCCCCTCCAGTGGCCTACGCCAATGTTGGCACCGCGATGAGCTGACCCATGAGGCCTTCGCCCACGCCTACCGCCACGAGCTGGCCAGCAACCCAGCCTGCCTTACCCCACTGCTGCGCCACGTGCGCAACGGCACCCTCACACTGCTCACCGCCAGCCGCGATCCGGCCCAGTCGCACCTGCCGATATTGCGACAATGCTTACTAGAGGCCATCGCGGAGGAAGACCGCCAGTGCTAAAACGAGCCCAGCTCGCCTACCTGTTATCAGCCATCATCAAAGCCATAGCTGCACAGCGTCCCAACAGACGTTAAAATAACGGGCTAACACTCCTAACGGGCACCCCATGAGCAACAAAAAACTCAACAAAGGCTCCTCCGGCCAAAACCGTAAAGCAGGCGAAGACTACCTAGATAAGTACCGCCAAAAAGACGGCGTGCAAGAAACCGCCAGCGGCTTGTTGTACCGAGAAGTCGAACCCGGCAGTGGCATAGCGCCGACCGAAACCGATAGCGTTGAGGTGAATCAACGGATTCAATTAGTCGGCGGTAAAATCATCGGCGATACCTACAAAGAAGGCATACCCGACGAGTTCACCATGAAAGAAGCCATTCCCGGTATCCGCGAAGGCCTACAATTAATGCAAGAAGGCGCCCGGTTTGAATTTGTCGTGCCACCAGAACTGGCCTGGGGCAAAAAAGGCGTGGGCAATAAAATTGGCCCCAATGCTGTATTAATTTTCGATATCCGATTGTTAAAGGTAATGTTTTAGACGGGCTACGGGCTACGGGCTACGGGCTACGGGCTACGGGCTACGGGCTACAAAAATAGCCTATGAGCACCATGTTAACCTTGGCGCCGCCCAACCCCGTAAATCTTTGTTAACCTCAGTTAATGTCTAATGCTTTTTGTGACAACGTTGTCTAAACTCAACAAGATAACGACTCACTCACATTACTCATGAGGTCAAAATGATAAAAACATCACTCCTGTCGGGCTCGGCATTACTTTTGTCTGCACTGTGCAGCTCCGCTATCTCAGCCACTAATGAGCACGCTAATTCGTCGGTATTCTTCGACGATTTTAGCTACCAAACCCTGGGCGCATTTTACGACAACGGCTGGAAGGCCCGCACCGAAACCGGTCACCCCGGCATTTCGGGCGCGAGCTGGTCGGCGATTGGCTTGTCGTTCCCCGACGATATTACCGGGGCAGAACATGGCGCCATCAGAATGAGCTCGGTCACCGACGGCACCGCCGCCAACACACGCCACACGCAAATTTGTCACGCCCGTAAATACCGCGAGGGCACTTACGCCGCACGCATCTTTTTTCGCGACGAGCCGACCTTTGGCCCAGATGGCGATGAAGTCATCGAAACCTTTTACGCCATTAGCCCGCTAAAAGCGCCCATGGATAAAGACTACAGCGAAACCGATTTTGAATACCTACCCAACGGCGGCTGGGGGCACCCAGACAAACCCGCCATGTGGAGCACCACCTGGGAAACCTTCCAGCTCGAACCCTGGACCAAGGTCAACGAAAACACCCGTAGCGAGGGCAGCTACGCCGGCTGGCGCACGCTGGTATTAACCGTAATGGACAATAAAGTCCGCTACTATGTCGACGGCGAGCTATTCTCCGAACACTCCGAAAACGTCTACCCCGAAGTCGCCATGTCCATGAACTTCAACCTCTGGTTTATGCCCAAAGGCGCCGACGGCTCACAAGGCCCGGTAGACTCGCCCGAACTGCGCGAATACCAAGAGGATATCGACTGGGTCTACCACCGCCAAGGCGTCGCCTTAAGCACCGACCAAGTTATGGCCGAAGTCACGTCCATGCGCGATAACAAGCAAGCGTTTATCGACCGCGTGCCAGCGCACAACCCACCGCTGCCGTCACCCTGCGGTTTGTAGTCACCAAGCGCCGGTGGGCCATCAGGCCCTCCGGCTGCCTCAATACAGCCGTGATCTTTGATAGCGGCGATCATACTCGTGACCTGTGAACGACTTGAGGCTGGAGATAGCAGCCCACAGGGCCTCATGCCGAAGAAACTGCAGAATATCGACACACATTCGCTAGCAAAGCCTTATATGTCGAACAGTTAAAAAATATAAACATGAGAAGGCGTACCGATTAGCCGTACAGGTCATGGATACCTACGCACTGCTATGCTGTTACTAGTCAGGCTATCGAGGCAGTACCCTACCTTTCTGCCCTCAAGGCCTACAAATCATCACCAAAATAGTAATGTTATGTACACCTTAATTGCCACCTCAGCCCCAAAGGTCTACACTAAACAACCTAAACGGTAATATTATGTAGACCTTTATGGCGAAGTCAGACACACTGCTCAGCGTTTTGGCCAAATCTGTAAAGGCTGGTGGCGGCATTCATAGTGCTTCAGAGCTAGCCTTTATGTTGGGGGAGCCTTGCACTCCGACGTTTATCAAATTTCTGGCCGACAGGGTTAAAAAGGGGCAGCTGAGAAGAGTCGCGAGAGGCTTATACGAAAGCACGCTTACGCCGCCAGCGCCCGACACCGCGATTTACAAAATCATCAAAAAGCTGCGAAGCGGCGTGCTCAATTATATTAGCCTCGAAAGTCAGTTAAGCCATACCGGTGATATTTCACAAGTGGTTATGGATCGGGTCACCGTTATCACTAAAGGGCGAAGTGGCACCTTTACCACGCCCTACGGAGTCATTGAGCTTACCCACACTAAAAAGCCTATTGCGCAGCTTGCACCCAACTTGTATTTTGACCCCGATATTAAAATGTATCGGGCGACCACCGAGCAAGCGATGGCCGACCTGAAACACTGTCAGCGCAACCTGCATATGCTGGCCCGGTAATACCAAGAGAGTCATATGCTAAAACAACAAATCCGCCACATTGTTCAAGCAAACCCAGACTACGCCTCTGTCACCCCAGTGATAGAGAAAGAGATCCTGCACCACGACATTATGGATGTATTGATCAAACACGGCGCAATGCAGCGGCTTACCTTTATTGGCGGCACATCACTGCGAATGTGTTACAACAGTGCGCGCCTATCCGAAGATCTTGATTTTAACGGCGGACATGATTTTAAGCCGGCGGATTTCAATGGTTTAGAGTCTGAGATCCAAACCTATATCCAAAACAAGTATGAAACCGACGTATGGGTAAATAAACCGGCAGACGACACACAGGGTGATACGGCGTCGTGGAAAATCAGCATTATTAAAGAGGCAAACCGCCCAGACTTACCTCGGCAAAAAATGCATATTGATGTATGTGCAATCCCATCATTCGATATAGAAAAAAGGCCACTGCTGAATCATTACAATATTGTCGTGCCCACAGAGGGGATTTTGGTTCCGGTGCAATCTCTGCAAGAAATATTGGCCGACAAATTTATTGCGCTAGCCTATCGCGCCAGAAGAATAAAACCCCGTGATATTTGGGATATTGTCTGGATCAAACAGCGTGGCGTTGAGCTGTCAAAAGAGCTGGTTGACAAAAAGTTAGCGGCCAGACACAAGCAATCAGACGACTTTCGTCAAGCCCTTACCATTCAACTGGCTAAGCTAACGCAAGATGATGAAGTACATGACGATTTCAATATGGAGATGAGCCGCTTTATTCCCAAGAAAATCAAAGAAAGGACTCTGGATAACCCAGAATATTGGGCGTACGTACAGGAAGAAGTCAGCGCTACGGCCTCTGTATTGCTCAATGACAGCGCACCAAAAAACAAGTTTGATATGGGGTAGTGATATAATTTCAAAGCCATTGCTCTGTGGCAGGTGAGGACTAAAATAGACCCAACGCGATGCTAGCTGATCTTCGGCTGTTGATGGTGGTTTTTTAGGGGTGAGAAGTAAGTGATGGCTACGTATAGGTGGCGGGGAGCTAGTTGATTGGTTGCGGTGGTTCTCGGAATTTGGTTTCAGATGTCGGAAAACGGATGAGATATTGAAATAACTGAAAGATGTGTCGATGGCATGTACATTAAAACAATGCGGTTATTTCGGTTCTGAGGTCTGTCTTCGTCTCAAAATATAATTTCTTGAGGCAACGAAGGAAGTCAGTTTTCGTATCAAATACTTGCTCTGTATCGCAATAAATATTTGATTACATAAAGTTGCTTGGTATGATTCAGCCTTCAAAATATTAGGATCCATAAATGTCTACGAGAAAAACTTTAGTTATTGATTTATTTGCCGGCCCCGGAGGCTTAGGTGAAGGCATCTCGTCATGTAAAGACAAAAATGGCAATTATCTTTTTGAAATTGGCGTTTCAGTAGAAAAGGAGATCTCAGCACACACAACGCTAACTACCCGGGCCTTTTACCGGAAAATAAAAGACAACTCTACGGCTCTGAAGAACTACTTTTCCTATTTAGATGGCTCTATTTCTCGACAAGAACTATTCAACTTGTATCCAGAAGAGTCACAAAGAACGATAGAAGAAACACTGAATGAACCAAGAGCACTAGGTGAAGATAACGATCTAATTCATAAAAGAATCGCTGATCTAGTTAAAAAGCATGAAGGGCCGAAAATAGTCATCGGCGGCCCTCCTTGCCAAGCTTATTCTCTTGCAGGCCGGTCTCGTAATGCAGGAATAGAAGGCTATAAATCTGAAGATGATCACAGAAATTATTTATACTTAGAATACTTAAAAGTACTTTGCATCGCACAGCCAGAAGTTTTTGTTATGGAGAATGTTCGTGGGATTTTGTCCGCCAAAGTCAATGGCGAGGTGATATTTCCTAAAATCCTTGAAGACCTTAGCTCCCCAGGTCGTGTTACGAAAAAGAAAGGCATTAAAGGGTATAAAATATATTCACTTGCGACAGAAGCGGAAGATCCACTAAACCCGTCGCACCCCAACTCTTCCGATTATCTTATTCGCTCAGAGCTCTACGGAATACCACAGGCAAGGCACAGGGTTATATTGCTAGGTGTTCGTGACGACATTACGAAAACACCTAAAACGTTAAAGTCTGCCGATAAGCTAGTAACTGTGGATCAAGTTATTTCTGACTTACCTGCTTTGAGAAGTGGACTCTCAAAACGAAAAGATGTAACTGTAGACTGGGAAAAAACAGTTCGGAAACACGAAAAGAGGTTAACGGAAATTCTTTACAAGAAATTTGATACTGACGCCGTTAAAAATATTGAACTAAAGCCAATAAGAAATCTAAAGCGAAAGGAAAAAAATCCTCATTTAAAGTCGACTATAAAAGCTCCTAGAGGTTTGAAATCTTGGTATCGTTCAAAAGCACCTAAGATCGTTCTCAACCATGACACACGAGGGCACATAGAGAGTGACCTTTTACGTTACGCTTTTAGTGCTGCCTATACAAAACTCAGTGGCGGAACCTCACCTAAGGCACGAGACTTCCCTGCAGTATTAGCGCCAAAACATGAAAACTGGAACAGCGGTTCGCATGCAGATCGGTTTAGAACGCAAGCTGCGAACAAACCGTCTACCACAGTTACCAGCCACATCTCAAAAGATGGCCATTACTTTATCCACTATGATCCGAGACAGTGCCGAAGCTTAACCGTCCGTGAAGTAGCTCGTTTACAGACGTTTCCAGACAATTATTTTTTTGAAGGAAATCGTACGCAACAGTACGTTCAAGTGGGCAATGCCGTGCCACCATTTTTGGCACAGCAGATTGGTGTGATCGTAATGGAACTGCTCAGTCGAAGCGAATGATACCTGGACGAGCTGAGTGTTGCGATGCTTTAAAACTAATATCAGATAAAATCTGATCCTTCAATCGAAATACTGGATTTCCTAGCCACTTATTAAAAAAAGGAATCGCGCCGACTTGATACATGAAGCTAATCTTCACAATATACTCTTGTCCATTTACTATTATATTAGGTAAGCGATAAATACCCGCATGGGCTCTGTCTCTAGCTTCATCCCCAAAAAAAGTAAAGCTTTCGTACTCTTTAGGTATCATTGCCGACAAGAAGTATCTGTTCATTTTGGTTTTTCGCTGGGTTTGATCGCATTCGGCGGATAACTCAACAAAGCCTAATTTAATTGTAGAATGAACTTCTGCTCTTTTAATTTTATCTCCTTTAGAGCAGTCAAAAAACTCTTCATTTATCAGAGTTTTAATTTTTCTTCCTAGATTATTCTTGATTTTCTCTGTATTATTTTCGTCCTCCAGATACTCAGGTCTAAATTCCAACCAGCTTCCACGCTTGTCTTTAGGGGCTCCCTCATCCAAATCCTCCACGTGATAAAATGAATTCAGTTGAGCCCTAACATCCTTATATAAATCGGAGTCTAATTTAGTTCCAATTCCTTCGATAGCATCACTCCATATGCTAACACTTTCATCTTCATTAATTGTACGAATATGGTTATGAAGCACAGGTTCTAAACCCATTTCGATAGCTAAATTTGGCTCTTCGAGAGCATTTTTTATGCCAAATGTCTCATTACCTATAGCCGCTAGCATGGACTGTAATTTTGTTGTTGTTTTATTTATAAAATCAGAAATGTCTTCTGAAATAGGAGGTTTTGCTAGTTTAAAAATAGAATCAGTGGTTGCTTGGGCTGCAGCATAAATCTTATTTTCCCAATTGAATAAAGAGTAAAAAACCTTATTTTCTTGAGTAAGAGTTTCAACTTTCTCTGTGAGTTTAGTACCACCTCCCCAAAACTCAGATTTACTTAAGACCCCCCAATGTAAGGGGAGTTTCAGATCAGGAAATCTATTTTTTAGTATCTGCATTACCTCTTCAACAAGACTTTCGTTTTTTGACCAAAAGTACAATATATAAGGACCTTCCTTGATTATCTTCCTTAATATCTCAGCAATAGGACTCGCTAGTTGTACTGGATCTAATTTTTGAAATTCATACAAATTTAAATCTGTGATAATGACTCTTGGGTTTAGAAATTCTAATTTAACATGATCTATGCCTGATTCATTTTGGTCATCATTGTTAATAAATTTTATAGGGAAGCATGGATAACCTGCTTCTATAAAACTTTGATGTAACTGATTTAGCTCTAATTCGGTGTCATCTATTAACACAATCCCAGGCAAACTGATCATTATTTATTTCCCTTATTAAATAACATTACGACAGCCGCACCTTTGTATGGCTCTGGCAGGTCTAAATCATCAGGATGACAGATCAAAAGCCTGCCGCCGATCATTTCCATCACTTTATCGGAGTAATATAGCCCTACGCCCATTCCACCCGGTCTAGATGTTTTAAAGGGCTGTATTGCTTCCTCTGGCGTTAAGCTGAAACCTAGGCCGTTATCCATCACTACTAGAGCTGGACCTTCCTTAAACCAGTTTGGCAGGCTATCGATACGTATGGCTGGTTTAAAGCCGTCACCTTCTTTTTCTGCCTTTAGGCTTACCCAATGGATAGAGTTGTCAATTAGATTTGTTAGCGTCGCTTGAAGTAAGCCGAATGGTGCCGTCACTTCAAACGATCCTGATTCATCAGTACTGATTGGACATGAAATTGCAACGTTGTGGTGCTCAAAGCGATGTCTATTCAATTTTATGATTTTTTGAGCAAGTGCCTTGATATTAAATGTTTTTTGTTCGTTGCGACGAAGCAGTGGAGCAAAGCCCTCAAGCAACTCAGCTAAATGCTCCGCACGTTTTAGAAGAGTCTCGTAATCATCAGACTGACGAATTGATTCGTTCAGATCATCTACTCCTCTTTCGACTTCATGGAAGATAACAGCTAGGTTAATACCTGCAATCCCTGAGCTTAAGGTAACTTCTCGCATTTGATGGTAATCGGACTCTATCTGCGCAACTTTTCCACTCATTTCATCTTCAAGTTTGTGTTTCTTGATTGCTTTTTTAATGTCTTCAATGCTCTCCGCGAAGCGAGTTGTTGCTGGCGAGGTATCTTTAACGTCTCCCTTAAGATAAGCATTAAGAGCTTCTCGGTCCTTTTTATGCTTTAAGTGAAAGTCTTCAACAACGCTAGCTACGATCCAACGAAAACGTTTGTATGTATCATTTTCATCAAAGCCTTCTCTGTTGGTTTTTTCTTTTAAGCTACCGCTTGCTTCTAGGCTTAAATCAATGCCGCCAATTACCATATTAGTGGCAATTTTTAGACCAGGACTATTAACGCGTCCAGCGTTTAAACCTAGCCAGTCATCATTACCTTCACCATAGTTGAATACGCGTATACCATCCCGATATATACGGACACCAGATTGTTCTTTCAAGTATTCTTTTATCAGTTGAGGTGAACCTACAGCGTTAAGTACAGCGCCTGATTGAATGAAAACGTAGAACGTTCCTGATATGGGGCCGATACCTTTTAAATCTTCAGTTTTTAAGTAAAACGTCTCACGAATCGATTTTTCACGAGCTAATCCCTCCTCCTTGCTTGGTACTAAAAGTTGCAGATTATCGTCTTTAGTTTCGACAGACGAAGATGCCAGCTCTTTGAATGCTTGTGGTGGATTGAAAGCGTAGGTAGAAGAAAATTGACCATTTTCATCGATAATAAAATCGTACGTCCACAGCGACTTATCAAGAATATCTTGGGCTTCAAGTAAATCAACGACTTCTTTTTCTCTGCCTGGAACAGTTAACTTAACATCAAAGTCAGATACAGATTTGAATGGGGATATAAGACTAGTTAGTAGGCGTTTAAGCCGTCTTAAATCACCACGAGTCCAATGCGTATTATTGAGATCACCAATTTCAATTCTTGTCCCAGTCTCTGATTCAAAATATTTGGGTGCATCCAAAGGTGTAATTGTTACTTGAGTATCTTCAATGTATTGAGCCTCGCCAATTAACTTAGGCCAATCGATCGTGATCTGGTGTTCGGCAGAGTCTTTAGCTCTTGTGTTGATTGTGAGTTTTTTTCCAAGCTTATGGACTGCTAGGCGACCAATACCCTTTTCCCCTAAAGGAAGACGGTTCAGTGGGGCCGGAGTCCTAACTTTGTTCTTACTACGCTTACTGTTTGTACCGATTTCCATCCATTTATTTAGGATGTCACCTTCTGTCATCCCAAAACCTTTATGATCCCAAATAATGATATTTGGACTTTCACAATGCAGATTTAGAGTCACTTCGACACTTGTGGCATTAGCATCATAAGCATTTTTTACAAGTTCAAAAACAGCTAAACGGTCATCACCAATCAACTCATCACCAAGAAGCTTTAGTAGGTGAGCATTAGCTCTAAATGGTCTAATCAATGGATTGTTATCTTCCATTTATACATAACCTCTAACTAATTCATGTAATACAGCTTTCAACGCCGTCAATTCTAGACCTCAGAATTTCTGTATATTCTACGGTTACCAATCTTCACGCCGTCAAGCTGACCCTCTTTAAGAAGGAGGCCAAGAGTACTGTAAGTCAAATAATCATCTTACTGCTTGCCTTCGTTGTCTGATTGCACCCCCAAATAGTTTGCACAATCTGAGTTTGTAACACCTTTCGAATTCTCTCCAGCTAATGAGCAAATAGAGTCTTTTATTAATTTTAGCCCTAACTGTGCTTTTTCTACGGCACCATTTGGCACAACTATCAAATTATCTATCCTACGCTTTATAGATTTAGGTATTACGGTGTTATACAGCGGACCACCACTATCGACTGTTTCGAAGCTAGCAATTAATTCAAGTTCAATTTGAAGTGCTTGCTCTTCTGTTAATTGCTCTACTATTTTTTATATAATGGGGCTCTTGCCACTACCAAGGATGTCTTGAATGTATTTACCTTTCCGATTGTTATCTACTTTCTTCAGATGATCAGTCGCGCGACTTCCAGCTCCTTCTCCAATATAAAACACTTTAGCGGGATTTTCTCTAGGGTCTTTTATTGAATAAACGTAGTATGTCGCAGCCATTGGCTCTCCACTTAAATCCCTATGGTAAGCATGCCTTAGTATATCTCTTATGTGGTAAAGTAGGCATAGTTAGCCGCCATATTCATGGTTCCATACTAAACATGCAAGATGTTAGCACCCTCTGATTAATTCTAAAGGTCTTAGATAGTTAAAAAGCTAAAACTAACACACTTGGATTAAAATCCGAAGCGCATCATCTAATCAGACAGAAGAGGGGGTCAGCTGACAGTAAGCTTCGTCGCTTTTTCTCCGGCAAGAGATTAAGTTGTAACGAAACAACACGGCCAGCTGGCTTATGAGCAACGATGCCAGATTACATTGTTGATTAAAAAGGATTTTAGCCAAAGGGAGATAGCTTCGACCCTTGGTGCCTGCCAACCGCCAACAGAAAGATGACAAAAAAATTCAGGAGCGCGGGGCTATCGAAATAATCAAGCGCAATGCCGCGCCGTTTGAAGGCGGTCAAACCGACGTAAGTCACAACTCTATAGTATCACCATTGAGTCTAGGCTCCAATCGAGTGGAGCCTAGAGCAGATAGTGGGTTGGTTTCTAGCAGATCAGGTGTAGTTAATTAGCCATGAAAGTATCTATTCCCACATTTGGGCTGATAAACAAGCGAGTGGCGAGCTTTATACATAACATCACCCCTGATAACAGCAAGAAGTTTGCCTATCAAGAGAAAATCAAAAGAGCGCTCTGGGCCGAGGCTTATTTAACCCATCCTTACCGCTTTTGGGGGCGGCTCGAATAAAAACACCAACCGCTTGGCCAATATTTTCCGAAAATGACAAGCTTAAAGGGCGTGACAAAAACAGTGATGCGTCTAGTGAATCGGTGAAATTCACGCCCAAGAAATGGCCCTAGCTTTAAAACGCCGAGCCAATTAGTAAATGATCACATGGTTGCATTAGTAGCTTGAATTGTTAAGCGCTTCGGGTTTGAATATGCGATAGTTAATTCAACGGTCTTTCGGTCCAATTATAAAATTATTTTATCTGGCTTACCTTTCTACGAAGTACCGTCTTTGACTCCCATGCAACCAGCCGAGCGTAGGCCTATTTTAGGGGGTAAGCAAATAGGACATTTGCGCAAGCATCGTCAGGGCATGGACGCCCTGTCGATGCGGCCCTCTAAAATCGGCCGGAGCGAGGGAACCCGTCAGGGCTGAGGTGCCGGGGTGGGCTTTCTTTTGGTTACTTTGATTTGCCCAAACAAAGAAAAGTCACTCGCCACGCTCGGCGATGCGAGCTTATAAATATAGCCCGCGTTAGCGGCATCCAACTTCTCTTGGCGTATTTACTCCCAATAAATTACGAAGACTCAAGCGTTTCGACCTCAATCGTAATCAAAGAGTTCTCATGCATTTCACCATATAACACCTGATTTGCATAAGTTTCGAGCTCGCTCCACAGCTTGGCCTTCTCGGCACTCCGGTCGGTCTGGTAGATTTGATAGACCTTGTACGCATCTTCAACATCCATATAGTGACGACGCAAAAACTCATAGGCTAACTCCAGTGCCGCTTCTTCATGGTGCGGGCTGGCTTGACCGATACCTTCAGCAATTAATTCATATTGCATGGCTATAGCTCCTGTAGTGAGTACAGGAACATTTTTACGTACCTCAGAGGATTGGTCTACGGACTATAAGTCACATTAATACAATTCTGGCCACCCACAGGCAGAATGTATGTTCAGGCTGGAAGAACACTGGATTTCCGTCTGAGCGGGAATGACATTAATCAAGCTATTTAGTCGTGGGCTTCCCACCCCCGATCAAGTCGGGGATAACGTCTCTTAGTGGGAATGACATAACGGAGAGTCACGTCTCTACTCAATATTCTGCACCTGCTCGCGCATTTGCTCGATAAGCACCTTTAACTCTACCGCCGCCTGGGTGGTTTCACTCACTACCGATTTACTCGACAGCGTGTTCGCCTCGCGGTTGAGCTCTTGCATTAAAAAGTCAAGCCGGCGGCCGAGGGAGTTTTTTTGTTTTAGGGTGCGGCGCACTTCAGTGATGTGTGTATCCAAACGGTCGAGCTCTTCATCTACGTCGGCCTTTTGCGCCATTAGCACGATCTCTTGCTCTAAGCGATCCGGGTCTAACTCTACATCCAATGCGGCGATTTTTGTTTGCAGTTTTTCGCGCTGGGCTTGCAAGATGTTGGGCAGTTGTTCACGCACGCTAACCACCTCGGCGGCGATGGCATCGAGGCGTTGGTTAATATAAACGGCCAGTTCGGCGCCTTCGCGGGCGCGATTGTCGATCAGTTGATCGAGCGCGTCGGCAAATAATGCCAGTGACCGCTCATGCAAAGCATCGCGGTCTAGCTCGCGCACGATTTGTACGCCGGGCCAGCGTAATACCTCAAGCGGGTTAACTGGCGCGCAGTTATCCATTTGCGCGTCGATGCGACGGCAGGCATCGGCCACTTGCGCCAGGCGGTCGGGATCTAAGCCAATACTGGCATCGCCGCCTTGCTCGGGCTGCAAGTGGATGGTGGCTTCTAATTTGCCGCGCTGGAGCTTTTTGCGCACCGTCTCGCGCAGGGCGGTTTCGATTTCACGAAACTCTTCGGGCAGGCGCAGATGCATTTCGAGGTAGCGGTGATTCACACTGCGCACCTCCCAGACTAGGGTGTATTCGGGGGATTTGGCTTCGGCCCGGGCAAATCCGGTCATACTGCGTGGCATGGGTGATCCCTTTGTCTAGTTGCTACTGTCTGAGTACAACCGGACAACAAATAACGCGAGCGAGGCCCTTTGTCCGGCGGTGGTAAAACGTTAACATGAACCTTGATGTTAACACATGCCATCAGGCAACCGCCTGAGTTTGCAAACCGACAGGATCTTTATATGCAACGCCCTAGTGGACGACTTCCCAACGAATTACGCCCTATCACTATTACCCGCCACTACACCAAGCACGCCGAAGGCTCGGTGCTGGTAGAGTTTGGCGACACCAAAGTGTTGTGTAATGCCAGCGTTGTGCCCGGCGTACCCCCATTTTTGCGCGGCCAAGGGCAAGGCTGGCTGACCGCCGAATACGGCATGCTACCCCGCTCTACCGGCAGCCGTATGGGGCGCGAAGCAGCCCGCGGTAAGCAGGGCGGCCGCACAGTCGAGATTCAGCGCTTGATTGGCCGCTCGCTGCGCGCTGCTGTCGACTTAAAGCAGCTGGGTGAAAACACGATTCATATCGATTGCGATGTGATTCAGGCCGACGGCGGCACCCGCACCGCCTCTATTACCGGCGCCTGGGTGGCGCTGGCAGATGCTATCGCGCACCTAGAGGCCAACCAGCTGGTTAACGGCAAACCGATGCTGCGAGCGATTGCGTCAGTGTCTGTGGGGATTTATCAGGGCGAGCCGGTGTTGGATTTGGATTACCCGGAAGACTCCAACGCCGATACCGATATGAACGTGGTGATTGCCGACGATGGCGGCATGATCGAGGTGCAGGGCACCGCCGAAGCCGAGCCTTTTACCGAGGAGCAGTTCTCGGCCATGTTAAAACTGGCCAAAGACGGCATTGCCGAGCTCAACCGCCTGCAAAAAGCGGCGCTAGAGCGCTAAACATTAACGAGCCACAAAAAAGGGGAGGCATTTTATGCCTCCCCTTTTTTGTGCGGTTGTCGCGCAGCGGTATTACAGCTCGATGTCGTAATCGACAATCACCGGTAAGTGGCTAGAGAACTGGCCGTTTTTGTAGATAGCGCCATACTCGACCCGCTGGCCAAGGTTGTTAGAGGCCACCTGCAAATCGGTACGCCAGCCAGGGCCGGTGCCAATTTTGTTACTGGGCCACCAACTATATTCATCCGGATCGCGAATCGCACGGCGAAAGGCATCGACATAGCCAATCTGGTTAAACAGCTGGCTCAACCACTGACGCTCGTGGGGCAAAAAGCCAGACTCGCTTTGCAGCGCATCTGAGTCGGTGACATCGCGCGGCGTATGCGCCATCTGCCAATTGCCACAAAAGATGTATTCGCGGCGCTTGCGGGTGATTTTTTCCATGTGCGCTTGCAGGTCGTCAAAAAAGTTAATTTTAACCTCTTGTGACTCAACCTCTGAGCTGGCGCTGGGCGCGAGCAGTGAGCCGATACTCATATGCTCGTAATCAACCTGCAGATAGCGCCCCTCCATATCGACACCCGATGAAAAGCCCAACCCAAAAATCAGTGCTTTGGGTTGCTTACGGGTGTAGATCGCCACGCCGTTATAATGCGGCGTACCGGAATCGAAAAAGTAGGCAAAATAGCCCTCGGGATGAAAAACATCATCGTCCAGCTCGTACTCGAGCGCCCGCAAATCTTGCAGGCAGATGACGTCCGCATCCTGACTGTCCAGCCAATCGTATAGGCCGCGCTGCGCCGCTTGAAAAATACCGTCGACGCTCAGACTGATAACTCTCATGTTAGCCCCTTTATTGCGGACTGTGTATGATACCCGAGCTTGGATCGATTGTGTTAGCTGCCGTCGTGGCAACAGTCATTTGCCGGTGTTTTTTAGCAAAACTTATTGTTATTGGCTAAATTTTCACCAATGCAGAATGATTCTACACAGCTCGTCCGCTTGTTTATAATAGCGTGTTTTGCCGGTTACATCTAAGGAACGTACAAATATGCACGATTATCAGCGCGAATTTATCCAGCTGGCCATCGACAACCAAGCGTTGCAGTTTGGTGAGTTTACGCTCAAGTCCGGGCGGGTTAGCCCCTATTTTTTTAACGCCGGGCGGTTTTTTCAAAGCGGCGGCGGCCTGGCAAAAATGGGCCGGTTTTACGCGCAGGCGTTAATCGACAGCGGCGTTGAGTACGATTTGGTTTTTGGCCCGGCTTACAAAGGCATCCCATTGGCCAGCGCTACCGCGGTAGCACTAGCCGAGCAACACGGCCAAGACGTACCCTACTGCTTTAACCGCAAAGAGGCCAAAGACCACGGCGAAGGCGGCTCGCTGGTGGGCGCGCCACTTACCGGTCGCACGATTATTGTGGATGATGTGATTACCGCCGGCACCGCGATTCGCGAGGTGATGGCTATTATCGCTCAGTCTGAGGCCACCCCAGCGGCGGTGCTGATCGGTGTGGATCGGCAAGAAAAAGGCCGCGCGGAGCTATCGGCCATTCAAGAGGTCGAGCAAAGCTATCGCATTCCAGTGATCAGTATTGTTAACCTTGACGATATAATCCGTTATCTTGAGGCAGAGGGTGGCAACAATAAACTTGAAGCCATTAAAACGTACCGCGACCAGTACGGCGTTTAACCGCGTAGCGATATCAAGGAGCACAGGATGAAGAGCACACTCGGCGGACATTTTTGCAGCGCACTACTGTTAACGTTAGCACTGCTAAGCGCACCGCTGTTGGCCGAGGAGCCAGACACTGGCCCCGATAGCGTGCTCTTTAGGTATAAAAACGCAGACGGCAACTTGGTGGTACAACAAAGCATCCCACCGGATGCCGCTGCGCGCGGCTACGACATTATTACCAGCACCGGGCGCATACTCAAAACAGTAAAAGCCTCGCCCAAGGGGGCGGATGCTGTGAGAGCCGCCGAACGAATGCGCCGCGAGGCTGAGTTGGCCGAATGGGATGCCAGATTAAAGCGGCGCTTTAGTACGGTAAAAGATATTGAGTCGGCCAAGCAACGCAGCCTAACAGAGCTGCGCGGCAACCTGAGTATTTTGCGCGCTAACCTTTCGGGTGTTACCTCACAATTAGAGGAGCAACAACGCCGCGCGGGGATTATGGAGCGCAACGGCCGGCCGGTATCGGACACCTTAAAAACCAATATTGCCGCCTTAGAGGCCGAGCTGGTAGAGATCCACAAGCAAATAGAGCAGCGCGGGCAAACGCTAGAGGGCGCCGCCGCTAAATTTGATAAAGATATTGAACGGTTTAAAGAAATTAACCCTTAGCGTTGCCCGCCCCAGGTAAACCAAGACTAAGCGACGGGTGCGCTTTCACGCATCAGACCCTGCGCAATAATGGGCCACTGATCTTCCCAGTACTGCGTGGGTAAACGGCGAAACTCACTGCGCACAAACTGCGTAATGCGCCCATCGGCCAAGCTCATAAGCATATTGGCCGCTGCCGATAACGGCAAATTAGGGCGCAGCCCCTCACGCAACTCGGCCTCGCGAATAATTTGTTTTAACTGGGTCTCTACCCGCTCAAACAGTTGCGCAATACGGTTGCGCAACCGCTCTGTCTCGCCGGTAAGCGCATCGCCTGTGAGTAGGCGGGTAATGCCGGGGTTGCGCTCGGTAAAGGTTAGCAATAAATACAAAATCTTTTCTAGCCGGTGCAGCGCTTGGGGCTCTTCACTTAAAATTAATTTAATACGACTGAAGATGGTCTCTTCAATAAACTCAATCAAGCCTTCAAACATCTTCGACTTGCTGGGAAAGTGGCGGTACAGGGCCGCCTCGGACACGCCCACTTCGCGCGCCAGCGCGGCGGTGGTAATACGTGCGCCAGGGCTGGCCTCTAGCATGGTTGCCAGCGACTCGAGGATCTGTTGACGGCGAGATACTTTTTGACTGTTTTTAGTGCTCATAGCGCGACTGCTCTTGTCGTTTACGCCTGCTCTCATCGCGACAGGTCGGTTTGTCGTTGGTCGTGCTGACTTTGCCGCAATTTGGCAAAGCTCGATAGAGTGCGCCCGAAGCCCCCAAACTCTATCGATTGCGTGTTCTATTATCCCTGTTACTATTCTAGCGGCAGCCCCGTGCCGGTTGCCAGCGTTAAAGACTCACTTAAGCCGGCATAGCCTTGTTGGTGATCAATGTGCCCACCCCAACGTCGGTAAATATCTCTAGCAGCACAGCGTGCGACACACGGCCGTCGACAATATGAGCGCTGGTAACACCACACTTAACCGCATCTAGGGCGCAGGCGATTTTCGGCAGCATACCGCCGTATATCGTGCCGTCGGCGATAAGCTCGTCGACCTGGGCGGTGGAAAGCCCGGTGAGAATTTTGCCCTCTTTGTCCAGCAGACCCGCGACGTTGGTCAGTAGCATCAGCTTTTCGGCCTGCAAAACTTCGGCAATTTTACCGGCGACTAAGTCGGCATTAATATTGTAAGAGGCGCCGTCTTTGCCCACGCCAATGGGCGCAATCACCGGAATAAAATCGCTGTTTAGCAGCATATCGATGACCGCTTTATTGATCGAGGCGACTTCACCCACATGCCCGATGTCGATAATCTCAGAGGCGGACACCTCGGGGCTCGTGGCTTTAACCTCAAGTTTCTTGGCACGAATCAGCTGGCCGTCTTTACCGGTAACGCCAATCGCCTCGCCACCGTTGCGGTTAATGAGGCTCACAATTTGTTTATTAACTGTGCCGCCCAAAACCATCTCGACCACGTCCATGGTTTTGCTGTCGGTCACCCGCATACCATTTACAAACTCGGAATCGATATTAAGCTTTTTTAGCAAATCGCCAATTTGCGGACCGCCGCCATGCACCACAATCGGGTTCATCCCCACCAGCTTCATCATCACGATATCGCGGGCAAAGCTATTTTGCAGTTCTTCATCGACCATGGCGTTACCGCCGAATTTAACCACAATGGTTTTGCCGGTAAAGCGTTGAATATAAGGCAGTGCCTCGGTCAGCACTTGGGCAATATTCATCGCCGCGTCGCGGTTCAGTGACATAATTAAAAGTCCAAATTCAAAGTGTTATCAATCTTTTTAAGCTCGCGTTTAAACAGCAGCTTAAGCTTTTCCAGCACCGCCTCGGACTCGGCCTCAAAGCGCAGGGTAATCTCTGCCCCAGTGTTAGAGGCGCGCACCAAACCCCAGCCTTTAGAAAAGTCCACGCGTAAACCATCGATGGTGGTGGCCTTGCCGTTTTGGAACTCGCCCTGAGCAATTAGCTTTTCAACCAAAGCGAATTTTTCTGATTCGGCAACGGCAACGCGAATCTCTGGGGTAGAGGGCAGCATTGGGAACGCCGCAAACACATCGTCGATCGATTGATCGCGCAAAGTGATGATCTCGAGCAGGCGTGCGGCAGTATACAGACCATCGTCAAACCCGTACCAGCGCTCTTTAATAAAAATATGGCCCGAGTATTCGCCACCCAGCAGCGCACCGGTCTCAATCATTTTGTGCTTCATATGCGAGTGACCGGTCTTCCACATAATGGGGCGGCCCCCGTAGCCGGAGATAATCTGGTTGAGCTGCTTCGAGCACTTCACATCAAACAGAACATCGGCGCCTGGGTTGCGCGAGAGAATATCTTTGGCAAATAGCATTAATAAATGATCGGGCCAAATAATGTGTCCGGCGGGTGTGACTACCACCAAACGATCGCCATCACCGTCAAACGCCACCCCCAAGTCGGCATCGGTTTCACGTACTTTGGCCAACAGATCTTGCAGGTTTTCCTCAAGGCTCGGGTCGGGGTTGTGGTTAGGAAAGCTACCATCGAGCTCGCAGTGCAGCGCAATAACGTCGCAGCCGAGCTCTTCAAACAGCGCCGGCGCGACGCTACCGGCCACCGCATTGCCGGCATCGACGACAACGCGGATATCACCGGCGAGCGCCACATCCGAGAAGATACGATCGATATAATCGGCCACTACCTCTATGTGCTGCTCTTGGCCGTCGCCCTCAAGGTATTTACCGGCAACGATGCGCGAGCGGATATCTTTTATGGCGCCATCGGCGAGCGTTTCACCGTTAATAACCATTTTAAAACCATTGTAGGGCGCCGCATTGTGGCTTGCCGTAACCATCACCCCACTGCTGGTTTGATCCAGCTCAAACGTGGCAAAGTGCATCAGCGGTGTGGGCACCACGCCAATATTAATAACGTCACAACCGCTGGCCAGTAATCCCGCAATCAGCTGCTCACACAGCTCGGGGCTATGGGTACGAGCATCGCGCGCGACGATAATACTGTGTTCGCCCTGCTCTTGTACCTCGCTGCCTAGCGCTAAGCCAATCTGGTGCGCCAGCTCGGCCGTAATACCGCCAGGGCCAACCTCGCCGCGAATGTCATATGAGCGGAAAACATCATCCGGTACCTCGCGCGCTTGTGGAGCCGGTGCGGGGGCCGGCCGACGCGGCGCGCTATGGTCGAGCCCGAGAATATCTTCATCCTCTTCAATGACTTCAATATCAAGAATATCCTGGCTCAACGCATTGCCACTCGCGCCGGCTCGCTCGCCATCTTGCTCTGGCTTTGCCTCTGCCTGGGCGTCGACATACTGCTTGGGCAGCACCAGCCCTTCGCCCGCCGGCGCTTTTTTCGGCCGGACCAACACACGACTTAACAGCAGTGACAACACCAGCCCCACCACCACAGTTAGGCTCAACACTAAAAGCCACATGCCCGGCAGCTCTTTCGACTGAGCGACCAGAGCCGCCGACGGCGTGTACTCGACACTTAAATAACTACCCGCCACTTTGCGCGTTACCGCCGGTGCCGCTTGCCCGGCGCCATCATTGAGTAGCTCAAATGGCCGGGCGCTGGAGAACTCTTGGCGCAGCGAAAGTCTGCCCAATGTATCTTGATTAGTCGTAATAATCTGGTTAATAGCATCCGCAGAATAAGTCGCAAGCAGCGCCCCGGTGACGCTATCCCCCTGAGGAGGAACGGCGCTGGCAAGCTGCAACTGCCACACGCCATCGATAGGGGCGGCTTCAGGCAGGGTGTCCTGGCGGCGATAAGCGCGGCGCAAAAGATCCAACTCGGCATAACGCAGCGGCGCTTGATGGTTAGGCTGGATACGCGCCTGCCCCGACGTAAAAGCGCGCAGCGCCAACAAGTTCTCACTGCCGACACCCAATAAGGTGGCAACGTTATGAAGCGCACCCGCCTCGTCGCTTTGCAGAGCGCTCAGCAGCGCCGGATTTTGCGCCCAGCGCGTTAGCTCGACACGGCGCTCGGCAAGATAACTCTCAATGGCGCTTGCCGCTTTTCCGGCACGCGCGGTGGCAGCATCTTGCACTCGCTGTCGCTCGGTTTGCACCACCATAGACTCGTACAACCAAAACCCGAGTAAGGCATTAACGGCAATGGTCACGCCCACCAAAATAAACAGTAGCTGATGACGCTTTTTATAAAGCTGTTGTTGCGCCTCCATAGCTCGACGCTCGGCGCGGGTCATGCGTGGTGTGGCACCATCGGTACTGGATTCTGGTGCACTGTCCGCAGGATCTGAAACCGGCTTTTTGCTCATGAGGCGTCCTTTTAACTTTTTATGAAACCTGTTTTTGACTCAGTAGATTACAACCGCTCAGCCAACAGAGCTATTAACTCGCGCGCTAACTGGGGTTTGCTGCGCTGATCAAAACGGGTTTCGCCCCGGCGATCAATCAAGGTCACAGCATTGTCGTCGCTATTAAAACCAATACCCGCCGCACTGATGTCGTTGGCAATCACGCAGTCGACTTTTTTACGCACCAGTTTATCGCGAGCGTACTCTAAGACCCGCTCAGATTCTGCCGCAAACGCCACGGTAAAGGGCGCCGCGTCCAGCGCGGCGACGCTGGCAATAATATCTGGATTCTTCACAAGCGTAAGCGTCATAGTGTCAGCGTCAGACTTTTTCAGCTTTTGCTCGGCGATGTTGGCCGGGCGAAAATCCGCCACGGCTGCCGCGCCGATAAATAAATCGCTGCCAGCAGCGTAACCTAAACAGGCCGCCAACATATCATCGGCTGAGATGACTTTTATGTGCTCAACTCGCTCGGGCGGGGCCAACTGACACGGACCACTGATCAATATTGTACGCGCCCCCGCTTCGGCCGCGGCCTCAGCGAGGGCGTAACCCATTTTGCCGGAACTGTGGTTGCTCAAATAGCGCACCGGATCAATCGCCTCGCGGGTTGGGCCGGCGGTAATCACAACGGTCTTACCGGTTAGGGTATCCACGTTGAACATCTGCTCTAGCAGCGCCGCCAGCTCGACTGGCTCCAGCATACGACCGGGGCCAAACTCGCCACAGGCTTGTTCGCCGCTGCCCGGGCCCAGCACGATGAAATCGCGCTGGCGCAGGCGGGTAATATTAGCCTGCGTACTGGGCGCATCCCACATGGCCTGATTCATCGCCGGGGCAATGGCGATAGGCGAGCGTGTCGCCAAACACACGGCCGACAGTAAATCGTCCCCCATACCGCCACTTAAGCGAGCTAAAAAATCGGCGCTGGCCGGCGCTATTAATGTTAAGTCCGCCCAACGTGCCAACTCTATATGTCCCATAGCCGCTTCGGCCTCGGGATCGAGCAGTGACGTGTGTACCGGATTGCCCGACAGCGCCTGTAGCGTAAGCGGCGTAATAAATTCACAAGCGGCCATGGTCATCACCACCCGAACGCTCGCGCCGCGGCGGCGCAGCTCGCGCACCAACTCGGCGGTTTTATAGGCGGCAATACCGCCCGTCACGCCCAGCAGTATGTGCTTGTTTTGTAGAGTGGACATCCCAAACTCCGTTGGCCATAGGGCTGGATTTGTCTCAGTTTTCTCAGCTTGCGCCGGTAAACTTGACCGCAAACGACAAAGATACCATTCTTGAAGGTAATTTCGTATATCGACGCGCCAGGAAAGCGCCCGGCGGCACCGACCGCAACCGACGACAAGGAGTCCTCCGATGGCGATACACCAGTGGCCCGAGCAAGAACGCCCCCGAGAAAAACTGCTGCAGCGCGGCCCCGCCAGTCTCTCCGACGCCGAGCTGTTAGCGATTTTCTTGCGCACTGGCTGTGCTGGCAAATCGGCGGTAGACCTAGCCCGAGAGCTATTACACGAGTTTGGCGGCCTGCGGCCGTTACTGGAGGCTTCGCAACCGGATTTTTGCCGCGGCTTGGGGCTGGGCTCCGCCAAGTACGCCCAGCTGCAAGCCGTATTAGAGATGGCCCGCCGCCACTTAAGCGAAACACTTACCACCGGTGACGCCCTCACCAGCCCCGATCTGGTGCGTCGTTATTTAGTCGCTCAGCTGCGCCACAGCCCACGGGAGATATTTGCTCTATTAATGCTCGACAACCAGCATCGGCTTATCCGCTACGAGCCATTGTTTTTTGGCACGTTAGACGCCGCGAGCGTCTACCCTCGCGAAGTGGTCAAACTGGCTTTGGCCAACAATTGTGCCGCGGTGATTTTAGCCCATAACCACCCCTCGGGCGTCGCCGAGCCAAGCCAGGCCGACCGGCACATCACCGAGCGCTTAATTAAGGCGTTGGAGCTGGTCGGCGTGCGGGTGCTAGACCATATGATTGTCGGCGATGGCGAGGTCAGCTCATTCGCCGAGCTTGGGCTGCTGTAACGGCCTCCACCCGGTCATAAACCCGGCAAACCCTCCAATTGAGCAAAATTTCGCACTTTTCTGGTCAAAAAAGCAACTAGACGTTGATATTGGGGGGCGCTTTTGGTATAAAACGCGGCTCTTTGCGGCCGGGTTGTTCGGCTGACCCTGAAGATCGGGATTGTGCCGGTGCCGACACCGGTAAATGGCACATCAAACAACCCGCACAGGCTAGCCGCGATTGGATAAACAGGCTGCTCAATGAATTCTGCTCTGGGCTGCTGTCGGCCTTATGAAGGCAAGCAGCCGAGCGCGATTAATCAGGTTAAGAGGCAAAACAATGTCTAAGGTATGTCAGGTTACCGGCAAGCGTCCCGTGACCGGAAACAATGTTTCTCACGCAAAGAACCACACCAAGCGTCGTTTTTTGCCAAACTTGCACACTCACCGTTTTTGGATCGAAGCAGAGAAACGCTTTGTGAAACTGCGTGTGTCTGCAAAAGGTATGCGAGTGATCGACAAACGCGGCATCGAGTCAGTATTGACCGACCTGCGTGCTCGTGGTGAAAAAGTCTAATTTAGGAGATATATCATGCGCGAGAAGATTCGTCTGAATTCGTCTGCAGGTACTGGTCACTTTTACACGACCGACAAAAACAAGCGCACCATGCCCGAAAAAATGGAGATCAAAAAATACGATCCCGTTGTTCGTAAGCACGTTGTCTACAAAGAAGGCAAAATCAAGTAAATACTGATTTTACCTTTGCACAAAAAAGCCCGGCCAGCGATGGTCGGGCTTTTTTGTGCTTAAAGCCTGAGCTCGGACGTCCGACGTTTATTTCGGATATATCGTCTCGACCCCTTCCGCACGCCCCAGCAGCAACACATCGGCGCCGCGGCGGGCAAATAAACCGCTCGCGACCACACCGGTCAACTGATTAATATCTGCCTCCAGCTGCTTGGGGTCAACAATCGCGAGCTGATGCACATCGAGAATGACATTGCCGTTGTCAGTCACCACCCCCTCGCGATACACCGGACTGCCGCCCAACTTAACCAGCTCGCGCGCCACATACGAGCGCGCCATAGGAATCACCTCAACCGGCAACGGGAAGCTACCCAGCACATCGACCCACTTACTCTCGTCGGCGATGCACACAAACTCGCGGGCCACGGCGGCGACAATTTTCTCGCGCGTCAGTGCCGCACCGCCGCCTTTAATCAGCGCCAGTTGCGCGTTTGACTCGTCGGCGCCATCCACATAGGCCACTAACTCGCCCACACTGTTTAAATCCAGCACCTCAATGCCCAGCGCTTTAAGTCGCGTGGCCGAGGCATCGGAGCTGGCCACAGCACCGGCAAATTGGTCTTTTAGCTCGCCCAGCATGTCGATAAAGAAATTTGCCGTCGAGCCAGTGCCCACACCTAAAATGCTATCGGCTTGCAGTTTTGGCGTAATGTATTCGATAGCCGCACGGGCCACCGATTGCTTAAGCTGGTCTTGGTTCATGGCAACCTCGCAGAGAGTCATCGGGACACTTATTATACTCGCTCGGCAGCCGATTATGTGACGGCGGATGTAAGGCGTGTATAAATTGTTTATGATGGGCAGCTTTCCATCCAATCGCTGTACTCAACTATAGACTTAGCCATGCCGGACTCCTACATAAAACGTATTCTTAATGCTCGCATTTATGACCTCGCGGTCGAGACGCCACTGGAGCGAGCACGACTCCTGTCGCAGCGCACTGGCAACAATGTCCTATTAAAGCGCGAAGACCTGCAGCCAGTCTTCTCGTTTAAGATTCGCGGCGCCTATAACAAGTTATTGCAGCTAACCGATGAAGAACGCAAACGCGGTGTTATTGCCGCCTCGGCCGGCAACCACGCCCAAGGCCTAGCGCTGGGGGCGCAGCATTTGGGCGTTAAAGCAACCATTGTGATGCCGCGCACCACCCCAGCCATTAAAGTGGACGCAGTGCGCGCCCGTGGCGCCAAAGTGGTACTGCACGGCGATAATTTTGACGAGGCCTCAAAGCACTCGCAAAAATTGGTTGAAGAAAAAAACCTCACCTACATCCACCCGTTTGACGACGCCGATGTGATTGCCGGACAAGGCACCGTGGCGATGGAGATTTTGCGCCAGTACCCCAAACACATCGATGCGATTTTTGTTCCGGTTGGTGGTGGCGGCCTGGGTGCCGGGGTCGCCGCTTACGTAAAATACGTGCGCCCGGACGTTAAAGTCTTTGCCGTCGAGTCGGCCGAATCGGCCTGCCTTGCCGCCGCGCTCGAAAGCGGCCGTCGGGTAAAGCTGCCGCAAGTGGGCATTTTTGCCGATGGCGTCGCTGTGGCACAAATCGGCAAAGAGACCTTTCGGGTACTCAAGCAGACCATCGATGGCGTGATTACCGTTAATACCGATGAGATCTGCGCGGGCATTAAAGATATTTTTGAAGACACCCGCTCGATTGCCGAGCCCGCCGGCGGCGTAAGCGTTGCCGGCCTTAAAAAATACGTGGCCGAAAACAACATTGAGGGACAGACCTTAGTGGCCATCGACAGCGGTGCCAACATCAACTTTGATCGCCTGCGCTATATCTCCGAGCGCACCGAAATTGGCGAAAAACGCGAAGCCATTTTGGCAGTGACCATCCCCGAGCGCCCCGGCGCCTACAAAGAATTTTGCCGCGCGCTGGGCAAACGCAACATCACCGAGTTTAACTACCGCTTTGCCGACTCCGACCAAGCGCGTATTTTTGTCGGTATACAAGTAGGCACCGACCCCAGCGACCGCGAAGAGCTGGTAAGCGACTTGCGCGCAAAGGGTTACGACTTGGTCGACATGACCGACAACGAAATGGCCAAGCTGCACATTCGCTACATGGTTGGCGGCCACGCGGTACAAGTCTCCGAGGAAATGGTGTTTCGGTTTGAATTCCCCGAGCGCCCCGGCGCCCTGTTGGCATTTTTAACCGAAGTCGCCGGACGCTGGAATATCTCGCTGTTTCACTACCGCAACCACGGCTCTGCCTACGGCCGGGTCTTAGTCGGCATGCAAGTGCCCGAGGCCGAGCGCGCCCAAGTGAAAAAGTTTTTGGCCGAGATCAATTATCCGTTTTGGGATGAGACGGACAACGAAGCGTATCAGTACTTTTTGGCTTAGGACGGGTTACGGGTTACGGGTTACGGGTTACGGGTTACGGGTTACGGGTTACGGGTTACGGGTTACGGGTTACGGGTTACGGGTTACGGGTTACGGGTTACGGGTTACGCAATAATTGTAATCACACATCCACCTCTCTACGAAGCGCCGAGCCCCCTGCAGCCAGCCGAACGCAAGGACGCGCAGTAGCAGCATTCGTCCCTTTTTCGTCGCATTACAAAAAGGGACTCGCCCGGCGATTGAGGGCAAACAAACCGAAGATTTCTCCATTAGTACGTCGTATGGCACCGCCCCCCCGAACAACACGACAATGATACGAAGCACACCATCAACGAATCGCAATATACTCCCGCTCGGTGGCAATACCATCGAGCGGCACATCCCAACTGGCCAGAGCCAGTGCATCAACTTCTTGGCAACTGTGGGCCACCCCCACCAAGCGCGGGCGCTTAAAGCCTTTGCCGCGGCGCTTGGCCGCGAACGTGGTGTCGTAAAAGCCACCGCCCATACCTAACCTGCCGCCGGCGCGATCAAACCCCACCAAAGGCAACAGCACCACATCTAGGTGACGATTATTAAGCGGCGCACGGGCGGGACCGACTGGTTCGGGAATACCAAAGCGATTGGGAGCAAAGCGGGTGTTGCGGGCAAAAGGGGTAAACCAAAGGTGGCGCTTTAACCACGGGTGTAACACGGGTAAATAGCAGCGCTTGTTAAGCCGCCAAGCGGTTGCCGCGACCGGGCGTGGGTCTATTTCGCCATCGCTTGGCCAGTAGAGGGCAATGCGTTGCGCACGGTTAAACCACGGTTGTTTTTGCAGCTGACGCAGTAAACCGGCACTGGCCCTAGCTTGAACTGCAGGCGATAGAGACTGGCGACGGGCACGTAGCAAGCGGCGCAATTCACGACGATTACTGTTAGTGGAGCGCGCGCTCGTTGGCGCATCGGTAGCGGTATTGTTAGTTACGGGAAGGTTGGTGCGGGTCATAGGCAAGAAATTAAAAACCCCAAGATGCCGCTGTCAAGTTGGCCTTGAACCCTAGAGTTCAAGGGGTGGCGCCTGCGATATTATTAGGCTTTCCGTCGTGCGGACATGCTCACAAATACCGACGAGGCACTACCTGGTACAGCAGTATCGGCTCAAGGACTTAGTCGACTGGCGTACATCCCAGGGTGTGTTTGTATTATAACGCAAATTGCCGTTCGACCCCAAAAACTTCTGCCGCCAATTGCGATTACTTAGCGGATAATTGATCCAGCTGCGCTTCAATTTTACTCTGCATGCGGTCGAGCGAGGCTTGATTGGCGCCAACCGAGGCGCCTGACTGCTGCGCCAGCAGCAATTCGTGGCTGAGGTTAAGCGCCGCCATCACGGCGATGCGCTCTAAGCCAATAACACCGCCCGAGCTTTTGATCATACGCATGCGCTCATCCAGCACTTGCGCCGATTGCACCAGCGCCACGCGCTCGTCTGCCGGGCAGGCCACTTGATAATCTTTATCGAGAATTTTTACGCTGACGGTTTCGTTACTCACCGGAAATACCTCTTGCGGCTGTTGCCTGGAACAAGCCTTACTGCGCTTCCAGACTTTTCAGTCGGGTGATCATGGCCTCGACGCGCGAGCGCGCCAGCTCGTTTTTCTCTACCAAACGCACTCGCTCTTGCTGCCACTCGCTCTCGCGGGCTTTTAGCTCGGCGTTTTCCTGCTGCAAGCGACCGCACTGGCGAATCAACTCATCCAGCTTAGCTTCCAGTGTAAGTATAAAATCTTCAGACATAGCGGCAGGTGACCAATTGGGCTTCAGCGGCTACTATATTGCGCCCCACGCAGAGGGTCAAATGTTGTTGCCGCAATATCGTGCATAAGCCAAAGCACACGATTTTTTTGTGATATTTGCCCATATAGCGCTGTCCAGATCAGGCCGAATACAACACTCGTGGTAGCATAAGCGCCGTTAATAGAAGGGTTACTCATGACAGAAATCGAAAGAACCGAAAGCGAATTTGACCGCTGGGACGAATTGCTCGACCCACTGGGTGCCGTAAACAGCCCCGCCGAACTGCAAGGTATGCTGTGTGGCCGGCTCTGTGGTGCCCCGCTGAACGAGGCCGACTGGCTGCGTTTGGTGGACGAGTTTATGGCGCTAACGGAAACCCCTGATACCGCCACGGTTGATGAGCTGATTAAATTACTCACTGACACTAAAGCACAGCTGACCGGTAAAGGTTTTAGCTTTGTGCTGTTTTTACCTGACGATGAGCAGGGCATGTCCGAGCGGGTAGAGGCGCTGTCGCAGTGGTGCCATGGATTTTTATCCGGCTTTGGCGCCGCCGGCGTGGTTGAGCGCGGCAATTTACCCGAGGAAGTACAGGAAACGTTAAGCGACTTTGCCGCCATCATCCAGGTACAAGCTGACGACAACGATGCCGCCAGCGGCGAAGCCGATTTTATCGAAGTGGCCGAGTACGTGCGCTTATCGGCCCTTAGCCTGTGCCAAACCTTTGGCGAATACGATACGGCCGACAACAGCGCCAAAAGCACTAAAACGCTTCATTAATAGCACGCGGCTATTAAGCACCGACGTAGCAAGCGATTTTTACCACCGAACATCGAGGTCTGCATGCGCATCACCAAAGCCGAATTCGCCCGCCGCCGCAAAGCCCTAATGAGCGTTATGGAGCCGGACAGTATCGCCATCGTGCCGGCCGCGCCCGAGTGCACGCGCTCGCGCGATACCGAGTACCCCTATCGCCAGGACAGCGACTTTTTTTACCTTACCGGTTTTCACGAGCCAGAGGCGGTGGTGGCGTTAATCCCCGGTCGCGAGCACGGCGAATTTGTCCTGTTTTGCCGCGACCGCGACCCCGAGCGCGAAATTTGGGACGGCTACCGCGCCGGCCCCGATGGCGCCTGTAAAGATTATGGCGCCGATGACGCCTTTCCTATCGACGACATCGACGATATTTTGCCCGGCCTATTAGAGGGCCGCGAGCGGGTCTATTACGCCATGGGCAAAGACGCCGGTTTTGATCGGCAAGTAATGGACTGGGTAAACACCATTCGCGCCAAGGTGCGCTCGGGCGCGACCCCACCGGGCGAGTTTTTAGATTTATCGCACTTTTTACACGATAACCGCCTTTACAAAAGCGCCGCTGAGGCCCGGGTTATGGCCGAGGCGGGCGAAATTTCGGCCCGTGCCCACGCCCGCGCCATGCGCTATTGCCAACCCGGCGTCATGGAGTATCAGCTAGAGGCCGAGATACTGCACGAGTTTGCCATGGCCGGCGCCCGTCACCCCGCCTACAGCACCATTGTCGGCGGCGGTAAAAACGGCTGTATTTTGCACTATATCGAAAACGACGCCGCCCTCAAAGCCGGCGATTTAGTGTTGATCGACGCCGGCTGCGAGCTAGAAGGCTATGCCGCCGACATTACCCGTACCTTCCCCGTCAGCGGTAGCTTTAGCCCCGAGCAGCGCGCCCTGTACGAGATCGTACTGGCCGCCCAAGACGCGGCCATGGCCACCCTAAAACCCGGCGCCCACTGGAACGAACCCCACGAGGTTTCCGTGCGGGTAATCACCGAGGGCTTAGTCAAACTCGGTTTGCTTGAGGGCGAGCTGGACAAACTCATCGAGGACGGCGCCTACCGCCGGTTTTATATGCACCGCGTTGGCCACTGGCTGGGCATGGATGTACACGATGTGGGCGACTATAAAGTCGGCGGCGAGTGGCGCGTGCTGGAGCCGGGCATGGTAATGACCGTCGAGCCGGGTATTTATGTCTCGCCCGATGATGAGCAGGTCGCGCAAAAATGGCGCGGCATTGGCATTCGCATCGAGGACGACGTCCTGATTACCAAAGACGGCTGTGAGGTACTTACCAAAGCCGTCCCCAAAACCATCGACGCCATCGAGGCCCTAATGGCCGAGGCGGCCAGCGCGCGAGGCGCGTAAGGTGAGCGAGCAAGAGGCGCCACTGGACCTTGCCATAATCGGTGCCGGCCCTGCCGGTGCTTGCTTAGCGCTGCTGTGCGCGCGCGCCAGGCCAGACTGGCGCATTGCCATTGTCGACCCGCACCCCGGCGTGCCAGACAGCGGCCCTTATCACCCAAGCTTTGATGCCCGCGCCACGGCGATATCGGCCGGCAGCGCGCAGCTGTTTGACGAACTGGACCTGTGGCAAACGCTGCAGCGCCACGCCACCGCCATCAGCGCCGTGCATGTCTCAGATCGCGGTTACTTGCCCGGCCAAATGCTGGATGCCAGCGCGACCGGCATGGACACTCAAGGTTATGTTGTGCCCAATACCTGGCTGGGCCAAGTGTTGTTGCGCGCGCTCAGCGAGCAGAGCAATATTCAGCATCACAAGGCCGGCGCTACCGACTTTGTGCCGCAGGCCGGCAGCGGTCGTCTAATGCTCGACAACCACCTTGCCCCATTAACGGCGCGGCTAACCGCACTGGCCGACGGCGCCAATTCGCCGCTGCGCCAAGCGCTGGGTATTACCACCCAAGACAAGCCCTATTATCAAAACGCCATTATCGCCAACGTCCGCTGCGCTAAACCGCACCTGGGCGTCGCCTACGAGCGCTTTACCGAAACCGGCCCACTGGCGCTATTGCCCCTAGGGCAGTCGCCACAGGCGCGCGAGATGGCGCTGGTATGGACGCAACCCAGCCATCGCGCCAGCGACCTGCAAAACGCACCCGACATCGAGTTTTTAGCGCGTTTGCAACAGCACTTTGGCCACCGCTTGGGCCGTTTTATGGCGGCGAGCGAGCGCCACAGCTACCCACTGGTGCTGCGCCAAGCGCGCGAGCAAGTGCGCTCAAACTTAGTGCTCGTGGGCAATGCGGCGCACTTTTTACACCCAGTGGCCGGCCAGGGTTTTAATTTGGCCCTGCGCGACTGCGCGGCCCTGTCGCGCACCATTACTACCAGCGACAGCCCCGGTGAGCTGAATGTGCTGCAAGGCTATCTTGCCCAGCGCGAGCGCGACCAGACCATCACCTCTCGCGCCGGCGATGCCATGGTGCGGCTGTTTAGCACCACAGCGCTACCCGCGGTTGCCTTGCGCCACTTAGGGCTGCTGAGCCTGGAGCTGGCACCGACACTGCGCAGCGCCTTTGGCAAGCAAATGATGGGGCTTACCCGCACAGCCCAGGAGGCCCGACATGGTTAGCACAAACTACGACATTATCGTGGTGGGCGCCGGTATTGTCGGCACCAGCATCGCCGCCCACCTCAGCCAAACGCTGGCGCCCCATACCCGCATCGCGTTAGTAGCACCGGCGGCCCAGCCGGCGATCGACCCAGAACCGTTTGACCCACGCGTGGTGGCCCTGACGGACGCGTCGCGCCAACTGCTCGAGCAGCTCGGTGTATGGCGCAGCGTGGCCGAGCAACGCGCCTGCCCGTACCGCGATATGCATGTGTGGGATGGCGAGGGCGCCGGTCACATCGAATTTAGCGCCCACGACCTAGGCCGCGATACCCTGGGCCATATTGTCGAGCATCGGGTACTCAACCAAGCCCTTGAGCGCGCCCTGGAATTAACCGCCGTCGAGCGCTGGCAACAGCCCGTTAGCGCGCTATTACGCCAGCCCGATGGCAGCATTAACGGTGTCGAGTTAAGCACCAGCGAAACCCTGCAGGCGCCCCTGATTATTGCCGCCGATGGCGCCCGCTCGCCCCTGCGCAAAATGGCCGCCATCGACGAGCGCCAGTGGTCGTATCAGCAGAGCGCTATCGTCGCCACCGTGCGCAGCCAAGCGCCCCACGGCTTGGTGGCTAGGCAGCGTTTTATGAACACCGGGCCGCTGGCGCTGCTGCCGCTGATCGATACCCCGCAAGCGAGCGACGGCCACCACTGCTCGATCGTTTGGTCGGCCGATCAGGCGTTTGCCGACTCGCTTATGGCCCTTGACGATACCGAGTTTTGCCAGGCGCTGGAGCGTCACTTTGAGCGCCGTTTAGGCACCATCGAGCACGTCAGCACGCGCCATGCTTTTACTTTGCACCAGCGCCACGCCACCCGCTACGCACAGCCGGGTTTGGCACTTGTCGGCGATGCCGCCCACAGTATTCACCCGCTAGCCGGCCAGGGGGTTAACCTGGGCTTACTGGATGTTGCCTGCTTAACGCGCGAGCTACAGCGCGCCCAAGAGCGCGGCCTGAGCACTGGCGAGTACGCCACCTTGCGCCGCTACGAGCGCCAGCGAATGGGCCACAACTTAACCATGATGGCAGCTATGGAGGGCTTTAAACGCCTATTTGGCAGCCGCCAGCCGGGCCTTACACTGCTGCGCAACCGCGCCTTAAGCAGTGTAAACACACTGCCGGCGTTAAAGAATTTACTGGCACAACAGGCGATGGGACTATCGCTCTAAGCCTCCCTTGATCACCCAACGAGCTAAACACCATGACCAAATCAAAAATTCCCCACCTGCTTAACGCCTTGTTATTGCTCTGGTTGCTGGCCAGTGCGGGAGTGCTTGCCTCGGAACTTAAAATACAAACCGTTTTTGCCGCCGTACTAACACTGGTAATTGCCGTATTTGTCTGGAAGCGTATGCGCTGGGGATATTTTGCCGCTGCGGCCTGGGGCCTGGCCTGCTACCAACTGGCCAAAGAGGGGCTGGCTCTGGAGCAAGTAAAGCGTCCTGCCATGTTAGGGGGCTTTGCTGTGGTGATTATTGCCCTGTATTTGCACGAAGTTTTCTGCCGCCGCCCCAAAATAAAACAATCCTCCTCCGACTCGTAAAACCGCATTATTGACTGTCTAAAATCGCCCACAAAGCTATTGAACTGGCCATACTGAAGTGCTTTAATTTTGACCAGTAACGTTTAATGTAAGCGCCTCAACGTTACGCACAACTAAGGTCAGCCGGGCTGACAACGGACGCAGACGAGGGTGTTATGTCGGAGCAATTGGTCACTGGTGTCGTTAAATGGTTTAATGACGCAAAAGGTTATGGGTTTATCGAGCGCGAAAGCGGCGCGGATGTGTTTGTACACTTCCGGGCTATTAACGGCACTGGCCGTCGCACGTTATTAGAGGGGCAAAACGTCTCTTTTGAAGTGGTAGAGGGCCAAAAAGGTCCGCAGGCAGAAAACGTTACCGCCCTGTAAGCCACAACCCACCTAAGTTTTTGTTTGCGCGCGCGGTAACTCGCGCGGCAATAGTACTCGCGCCCGTGCCCGCACCCAGTGTGGGCGCGGGCGCTTTTGTGTTTGTATAGGCCTATATGTCTGATCTAAGCGTTGTTATCTGGTGTTTTGTTATTGTTGCCGTGGTCTACTACTGGTGGCGCGCGCTGCAATCAAAAGCCGTGGCACTAGGCTGGGCACTGCGCCACTGCAAAGAAATGGACGTGCAGATGCTCGACCAGAGCGTGTACCTGCGCCGCCTGTGGTTTAAGCGTAACAGCCGCGGTGCAATGGCGCTGTGGCGCGCCTTTTACTTTGAATTTACCGCCACCGGCGAGGACCGCTATACCGGCCGTGTGATTATGCTCGGCCGCCGGGTAGAGACCGTACAACTCGATCCACATCGCATGCACTAAAACCCCAATTTTTCGCAAACCGTGAATTGTTGGCCACTTGCCGATATAATTCGCGCTTTGCTTCCACGCAGCCCGACTGCGACTTCGGAGAACACCCATGTCTGAGCGCCAAGCGCAAGTATCACGCGATACTCTGGAAACCCAGATCAGTGTCGAGCTCGACCTCGACGGCACCGGCTGCGGCACCTTTGATACCGGCGTGCCCTTTTTAGAGCACATGATGGATCAGATCGCCCGCCACGGCATGATCGATCTGAACGTTAAGTGTAAGGGCGACACCTACATCGACGATCACCACACCGTCGAGGACATTGGCATCACCATCGGCCAGGCGATTGCCCGCGCTGTGGGCGACAAAAAGGGCATTCGCCGTTACGGCCACGCCTATGTGCCACTGGACGAAGCTCTATCGCGGGTGGTGATCGACTTTTCCGGCCGCCCGGGTCTGATCATGAAGGTGCCCTTTACGCAAAAACGCGTCGGCGCTTTCGATACCGAACTGTTCTCAGAGTTTTTTCACGGCTTTGTCAATCACGCGCAAGTCACGCTGCACATCGACAGCCTGCGCGGCGACAATGCCCACCACCAAATAGAAACCGTGTTTAAAGCCTTTGGCCGCGCCCTGCGTATGGCGCTCGAGCCAGACCCACGCATGGCCGGTATTATGCCCTCCACCAAAGGCAGTTTATAAGCAGGTTTTATGAGCGAAACAGTAGCGGTTATTGATTACGGTATGGGCAACCTGCACTCGGTTGCCAGCGCACTAGGTAAAGTGTGCGACCACCAAGTGCTAGTCACCAGCGATCCGGCCGAGATTGCCCGCGCTGACCGGGTGATATTCCCGGGGGTGGGCGCTATTGGCGATTGCATGGGCGAGATCAAACGCCTCGGTTTTGACCAAGTGCTGCGCGAGCAAGTGGCCAGCGGTAAACCCGTACTGGGTATTTGCGTCGGCATGCAGGCACTGATGAGCAGCAGCGCCGAAAGCGGCGGTACCGAGTGCATCGACTTATTTGCCGGCAATGTCGACTTTTTTGGCAACCACCTAAAAGGCGATCAGGGCGAAGTGCTAAAAGTGCCGCACATGGGCTGGAACCAAGTGCACCACAACGATCATCCGCTGTGGGCCGACATCGCGCAAGACAGCCGCTTTTATTTTGTGCACAGCTACTACGTACAAAGCGCCAACACCGAACAGGTCATGGCCAGCTGCCATTACGGTGTCAGCTTTGCCGCGGCGGTCGGTCGCGACAATGTTTTTGCGGTGCAATTTCACCCCGAAAAAAGCCACACCGCCGGCTTACAGTTACTTCACAATTTTGTCCGCTGGAACGGTCAGAGCTAACGCATTAAGAGAGACTTAACATGTTAATTATTCCCGCCATCGACTTAAAAGACGGCCAGTGTGTCCGTTTACGCCAGGGCCTGATGGACGACTCTACGGTTTTCTCTGACGATCCGGTGGCCGTGGCCGCCCAGTGGGTCGAGGCCGGCTGCCGCCGCTTGCACTTAGTGGATTTAAACGGCGCGTTTGCCGGAGCACCGGTTAACGGCGAAGTAGTCACCGCCATTGCCAAAGCCTACCCTAAACTGCCGATTCAAATCGGCGGCGGTATTCGCAGCAAAGAAACCATCGAGCACTACTTAAACGCCGGCGTCGAGTATGTGATTATCGGCACCAAAGCGGTAAAAGAGCCCGAGTTTATTACTGATATTTGCCGCGAGTTTGCCGGCCATATTATTGTTGGGCTGGACGCCAAAGACGGCTGGGTTGCCACCGACGGTTGGGCCGAAGTCTCTAACGTTAAAGCCACCGATTTGGCCAAGCGCTTTGAAGCCGACGGCGTCAGCTCGATTGTATACACCGATATCGCCCGCGACGGCATGATGCAGGGCGTCAACGTCGAGGCCACCGTGGCCATGGCGCAGGCATCGAGTATCCCGGTGATTGCCTCGGGCGGTATTACCAACATGGACGACAT
Organism: Gilvimarinus japonicus; assembly: GCF_042847215.1. Taxonomy (GTDB): domain Bacteria; phylum Pseudomonadota; class Gammaproteobacteria; order Pseudomonadales; family Cellvibrionaceae; genus Gilvimarinus; species Gilvimarinus japonicus. The sequence goes on from NZ_AP031500.1 coordinate 3,889,394, forward strand.
TCGCGCGCTTAACGCGGCCAGCGACAAAGGTATTTGCGGCGCCATTACCGGTCGCGCGATTTACGAGGGCACACTCGACGTGGCCGAAGCACAACAATACTGCGACAACGCGGAGTAAGTTATGGGTTTGGCCAAGCGCATTATCCCTTGCCTTGATGTGGACAACGGCCGTGTGGTTAAAGGCGTGCAGTTTGTCGATATTCGCGATGCCGGCGATCCGGTCGAGATCGCCAAGCGCTACAACGAGGCCGGTGCCGACGAGATTACCTTTCTCGACATTACCGCCAGCCACCAAGGGCGCGACACCACGGTACACACGGTCGAGCGCATTGCCAGTGAAGTGTTTATTCCGCTCACCGTGGGCGGCGGTATTCGCAGCAACGATGATATTCGCCGCATGCTTAACGCCGGCGCCGATAAAGTCGGCATTAACTCGGCGGCGGTGCACAACCCAGATTTTGTCAAAGCCGCCAGCGACCGCTTTGGTGCCCAGTGTATTGTGGTGGCGATTGATGCAAAACAAGTAAGCGCGCCGGGCGAGCCTTTGCGCTGGGAGATTTTTACCCACGGTGGCCGCAAGCCCACCGGCATTGACGCCATCGAATGGGCCGCGCGCATGAGCGAGTACGGCGCCGGCGAGATACTGCTTACCAGCATGGACCGCGACGGCACCAAAAATGGGTTTGATCTGCCGCTAACAAGCGCCATTAGCGCGGCGGTGCCGATACCGGTTATTGCTTCCGGTGGCGTGGGTAACTTGCAGCATTTAGTGGATGGCGTTACCGACGGCCACGCCGACGCGGTATTGGCGGCGAGTATTTTTCACTTTGGTGAGTACTCGGTACTAGAGGCAAAAACCTATATGCAAGAGCGCGGCATCGAAGTGCGCTTGTAGCCCACTCTTATATTCAATAATGCCACTAAAAAAGGCACGCCGGTTGGCGTGCCTTTTTTAGTGGATAATTGCTAACACCCGGCTACCGCTTAAACGTCTCTCGAATCAAATCCATATGGCGCGCAAACGCCAGGCTATCGGCAAAGGATACCGTTTGCGATTCAAGCCGTTTAGCAATTAAATCATCGGTTACCGCTTGCGCCTCAAAGCAAAACCCTTGCTCTTGACGATTATCGATAAACTTATCCACCTGCTCATCCAGCACGTACAGGGAACACTCACTGGCGCGCCAAAAGTCAGGGATTGCGATATAACCTTCGTCGCCAATAATATAAGCCCAGTTTTGTAACTTGCAACGAAACGACGTACCGAGACTTGCCACCGCATCGCGATAATTAAAGTGAATGGCCAGGTCATCCTCCACCCCATTGGGGGCAAAGCGGCTGATCACTTGCACATCATCGGGGGTTTGCGGCATAAACAACCATGCTAACGCCACTGGGTAAACGCCCATCTCCAGTAAGCAACCGCCCGCTAAATCGGCGTCGTACTCTCGTTTTTTGGGGTCAAACGGCAACTGCGGATAACCAAAATCTGCCTTTATGTGCTTGATATTACCGATGCGGCCTTCATCGACCCACTGCTTAGCTTTGCGCAGGGCGGGTAAAAAGTAAGTCCACATGGCCTCCATTAAATAAACACCGTTATCCCGCGCCATTGCTTGCAGCGATTCGCATTCAGCGACACTCACGGTTAGCGGTTTTTCACACAGTACCGCTTTGCCAGCTTCAAGCGCTGCACGAGCGTGCTGATAATGTAAGCTGTGCGGGGTGCCGATATAAACCGCATGGATATTTGGATCGCTAAACAGCGCCTCGTAGCTACTGTAGGCATTGGTAATATTGTGCGCAAAAGCAAACTGTTTTGCTTTATCGAGGTTGCGCGCGGCTACAGCATGCAGCTGCGCGTTTTTTACGGCGCTAAAATCCTGCGCAAATTGCCCGGCAATACGACCGGTACTGACAATACCCCAACGAACTTTCTTCATAGCTTAACGTTTAAACTCCGTCTCTAGCTGCTCAAGTGTTTTACCTTTGGTTTCTGGCAGTAACCAATACACCAACACCAAACCTATCAGCGCAAAAAAACCATAGATAAAGAAGGTTATCGCCGAGCCGTAATGACTCAGTTGCCACGGGAACACCACCTGCACCCCGTAACTAACCGCACTGTTAAGCATACCTACAAATGCCATACCCACCCCGCGCAAATGGTTGGGAAAAATCTCGGACAATAATACCCACATTACCGGCCCTAAAGACACCGCAAATGAAGCGACAAACCCGAGAATACCAATAAGAATTAAATAGGGGTTCATATTGGTGGCGGCGGCAATGATTTGTCCTTGGTGCATGCGCAGCTCAGTCTCAGACAAGTGATTACGCAGCGCAATCTTAAATGCCACGTCATCGTTATACGTCAGACCTTCAAGGGGCTGCAACCGATCGCGCAACTCGGTATCGCTTACCTCAATCGCGGCAACATCGTCGATGACATACGTTGCCTGTTTAAAGCCATAGGTACAAATGGCCATGCTGATCATAACCCCCGCCAGGCCTACAATCAGCAGCGGCCGGCGGCCCAGCCGCTCGATAAGTACCATAGCAATAATGGTAAACACCACATTGGTCACACCGATCCAAATTGCCTGAGCAAAAGCCGCATTGGTACCAATCCCGGTCTGCTCGAAAATAGTGGGAGCATAAAAGTAAATGACATTAACGCCCGTAATTTGCTGAGCAATACCGAGCACCACACCCACCACAAGCGCCAAACGAACATTGGGCTTAAACAACTGCTTTAAACGCTGAAAAAAAGGCTCAAGCTTAGTGTGATTGGTCGCGCCGATAGCACTTACCTCAGCGTCGGGATCGGCATTAGGCAACAATTTAGCAATCACGGTGCGAGCCTTGGCGGGCTTACTGTTTAGCACGAGCCAACGCGGACTTTCGGGAATCAGTATAAGCATAAAAACGTAGATAGTCGCAGGAACAACTTCAATGCCTAGCATCCAGCGCCACGTGTGCTGATCTAAGCCTAAGCTTTGCGTCCATTGCGCGCCAGAATTAGCTAACTGCAAAATAAAGTAGTTGGCAAAATACGCCGCCGAAAAACCCAAAACAATATTCAGCTGATTAATAGACACCATCCGGCCGCGCTGAGCAGGCGGGGAGATTTCGGCGATATAAATAGGCGCTAAACTCAAGGCCCCAAAACCCAAACCGCCAATAAAACGCGCCAGTGAAATGGTAAAGTAATCGGGTGCCAGCGCCGAGAACGCCGCCGAGATAGTGTACAAGATGGCAATAAGCAGCAGTACCGGCTTGCGACCAAAACGGTCGCTCAGGGGGCCGGAACAGGCGCCGGCAATAATACCGCCTAACGTCGGCGCACCCACCACTAAGCCCAACTGCCAATCGGTCAGGTTAAAGTCGGCACCAATAAAGTTGATCGCACCAGAAATAACCGAGGCGTCAAAACCGAATAAAAAGCCACCGAGCGAGACAATAATGGCCAGACGAAATGCGTAACTTGATTGAATCATTATTTTTTATACTCTTGTCGGCGTTTCGTAAAGTTCGGGCATCCTGCCAGGATTATTCTAGTAAGCGTTGCGCAACAGACGATCTTCAATAACGGAACTGGTGGCAAACTGGTAACGCATATTGCGATAGACACAGACATCGGTTATCCCCTCGGGCGTCCCTTTAGGGCAACAGCGGTAATTAGTCGAGACGCGATAACCGCCAGTGACAGGCCTCACCCGGTGCCAGGTGTGGCCGTGCAACAACACTAAAGTGCCTTTCGTCGGCGAAAGTACCACTTGATCGGAAAACTCTTCGTTAACGTCACCCACCGTGATAGTACCGCGACGGTGCGAGCCTGGTACCACTAAGGTTTGGCCGCCAATTTCCGGGGTGATATCGGCGGTATAAACTAAGCGGTTGACGTTAAAGCGGTTTTCGTCTTCTTCCGGATCACAGTCCTGATGCCATGCCTGCCCTTTAGTGCCTTGGCGAGAAAACATCGTCATGCAATAAAGGTGGTACCAACCCTCGCCGAGAATGGCTTCGGTCAACGCTTTTAGGCGATGGTCATTTTCCACCGCGTCAAACTCGTCAACACCCTCTTTTTGCGGAAACCAAGGAATCACTTCAGTGGCCGATTTTTGTAGAAATTCATCTGTGTGCAAAAATTCGGGAGACGAACCAAAATGTTCGACTATCAGCTGCTGATAGCAACCCATTAGCGTCAAGTCAAAAAAATCTTCTATGACTAAATAGCCATCGCGCCAAAACTGCCTTGCCAAATTCTGATAATTTAACGCTGTCATAATGACCTCGAGGTTTTCTTAAGCCACTCGCGGGCGCGATCTTGGTTAATAAAAAGCGGGGCACTGATTTTTTTGGCCCAATAGCGAATCACTTGATCGTTATCGTTTAAACGCGAGTTTGATTGGGCAAAAAAACCATTGCAGCCTTGATCTGTCTGTTCGGTCCACATAGGTGAGTAAACGGTGTCGGACCAGTCAGCATTGATATAGGCGATAGCGCCAATAACGTCTTTATTGCGTTCGATGTGAGAGATAAAACCGTCGATCCACCGCATAGCCAACGCCGGGTTGGTCGCCATATCAATTTGCTTAGTGCAATCGCCCGTGTGTGGCGCCGCCTCGCCGATAAAAGCTTTAATGCCACGTTCGCGGGCCAGGGCCAACTCATTTACACCGCGGGACTCCGGGTCAATCGTAAAATACGAGTACCCGATCCAATCGACATATTTGCTACTGGCCTCGTCGGGCTCTGGGTAATACGCCAATAGAGTTTCGCGACTGGCTGCCCCCACCGAGTGCAACACATACTCAATGTTATCCACCCCTTTGTTATCCATGTACTGGTGTATGTATTTAAACGCCGCTTTAAATTGCGCAGGGTCGTAGTTATTCCACTCGCCGTCAAACTCGTAACCAATGCGTAACAGTACCAAAGCATTTAGGCTTTTAGCCCAACGGGCAAACTCATCTAAGTAGGCATCGTATTCACCGCTGGCGATTTTGTAGGCATTACACTTGGGCGTACCGCGACATTGCTGACCATCAACGTCTTTTGGCCCAGCCATGTAAAAACCAATATTGACCACCGCCGGGTCAAGCGCGGGCTCTTGCAAAATACAGTCGACACATTGCACACCAGCCCCCCAGTTGGTCGGTGCTAACAAGGCTTCATTGCCCCGATAGGATCGAGGGGCATCGGGGGCGTTAGCCGCGTAGGGCTGATCTACATCATAGGAAATATAGTCAGAAAAACCCGCAGGTTTGGGGAGCCGCTCGTCGTAATAGTAGGCGTGGGTGGCACGCAGGTTTTGCCCCGCCAGCACCAAGACCCCGTCTGCGGGCTCTGGCGTATCCGCCATAACGGTGCCGCTTAATACACATAAACCGACAAAGGCGAACACAGTGGAAATGCGGTTCATAAAACCTCCGGCTCATCGTAGTTAAAATAATGAAAGTCAGCCGAACGCTGACGGCCAGTCATGTCTTGGCAGGCCATACCGACGAATGCACCGGTAAAGCTGGCCCCCTCGCCTTTACCCGCTTCACACGACAACAAACGGTAATCGAGCTCACCGGGCAGCGTGACCCAATCTGTACCATCGTAACTATAGCTAAAGCGCAGTTGCGCTCGGTCCACCTCTGCTTTTAAGTGTACCTCGCCCTCTTGCTTAATATTTATCGGGGCCAACGGAAAGCTAGCCGACAAACCAATATCGGCCAAGCACGACATGATGCCAATGTGCCGCTGGCCATTGTCATCGCAGCTAAGGTATAAATAGTGAAACTTTTGCGAGTTGTAATAGCACACCAGCCCCGCCATCTGCTGAAAGCTTGCAGGGGTAAACTCGATACAGGTTTGCGCGGTAAAACGCAGAGCACTCTGGCGCATTGCCACCAGTGACGACAAATTCCAACTACCCAAAGACTCCCGCCCGATTAAGCGCAGACAACCCGGGCGCGCGGTAAGGCTAAACAACTTTTCTGGATAGGGCGTGCGCAACCACTGAAACGCCGCCGGTAAACGGGGGTCATTAAACTTAAAGTGCGTCGACTCTTGCGGCCACGGGTGGAGCGGCAGGTTAGGCGCCGTGACGGCCGAGGCCGGCTCAGCGCTATCGGCTAAACGCAACCAGCCGTCGGCATTCCACGCCACCTTTTGAATCGCACTCTCGCGCCCTAACGGGCTAAAGCGTTGCTCGGGCGCAAGCGGGCGCGAGCATAAATGCACGGCATAGAATTCACCGTTTTGGGTTTCAACCCAGTCTCCGTGGCCGCAACGCTGTAACTCAAGCTCTGGGCTGTCTTTGGCGGTAATAAAATGGCCGGCAGGGTCTAACTCGTAGGGGCCATCTAATTGGCGTGAGCGCGCCAGCGTCATCGCGTGGTTATAGCCAGTGCCGCCCTCGGCGGTGAGTAAGTAGTAAAACCCTTCGCGCTTATAAATATGCGGGCCTTCGGTAAAACCAAGCTCGGAGCCAGGAAAGATGTTTTGGGTCTCACCGATCAGCTCACCTTTTGCTGGGTCAAACTCTTGCAACATAGTGCCGCCAAAAAAAGTGCGATCGGGGCGGTGATCCCAAATCATGTTCAGCAGCCACTTGCGACCGTCATCGTCGTGGAAGAGCGACGGATCAAAGCCACTGCTGTTTAGGTAGGTAGGAGCAGACCACTCGCCGTCGATTTGTTCACAGGTTGTGAGGTAGTTGTGGGTGTCTTTAAAGTTGCCATCGAAACGTTTTACGTCAGTGTAAACCAGCCAAAACTTACCATCTGCGTAACTCAGACACGGTGCCCACACGCCGCAGGAATCTGGCTCCCCGGTCATATCCAATAACTCGGGGCGGTTTAACGGCCGTGCCACTAAACGCCAGTTGACCAAATCTTTGGAGTGATGGATTTGCACCCCTGGGTACCATTCGAAGGTCGATGTAGCGATATAGTAATCATCGCCAACACGAACAATAGAAGGATCGGGGTTAAAACCGGGCAGTATGGGATTATGTATTACACGGGTCGTCATGGATTATTGCCTTAATCAACCTCACCCCGCATCCGTTGCGGCAATCGCCCTCAGCGGGAGGCCTTGTTGTTTCTTGGGATTATCGAATCTTCGATCAATTATATCGTTAATGTTAACGATAACTAAGCGTTAGTCAAGAGCTACAGCCATAAAATAGAGTAAAGCCAGGAAAATGGAGTGCAACAAGGTGTCTGTTATTTGTGCGGTACGGCGTATACCTGCTCCTGCCATGCGCGCCTGTTTTAGGCGCGCCAAACGGTATTAAACAGCGGCGCCAGATAACCCGGCGAGTCTGTTTTCAGGGCGTTGCGAATAGCGTGTAAATCTGGAGGGCAATGCATAAAAGGAACGGTAGCCGAGATCCTCGGCTACAAAAGAGGGGCAACCAAGCACGACAACAAAGCCGCTCAGGTAAGTTTCGCGCTTGGCTAGAGGTTTTTATGCCGCGCGATAGCGCTCGATAATCTTTGCCGCTTCCGGCGCCGAGGCACAGATAAAATCTATAAATTCACCCACTCCCACCTCCGCATCACGGCGGCTGTCAAACGGGCCAATATCGACACCTTCGCGAGTTTGATAGTACCAGTAGCCGGACTTTTCTAAAAACCGGCCGCTGCGCTCTGGGACTTCGCCCTGTTCGCCATCTCTGTGTTCTAGCGTCATAGTCTTCACCTACAGTATTAATCAATCCTTGACGTGGGCATCATCCTAATCGTTGTGATTCCCGCATTAGTTACTATTTGCATTATGGAGCAAATTTTAACGCTCGTGTGTGATTTTCTAGCCTTCACCCCGAATTGCTTATACCGTGTTTCTCTAGCTTCGCTGCGGGCTGATAACTCCAGTTTATCAAACTTTTCCAGTTCCACCAGCGCACACTGACGATCAAGGGCGGCATTTGACCAGCCGGCGGCCGATAGTCGCGCAGACTGTCAGGCGCCAAAGGACAGTATCCGGCGCCAAAACGTGCGCGCTGCACTAAAGCCGATGCGCTGACCAGCTGCACCGCTTGCTCTGCCATTAAGGGGGCGGCACGCTCTAACACGGCCAGCGTCTCCGGGTGCGGGTGACCAATGGCAACCGCCCAGCCGCGTCGCTGCGCCAAGAGCAGGGCACGCTCTAGCTGCTGCTGAATGTGCGCGGGGCTGCGCTCGTGATCCAAAAATACATCGCGCCGTGCCGTTTTAAGGCCGTAGTCACGTCCTACTCGCTCTGCAACGCTCGCCGCCGTGGTGCGACTATCAACAAAAAACAAGTCGCGCCGCACCAGCTCGCTCATAACCCAGCCCATCGGCTGCGGCTGCGCTGTCAGCGCACTGCCCATATGGTTATTAACCCCCACCACCTCGGGCAGAGACGCTAAGCTGGCGCGCAAACTCTGCAACAATTCGGCACGAGTCATACTTAACTCTAACGCACCAGGGCCAAGGGGCAAACCGCGCTCGTTGGCCATAGGGGCATGCAGCATTAGCTCTTTGCCGCGCTCACGGCCAAGCTCGGCCAACTCGCGGGTGTGCGGCGTCATGGGGAGTAAAGCTAAGGTGTAGGCACCCGGCAGCTCGGCCGCGCGGCGCCCTAGGGCGAGGTTATAGCCGACATCATCGATAATAATGGCGATTCGGGCAGGTGAGTTAACCGGCTCGGCCACCACAGGTACGACTAAACCCAGTGCCATTAGCACCAGTGCGCCCACACGCGCCAGCATCGGGCTGACGCAAGCGCTCATGGCGCTTCGGGAATATCGTCTGGGCTGGGAATCTCATCGCTAGCCGCATTCGGCGGGGCAATACCGGCGCCGTCCTGTGGCTCGGCCAGCTTTGGCTGACGCAAGATATTAAGCCCCTTAAGCAAGTTCAAGGCTTCGTGGAGCTGGTTGTCGTTGCTCAACAGCGATTGTTGCGCGCTACGCGCTTGGTCGCGACTCTTGCTATCGCTCTCGTCTTCGCCATTAGTGTTGCCTAAGTGGCCTGCCAGGTCGGCCTCGGTGGTACGCAGGCGCGGCTTAACCGCCGTTACTTTAGCGCGCTCGACTTGAACATCGGGTTCGATTCCCTGCGCCTGAATCGAGCGACCGCTAGGGGTGTAATAGCGCGCCGTGGTGAGTTTAATCGCGCGACTCTCGGAGATGGGCACGACGGTCTGCACTGAGCCTTTACCAAAGCTGCGCGTGCCCATAATGACCGCGCGCCCTTGATCTTGCAGGGCACCGGCGACGATTTCTGAGGCCGAGGCCGAGCCATCGTTAATAAGTACCACGACCGGCAAACCATCGGTTAGATCACCGGGGTTGGCCTCATAGCGGCTGTAGCTAGATTCCAGCCGGCCCTCGGTATAAACCACCAAACCACCGTCCATAAAAGCATCGGCCACATCCACCGAGGCCTGCAATACGCCACCTGGGTTGTTGCGTAAATCGAGAATCACACCTTTTATGTTGCTGTGCTCGCCCAGAGTTTTTTGCAATCGACTCGCCACATCGTCGCCAGTACCAATCTGAAATTGCGCAATACGCAAATACAGGTAATCGTCATCGAGTATTTTGGTGCGCACGCTGCGCACTTTAATAATGTCGCGCTCGATAACCAGCTCAAACGGCTGATCAACCCCCTCGCGCACAATCGTAACCGTTAAGGGGCTGCCTTTAGGGCCACGCATCAGAGTGACGGCCTCACTCAGGCTTAAACCTTTAACCGGCTTTTCATCCAGGCGAATAATAAGATCGCCCGCTTCAATACCGGCTTTTTGCGCGGGGGTATCGTCAATAGGTGAGATGACTTTAACAAAGCCGTTCTCCATCCCCACCTCAATACCCAAACCACCAAATTCACCCGAGGTATTAACTTGCAAGTCTTCAAACGACTCAGCATCGAGGTAAGCGGAGTGCGGGTCCAGCTCGGCCATCATGCCTTTAATGGCATACTCCAATAGCTCCGAGTCACTCAGCGGCTCGACATAGCTGTTGCGGATATGATCGTAAACACGGGTAAAGGTGCGCAAATCCTCTAGCGGCAACAGCCCTTTTGACGGCGCATTAGCTTCATCATCCGAAGCCACATCGGGCGCGGTATTCTGCGCCGCTGCCGGCAACGACAATAACCCGGTCAGAGCCAACAGGCAGAACAATCGTTGGCAAGTGGCAAACAGCATGTGTTTCTCCTGCAACTGAGCCGATGGCTCATTAGCGTTAATAGGGGGACAGATCACGCCCGAGCCAACCAAGTACTGGGGTTAGTCGGCTGACCATTATGACGTATCTCAAAATACAGGCCACTGTAACTCTGGCCGCCGCTGTTGCCCACTCGGGCAATCACTTCACCGCCATTGACTCGATCGCCCGGGCGTTTTAACAGAGTCTGGTTATGGGCGTAAAGGCTCATATAGCCCTCGCCGTGGTCGACAATAATCAGCAATCCGTGGCCGCGCAAATACTCGGCAAAAATAACCCGCCCGCTGTGCACCGCCAGCACGGGGCTGCCGGCGCGGGCGTCAATCACAACACCCTCCCAGGCGAGCTGGTTGCCCACGCGATCGCTACCGTAGCGGTGGCGCAGCTTGCCGTCGGCGGGCCAGGGGAGCTTACCGCGCGAACCACTAAACGCGACACCGGCGGGTGCAGCCTGGCCGATCGTTGCTGTCATTTCATCCAGCAGCGCCTGCAAACGCTTGCCGTCTTGGCGCTCGGCCACCAGCTTGGCGTCTTTGCTGTCGATTACTTTAGCGAGTTTGGCGAGCGTAGCGGTACGCTCCTGTTGTTGAGCGTTTAATTGCCGCTGGCGCTCACTGAGCTGATCGCGCCGCTCGCGCAAGCTATCGCGCCGGGCAATAATTTCGGGCTCAAGCTGGTCGAGTTTTGCCAGCGTCGCCAAGTAAGATTTAAGCTTGTCGTTGCGCGCCGCCAAAAGGTAATCGTGGTATTTGCTGAGGCGGGTAATACGCTCGGGGGACTGTTGGTTCAGCAATAATCGCAACGGGCTTTGCGGGCCAGACTGATACGCACTGCGCACTTGGCTGGCAATTTGGGTGCGCTGCACTTGGCGGCTGCTTTCTAGCTCGCGCTGACGCTGTTGCAGCGACTGTAAATCGGCGTCTTGCGCTTTTATTTCATCGCCAATAGTCTCGACTTTTTCTTCCAGCTCACCAATGTGCGTCTCGGATTTCTCCAAGTCTTTTTGCAATTGGCCGCGCTGCCCTTTGACCTCGTCCAGCTCTTTTTTCAGTTGCTCGATGTTGTCCCGCAGCGCTTCCAGTTTTTTTTGGTACTCGGCGGCATCGTCTGCCGCCAGTGCTGGCGCCGCCATAAAAGGGGCGCAGCATACCGCCAACAGACACAAAAGCCCCAGCGCCCGATAGCCAGGCGCTAAGGTCTTGGCAGTCAGTACCTGCACGAACTTAAACACTAGACGCGGCGAGCTCAGCCTAATTACTCAGCCAGAGTAATTAAGTTGCGGCCGGTCATCTCGGCGGGCTGTTTCATGCCCATTAAATGCAGCATGGTTGGCGCCACGTCCGCCAGCGAGCCCCCCTCGGCAATGGTGCCTTTGCGGTCGCTGACAAACACCAAAGGAACCGGCAACGTCGAGTGTTGCGTGCTTACCTGACCCGAGTCCGGGTCAAACATCTCTTCGCAGTTACCGTGATCGGCCGTTACTAACACTTCGCCACCAGCTTTTGCGGCCGCCTCTAGGACCCGACCCACACATTCATCGACGGCTTCGACAGCGGCCACGGCGGCCTCAAACACCCCCGAGTGACCCACCATATCGCCATTGGCGTAGTTACAGATAACGGCATCGTACTTACCGGATTCGATCGCCTCGACCAGTTTATCGGTCACCTCTGGCGCACTCATCTCAGGCTTCAAATCATAAGTGGCAACATCGGGGGAAGGGATCAAAATGCGATCTTCGCCGTTAAATTCAGCCTCTTTACCACCGTTAAAAAAGAAGGTGACATGGGCGTATTTTTCAGTCTCGGCAATACGCAGCTGAGTTTTTCCCTCATTTTGCATGTACTCACCAAACGAGTTCACCAACTCTTGCGGCGGGAAAGCGACGCTGGCTTTAATGTCGGCGGCGTATTCTGTGGTGGTTACAAAGTCAGCCAGCTGCGGTACCAATTTGCGCTCAAAGCCGTCAAAGTCGGGCTCAGTCAAGGCGCGGGTAATTTCGCGGGCACGGTCGGGGCGGAAGTTCATAAAGATCACGGAGTCGCCATCGTTGATGGTAGCGACTTCTTCACCTTCACCCACAATCACGGTAGCTTTGACAAACTCGTCGTTTTCATCCCGAGCGTAAGCCGCCTGCAAGCCCGCCACCGCGGTTTCGGCGTCGTACTCGGCATCGCCAGTCACCATCACGTTGTAGCACTGCTCGACGCGATCCCAGCGATTGTCGCGATCCATCGCAAAGTAACGACCGCAAATACTGGCCACACGCCCGGTGCCCAACTCGGCAAATAGCGCCTCGGCTTTTGCCAAGGGGCCCTCGGCACTGCGCGGGGCCGTATCGCGACCATCCAAAAAGGCGTGCAGAAACACTTGCTTAGCGCCACGCTCTACCGCCGCGCGGATCATCGCAAAGATGTGATCTTCGTGAGCGTGCACACCACCTTCTGACAACAAACCAATAATATGCACGGCTTTGCCGGCGCTATTGGCCTTGTCGATGGCGTTGGCATAAGCGGGATTGGTGGCAAACTCGCCATCTTCAATCGCCTTGTTAATACGGGTAAAGTTCTGATACACAACGCGGCCAGCACCCAATGTCATATGGCCCACTTCGCTGTTGCCCATCTGCCCTTCAGGCAAACCCACAGCCAACCCAGATGTGCCGATCAAGCTGGCCGGACTGTTGTTCCAAATGCGGTCCCAGACGGGGGTCTTGGCGCTGTAAATGGCGTTGTGTTCGGTGTTCTCTGAGTGGCCGAATCCATCGAGGATCAGCAATACCATAGGTTTTTTCTTGGCAGTCATAGGTAATCGTCGCTTATGTATCGTACAAATTAGACAGGCATTATGCTCAATAAAGGCCATTATTCTAACTGCTATGGGGCCACAACTCTATGGGGGAGCGCCTGAAAGGCTGAGAAAATGGGCGATCTTGGTGTATACTCCCCGCCTTTGTCGCCATAGGGCTCGCGGCCCGAGACAATCACAACAATTCAGATAGCTCGATAACCAAAGGTGGTTCGGTGGAGATTATTGCTTTTCTCAATCAAGAGTGGATGCTGGTCAGCATGCTGGCGGTGCTTATTCTTATTTATGGCTGGCGCGAACGGATCAAAAACGGCCAGCCCGTGACGACTCAGCAGGCGACTGTTTTGATTAATGCCGACACCGCCATCTGGCTGGACGTGCGCGAGACCAAAGAGTTTGACGCCGGACATATGGTTGACGCCATCAACATCCCCCACGGCAAAGTTGCCGAGCGCCTGAACGAGCTGGAAAAGCACCGTGACAAAACTATCATTGTGGTCGACAAGCTCGGCCAGCACGCAGGCAGTACCGGCCGCTTATTGGGCGGAAAAAGCTTTGATGTACGACGCCTGACCGGCGGCATCAGCGAGTGGCAAAACCAAGGTCTGCCACTGGTAAAATAGCGGAGCCCCTATGGCCAAAGTTACCATCTACACCACTGCGATATGCCCTTTTTGCGTCAGCGCTAAACGCTTACTGGCCAGCAAAGGTATCGTGAATATTACCGAAGTCCGCGTCGACCGCGAGCCGGCCAAGCGCAAAGAGATGATGGCCAAAAGCGGTCAACGCACAGTTCCACAGATCTGGATTGGCGAGCGCCACGTCGGCGGCTTTACCGACCTCAGTGCCTTGGACAAACGCGGCGAACTGGATCCGTTGCTAGCATCCTAATCGCCCCCACTTACCGACGAAAGAGACAGAGCTATGTCAGAAGAAAACAACACCCAAGAAGCCGCCGGCGAAGAACAAGCAAAACCGGCATTTTCCATCAAGCGCATTTACCTCAAAGACCTGTCGTTTGAAACACCAATGGGTATTGAGGCGTTCAACCAACAGCAACCGCCAAAGGTTGAGCAAGAGCTAAACGTGCAAGTGACTAAAATTGACGACGCCCACCACGAAGTCGTGCTGCTGCTTACCGTTACCGCCAAAGTTGAAGAGCGCACCGCGTTTTTGATCGAGGTTAAACAGGCTGGTGTATTCAACATCTCGGGCCTTCAGGGCGTACAGATGGCGCAAACCATCAACTCTACATGCCCCAACATTTTGTTCCCTTACGCGCGCGAGACTATCGACAGCGTATTATCACGCGGCACCTTTGCCGCTCTGATGCTGCCACCGATCAACTTTGATGCGGTATTTGCGCAAGCCATTCAACAACAGCAACAACAGCAAGCCGCTGCCGAGAGCGCCCAAGCGGACGCTTAATCGCAGCCTGCTGCTCGCACCTTAAAAGCCCACAGCCCGCTGTGGGCTTTTTTGTCTATAGTCATAAGTAGCTCTCGGCAAAGCACAGCACATCTGCGTATACTCATACAGGATTCATTAACAGGGCTTATTTTAATTCATGTTTAATATTTCCCGTATTTTACGCTCCGGCGCGAGCCAAATCGCCGCGATTGACCTCGGCTCCAATAGCTTTCACATGATCATCGCGCGCTGGGAGAATCAACACATTACCCTGCAAGACAAACTGCGCGAGCCGGTGCGCATGGGCTGGGGCCTAGAGGAAGACGGCAGTTTGAGCGACGAGGCCCGCGACCGAGCCCTCGCCTGCCTCGAGCGTTTTGGGGAGCGACTGCGCAACTTTCCCTCCGGCAGCGTCAGAGCCGTCGGTACCAAAACCCTGCGCTCAATTACCGACTCCAAAGAATTCTTAAAGCTTGCTCAAGAAAAACTCGGCCACCCGGTCGAGATTATCTCGGGCGAGGAAGAAGCGCGCCTCATCTACCTAGGCGTCGCCCACTCGATCGCGCCAGACGACAAAAGTCGACTGGTAATTGATATCGGCGGCGGCAGCACCGAGGTGATTGTCGGCACCGGTATGCACCCAAGCGTCAAAGAAAGCCTAAGCATGGGCTGCGTCGCCATGACGAAGCGCTTTTTTGCCGATGGCAAAGTCACTGACAAAGCTATTAAAAAAGCGCGCATCGCCGCCGGCCAAGAAATTGCACCGGTGGCCGACGAGTACAGCGACAAGCCTTGGCAAGAAGTTCTAGGGGCATCCGGCACGATTAAAGCCGTTGCCAACGTGTGCCAACAGGCGGGCTGGAGCGACGGCGAAATCACCAAAAAGTCCCTCGACAAAATCATTGCCGCCTACGCTAAGCACGGCGCCACCGACCTTGCCCTAGACGGTGTCTCAGACGATCGGCAGCCGGTTTTTTTAGGCGGCGCAATCGTTCTGGCGGCACTGTTTGATACCCTCGACATCGACACCATGCTGGCCTCAGACTGGGCCCTGCGCGAAGGGTTACTCTACGATTTAAAAGGTCGTCTAGAAGATCACGACATTCGCCAAGCCAGCGTCGTGGCCTTAGCCGAGCGCTTCCACGTTAATATCCCCAAGGCCGAACGAGTCGCCCAGACCGCACAAAAATTATTGTCGCAAGTCAGCGAGGACTGGGCGCTTGAACCTATTGATGCCGGCAAGATGCTGAGCTGGGCCGCCCACTTGGCGCCTGTTGGTTTGGATATTTCGCACAGCGATTATCACAAGCACAGCGCCTATATTGTCGCAAACGTTGATATTGCCGGCTGCTCCCGTGCCGAGCAAACCCAGCTCGCCCTGCTCGCCCGCACCCACCGCAAAAGCTTGCAAGAAAAACAACTCACCGAAAATGGCGATGAGTTACTGCACCTGGCAATGCTTTTGCGCTTAGCTGTTATCTTTAATCGCACCCGCCGCCACAGCCTGCCAGAAGGTATTGAACTGAGCGCCAAGAAAAAGAAAAAACTCAGCCTACGCCTGCCGCAAAACTGGCTGGACGCTAACCCACTGGTGCTAGCTGATTTAGAGTCGGAGGCGAATTACTTAAACAAAGCCGGCTACCAGCTGCACATTATTACCGATGAGCAACAGGAAACATAACGATCACATCAATCGCTTTTGTTTTTAGCCAACAGCGTCTAGCTTAGATAGGCTTTAAAAACTCTTCGGCACTGTTTTTAAACCCAATAGTTTCTGAAGCCTTTTCAAAAAAGCAGCTTTAACGGCGCCACCAAGAGCCGAACATTAATTGCTCAGCGCCCACTGCTCTAGCAGTTGATCTTGAGCATTAATGGCTTCTTGACCGTCTTCTGGCCGTATATGCACATAACTGCCGTCGCTTTGCAGCAACCAAGCATGGGTATTATCAGCAAGATACAACTTCATATCACTGACAATCTGATCGCGGATTTTTTTCGCTTTAACGGGAAAGCATGTTTCCACCCGATGAAACATGTTGCGAATCATCCAGTCGGCACTGGAGCAAAACACATGGGGGTTGCCGTGGTTTTCAAAATAAAATACCCGACTGTGTTCCAGAAAACGGCCCACCACGGAACGCACCTGGATATTCTCGGACTGGCCGGGAACGCCTGGACGCAATTGACATACGCCGCGCACAATCAAATCTACCTGCACCCCAGCATTAGATGCCTCGTAAAGCGCCAGCACTAGTTGCTCTTCGTACAGCGAGTTCATTTTAGCGATAATACGTGCGGGAATACCGTTGCGGGCATTCTCGGTTTCTTGCTGAATGTATTTAAGCATCCCCTTATGCAGGGTAAAAGGAGCATACATCAGCTCGCTCATTTTTGACGCTTTACCCATGCTTGATAGCTGAATAAAAATTCGGTACACATCGGCGCAGATATCAGCGTCCGACGTCATTAAACCATAGTCCGTGTAAAGCTTGGTCGTCTTAGGATGATAGTTCCCGGTGCCCAAGTGCACATAGTAGCGCAGCTTTTTTTCTTCGCGGCGAGCAACCAACAGCATTTTAGCGTGGGTTTTATAACCCACCACACCATAAATAACGTGAATACCATAACGCTGTAAACGCTCAGCCAGCGCGACATTTTGCTCTTCATCAAACCGCGCCCGCAACTCGACAATAGCCGTCACTTCTTTGCCCGCCTTAGCGGCCGCGACCAGCGCATCGACCACTGGCGAGTTTGATCCAGTGCGATAGAGCGTTTGCTTGATCGCCAGCACGTGCGGGTCCATTGCTGCTTCACGCAAAAAATCTACAACAGACTGAAAGGAATCAAACGGATGGTGCAACAATAGATCGTTCTTTTTTAATGCTTGGAAATAATTATCGGCGCGCTTAGGCAGCTTGGGCATCGATTGTACAAACGGCTTAAAAAACAAGTCCGAGTCATCGACCAAATCAAACAAGTCAGACAGGCGATTTAAATTAACCGGGCCATCCACGCGGTATAAATCACGTTTATTAATCTCACAGCGGCCGAGCAAAAACTCCTCAATGTCCATCGGGCAGGTACCGGTAATCTCTAGCCTTACCTCGTCGCCGTATTGACGATAAACCAACTCACCCTGCACCGCGCGAAGTAAATCATCGGTCTCTTCTTCATCAAGAAAAATATCCGAATTGCGTGTCAAACGAAACTGGAAGCAGTCAATCACCTCCATACCGACAAAAATTTCGCCCATAAAATGGTGAATGATCGACGACATAAAGACAAACTCGCGACCGGCCTTGGCAACACCATCGGGCAGCTCAACCATGTTCGGCAAGGAGCGCGGAACCTGCACAATAGCGCGCCCCGAATTGCGGCCAAACGCATCTTTACCATCAAGCTTAACAATAAAGTTAAGTGACTTATTCAAAATTCGCGGAAAGGGGTGCGCGGGGTCCAAGCCAATAGGGCTTAACAGCGGCATGACTTCGGTTGCAAAGTAATCACGCAAATACGCAACTTGCGTATCCGTCCACTCATCGCGACGAACGATATAAACATGCCGCTCGCGCAACAGCGGAATAATCTCTTTGTTCAGGATGCTGTATTGCTCGGAGACTAACTGATGGGATATCTGAGCAATAGCCGCCAGGTTATCGGCGTGCCCTAAACCATCGGACGGTATCGCACTGGTGCCGACTTCCAGCATCTGCACCAAGCCACCCACTCTAACCTCAAAAAATTCATCAAGGTTGGTGGAAAAAATACACAAAAAGCGCAAACGTTCTAACAGCGGCAAGGAGCGATCGTAAGATTGATACAAAACCCGCCGGTTAAATTCCAGCAGGCTTAACTCGCGATTGAAAAAGTGCTCTGACACAACAACCTCCTGTTGGGGCCCAGCCATGCTCTGGGCGCCGAAAATACATCGCCCCAGAATATGACCAAATTATGACAGAAATAAGTCAGACAAGCGCCAACTATCCTGCTTGAGAGGGCCCATCACCCTGGGTTATTGGTTGCAGCGATAAACCGTAAAATGCTGTCGGCCATCGACAATGCTGGAGGAGGGCACCACCGTATCGCCGCCAAGACGCGCGGCCTCATTACGGGCAATAGTCGCCAGCTCTTCGCCCATCTTGGCCTTATTGCGGGAGAACGGGCCCATGCCATCCATCACCTTGGCGGTCACATGGCTCAGCTGCTGGCACTCGGTAATATCCTGCGGCCCAACCAGCGCGACTTGGCGCGCGGCATCTTCTAAATCAACCCAGCTACAACTTGCCAGCACGAGCATAGAGGCCAGCAACAAGGGAACTCGCATATTTAGCTCCTATTTACTATTCGCGATCAACAGTACACGCCATAAACCGCACATCACCGTTCAGGCACCTTCATCGGCCTCAGCGCGATTACTCGCTCAGGCCGAGGTTGTTCACAATCCGAGCAATAGGCTCGGCCTGGTTCATGGTGTAAAAGTGCAAACCAGGTGCGCCGCCCTCGAGTAAGGTTTCGCACAGCTCGGTAATTAGCTCTTCACCAAAGTCGCGCAACGCCTCGGGGTCGTGCTCATAACTCTCTAACCGCTTACGCAACCAACGTGGAATATCAGCGCCACACGAGTCAGAAAAACGCATTAAGTTACGAAAGTTAATAATAGGCATAATGCCAGGATATATCGGCTTATCAATGCCCACTTTGGCACATTGGTCTAAAAAGTAGAAATACGCATCGGGGTTAAAAAAGTACTGGGTAATAGCATTATCGGCACCAGCGTCAAATTTTCCCTTTAAATAGCGCACGTCATCTTCGTAGCTTTTAGCCTGCGGGTGTATCTCGGGGTAAGCCGCCACCTCTAACTCGAAAGCGTCGCCAAAGTGCTCGCGGATAAACGCCACCAACTCGTTCGCGTAAACCAGCTGGTACGAGCCACCCACGCCCGATGGCATGTCGCCGCGCAGGGCAACAATGCGCTCGACGCCGGCATCGCGATACTCACCCAGCAACGCCTTGATGGTTTGCTCATCGTCACCGCCAAACGACAAGTGCGGTGCTACCGGCGCATTCAAAGCGTTAAACTGCTTTACCAGATTTTTGGTGTTATCGCGGGTCGAGCCACCAGCCCCGTAGGTCACCGAGAAAAAGTCGGGCTCAAACTCAGCCAGCTTATCCCGTACCGCCGCGAGTTTAATCCGACCCTCGTCGGTTTTGGGCGGAAAAAACTCAAAGCTGAGGCGTAAAGAATCTTCACTCATAATCGTTTCCTATGGTTCCGTGTCAGACGTCCGACACCAGACGTCTGACGTACCTCACCAATTAATATTTATAACTTTCTGGTTTGTAAGGGCCGTTAACGGGCACGCCAATGTACTCGGCTTGTTCGGGACGCAGCTGGGTAATCACACCGCCAAAGCCTTCGACCATGTGGCGCGCGACTTCTTCGTCGAGCTGTTTAGGCAGTACTTTAACGTAAACGCCTGCAGGCTTATCAGCCGCCGATAAATCGGCAAATTTGTGATCGTACAAATAAATTTGCGCCAGCACTTGATTGGCAAACGAGCCGTCCATAATACGCGACGGGTGGCCAGTGGCATTGCCAAGGTTAACCAGACGCCCTTCAGACAAAAGCAGTAAATGATCGCCCGCTTTGCGATCGCGGTAGATTTTGTGCACCTGGGGCTTTACTTCTTCCCACTCCCAGTTTTCACGCATGTAAGCGGTGTCAATTTCGTTATCAAAGTGACCAATATTACATACCACCGCTGCATTCTTAAGGGTTTGCAGCATCGCGGCATCACACACATTCGAGTTGCCCGTGGTGGTGACCAACAAATCAGTTTTGCCCAACACTTCTACATCGATATCGGCGGCATTGCCGGTGTTAACACCGTTTTTGTAGGGGGATACCACCTCGTAGCCGTCCATACAGGCTTGCATGGCACAGATAGGATCGATCTCGGTGACTTTTACAATCATACCTTCTTGACGCAGCGAGGCCGCCGAGCCTTTACCCACATCGCCATAGCCGATAACCAGGGCTTTTTTACCGGACAACAAGTGATCGGTACCGCGCTTAATGGCATCGTTCAAGCTGTGCCGACAACCGTATTTGTTGTCATTTTTGCTTTTAGTTACCGCATCGTTAACATTAATGGCCGGCACTTTAAGCGTGCCTTTATTCAACATATCCTGTAGACGATGAACACCGGTAGTGGTTTCTTCTGAGATGCCGTGAATATTGTCCAGAAGATCGGGGAACTTCTCGTGAACCAACTGAGTTAAGTCACCGCCATCATCCAAAATAATGTTGGCATCCCATACCTCACCGTCTTTAACCACGGTTTGTTCGATGCACCACCAAAACTCTTCTTCAGTTTCGCCCTTCCAGGCAAACACCGGAATACCAGCGGCAGCAATGGCCGCAGCGGCGTGATCTTGGGTTGAAAAGATATTACAGCTCGACCAGCGCACCTCGGCACCCAGCGCCACCAGCGTCTCAATCAACACCGCGGTCTGAATGGTCATGTGAATACAACCCATGATCTTGGCGCCCGCCAACGGCTGCTGCGCCGCGTACTGAGTGCGCAGCGCCATCAGCGCAGGCATTTCGCCTTCGGCGATGTCGATTTCCATACGGCCCCACTGAGCCAATTTTTGAAACTCTTCGGCAGAGCCGGCAGCGACTTTGTAGTCGGTAAAATTGGTTGTAATAGTCATTGTTCCTCCGGTGTACGGGTTATGGAGAACGGGGAACGAACCCGAACTCCAGAAGTTTGTTTTAAAGCCTAGCTTTTCTAGCGTTTATCAATGCCGATAGTTTGGCATAGACACGCTCCATGTCTTCGCTCAGCGTGCCGGCCTGTATAAACGTCAGTTGCTCACAAATAATGTTTTGTGTTTCTAATTCGGCCAACGAGCCTCTGGCAATATAAAGAAAGCGTAAAAATTCTTTATCGCCGTCGCGAGCTGAGCCCTCCGCGATATTACTAGCCACGCTAACAGCAGCGCGACGCATTTGGCTTATTAGCCCAAACAACTCTTGTTTGGGCAAATCTCCTGTCAACTCATAAACTCTCTTGACTAACGCAATGGAGTCTCGCCAAACAGTCAGCTGCGTGTGCCGCCTTTTAACACTGCGTCCCTGCATTTCCGTTCTCCCTTGGCCGTTGTCCGTTCCCCTCTCTTAAAGGTACTTCTTCAACAGTTCAGCCTTATCGGTTTTCTCCCAGGTAAAGTCGGGAAGCTCGCGGCCAAAGTGACCGTAAGCGGCCGTCTGGCGATAGATGGGACGCTTGAGGTCGAGCATTTCTATCAAGCCGCGCGGACGCAGATCAAAATGTTCGCGTACTAATGCGGCAATTTCCCCATCGGGTAACTTACCAGTACCAAAAGTATTGATGGAAATAGACGTCGGCTCGGCCACGCCAATGGCGTAAGAGACCTGAATCTCGCAGCGGCGAGCCAAGCCGGCCGCAACAATGTTTTTGGCCACATAGCGACCGGCATAGGCCGCCGAGCGATCGACTTTAGAAGGGTCTTTACCCGAGAAAGCGCCGCCGCCGTGACGGGCCATACCGCCGTAGGTATCGACGATAATTTTGCGACCAGTCAAACCACAATCGCCTACCGGGCCACCGATAATAAACTGGCCGGTGGGGTTAATGTGGTACAGGGTTTCGTCGTGCAGCCACTCGCCGGGCAGCACTGGCTTGATAATTTCTTCACGCACCGCTTCTTGTAAATCAGCCAGATTAACGCTCGGGTCGTGCTGAGTGGATAACACCACGGCATCAACCGCTACCGGCTTGCCGTTTTCATAACGTAACGTCACCTGGCTTTTGGCGTCGGGGCGCAACCAACCGAGCTTTCCGTTTTTACGCAGCTCGGCTTGCTTTTCTACCAAGCGATGGGCGAAGTAAATCGGCGCCGGCATAAGCACATCGGTTTCGTCCGAGGCATAACCAAACATTAACCCTTGGTCGCCCGCGCCCTGATCTTTATCGGTGGCTTCATCAACGCCCACAGCAATATCAGCCGATTGCTTGCCAATGGCGTTAAGCACGGCACAAGAGGCGCCGTCAAAACCAACGTCGGAGCTGTCGTAACCAATATCTAAAATCACCTGACGGATCAGGTCTTCCAAGTCGACGTAAGTCGAGGTGCGCACCTCACCTGCCACAACCGCCATACCGGTTTTTACCAGCGTCTCTACCGCTACGCGGGATTCCGGGTCGTCTTTTAAAATTGCATCCAGTACCGCATCGGATATTTGATCCGCCAGCTTATCGGGGTGGCCTTCCGACACTGACTCGGAAGTAAATAATGCATATTCGGCCATAGCGTAGCTCCTGCTAAGCAATAAAGTAGATTAAATAGAAGGTTTAAAAAACTGTCGCAGCTGCACCTGAAACCCGTTGCGCAACGCAATGTATAAACTCTGGCCTTCACGCAGGCCAGCCTCTTGCGCCCAGCCGGTAAAATCAGCCGGCTCAAAGCCTTGCCACAAATCGCCGCAATTGGCGCGCGCCCAATCCTGCTCATGGCGACACAAATCAGTCACAATTAACGCACCATTGGGCGCCAGCGCGCGGCTTAAATCTTTAAAAATATCTGCCGGCGACGGAGTGTGGTGCAGCACCATATTCATCACGATACAGTCGGCCAGTACTTTATGGTCGGCGAGATTATCGGTACTCCCCAAGATAAACTCGACATTGCCTAAGCCGGCGGTTTCCGCTGCAGCGCGCGAGTGCGCCAGCATCTCATCGGCGTTATCCAGTGCGATTACCTGACTAAAACGACGCGCCAACACGGGTAAAAACTCGCCCTGACCCGGCCCCACCTCTAGCGCCAAGTGACGACTGCTAAGAGGCGTGTTGTTTAACAATTGTGACACTTGTTCGCCGTACACTGGAAAACTCGCAATCAAATCTTGCTGGGCGCGAAACTTATCGGCATTGGCGGCAAAAAACTGCTGCGAAGCTGTGGCACGCTCTAAGGTAATCGCCTCACACTGGGTGCAAACCTCGGCGCGCAGCTCAAGCTGATCGACGCTGGCAAACAGCGCCTGCTGCAAACCCGCCAAAGGCTGCTCGGGCGCGAGCATGGCGCGGCGGTAAAAAATCGAGTTGCCTTCACGGCGGGTGGTCGTGAGGCCTGCGCTCGTTAACAGCTTTAAATGATGGCTCATGCCCGACTGGCCCACCGCAAAAATGCGAGCCAGCTCAGACACCCCATAGGAGTTTTGCGCCAGCACGGCCAAGATTTCTACCCGCAACGGATCGGCCGCCGCCTTTAGCTGGGCAACCAGCGCCTCTGAGTCTAGCTCAGGACTGGGAATGTCGGCCTCGGCCGCTAACGCACGGGAATTTGTCATGGCGGCATAATAGCAGCGAACCCAACCTATATCAAAATATTTTGATATAGGTTGTCGAGATTGCTCTAAAAATGCCACCTGAGACACCGGCGCCTTTACTGATGGCGCCGGTTGCGAGAGAATACCGCACCATTTGTGGCGCCTCCGGACGGGGTACGAGACCAACAACCCGCCCGTTAGCCCAGATTAGACAAGGTTGCGCAAAACTGATTTAGGCCCGCTAGAGGTCATTTCTGAACTCACAACAGCTACTTTTAAGGAGCCTTGACCCCTATGCCGTCTCGCTATGAACTCGCAAACGCCATCCGTGTATTAAGTATGGATGCCGTCCAAAAAGCCCAAAGTGGCCACCCAGGTGCCCCGATGGGCATGGCCGATATCGCCGAAGTCCTGTGGAACGACTTTTTACAGCACAATCCAGCCAACCCTAACTGGAACGACCGCGACCGCTTCGTGCTGTCTAACGGTCACGGCTCGATGCTGGTTTACTCACTGCTGCATTTGTCTGGCTACGACTTGCCGCTGGAAGAACTGAAAAACTTCCGCCAATTGCATTCAAAAACCCCGGGCCACCCAGAGCTGGGCTACACCCCCGGTGTTGAAATCACCACCGGCCCGCTGGGCCAGGGTATCAGTACCGCCGTAGGTATGGCGCTGGCCGAGCGTATGCTGGGCGCACAATTTAACCGCGATGGCCACGACATCGTCGACCACTACACCTATTGCTTTATGGGCGATGGCTGCATGATGGAAGGCGTATCACACGAGACTTGCTCGCTGGCCGGCACTCTGGGCCTAGGCAAGCTGGTGGCCTTTTGGGACGACAACGGTATCTCGATCGACGGTCACGTAGAAGGCTGGTTTACCGACGACACCCCTAAGCGCTTTGAGTCTTACGGCTGGCACGTTATCTCTCACGTAGACGGTCACGACCCCGAAGCCATTAAACTGGCGATTGAAGCGGCACAAGCCGAAGATCAAAAGCCCACCCTGATTTGCTGCAAAACCACTATCGGTTTTGGCTCGCCTAACAAATCTGGCTCGCACGACTGTCACGGCGCCCCACTGGGTGACGATGAAGTGGCCGCGACCCGCAAGTTCCTCAACTGGGAGCCGGGTCCGTTTGAAATCCCCGCCGATGTTTACGCCGGCTGGGACGCCAAAGAAAAAGGCGCAAGCGCCGAGAAAAGCTGGAACGAGAAGTTCGAGGCCTATAAAGCTGCCTACCCGGAAGACGCCGCCGAGTACGAGCGCCGCGTTATCAAAGGTGAACTGCCTGCCGACTTTGCGGCAAAAGCCGATGCCTTTATCCAGGAGTGTCACAAAAACCCGCAAAAGCTGGCCTCGCGTAAAGCGTCGCAAAACACCATTGCCGCCTACAACAAACTGCTGCCAGAGATGGTCGGCGGCTCGGCGGATTTGGCCGGCTCTAACCTCACCATGTGGGAAGGCTCCAAGCCCGTTAGCGGCGTTAACGCCGACGGCAACTACATCTATTACGGTGTACGCGAATTCGGCATGAGCACCATCATGAACGGCATGAGCGCCCACGGCGGCTTTATCAACTACGGTGCCACCTTCTTAATGTTCCAACAGTACGCCGCCAACGCGGTGCGCATGTCGGCACTGATGAAGCTACGCAACGTATTTGTTTACACCCACGACTCTATTGGTCAGGGTGAAGACGGCCCCACGCACCAGCCGATTGAAGTACTCGGCACGCTGCGCATGACGCCAAATCTAAACACCTGGCGCCCCTGTGACGCCACCGAAACCGCGGTAGCCTGGAAGTCGGCCATCGAAGAAACCGACCGTCCAAGCGCACTGGTATTTTCCCGTCAGGGTATCGATACCGTCGAGCGCGCCGACGATCAAGTGGCCAACATCGCCAAAGGTGGCTACATTCTTAAAGATTGCGCCGGCACCCCCGACGTGATCCTGATTGCCACCGGCTCAGAAGTACCGGTTACTGTCGAAGCGGCCGATAAACTGAGCGCCAGCGGCAAAAAAGTACGTGTGGTGTCTATGCCAAGCACCAGCCTGTTTGATCAGCAAGACGCCGAGTACCGTCAGTCGGTACTACCGTTAGAAGTCTCAGCGCGAGTAGCGGTAGAAACCGCACACGTCGACTTCTGGTGGAAGTACGTGGGCATCGACGGCCGCGTTGTGGGCATGAACAGCTTCGGTGAATCCGCTAAGGGCCCAGATCTTCTGGAGTACTTTGGCTTTACCGTTGACAACATTGTTGCCACCGCAGAAGAACTGCTCGACTAAGCCTTACGGCTCGCCACACCGCACTCTGGCGGTGTGGCACTTTCCCCCCTATTGTTCTACTGACACTCTGTGCTATTTAATTTTAGTCGCGTAAGCGCATCACTATTTGGAGCTACACATGAACGTAAAATTGATGAGCGATCAGGATCTGGCTGGCAAGCGCGTCCTGATTCGTCAAGACCTTAACGTCCCCCTGGAAGACGGCAACATCACCAGCACGGTGCGTATTTTAGCCTCGATTCCCACCATCAAAGCGGCACTGGATGCCGGCGCGAAAGTGATGCTGATGTCGCACCTGGGCCGCCCGGAAGAAGGCAGCTATGACGAGTCTGCCTCACTGGCACCAGTAGCCGCCGAGCTTGGCAAGCAGTTAGGCCGCGACGTACCCCTGATTAAAGATTGGGTCGATGGCGTCGACATGGGCAGTGCCGACGTTGTCCTGCTGGAAAACGTCCGCTTTAACGCCGGCGAGAAAGCCAACGATGAATCTCTGGCGAAAAAAATGGCCGCGCTATGTGACGTGTTTGTCATGGACGCTTTTGGCACCGCCCACCGCGCTCAGGCATCAACCCACGGCGTTGCCAAATACGCACCCATCGCCTGCGCCGGCCCGTTGCTCGCCAGCGAGCTGGACGCTTTGGGCAAAGCGCTGGATAACCCAGCTCGCCCGCTGGTCGCCATCGTCGGCGGCTCTAAAGTATCAAGCAAATTAAGCGTGCTGGATGCGCTGTCTAAAATTGCCGACACCCTCGTAGTTGGCGGCGGCATCTCTAACACGTTTGTTGCCTCGGCCGGCAACGAAGTGGGCAACTCTTTGTACGAGGAAGACTTGATCCCCGAAGCCAAGCGCCTGCGCGAAACCACCGACGTGATTTTTGCCACCGACGTGCGCACCACCAAAGACGGCTTTAGCGACTGGAGCCACGACAGCAAAACCGAAGTCAAAGACGCCAGCGAAATCCAGGCCGACGAAGAGATCATCGATTACGGTCCGGAGACAGCGGCACGGGTTGCCGAGATTATCAAAAACGCCAAAACCGTTTTATGGAACGGCCCCTGCGGCGTATTTGAATACGACGCCTTTGCCAAAGGCACCGAAGTGATCTCACGCGCCATTGCCGAGAGCGAAGCCTTCTCGGTCGCCGGTGGCGGTGACACTCTGGCCGCGATCGACAAGTGGAACCTAGCCGACAAAATCAGCTACGTCTCTACGGGCGGCGGCGCTTTCTTAGAATTCGTCGAAGGCAAAAAACTGCCGGCAGTTGAAATTTTAGAAGAGCGTGCTAAAGGTTAATACAGCGCCGTCAGGTTACACTGCGGATGTAATATAAACGGATTTTCCTAACGCATGGATGCGTAAACGGTAACTCTATTAAAAATGGACGATGTTGTATAAGGATATATAATGATTCACCTGCTCAAAATTTTTATTGTTTTTTCTCTTAGCTTACTTGCCTGCTCTTGCAGCTTTTTCAATGATGAATCTCGTACCGGTGTTTCAAGCAGCTTAGTCGATTATTTATACCCCGACGGAGAAAGACCCTCGGTACAAAAAGACGCCACACCGCACTTAAAGCTGCCACTCACCGTGGGGCTTGCCTTTGTCCCCAGCCGACATGGCGCGGCCAATATGTTGCCAGAGGCCAAAAAGACTCAGCTTTTAACTCAAGTAAAACAAAAGTTTTCGGACTTAAGCTACGTTCGCGATATTGTCGTCATTCCAGATACATACATGCGCAGCTCAAAAGGCTTTGCCGGCATAGATCAAATTGCGCGCCTTTATAACTTAGACGTTATTGCGCTCGTCTCCTACGATCAAGTCGCCATCTCATCAGGCAGAAAAAGCTCACTCCTGTATTGGACCATCGTCGGCTCTTATGTGGTTAAAGGCAGTAAAAACCAGGCAACCACCTTTGTCGATACCGCCGTGTTTGACGTTAACTCACGCAAAATGCTTTTCCGGGCTCCCGGCATCAGCGAAACACAAAACAATTCTACACTGGTTGAAATGCACGAGGTGAACCGAGAAACACGGGAAGAAGGTTTTAAGCTGGCCATGAACGATATGTCGATCAATTTAGCCAGTGAGCTTGAGCAGTTCAAAAAGAGGGTCAAACAAAACGATAGCGTCAAGATCTCTCACCGCAACAAAAATGGCGGTGGCGGCGCAATTCATTGGTCAGCCCTATTGATGATGCTTAGTTTGGCGGTCCTCAAGACCATCGAGGATAAGCGCTTATTTGCCGCCCAGCGTAATCATTACCGACCGCGTTAGGTGGTTGCGCGGCTGCAAAGGCGTAAACAGCGGAAAATAAACATAGACAACCCGAGATAATCGCTATACAGTGCTCATCAGCTAGAGATCGACCTTGCGTTTAGTTCTACATTTCGACGTTTTATTCGTAACACCTCGTCCTGCAGTTTTAAATATCAGTCTACCTTTTATGCTATTCAAGCCTCTTATGGGCACTTTTATATCTAAATTTCAGGATGTTGTTATGTCTAATACTACTCAAGGAACCGTTAAGTGGTTCAACGAAGCAAAAGGTTTTGGTTTTATCGAGCAAAGCTCGGGCGGCCCAGATGTATTTGCTCACTTTAGCGCGATTTCAGGTTCAGGTTTTAAAACCCTGACCGAAGGTCAGCAAGTTGAGTTCACCGTAACTCAAGGCCAAAAAGGCCCACAAGCTGAGAACATTGTTGCTGTATAAGTAGCTACGTTCTGTAAGCGAGCAGACGCTGCAAAGTGTCTGACTTAAGCGCTCATTGATATAATCACTGGCGCTTAAAAAAAGGGCAAGCCCCATAAGGCTTGCCCTTTTTTATTGCCTGTTATTAACAAGATTAAAAGCTCGGAAGCTCGTCCTGAGTAATCACCAACTCATGGTTGTACACATGCTTTTTGTGAGCATCCGTGTTGTAGTATTCACCCGTCCAAAAATTGCTGGAGTGGTCCTCTGTGGTGTTCACCGCACCATCATTCCACACCATAAACCACAGCCACCACGCGCCGTCTGCCTGCATTAAATCCGGGTCGGGGATATTGCTGTTCTCGCTCAGGGCAACCATTTTTTCCTGGTGGGGGTAAGCGGCGGTCAACTGATAATAATCAATCTGCGACTCTGTATTGCGCTCACCGTCGTAAATATCAGTGCTGACAATATCCACCACATCATCACCGGGGTACCAGATAGCGTTTTGCCCGTTCCACACCCAAATTAAATTGTTTAGACCATGGTAATTGGTTAAACGATCATACATATACCGCCACAATAACGTTTGCGCATAGCCCGCCGGGACGCCGTCGGTACGCTCTCGTCCCCACCAAAACCAGCCACCGGCCGCCTCGTGCAGCGGCCGCCAGAGCACCGGCACATTGGCTTGTGCGAGTTTTTGCAACTCGCTGGCAATTAAGTCCACATCATGTTCTATGGCAATAAACGCCTCACTTTGTCGGTCCAGCTCGGCGTCTTTAACCGGAATGGTAAAGTTCGTATTTTTACTGGCCTCACTCTGACCCACATAAAAATTGGCGGTCTCGCCAGATGGGTCTCGCCAGTGCCATGCAAACGTGACTAAGCCGCCAGCATCCCACTGGGCGATGGCCTCCTCGGTTTGCGTTAGGCCCGAAATACTGCCGTAGGCGCCATAGTTCATGAAGTCATAACCCATAATAGCGGGCGCCTTACCGGTGACATCAATAACCCGTTGCCGCATATCAATGCTGTCATCCCAGGTTAAGTCCATCTGACCCGAAAGCATTTTGCGCCCCCAGATACGGTTTAAATAGGCGAATACGGCTTGAGACGCTTCACTCGCCGTGGCAGTGACTAACGCCTGCGACTGTTCTGCTTGTGTTTTGTGGGCATTACCGGGGCAAAAATCTCGCGCGATACAATAGCGACCATTAGCAAAGCCCCACTGCTCGGCGCCATCGGCGCAGTAGGCAATTTCTTCTTTGCCCACTTTACAGTGATCAAAGCTACCAGCACCTGGGTCGATAGCTGACTGGTACACCACGCAGCTGGCACCGTTTTCCCATCCCCAACCGCTTGCAGCGCTATCGTAACGGCAGTAGGGCGAGCCATTGCTGGCGGCATTGGGGGTCAAACCTGGCACCAGAACCGAACTGGAAGACGATGCGTTCGAGCTGCTATGCGAACGACTAGAGAAGCTCTCACTAGAGCCGCTTGACGCAGCGAGGCTTTTGCCTGAGCTGACAGCTACTCCACCGCTCGTGCCACCCCCGCTACCACAGGCAACAAGACTGCTGGCCGAAAAGACTATTAATATCAGACGACGAAATATCATGGGCGTGTAATCTCTTGAGCAAATCCAAGGCGAACCACTAAGCACTGTGATTTGCATTCATTATTATTGGGAATTAAGCGGTCAAGATTGTAACCGATTACAATAAAAACTCAAACGCCCCGCCGCTACCAAAAACACCGCCACCAAGCTCACACGGTGTGAACCAGCCCACTGAATTTAACGCTGCCACTATTGTTTTTTGCATAGCCGCGCACCAGCTGCTAGTAATCGTTAGACGTCACTGACTAACAAAAGGATGCGTTATGTTTTCTCTTCAATCTGTGTACCCACTGCCCAAGATGCTGGTTTTAATATTGTGTATCTCGGCGCCTTGCTGGTCACAATCCAGCGCCAGTAGCAGCTCTGCCTGCTCTTCATCCAGTGCCGCTAGCAATGGCACTACAACACCAGCGTTACAGTGCACCGTCAATAGCAGCCAGCCGTGGGAGCAAGGCTACAACGCTACGGTAGAGGTCACGAATATAAGCCCCAGCCCGCTCGAAGCTTGGCAGGTGTACTTACAGATGGCACAAGGGCACACAATCAATCATTACTGGAACGCGGAAGTCGCTCCCGGCAATGGCACTGCCACCGCCAGCAACGCTCACTGGAACGGCCAGCTACAGCCAGGACAAAGCACCAGCTTCGGTATTTTGGGCAGTCACCCTGGCGAATATATCGCGCCGCTTTGCTCGGTATCACCCTTGCCACAGGCGGAGCTTAACGTACAAAGCCACGGCACGACGATTAAGGCGAGCGCCATCGGCACCGATGCCAACTTGGCTTACAACATAGATTTTGGCGATGGCGCAAGCATCCCCAGCGCCACCGCATGGCATACCTACGCGGCAGCCGGTCAATACGACATAACCTTAACCGCTAGCGATGGCGAACAACAAAGCAGTCAAACACAAACCATCACGGTGATGAATAGCGGTAACGACAACAGCCCACCGGTCGCCAAGCTGTTTTACGATGTTTCTTCTGGCAACGTCTCAATTGCCAGTGGTTTATCCTACGACCCTGACGGCGATCCCTTAACCAAGACCTCTAGCCATACCCAGAGTAACGGTTATCGCACCCAAGTGCTCACCGTGTTTGACGGCGAGCTGGGCGATACCACCGCCGCTTACATCTCAACGCGCTGTGACAGCTATTACCATGCTTCCATTGAGCTTGCTTATGACTACACGATAGCCGATCAAACCCTAGCTGTGGATGCGCGTAATAGCGTGGGGGCGCATTTGGTGTGGGACTTTGGCGATGGCCACCAAAGCACCGATGTGGTGACGCAACACAACTACAACGAGCCGGGCGACTACCAAGTATCGTTAAGCGTTTATGGAATTCCCCATCGTGAAGTTCAGTCGTTTAACGTTCACATTGATTAATCGTTATCCTACGCCATAATCTTTTTGCTGTGGCTTGGTGACGCCGAGCCACAGCAACACACGCCGCAACCCTAAAGTTTAAGCCCCCATATCCGGGATCTTTGTCCTTATCGCCGCAATAAATACGGCGAATGCACCAACTTAGTACAGCTGTGGCGCCTCAAATTAGTCCCCTTGGTGGTCGCATTTTTATTGATTAGCCGCTACATTAGACTTTAGCCTAATTGATTTAGAATTATGGGACGCTGCATGGGGACACCACTCAAGGTATTGTTTGTCGAGGACTCCGAGCTCGACACTGAACTCACCACGGCTGAGCTAATCCGCGGCGGGTTTACGCCTGAGGTGCAGCAAGTCGAAACCCGCGATGAAATGCACAATGCGCTGAGCACGCACCAATGGGATCTCATCATTTGCGATTATCGGATGCCCCGTTTTAGCGCTGAGGCCGCCTTAGACACATTGAAAGCCAGCGGCAAAGACCTACCTTTTATTATCACCTCGGGCGCGGTTACCGCCGAGGACGTCGTTAGCCTACTAAAACAAGGCGCGCACGATTTTATGGACAAAAGCGCGCTAGCGCGACTGGTCCCTGCCATTGAGCGCGAGCTGCGTGATGCGGATATGCGCCAACAGCGCCGAAGCGCCGAAGCACGTGTGCGAATTTTATCCCAAGCTGTCGAGCAAAGCCCGGTGTCGGTCGTCATCACCAACCCCGATGGTGAGATTCAATATGTTAATCCCTGCTTTGAAAGTGCCAGCGGTTACACCGCCAGTGAAGCGATGGGACGCACATTAGACTTTACCCTACTGAAAGAAGACCGCACCCGCATAATGGAACAAATGTGCAGCACTGTTAGCAATGGCCAACAGTGGCGAGGAGAAGTGTGCAGCGTACGAGCCGACGGCGAGTTATTTTGGGAGAACGTCAAAGTCTCGCCACTTACCGATATCGATAACACCCTCAGCCACTATATCGTGGTCAAAGAGGACATAACCGTACGCCGTAACTATGAGCAACAACTTCTGCGGCAAGCACGCTTCGACGATCTAACGGGGCTTGCAAACCGCGTCTTGCTAATCGAACGGCTCACCCAGGCATTACAAGAGGCTGACCAGCATAAACATCAGGTGGCCGTACTCGGAATCGACCTCGATCACTTTAAAGACGTAAATGACAGTGTCGGACACAGTATTGGCGATTTCTTACTAAAAGAAGCCGCCGAGCGGCTTAGTCGCTGCACCCGAGCCGGGGATACGATTGCACGCATGGGCGGCGATGAATTTGTTGCCGTGCTACCCGGTTTAAGCAATAAAGACACGGCCGCAGAAATGGCGCAAAACATTGTCGCGCAATTTTCAGAACCCTTTTTTATTATTGGCCGCGACTATTTTGTCACTTGCAGTATTGGCATCGCCGTTTATCCAGACGATGCCAGTAACCCCCATTTATTATTGCGCAATGCCGACCTTGCCATGTACCAATGCAAAGATCATGGCCGCAATCAATTTCAGTTTTTCACCCAAGATATCAACAACCAGCTCATCGACCGGTTAGATTTAGAAACGAAATTACGGCATGTAGTAAAGCGCAACGAACTCGTATTGCACTACCAGCCGATTTATGACCTCGAAGAAAATAGCATTGTGGGGTTTGAGGCACTGGTCCGCTGGCATCAACCCGATGGCACATTGCGCATGCCCAATAATTTTATTCCCGCGGCGGAAAGTATCGGCATCATTCAAGATATCGACAGCTGGGTACTGCAAACCGCCTGCCGCGAAACCGCTAAATTATTGCGCGATAGCGAAACACCGTTACGCTTGGCGATCAATATATCGCCACGCCAGCTGGAGATCGCCGGCTACGCACAATTTGTGGCAGATCAGCTGCACGCCAATAGAATTCACGCCCATCAAGTAGAGCTGGAAATTACCGAACGTGTTCTAGTAAACGATGAGAACACCACTAACGACAATATCAAGGCTCTATCTGAGCTTGGTATTCGCTTATCGGTGGATGATTTTGGCACAGGCTACTCGTCACTTGGCTACTTACAACGTTACCCGCTACATACACTCAAAATTGATCGCAGCTTTGTGGCCGGCATACAGGATAATGAAAATGCCTACCGACTGGTCGAAACCATTTTTATTCTGGCACAGGGCTTAGGCATGGACATCGTTGCCGAGGGAATAGAAACCGAAGAGCAGCGCGAACTATTGCTGCAGATCGGCTGCAAGCAGGCACAAGGGTTTTTAATGAGCATCCCCGTTGCGATTGAGGAGATTAAACAAAAAATTGCGCATCAATCTGCCCCGTCATAAAGAAACATTAAAAAGCCCCCTGCCGCATAGCAGCAGGGGGCAAAATCAAACAATAATCACACGGCGATTAAACGCCAGCCCAACTTTTCAGCTTCTGCCGATGACAGACGTCCGCCAGCAACAACCACCGGATGCCCAACGACACTCAGCATCGGAATATCCGACACATCATCACCGTAAGCATAACTGGCCTGTGCTAACGCGGCACTGCTCAGCAACGCCTTTACCGCCTCTCGCTTACCCGCACCCACCATAGGCGGTGCTGATAAAAAGCCGGTGTAGACGCCGGCACTCACCTCCATTTGCGCCGCGAGTATTTTAGCTATGCCTAAATCACGGGCAATAGGCTCCAGTACGGCGGGAAACGAGCCAGACACCAAAACAACTTCACTGCCACGAGCTTGATGATCTCGCAATTCGGCCAATACCGCCTGACAGTAAAATCGTGTTTCTCGTCGTTTGTGGCAAAACCAGCGATTACCGGCATCGGCTAACGCGGCCACTGACCGACCAGCAAAGTGGCGGTAATAAAGTTTATTAACCGTCTCCCAGCAAGCGTGCTCGTGCAAATGCGCCATTAGATCGGCTCGGTAGAGTGATTCTGCCTCAGAGTCTGGATACAATTGATACCAGTAATCCTGAAAACTCAACATGCTGTTTAGCGCAATTAACGTATTGTCTACATCAAAAAATGCATAACCATGCTCAGCCACAGATAAAGATTGCGTATGTTGCATAATGATTAACTCCTTTGATTAACCGTTACTATTGCGCCTGATCGATCAGTACTTCAGGCACAGCGATATCCGACGCAACCACCGCAACAAACTGACGGTGCGCTTTAACGGACTGCATACGCTCTTGCTTTACAAGCCGCGACTTCTCCATCGCCGAAAAGGACATCGTAAATTCAGCCACAGAACGCCCACACTGCTCAACGCTGGTAATGGCCGCAAACTTTAAGAACTTAGGGTTATCTACCGCACACTCAGTGATATGAGTACGGATAGTGGCACTAATGGGAAACGCATAATGGCTATAACTAACCGACAAAGCATTAAACACAAAAGCGTAATCAATAACGGACTTCGGCATTAAATAGGCCTCGGTCACAACCAGCATTGCTTGTCGGGCGGCCTCAATGACCACCATTCCTTGAACGTGCTGCCCACTCAAGTGATCTTTCATCAGCTCGCAATCTTCATCGATCAGCAACGCCAGTTCATACTCACGTGCCGACACCTGGCGCGGCATAGACACCAATACATTGCACACCTCAGCCTTGTGCGACAATGCGCCGCTCGCACGCTCAGGTAAGTTATGCCACAGCGAGAAGTCAAACCCTGATATGTTACTCGACTGACTGGCCGCTTCCAGCAACCTCTGGCGACTCATGTCACCAATGCCCTGTCCCGGAACCAGTACTGTGCGCTCCTGATTACCGAGTATATGCACCGGTAAACTAAGCAATCCGTGTAACTGAGAAACCGTAATAGCTTCTTTTTGAGCGATATACGGAGCAAATTTGTCACCAACTACTAATAAGATACGATCATTCATGGTGTTACCTCATAGATATTAGATGGAATAAATACAGAAACACGGCATTTCCACGAATGTGGAAAAAGGCGCCGCTCTTTGATAGTAGCTAGAGTTATGCCGCTCTATGATGAAGCCGATATCGGATATCGACTGGGCAGTACGAGGCCTCCCCAAAAACACCTAAACGTGTCAGTGGGGCGACAGAAAAAAGGGGGCCTGACGAGTAGAACAAGTCACGTTATACTGACGGCAGGATTTATACGCGAGGGGATGCGCCACCCAAACTGAGGTACAAGCTAATGAATAATAATGATTTTTTTAAAAAGGCGCGGCGTCCATTGGGGCCTATCTTGGCCCTACTAACGGCTTTCGCCTCGCCCCTCGGCAACGCTGCGAGCGAACCTGGCGAGCCAAAAGAAACGCTAAAAATGGTGACGCTCGCCGCGCCGCCATGGGCATCGCAATCAGTACAGAGCGGCGAGATAGAGGGCGCGTTTGTCGATATCGTCAAGGCTTTGACAGAGCGCACCGGCTACCAGTTTGATATTACTCTTACGCCGTTTGTTCGCGCGGGCCGTGAAATCGAGCGCGGGACACAAGACTGCACCATTCTGGCACCTCTCGACTCCGAGAAAGTCATCGCTGGTGAGCTCACCTTTCAGCACCCTCTCGGAGCGATTCCACGCCAAGGCCTGTCACTCAACCGCTACGAGGACTTAAGCGGACAAAGGATTTCCGTGTTGCGCGGTGGCTCACTCAGCGAGCGCTTTGACGCCGATACTACGCTGGAAAAAGTATTTGATACTGACTACGCCACAGGTTTACGCAAAGTCGCACGCGAGCGGGTCGATGTCGTGGTCGGCGCAATTCCGACCCTGCTTTATATCGCTCGTATGGAAGGTATCACAGCAGAACTTGGCGAACCCTTAGTGCTGCGCAATATTCCGTTGATGTTTCAGTGCTCCAAAATATCCACTCACCTGGACGCTATGCCAGCCATCAATCAGGCACTGCGCGACATGCGTGACGAGGGAGTCTTCGACACTATTCAACAGCAGCACGAGCTATAAGCCGGCCGATGCGCAGGTTTTCAAAACCGGGGGCGAGCCTTGCCGATGACCGCATTGGCCGTCGTTTACTGTTTGCGATTGTGCTGTTTAGCTCACTGGTCACGCTTGTGGCTACCGCGTTTCAATTGTTCGTCGACTTTCAGCGGGATGTCGGACAAATTAAAACCCGGCTCGACGATGTGCAGAGCAGCTACCTGGCAAGTATCAGTGCCAGCCTATGGAATCTGGACCCAAGTCAGCTAAAACTGCAAATGGAGGGTATTCGCCAGTTGCCCGGAGTGGTCGCGGTCGCCATTTACGAAGACCCCGCCGATATCGCCGAGCCGCTCACCATTACCCTGGGCCAATTTACCAAGCATCGCGTGATCAATCGCGATTACGCCATTAACCACACTACCGAAGACGGTAACCGACACATTGGCACCCTGCGAGTCCAGGCGTCGCTTAATGAGGTTTATTCTCGCCTGTGGGAAAAATTAATTATTATCTTGTTCACGCAAGGCATTAAAACGTTTTTAGTGTCGCTGTTTATCCTATTTATTGTTTACCGGCTTATCACCGCGCATTTAGTCCGCATCGCGCACTACGTAAACCAATTTAACGTCAGCGAATCACCCGAGCCACTGCAACTTGAGCGCGGTAACCGCCACAGCGGTAACGATGAGCTCGATCAGGTCGTCAGCGCATTTAACCGCTTAAGCAAAAATTTAACGCAAGCCTATGACCGCATGCGCCAGGCGAATGACGCCTTAGCACGTGACGTTCTGGCCCGTCGCAAAGCCGAAGAGGAAGTCAGATACCTTAATACGATACTGGAAGACCGAGTCCAACAGCGCACGGCCGAGCTTCAGGCGGCCAACGACGAGCTAGCAAGCTTTTGCTACTCGGTCTCCCATGACTTACGCGCGCCGCTGCGCCGTATTGAAGGGTTTCGCCGGATGCTGGCAGACGATTGCAGCGCCTTACTGCCAGATCAAAGTCAGCATTACCTCGGTCGCATTGAAGCTGGCACACGCGAAATGTCCGAGATGATTGACAGCTTCCTGCATTTATCCCGAGCTACTTTGGGTGAGCTACATCGCGAGCCAATCGATTTTAGCGAGCAAACTCAGCAGCTATTTTCGGTATTGCGCGAGCGCGAGCCCGAACGCGACATTAGCCTGATAATCCAGCCCAACCTGCAGGTGCGGGCCGATAAGCGCTTTTTTACGATGCTAATGACCAACTTATTGGAAAACGCCATAAAATATACACGCCGCAAAGCTCACGCCCAAATTAATGCGGGCCAGTGCCTTTACCAAGGCCAAGAGGTATTTTATATTCGCGACAATGGCGCAGGCTTTGATATGAACTATGCTGAACGTCTATTTGCTCCTTTCTCCCGGTTACACAAAGCCGAGGAGTTTGAAGGAACAGGTATCGGACTGGCCACGGTTCAGCGTATTATTAGTCGACACGGCGGTCAGATATGGGCCGAGTCGAGCCCCGACGAGGGCGCGAGCTTTTATTTTTGTTTCAAGGAAGGCGACAAGGACGATGAGCAAAGAGACAATACTGTTGGTGGAGGATAACCCAGACGACGCCGAACTGGCGATGTTAAGCCTAAGACACCTTAACCAAAACTACGACATTCAATTGGTAACCGATGGCGCGCAAGCTATTGAATACTTGTACGCTCAAGGACGTTACGCTCACAACCCCAGATTGCCAAAGCCCGCCCTGGTACTATTGGACATAAACCTGCCTAACGGCAACGGCTTAAGCGTATTAGAGCGCATGCGCGCCTCGGCCGAATACAGCCGCACCCCGGTGTTAATTCTTACCACCTCTGATGAACTCATCGATCTGGTGCAGACCCGCCAACTAGGCGCTAACAGCTACCTGCAAAAAACCGTAGATTTTAGGCACTTTACCTCGCGCCTACACCAAGAGCTCGACCACTGGCTGGCGCCAACCGGCTAACAGCGACACTCGTAGCTTTCACCGCCGCGCCGGTTAGCCGCAGCGGCAAACGCTCAACACATCACTGCCCGGCAACCCGTAAAAAACCTGGTGTCTGCCGCTTCGCAAAAGCTAAATTTGGCGCGCCATAGTCACGCGCTTGACGCCCTACTCGCAATTCAATTTGATAGCGCTTACCGGGTTCTGGATTGCGTATGCGACTCTCTGTTTGGGCGACACCATCAATACTCATACTCGTACCCTGAACACTCACATCTCGGGTTATCGCTATATATAAAGTTGCGCCGCGAAACTTTTTAACCATCCGCGCATAGGGCCAGTGCGCCGGCAGTTGCGGGTTAATCCAAAGTCCCTCGCGATCGCCCTTAACACCTAATAAGCCCTCTATCAGCGCCAGATACGTCCAGCTAGCGGCCGCGGCACTCGCCACCCCGCTGGAGTAACCCGCCCGAGTTGCGAATGACTCGCCACCACCGCTAGCCGCGTCAGGCATAAACGTTGGCAGCTGACCGCGCTGGCGGTAGCGCTCGCCATCGGGGCCGGGGATTAACGCGCGCAACACCTGAAAAGCTCGCTCCGGCTCAACCGCGCTATAAAGACTGTAAGCATAGTGTGCCGCCGTTAAACTGTGAATTGAGCCGTTTTCGCCCAACCCGGGATGACTGCGCGAAATATGGCTAAGATCATCGCGTACCTGACTAAATGTCGGTGCAAGATTCATTACCCCATCGGTGGTCACCAGCTGCGAGTCCACGGCATCAAGCAATAAACGACGGCGATGCGCATCTTGCTGCTGCGCCAATAAAGCCCAACTTTGCGGCGCCAAAAAAATCTTTCCTTCGCGGTCATCACTCACCCCGTAAGTCGCGCCATATCGGGTAATACCGCGGGCGTACCAACGGCCGTCCCACAGGTGTTGATTCACCGCCTGTCGCAGTGCCTCTGCGCCCTCGCGGTATTGTCCGGCCACCGAGAGCAACCGTATATCTCGCTCACAGATCGTTGCCCAAAGCTCCAGAGCATAGGCCGCCGATAAAGATTCGTTGGCGCACGCACCACCAGCCCCCGGCTGCGTCGTGTGCAATAATCCATGGCGATCAATACGCCCAAGCAAATCATGCATGGCATTATTAACCCGCTCAAACACACTAATCGCAACGCCATCAGTGCCCACCATAGTCTCACGCAACAATGCTGTATCGGCCGATTCTGCCAAGTAGGCCCGTAAAAACAACACCCAGCCAATGCCGCTATTGGGTGGGCGATACAGTGCCCCCGTAGCGTTATCCTTTTTGCCGGGGCGGCGTTGTAACGCCGCTAAAAATTCACCGCGAGCCCTTGCAGGATGGCTGTAAACCAAAGCAATACGCCACTGCAAATCATCGTCATCGGCACCGTTTGCGCTTGCGAGCTGACGTGGCAGCCAGTGATTTACAAAATGATTTAAGCTGTCATCGGGCGTGTCGATTTGCAAGGTGTTCGCTCGCGCATCGCCGTCGATTTGTTGCATCGACTGCACTCGCGCAAAACCCGCTGCCGATAAGTACCGATCGCGCAAACGGCGTATGTGGCGTTTATCCGTCGCATCCCCCACCATAAACCGCAGCGTATCTTCACCACCGGGAGGCAACTGTAGGCGATACTGCAAAGCCGCGAGCGGCACATCGTATTGCCGCGCATCATCACAACCAAGCTCTTCAGCGCGCAGCGCGTCAGGGTTATGCAATCCGCCTTCACCCTCAAACAGTGCCCGTCTCACCTGCCAGGCAACCGGCGGGCGCTCATGCAGCACAAAACTTTTAACCTGCCGATAGCTCCCTTCCAGAAACTCAGCCGCTAATGGCTCGGAGGTTGTATCAGCCACCGCAAAACTCGCGACTATGCCCTCAAGGTCCGGCCGATATTCCGCGCTGCGGTGTTGCTCGCTCAGCTGCGCGAGTAAAAAGCAGGGGTAAACACTGATGCTTCGCGCAACGGTAGCGCGATTCGCCACCGTTACCTGCCACAACTCTACTGCGTCGTCCTCCGGTAGCGACAGCTGCAAGCGGACATCCAAACCGTCAAACACCGAATCCCAGGTAATCTCGTTTAAACCTACGCAAAAGTTAAACTGCTCGGGCTCCTTGCGCACTGGCTCATAGGGCGCCGAGTATAGCTCCCCAGTCACCTCATCTTTTAGATACACAAAGCGACCCAACCCCTGGGCGGCGTGACTCTCGGTAGCACGCGTCGCCAAATAGCCGCGACATCCAGCGTCTATACGCAAATGGCGGTTGCACAAAGTTCCAGCCGCCTTTGGCATATCAGTTGGCGAGCGTAAATTCCAGCGAGCACCGTAATCGGTAGAGTAAATCATGGCATCACATTCCATGTCCGCGACAGGTGAGGGCACACATGCACGCAGCTTATTGCTGTCAGGACAGTAATGATAGCGCTATCATTACTGTCCTGACAACACCTAAAACACCTCCGTGCAATGTTATTTCAAGTGTTACCGCTATCATTTTGTAAGGTAGGTAACCACAAAGACTAACGATCCGTACCGACGGGCCAGCACCAGCTCTTGGCTAAGCCTTAAAACAAAGAAATCGAGCTGTCGCACCAGAGGTAATCACTGGAACAAAACGATAGCGCAGCGATTAGGCGAGCGCCCAGCAACCCACCGACACGACGCTTGAAGCCTCCAGCCTAAAACGAGTAATTAACCCCAACGGAATAAAACGCGCCATTAAAGCCAAATGGCGCACTGCGGCGGGAGTAACGAAACACCGTATCAATGGCCATATCTTCGGCGCCGGGGCTGGATTCAAATAAACCGCCCCGTGAACTCGTGTTATTAACCTGATCGGGGGTAACGTCAAAAACATTATTGCCCATGGCGTACAGTTCAATCCCATCGGTGACGAAGTAACCCAGCCGAACATCGGTAAGCCACTCGGCACTGTAGGTTTGCGCACTGCTATCAAGCACGGTGTATTCACCATAGCGATTAACGCTTAGACTGGCGCGTAAGTCGCCCAGTAAATAATCGGCGCTCAAAGACACCCGGTCTTTGGGTTGCCATGACTCAATAATAGAAATATCTTGCGCGCTAAACACTAGCGTCGGGTCAACACTAGACAGTGCGCCATCGCGGGGAACATAGGTGCTGGTAACCTCGGTATCGGTATAATTCGCCGCCAAGGTCAAATCCAGGTTGCCTCGCAAAAAGTCGATGCCGCTGTAGCTAGAAACAATATCCACCCCGCGGGTTTCAGTGTCGGCGCCATTTAAAAAGAACTGAGCGGCGGCAACATTGGCCTCAGCCAGCGCGTTGCTCAGCAAGCCGTCGCCAGGGTCATCGGCCGCGGTTAACTGGTTGCTAATACCGATACGGTCATCAATATTGATCGCGTAGGCATCAAGGGTCAGGCTCCAGCGATCGGTAATATGAGTGACAAAACCGAGACTGATATTTTGCGATTGCTCCTCGGTTAACTCTGGCACACCCAAGCCGCGCACCACAGCACTGTCGTTGCGAAAAGTGCCCACGGTGACCGCACCTTCATCGCGAATTTGCGTACTCACGTTATTAAAATACAACTGCTGCATCGAGGGCGCGCGAAAGCCGGTGCTCACCGAGCCTCGCATCGTAAAGCTATCACTTACATGCCAGTTACTCGCCAGCTTATAATTAACTGTATCGCCAAAACCGTCGTAGTTATCCCAACGCATGGCGGCACTCACCAGCCAGTCATCGGTAATTTGATATTCACCGTCGACAAACAGAGATTGCACATCGCGGCTTTCATCCACCACCGATTCCGGAGCAATACCGTTAAACCCCTGAATACCGCCACCGCTGTCTTGCGCGTACAGTGCCGCGCCGGTTTCTGGGTGGGTGTCGTAGTCAAACCAAGCGTATTGCTCACCGGCTTTAATCTGGTAGCCATCGCGGCGCAGCTCGCCACCAACCGCCAAGTGAAAATCGCCCAAACTCTGCGTGTAATTGACATTGAGCGTTTGCAGCTCCAGCTCTAAGCCGTAAGCATCCGCCGCGCGCGGAATCTGCTGGCGCACACCGGCATCGTCCAGCCCTTCGCCAAAGCGCAGGTAATTCGCGTAAGAGTAGTTCGCGCTGTTCTTCGTCGTGTAAGCAATTTGGTTGTTGCCGTAGGTGTAGGCGATATCCATATGAGCATTATTGGCCAGCTCAAACTGGTAACCAATATTGTAGGAAACATCGTCAATCTCAGAATAAATTAGCGGTAAAAAACCATCGGGATCAGCGGGGTTTAAACCGTCGGCTAGCAGTGCGCTATCAACTCCATTCGTGCCGGTTGGGTTGCGATAAAAAGCGCCAGATTCGTTCTCACGTGCCGAGTAAGTCACAAAACCATATAGCTCGCCGACACCCACATCGACACCGGCATTCAACACCAGCGCCACCTGGGTCGAGTCGGCATCGCCAATACGAAATCCATCGCGGGCGGGACCATTAACCTCGCGTTCGGCGTAGCTTGTTGATGGCTCCAGATAACCGTTGCCGTCGCTGTCGTTACAGCCACCGTATAAACAGAGTCCTTGGGGATCGGCCCGATTGGTTCGGCCGCGATCGCGATAGTTGGCCGTCATACTAACGTAGCCGCTATCACCGATCGATAAACCCTTATTAATATTTACGTTAACCGTTTCGCCATCGCCCTCGGTGTACTGACCGTAAGAACCAGACGCACTGCCACCTTCGCTGTTGTCTTTGAGCACAATATTGATAATACCGGCGATTGCATCCGAGCCATATTGCGCTGCCGCACCGTCGCGCAAAATCTCAATGTTTTTAATGGCCGCTGCGGGGATGGCGTTCATATCGGTACCGGCCGTACCGCGACCAACCGAGGTATTAATATGAATAAGAGATGCCTGATGGCGGCGCTTGCCATTAATTAACACCAAGGTTTGATCGGGCCCCAAGCCACGTAACGTCGCCGGGCGCAACGCATCGGTGCCATCACTAACCGACGAGCTGGGAAAATTAAACGACGGGGCAATCGCCTGCAGCATACGACCCACTTCAACCTGGCCCGTACTGGACAGCGCCTCGGCACTAAAATTATCCACTGGCACCGGCATATCCTCGGCGGTACGGCCAGGGGTCCGGCTGCCAAGAATCACCACTTCCTCCATTTTTGGCATACTGTCATCTTGTGCCAGCGCATCTAGGGCCGTGCTACCACTAACAAGTGCCACAAACGACGCCAACATGCGTCGGGGAAAATATGTATCAGACATCACCAGCTCCTTCTGAATTGTAATTAGACTCCTGCCATTATAGTTAAGAAAGCAGCCTTCGCTTTTACTACAGCGCCATGAATCGTTAGCCGATTAACAGCGCCTCACGATCACTCAGCTAACGGCGCTTTCGCCTTGGGCGGCAATGGCGAAAAATACCCGACCACAAGCAACAAAATGCCAACGGCGATAAACGAGACAATGGCCTCGAGGGTATTGCTATCGCGCATATCCATTAAAAATAGTTTAGCCACCACTACGGCAAGCAATACAGCTGCCACTAACCACGTATTACGCCAGTGCTTCCGGGTAGCAATAAACATAACCGACAAACCCAGCAGCGCCCAAAATATTGTCAAGGCCGCCTGCGCAAGCGCCGAGTTTACAATGGCGTTTAACTCGTAGCTCACGCCACTCCAATGATGCAAACTACGCAATAGCATTGCATTGCACCAAACAAACACTAGCGCCGCGATGACAGCCCAGCCATGCGATCTAGAAACCTTAATGACACCTACCGAGCAGACTTTGCGCCACCAGTAAAACCCGGTAAAAAATACCGCCAATTGCGTGAGGTCTAATGGATTGAGAAGTGGCACATACTGTAAAGGCAAGAAACTTCCCGCACTCGTGGCGCTTATTGCGACGCTCCACAACGCCATAAAGGCCACTAGCGGAGAACTACCATAGATTAAATAACTCGCGTAGTGATCAGTCCAAGGCCATACATTCAGCTTCAAGACACACCACGTAAGCAACAAACTTAGCGGGACCAGTGCCAGACACTCCCAGCTATCGGCTAAATTTAATGTATCGACAACAAACCAGACTAGCTCCGTGGTCCCCAACACGGCAAACAACAGCCAGCCCAACAAGTGCAACCCCACCGCATT
Source organism: Gilvimarinus japonicus (assembly GCF_042847215.1). Classification (GTDB taxonomy): domain Bacteria; phylum Pseudomonadota; class Gammaproteobacteria; order Pseudomonadales; family Cellvibrionaceae; genus Gilvimarinus; species Gilvimarinus japonicus. Next base: position 3,934,222 of record NZ_AP031500.1, read on the forward strand.
GACGGCGGCAAGAGGCCGGCGATCGCGAAGGTACAATAGCCAGGATAAAACGCAAAACAATGCGAGCCAGCCAGCATAACCCCAAGACTCTCCGGGGTGATTCAAATTTTGCAGGGCCCACCCGGCCGCCAACAACATAAACAATAGCAACCCAAACCCAGTAAAGCGCAGCTCAGACCATTGCAGCTTTAATTCTAAAAACCCTAAAACCATGCAAGACGTCGCGACAAATAATAACATCGCAACATAAACATACATCGGCGCAATATTAGCTAGCGCCTCTTGCGCACCATTTAAAAACCACCAGGTTAACGCCAATAATAAAAGTGGCTGCGAGCACTGCCTAATGACCCGTAAAATATCGGGTGAGCTGTGACGCAATAAATAGCTGCTAACACCGTTACTTAAGGCTAATAATACTCCCCCTAAAAAAACGCTATTAACCAGAAAAGCCTCGCCGTCGCGGTGCCATTGCGCCGCTAAGAAGTACACCCCCGCCAGCACCTGAAGAGCCAAAGCAAACGCCGCCCCCAGCTGACGCCGTTGACGCAAACTAACCCAAAGTACGCCGGCACCCTCTAGCGCCCATACCGACGCAACCCACTCGCCATCTAACGCAAAGGGAATCGCCAATGATAAAAACACCGCCGCTAACGCCAAATACGCCTCAGCCAGCAAACGATACGTGGCCCCGCCAAAGCGCCGACAGAGTATTAACAAGAGACTATAAAAAACTCCCAGTGCAAACGCCGCCCATGCCAACCCGTATTGGTATTGATACACGATGCCCGCCTGTAAACCAAAACCAACCAAGGGCACACCAAATACTAGCGACGCATCGACGTAGCCTGTTAAGTTTGGCGGCTGACGCCGAGCAAAGAAAATGGCAATGGACACATAAAATAGAAAAAACAGCACCAAGAAGAACTGTGCACTGGGAAGGTTGGCGGGGGTATAGTTAAGAACACCCCAGAGGCTCGCAATAACAAAAGTAAATACAAACCCAAGCAAGTTTAGAATGCGCCAAGCTTTAAACCATGCTATGGCGACAATGCCAGCATCAAGCAGCGCATAGTAACTAAACAGCGTGACATGATCACCCTGTCCGCTAGCGCTTAATATTGGCGCGAGAAAACCACCAGTGACAGCCATCACCGCCAATGAGCGAGCATTTTGCAAAACCGCTAATGCCGCCGATAAAATCACCATTACCACCAATAGCGCAAAACTCATTGACGGTGGAATTAAATGGAACAAACGCAGCGCGGCGAATACCGTAATATATAAAATACCCAGCCCGCCACCTTGCAAAATTAATCCGTAGGTAACACGCATACGGCGCAACCGCCAGCCTATTGCCAGTAAGGCAACCCCCAGAGCGGCCACCGAGCACAGCTTAAGTTGAACCGGTAACACACCTTGCTGATTGGCATAACGCAGCAAAAAAGCAACACCAAAAAACAACACGATGACACCGACGCGAACAATGACATTGCCTTCGGTAAAATAGCGCTTAAGCCACGTTAACGCTCGATCAAAAAATACCGGCGATGTCGCTGTCGCCGTATGCTTCTGTGGGCTTGGTGCACCCTGCTCGCGGGCAAACGCGGCATGCGGTGGCGGGGTTGTCACAGCGGACTGCGAATCTACGGGCGAATGGCTTGCCGCTAACGCCTCCGGCTCTAACCCTATTGGGTCTAAGTCTAAGTCCGGCTCAGAAGCCGCCTCTTGCGTTTGATCCTCAAAAGCTCGGGTGGGTATCTCCCGGGCCAATTCACGCAATTGACGTTGCAACGACTCTACCGATTTACGCAGATGGCGAACCTGGGTAAATAGGTACAGCAATGCCAAAATAACCAATGCCAGCAGTAACTGCATCTTCCTGTTCCTTGTTCTTTTTTGTCGCGCAAGTCTTTTTACCTGATGGGCGCCGCGCCAGATTACACCAAGCTCCAGCAGTGCGCATCCTTATCGGTGCGGTGCTCTTGGCCACTGAGCGCTAGGGGGTTTATACTTATAAGCTTTCCCATTCAGCGCAAGGAACACCATGCCCAACAAAGCCATCATTCACACCGATCAAGCGCCCGAGGCAATCGGCCCCTACTCTCAAGCAGTCAAGGTCAATGGCACCGTGTACTTATCCGGTCAGATCCCGCTGATTCCCGAGACCATGGAAATGGTAGAGGGTGATTTTGCCGCCGAAGCCGATCAAGTATTTAAAAACCTAGCGTCCGTGTGCGAGGCCGCCGGTGGCAACTTAAAAGACGTGGTTAAGCTCAACCTCTATTTAACCGACCTGGGCAACTTTCCCATCGTTAATGAAGTAATGACTCGTTACTTTGACGAGCCCTACCCAGCGCGTGCCGCTATAGGCATCAGCCAGCTGCCCAAAGGTGCCCAAGTAGAAGCCGACGGCATTATGGTCACCGCCGGCTAACAGACTTCATAGCTGCACCGCTTAAGCAATAATCGTATCGGTCGCACCCAACAGCTCGGCAAAACCCTCGCGATAATCGCGGTAGCGCAATTGATAACCGCTGGCACACAGCCGGCGATTATCAATGCGCTTGTTCATGCCTTCCGCCGGTACTGAGGCGGGCAAGCTCACCCCCAAGCAATCGGCTATATAAGTCACCACCTCGGCGTAGGGGACAGGCTCGCTGTCGCTGACCAAATACAACGGTTGCGGCTCGGGCGTCTCGCGCAGCAAGTAGGCCATAAACCCCGCCGCATCATCGGCGTGAATACGGTTAGTCCAGGAGGGTTTCGGCGCGGCGTTCCCGTGCCGGACACGATCTATCAAGCGGCTGCGGCCCGGCCCATAGATACCCGACAAGCGCAGCACACTCAGCGGCAGATTAGCGTCACGCAGTACCTGCTCGGCCGCCAACACCTGTTCACCGTTAAAGCGGGCCGGCTGAGGGGGTGTCGTCTCATCGATCCACTCAGCGTTATTCTCGCCATAAACCGCGGTGCTAGAGACAAACAACACCCTGCGCGGCATTTTACCTGCCGCCGCAAGCGCGCGTACTAAGGTCTGGCAAGGCACCACGTAACCCGTGTGATAGCCGGACTCGCTGCGTTCAGCGGGGGTTAGGGTCAGCACGATATGGTCAAAACCTTCGGCCAGCAGTGCCATCATAGCGCGTTCGTCAGAGGCATCTAACGCGCGGTATTGCAGCTCATCCGTCGCTTTCGGCGGATTGCGGCGCACCCCCGTAACGGCCATGCCGCTCCCGGCCAACTGCCCTGCCAAACGTCGCCCGAGATCGCCACAACCGATTATTAATAGTTTTTCGCTATCCATTTTGCTAGTGTACTCATCAAGATACTTTTATTCCCGATAGGAACCTGAACCATGACTTTGACAGAATTGCGCTATATCGTCACCTTGGCTCAGGAACAACACTTTGGTCGCGCCGCCGAGCGCTGCTTTGTCAGCCAACCCACCTTGAGCATCGCAGTCAAAAAACTCGAAGAAGAGCTGGGCGTCTCTTTATTTGAGCGCTCTAAATCACGGGTATCGGCCACTCCTTTAGGCGAAAAAATCGTGGCTCAAGCCAATTTAGTGCTAGAGCAGTCGGCCGCCATTAAAGATATCGCCAATGAGGGCAAAGACCAGCTCTCCAGCCCGCTGAGCATCGGCGCTATCTTTACCATTGGGCCTTATTTGCTGCCGAGCTTTATCCCCGAGCTGCAAAAAGAAGTGAGCAAAATGCCACTGTACGTCGAGGAGAGCTACACCGGTACCCTGCGCACCAAGCTGCGCAAAGGCGAGCTGGACGTGATTATCGTGGCGCTGCCCTTTACCGAGGCCGATGTAGTAACGCAACCGCTGTACGACGAGCCCTTTGTGGTGCTCATGCGCAAAGATCATCCCTTGGCGCAAAACGATACGATCGACCCTACCGCACTGGACTCAGAAGAAGTCCTGTTACTGGGCGAGGGCCACTGTTTTCGCGATCAGGTGCTGGAGACGTGCCCACACCTTAAAACATCCGTCGAAGGGCACAGTGGTGGCGTACGCACAGCAGCCGAGGGCAGCTCACTCGAGACCTTGCGCCACATGGTAGCGTCGGGGCTCGGCATCACTATTTTGCCCGTCTCCGCCGCCGGCATAAGCCGCTACAGCGAAGAGGTACTGGTAACCAGGCCCTTTAACGACCCAGCCCCCAGCCGCACCGTAGCGCTGGCCTGGAGGGCAAGCTTTCCGCGTTTTAAAGCAGTGGATGCCTTGCGCACCGCCATTCGCCACTGCCAACGTGACAACCCTCTGATTAGCCTGCGCAACTAACTGTGAACGGGCAAGCCGATACGCTGGCGAGCCTGCCGGTTACCACCCTATCGGGAGTGGGCCCGGCGCTGGCCGAAAAACTCGCCAAACTCGGGGTCCGGACCGTACAGCAGCTGTTATTTCACCTGCCTTCACGCTACCTTGACCGCACTCGCGTGCAGGCTATCGGGGGCTTACAGCCAGGCATTAGCGCCGTCATTGAAGCCGAAGTACGCGCCGCCGATGTGGTGTACGGGCGGCGTCGCTCTTTGGTGTGCCGAATACAAGACAACACCGGCACCCTTACCTTGCGTTTTTTTCATTTTACCGGCGCGCAAAAACAACGTCTGGTCAAAGGCGCGCGGGTGCGCTGCTTTGCCGAGGCACGCCGCGGTGCCAGCGGGCTGGAGATGGTTCACCCAGAATACGAGCTGCTGGCCGATGGCGACCATAAACCGCTGGCACAAAGCCTAACCCCCCACTACCCAACCACCGATGGCTTGACCCAGCCGCGACTGCGCACCCTTACCCAGCAAGCACTGGCGCTGCTCTCGCGCTACCAACTCGAAGAGCTGCTGCCCGAGCGCGTGCGTAAAACCCTCGAGCAAATACCCCTGGCCGAGGCGCTCGCCCTACTGCACAACCCACCCAAAGACGTCGACCTACACCAGTTGGCAGAGGGCATTCACCCGTTTCAGCAGCGGTTAGCTTTCGAGGAGCTACTGGCCCATCAACTGAGTATGCTGCAGTTTCGCCAAGGTATTCGCAGTCAGCGGGCGCCGCCGTTGCACCCGGCAGCCGAATTACAACAACAGCTTTTAGCCCAGCTCCCCTTCGACTTAACAGGCGCTCAAGCAAGAGTAAGCGCTGACATACAAAAAGATCTACGCCAGCCCGAACCCATGCTGCGGCTGGTGCAGGGGGACGTCGGCTCAGGCAAAACCGTGGTCGCGGCGCTGGCGACACTGGCCGCCGTGGCGGCGGGCAAACAGGCGGCCATTATGGCGCCCACCGAAATTCTGGCCGAGCAACATCGGGTTAACTTTAGTGCCTGGCTTGAGCCTTTGGGTATCAAACTGGGCTGGCTCAGCGGCAAGCTGGGGCAAAAAGCGCGACGCGAGCAACTGGCCGCTATCGCCAGCGGCGAGGCTCAGGTGGTGGTAGGTACTCATGCACTGTTTCAGGAAGAGGTCGAATTTGCCGACTTGGCACTCGCCGTAATTGACGAGCAGCACCGCTTTGGCGTCCACCAGCGCTTAGCACTGGGAGAGAAAGGCGCGCGCGGAGAATGCACCCCGCATCAACTCATTATGACCGCGACCCCCATCCCCCGCACATTGGCCATGAGCGCCTACGCCGATTTAGACTGCTCGGTGATCGACGAACTACCCCCCGGCCGCACCCCAGTCACCACGGCAGTTATCTCCGACCAGCGCCGCGAGCAAATCATCGAGCGCGTACGCGCCGCTTGCGCGGCGGGCCGCCAAGCGTACTGGGTATGCACCTTAATTGAAGAGTCAGAGTCTCTGGAGGCTCAAGCCGCCGAGGCAACGGCCGATAACCTGAGCGAACAACTCCCTGATTTGCGGATTGGCTTGGTTCACGGGCGCCTAAAGGCGGCCGAGAAAGAAGCCGTGATGAGCGCTTTTAAGGCCGCTGAGCTAGACTTATTGGTGGCCACCACCGTTATCGAGGTGGGCGTCGACGTACCCAATGCCAGCTTGATGATTATCGAAAATCCCGAGCGGCTGGGGCTATCGCAATTGCATCAACTGCGTGGCCGTGTCGGCCGCGGACGCGATGCCAGCCACTGCGTGCTACTGTACGGCACGCCACTATCGCGCAACAGCAAGGCGCGCCTTAAAGTTATGCGCGAGAGCTCGGATGGTTTTTATATCGCCGAACAAGATTTAGAATTGCGCGGCCCCGGCGAAGTACTCGGCACCCGACAAACCGGCCAAATGGAGTTTCGGGTAGCCGACCTCCAGCGCGACAGCCATTTGCTGGACGCCGTGCGCGAGGCCGGAGAATTAATTATTGCGCGCGACCCCGTGCGGGCCAGCGCCATTATCGAGCGCTGGCTGGGTGGACGTGAGCGCTATCTGGGCGCGTAAAATGTTTTAAGCAAGCACCAACCGAGCGTGACCCAGATCACACTTTAAGTGCAACCGTAGCCGCTGCGTCAAATAGGCTTTATATTGTCAGCAAGGGCGCCGTGCAAACAACGATAGTTCGCCCAATGAGCACAACGACCAGGAGAAATTTCAGTGCCAGTACCTACCAGTGTCGAAACACTGCTCAGCAGTCAAAACATTACTTACGATTTGGCCTCGACCGCCTTTGAGGGCGAAGACCCGCTTATTTGGCACCAACAGCACTTGCGTCAGCAAGGTGCGGCACGCTCGATCCTGCTGCAGGATGACATCGGCCGGGTGCAAGTCGTATTGGGCGCCGACCGGCTATTGGATTTAACCGCCGTGAACCGGCATTTAAACCGCGAGCTGCGCGCCGCCGACGCGAGCGCCCTACAACAGTTTTGCGAGGCGAACCAATTTCAATCGGTGCCAGCTCTGCCACAGGTTGCGGGCCTGCTGACTTTGGTGGATGAACAACTACTCGAGCGCGACAGCTTACTGCTGGACTCGGGCGACGACACCCAACTCATTCGGGTGCACGGCAATGAGTTTCAACAAATCTTAAAAGACGCCGTTGTCTGCCAACTATCGGCGCCTTTAGCACCGCTGGAAGCCGATGACAGCGACGCCGATGATTTAGCGCAAATAGAGGGCGCAATCAGCAACTTTACGCAGCTGCGTATTCGCCAACGTTTAGAAGAGACTTTAGAGCTGCCGCCGCTTTCGGACACCGCACAGCGTATTATCAAACTGCGGGTCGACCCTAACGCCGACATATCGGATTTAGCACAAATCGTCGAGACCGACCCAAGCCTGGCCGCACAAGTCGTGAGCTGGGCCGCGTCGCCTTACTATTCGGCCCCCGGTAAAATTAAATCGATTCACGATGCCATTGTCCGGGTATTGGGCTTTGATATGGTGCTCAATTTGGCCCTTGGGTTGGCGCTGGGTAAAACCCTGCACTTGCCCAAAGACGGCCCCAGCGGCGAGCTGCCCTATTGGCAGCAAGCGGTGTATATGGCGGCGACTATCGAGGGGCTGGTCACGGCTATTCCCCGCGAGTCGCGCCCCAGCTTTGGCATGGCCTACCTTACGGGCCTGCTGCATAACTTTGGCGCATTGATTATGGCCGAGGTGTTTCCGCCCTATTACGCACAGTTTTGCCGCCTGAGCGAGGCCAACCCTCACGTCACCCCACAGACGATTGAACGCCATATACTCAATATGAGTCGCGATCAAATTGCCAGTAAGTTAATGGAGTTGTGGTCAATGCCCGAGGAAGTCGTAACCGGGCTGCGTCACCAAAGCAATCCGAATTACCACGGCGAAAACGCTATCTATGCCAAATTAGTGTATCTAGCGCGCATGTTGTTACGCCAGCACAATATCGGCACCGGCCCCTGCGAATCCATCCCCGACTCACTGCTGGATGAACTACAGCTAACCCGTGCCAAAGCCGAGGCCACTGTAGCCAATGTGATTGAGTCGTCTGACGATTTAGAGCATATCGCCAGCGCTCTCAACCAAAACTAAAAGGCCAAACTAGGCGTCCCGGTTGCGATAGCAATCCTCGTCTAGCAGATTCTCGCTCTTGGCCACCACGGTGGTCACAGCGGCGTCCCCGGTAATATTCACGGCGGTGCGGATCATATCCAGCAGTCGGTCCACGCCAATAATGAGCGCAATCCCTTCTTCCACAGGCAAGCCCGCCTGCTGTAACACCATGGCCAAGGTCACCATACCCACGCCCGGCACCCCAGCAGTACCAATTGATGCCAAGGTGGCGGTTAATACCACCATTAAATAACCGGCGATGCCCACTTCAATACCGTAGGCCTGAGCGATAAACACCGTCGCCACGCCCTGCATAATTGAGGTGCCATCCATATTGATGGTGGCACCTAGTGGCAGGGTAAAAGAGGCGGCTTTGTTGTCGACCCCGAGTTTGCCCTCAACCGTGCTCATGGTAACGGGTAACGTGGCGTTGCTGGAGGCGGTGGAAAAACCAAACACCATCACCGGGTACATTTTGCGCAAAAATATGAGTGGGTTAAGACCCGACAGCAGTTTGAGCAAGCCCGGATACACCACCAAGCACTGCAACACTAAAACACCCGCCACCGTTAAAAAGTAAAACAGTAGGTCCTGAAAAACCCCAAACCCCATGGACGCGAACAGCTTGGCCAGTAAGCAAAACACCCCGTAAGGCGCCAGCTGTACCAGCATCATAATCATGCGCAGTACCACATGGTTTAAGTTCTCAAAAAAGCTCGCCACCGGCTCGCCTTTGTCACCACTTTTGGCAATGGCCACCCCCAGCAATACCGAGAAGACAATCACCTGCAGCATATTGCCCTCGGCCATCGCGGCCACCGGGTTGCTGGGGAAGATATTAATAATGGTCTGCTTTAGCGACAGGTCGGTGTCCATGCTGAGCGCGCCAGTCGCCTCTAAATTTAGCCCCAGCCCCGGCCCCAATAGGCTGGCTACCGTAATCGCCAAGGTAATAGCGATGGCGGTTGTGAGCAAATACAGGCCGATGGTTTTAACTGCCAGCCCGCCCATCCGCGCCTGGTTGCCTAGCGTTGCGGTGCCGCACACCAGCGAGACAAACACCAGCGGCACCACCAACAGCTTAAGTGAGGCGACAAAAACCGCCCCGACCGTGTCAAATAAACCCGCAACCAGATACACCTGCACCCAGCTGTCCGCTTCGCGCCCGGTAAACAGGTTAAGCAGCAAACCGATGACGATGCCCAGCACCATGGCCAGTAATATTTTTTTGGTCAGACTCATAAACAATCTCTTACTGCGTGGGGCGCACATTCGTCGCCTTTATTCTTAACCTGCGAGGGTACCCCAGCGAACCGCAATTGTCCTGTGCTGTTAACCCCTACAGCTGCTAAAATGCCGCGTTTAACCCCAGTAGATCGAGGTATCGTTTGACCCAATCGCGCGCGCTACTACCACGCCCGGCAATATCACGCGGCGCGCCTGGCCGGTTTGCCCGGCGCGGGCTAGGGCTTTGGCAGCCGGCGGCCCACACCATTAGCGTGCCCCAACCGTTACGGCACTGGCTGTTCGATGACAGCTCGCTGACCGCCAAGTTACGCAAACGCAGTGCCGGGCAATTACAAGTACAGGTATTGCGCCAGTACTGGGGGCTGCCGACCTTATCGGAGCGCCGCACCCTTAAACAAAGCCGCAGCACCGCCCTGATTCGCGAGGTGTTGTTGCTGGGGCCGGATGCCATTCCGTGGGTGTATGCGCGCAGTGTATTCCCCGCCGACAGCCTAACCGGCCGCTTGCGCCATTTACGCAAGCTCTCCAACCGCCCCCTGGGAGGCTTTTTATTTAGCCATCGGCAACTGGGGCGCTCACCCATGCAAATCGCCCAGCTACCACCTCACGAGCGGCTTGTGCCCCCCGTGGTACAGGGAGATGATATGCTCTGGGGCCGACGCTCAAAATTTTTTCTATTCGGTAAAACCTTACTGGTTAGCGAAGTGTTTCTGCCCGCGCTGATCGACTCCCGGACGAGACAACATGATTGATACCATCTGCCATCGCCTAACGCTGTACGCACAACTCACCCGCTTAAACCGCCCGATTGGCTGGCTGCTGGTGTTCTGGCCCACGCTGTGGGGGCTGTGGCTCGCCGCTGATGGTAAGCCGCCGGTGCATCTGGTGATCATTTACAGCGTGGGCGCTATCGCTATGCGCTCGGCCGGCTGCGTGATCAACGACTACGCCGACCGCAACTTTGACGGCCACGTTGAGCGCACCAAAGACCGCGTGCTCGCTACCGGCAAAGTCAGCGTCAAAGAGGCGTGGGCGGTGTTTGCCGCGTTAGTGCTACTGGCTTTTATTCTGGTGCTGTTTACCAACACCCTAACGCTGTATTTGGCCTTTGGCGGGCTGGCACTGGCCTGTAGCTACCCCTTTATGAAGCGCTACACCCATTTGCCACAAGTGGTACTGGGGGCAGCCTTTGCCTGGGGCATACCCATGGCATTTGCCAGCGTGCAAGGTGAAGTGCCCGAACAGGCATGGCTGATTTACTTTACCGTGGTGCTCTGGACCATCGTCTACGACACGTTTTACGCCATGGTCGATCGCGACGACGACCTGCGCATCGGCATTAAATCCACCGCCGTGTTGTTTGGCGATCAAGACCGCGTGATTACCGCTAGCTTGCAAGTATTGGTGGTGCTTGGCTTGCTCTTGATGGGCTCGCGGTTTGAGCTAAACGGCCTGTACTACATCGGGGTGGCCGTGGCGGCAGGGCTGTTTGTCTATCAACAGCGGCTGATTCGCTACCGTCAGCGCGGCCCCTGTTTTAGCGCTTTTCTCAACAACAACTGGGTCGGTGTCGCCGTTTTCACCGGCATTATTGCAGGCCTAATAAAGTGGTAAAAACTCTCAGTTTTACCCGCAAACTGGCTTTGGCGGTAAAATTTACCGCCGGGCTGTCATAAATATGCAACAATTTAACCATTAAATACGCTTGCAAAGAAGGGGGCGAATCTACGCTGATAGGTTATCAGCCGCAGCCACCGCTTCACTGATTATCCGCAATTGATGGAACATACAGGCAGGCACTATGACAAGTCGCACCATCCTTATCGTTGACGACGAATCCGCAATCCGCGATATGCTGCGTATCGCCCTCGAGATGGCCGAATACCGCTGCCTAGAGGCCAGCAATGCACAGGATGCTCACGGCCTGATCGTCGATGAAAAACCCGACTTGATTCTGCTTGACTGGATGATGCCCGGCACCAGTGGCATCGAGCTGGCGCGGCGCTTAAAGCGCGACGAAGTTACCGCCAACATCCCCATTATTATGCTCACCGCCAAAGGCGAAGAGGACAATAAAATCCAAGGGCTAGAGGTAGGCGCCGACGATTATATTACCAAGCCTTTCTCGCCTCGCGAGCTGGTAGCGCGCCTTAAAGCGGTGCTGCGTCGCGCCGATCCGCACGCCAACAGCCACCAACCCATACAGGTTCAGGGCTTGTGCTTAGACCCGTCCAGCCACCGCGTTACCATTAACGAGCGCGAAGTGGATATGGGTCCCACCGAGTTTCGTCTGTTGCAGTTTTTCTTAACGCACCAAGAGCGCGCTTACACCCGCAGCCAATTGTTAGATCACGTTTGGGGTGGTAACGTCTATGTCGAAGAGCGCACCGTCGATGTTCATATCCGCCGCCTGCGCAAGGCGCTAACGGTCGATCAACACGAAAACTTAGTCCAGACCGTACGCGGCACGGGCTACCGCTTTTCGACCAAGGCCAGCTAAAAGCCTCTGATCACGCCGATACAGGACTGACACCATTTTGCTACAGGGATTCAATGCCGAGCTGAAACGCTTGGCCGTTATCTTTATCATCGCCGTTATTATCGGCATGCTAATTGACCAGCTTGCGTGGACCTTGGTGCTCTTTGCCTTTTGGTATATCGGCTGGTGCCTGTGGCAAATGCTGCGCCTCAATATCTGGCTCAACGGCAGTCGCAAAAGCCAACCGCCCGAGGCGACCGGCCTGTGGGGCGACGTATTCGATGCCATTTACCACTTACAGCGCCGCCAAAAACGCGAGAAGAAAAACCTTCAGGCGGTTATCAATCGCGTGCAAGAGACCACCTCGGCCCTTAAAGACGGCGTAATTTTGCTCGACTGGCGCGGTTACCTCGATTGGTGGAACCCTGCCGCCCAGCGCTTACTGGGGTTTTACAACTCAGATCAAGGCCAATCGGTCATTAACTTTATTCGTCATCCGCGCTTTGTCGATTACTTTGAAGCGGGCGATTACTCCGAGCCGCTGGATATCCCCTCGCCGCGCTTTCCCGACAAGCGCTTGCAGTTTCAAATCACCCGTTTTGGTAAAAACGAGCGCTTGATTGTGGTGCGCGATATCACCCAAATTTACCACTTAGAACAAATGCGCAAAGACTTTGTCGCCAACGTCTCCCACGAACTGCGCACGCCGTTAACCGTAATTAGCGGTTACTTAGAAACCATGGCCGACAACAATAAGACCCCCACCTGGGACAAGCCGCTGGAGCAGATGCAGCAGCAGTCCAAGCGCATGTCGCTGTTAATTAACGATTTGATTATGCTGTCTAAGCTGGAAACCACCGATACCGGGTTTAACCAAAAGCGCGTCGAGTTAGAGCCTTTGCTGCAAACCGTAAAGTCCGAGGCCGCCGTGCTCAGCGACGAAAAGCAACAAACTCTCACCCTTGAATGCACCCCCAAGTTATCGATCATTGGCAACGAAAAAGAGCTACACAGCGCGTTCTCTAACTTAGTGGTTAACGCCGTCAAATACACCCCCGAGGGGGGCAAAATTGCCATGCGTTTATGGCGCAGTGGCCCACGTATTTACTATTCGGTCAGCGATAACGGCGTCGGCTTTGACGCCAAACATATTCCGCACTTAACCGAGCGGTTCTACCGTGTGGATGCCAGCCGCAACAGTGGCACCGGCGGCACCGGGTTAGGGCTCGCAATCGTCAAGCATGTATTGCTGCGCCACGATGCCGAGCTGCAAATCAACAGTGAAGTAGGTAAGGGCAGCGTCTTTACTTGCGTGCTACCCGCCAACGACACAACCCTGTCATAATTTTTTAACGACAATCGCCTATCGACGCATCAAATCGGGTTAAACTGTAGGCAAACCCGATCCCTTTTGGCGGAAACAGATAGGCAGCATGAAATTATCGCTATTACTTATAACCCTCTTGCTCATCAGCGGCGCCAACGCGGCTGATACCCCCTCTGCGGCAACGTTTAGTGTTAAAGGCCGCCAGTTGTTTGATGCCTGTGGCGAGCACTTCGTGCCCATGGGACCCAATCGCATGGTGTTTTGGCTCGACCGCACCGGGTTATCGAGCTTTAGTGAGATCGCCAAAACCGGCGCCAACACCGTGCGCATCGTCTGGAGTACCGAAGGCAAACCCGCCGAATTGGACGCTGTGTTAAAAAATGCGTTTAAGCAAAAACTGTTTCCTATTATCGAGCTGCACGACGCCACCGGCGACTGGTCTAAGTTGGACTTACTGATCGACTATTGGACGCAACCCGAGATAGCCGCCACCATCGCTAAACATCAGCGCTACACAATTGTTAATATCGGCAATGAAGTGGGCGACAAAGTCGCCCTTGATGCGTACACCAAAGGCTACACCCGCGCCATTACCCGTTTGCGCGAGTCGGGCTACCGTGTACCCTTAATGATCGATGCACCCGGCTGGGGCAAAGATATCGACACCTTACAAGCGGCGGGGCCAGCGCTGATAAAAGCCGACCCGCAAAAAAATATTTTATTGTCGATCCACATGTGGTGGCCCAAAATGTGGGGCTTTGATGCCGCCCGGGTACGGGCCGAAATGCAAGAGTCTGTCGATGCCGATTTACCGCTCATTATTGGCGAGTTTGGCGATCGCTGGGATGACAGTGAAGGCGGCGCGATTCCCTACCGCACCATTGTGCAAACGGCTCTGGAATTTGACATTGGCTTTTTGCCTTGGTCATGGGGCCCGGGCAATAAACCCCAAAAACATCTAGACATGAGTGACGATGGCACCGTCGAAGGATTAACCGGCTGGGGCCGCGAAATTATGCTCGACGAAACCTACGCCATAGCCCGCAACGCCAAGCGCACCCACTTACAAAATACCGGCGAATGCCCGTAACCGGGCGCGCCAAAAATCGGAGCGACTATGAACCTACCGGAAAATCAGTTGCGCGATAACAAACGCAGTAATTTTTTGCGCCGCAACTACGACAAAGTAAAACACAAATACGCCGGAAAAATTCGCCACAAAGCCATTGAACGGGCGCGCACTCGCATTTATTTGCACGGCCGCAAGCCAGAAGATTACGAGCCGGATGTGCTAGAGGTTATCGTCAAAGAAGAAGAAGACAAAATCATCAGCGAGTATAAATCCCGCGGTATCGTAGCGTTGATTGCCGCGCTGGGCTTGAGCTTGTTTCCGTAAGGCAGAGGGTAGGGCGACGATATGTTTCGGTTTCTCGCTAAGTCGGCTTTAGCCACGGTTATTTGGAAGCGCTACCGGCGCCCCATCGTATCGACGCTAGCGCTGTTTATCAGTTACTTTTTTATCGCCATGGTTCACAGCGATTACGTCTCGTGGGCAACCACCACAGCGCAACACGACAACCTTTGGGCATCGTTTGTGGTTAAGTGGCTAGCGCTCATCGGCATTACACTTTTATATTATTGGTTTAATACCCGCAGCCTGGCAAAAATCAATAACGAAACCGATGCCGAGCGCCACACAAAACCTCACAATAAACAATCGCGCCGTACGGCCCATCCGCCACCCGAGGCGGCAGGCCCAGACCCTTTTGCCGATATTCGCAGCAAAGACAAACTGCGCAGTCGCGCCGATGTCGCCATGGAACAACCCAGACAAAACCACAAACACCACTAAGGACTTTCATGAGTTTAACTAAGCGCGTGATAATAAGCGCTCTACTGCTTTTGGTTAGCCAGTTGTCAGCGGCGAGAACCGCCGACCAACAAGCACTCGCTCTGTTCGAGCAATTTTTTGAAGAGCAAGTATCTCTTAGCCCCATGTACCAAACCCATTTAGGGCGCAAAACCCACTATGGCGAATGGGACGATATTAGCCCCGCGCAAAGTGCGCTGTATCACAGACTCAACCAGGATCAACTCACCCGATTAAACGAACTCGACAGCAGCAAGCTCAATGCCGATAACCAGCTCAGTGTCGAGTTAATGCGCTTCGAACTTGAGCAAGATATTAATAGCTACCAATGGCGCGATTACAACTACCCGGTCAACCAGATGTTTGGCCTACACGCCACCGTCGTTTCGTTTTTGATCAACTCACACCAAATTACTAACGTCGATGATGCGACCGCTTATATCTCGCGCCTGCAAGGGGTTAAGCCGTTACTGGAACAATTAAGCGTTAACCTTAAGCGCCGTGCACAAAAGGGCATCTTGGCTCCGGCTTTTGTCTACCCACAAGTGCGCAGCGACATCGTCAATATCACGACCGGCAAACCATTTAATCAAGACGCCAGTGAGTCGAGCCCGCTCCTGGCCGACTTTACGCGCAAAATAGATGCGCTTGAGATAACGCCTGAGCGACGCACACAATTACTGAGCGACGCAAACCAAGCACTACTCAAAAGCGTTCAGCCCGGCTACCAACAGCTGTTAACGGTGTGGGACAAACTGGCCGAACAAGCTGACACCCGTGACGGTGTGTGGAAGTTTCCCCAAGGCGATGCCTACTATCAGTTCGCACTGGCGAACATCACAACCACCGACATGAGTGCCGACGAAATCCACCAGCTGGGACTGGCCGAAGTTGCGCGCATTCACGCCGAGATGGAGCATATTAAAAAGGCCGTAGGCTTCGCTGGCAGCTTGCCGGAGTTTTATAAAAAGTTGCAGGACGACCCCGAACTCTACTACCGCGACAGCGACGCAGGCCGAGCGCAGTACCTTAAAGACACCCGCGTCCTGATCGACACTATGCGCGACCGCTTGCCCGAGCTATTTGGTCACTTACCTAAAGCCGATCTACGCGTAAAAGCGGTGGAGCCGTTTCGCGAGAAGTCGGCCGGTAAAGCCTTTTACCAATCGCCTGCCGCCGACGGCTCGCGCCCGGGTATTTATTACGTCAATCTGCACGACTTAAGTGCCATGCCCCGCTACCAAATGGAGGCACTCGCTTACCACGAGGCCTTGCCCGGCCACCACATGCAAATTGCCATTGCCCAAGAGCTTTCCGATTTACCGGCGTTTCGCCGCCACGGCGGCTACACCGCCTACACCGAAGGCTGGGGCCTGTATGCCGAGCAAGTGCCCAAGGAAATTGGCCTTTACGCCGATCCATACTCTGACTTTGGTCGCTTAAGTTTTGAGCTATGGCGCGCCGTGCGTTTGGTGGTAGATACCGGCATCCACCACTTAAAATGGACCCGCGAGCAAGCCATTGATTACTTTGTCGCTAACACGCCTATGATTCGCGATGACGCGCGCCGCGAGGTGGAGCGCTATATCGTTATGCCGGGTCAGGCCACCAGCTATAAAATCGGCATGAACGCCATACTCGCGCTGCGTACTCAAGCCCAAAGGGAACTAGGCGATGACTTCTCCCTCAAAGCCTTTCACGATCAAATACTGGGGGCCGGCGCGCTGCCATTAAGCATTCTGGAGCGGCGCATACAACGCTGGATAGCAACCCGCGCGGACGAGCCGCAATGACGGTGATACAATTGCCGACCTATTCGCACTGAACCTGTTTACCGACCATCAAGAGGCTTTATGCACACACTGATTCGCACCGCGCTTACTTTGCTACTCACGACCGTCGCGCTAAATGCCCACGCCGATTTAAAACAGCTGGGGACGGACTTTCGCACCATGATGTCAAACTACACCATGAACCAAGCCATAAAGCAGCGCTGCCCGGATATTACTTTACCCGAAATGCAATCCCGGCCTACCGTCGAGAGAGCCATGCAAAATAAGCTTGGTATTCAGAATTACATCCAGCTGATGATGAGCATCAATAAATCCGACGACAAAAAAAATGCACTGGCCACCGTCGATAAGCTCTGGGAAAGTATCGAAGGCTGCGAAGACCCCAAGCTAACTGCCGCACTGGGCCGCATTGCCAAAGCCCACAGTGAAGCTTATGCCCGTTTTGAGTCCGAGCCGGCACTTGTTAAACCCAAAGACGTACCTGTGCCAATGCGCCGGCGGTAATATAACCTTCGCAGCGGCGCGTACCATTGTGACGCGCCGCTTGCCTTACCCCCGTAATGGCGCCTAAGATCTTATAAATAAAAACTTCTCTTACCTTTGGTAAGCCCATGAGCGACGCCCAAGATTTGCTGCTGGATATGATCGCAGCCCTGCCCGACCCGGTGTTTGTGTTAACCGAGTCAGGGCGTTATGTGGCATTGCTCGGAGGCCACGATCGCCAGTACTATCACGACGGCTCACACCTGGTAGATTTCACCCTCAATGACGTTTTACCGGCAGAAAAGGCCGACTGGTTTCTGCAAGAGATACGCACCACTATCCACCAAAACCGCTTACGTATCGTGGAATACAGCTTGGCGGGCCGAGATGTCTCGGGGCTACCGACCGATACCGGCCCAAGGGGCGACCTTTGGTTTGAGGGGCGCGTTCAGCCACTGGCCAACCCTATTAATGGCGAGCGGGCAGTCGTGTGGGTCGCCTCCAACATTACCGAGCGCCACGACCTCCAGGGGCAACTGCAAACTTTAAGCGAGACCGACGAACTCACCGGGGTCTACAATCGCCGTAAACTATTGGCCGAACTTGAGCAAAATTTTGCCAAGTTTCAGCGCTATCACACGCCGTTAGCGCTGCTCATTTTTGATATTGATTATTTCAAGCTCATCAACGATCAGCACGGCCACCTATTTGGTGATCAAGTGCTGCGCGATCTGGCGCAGCAATGCCAATCCCAGCTGCGCGAGCCGGACACGTTAGGGCGTTTTGGCGGGGAGGAGTTTGCTCTAGTATTACCCAACACTGAGCTTAAACAAGCTTTGCAACTGGCCGAGCGGTTGCGCCTCGACTGTGAGCAAATGCGTTTTGCCAGCACCACCAATAACGCGGCCATCACGATCAGCATTGGCCTCAGCGTTGCCACCAAAACCGATCGTGACATTACCGACCTACTCAGACACACCGACGACGCGCTCTATCGCGCCAAACACGCCGGGCGCAATTGCGTAAAATACCGCACGCCGGATACTGGCAGCCCGCCCTCGATGGATCTATAGTTTACAGTGGTGCCCAACCGACAACTCTCACTCTACAGGCACCTCTAACGTCGAGGTAAGCTATGCAGACACGCTCCCAATTTCGCCTTATCCTGCTGATAGTATTCGCTGCTTTTAGCACCCTTTGCCAAGCCGCAGCCGTCGAGGGGCGCTGGATCACGATCGATGACCGCGACGGCAGTCGCAAAAGTATCGTCACCCTAAATTTAAACGCGGCGGGCGAGCTACAGGGCACAATCACCCAGCTCTTGCGCGAAGAGGCCAAAGGCTCACGGTGTGAAAAATGCCCCGAGGACTTTAAAGGCCAGCCCTTAGAGGGGCTAACGTTTATGTGGGGGCTAACCCGCGAAGCCGAGGGCGAGTGGGCTGGCGGTAGCATTCTCGACCCTAAAACCGGCAAAATCTATAAAGCCAAGCTGGAGCTCAACGAAGGAGGCAACAGCCTGACGGTACGCGGGTTTATCGGTATATCACTGTTTGGCCGCAGCCAGACTTGGGAGCGCTATACCCCCTAAGTCCAAATAGCGGTGCCAAAGCGTATCGACCACTATGGCGCCGCTTGATCGTTAGGCACGCAGCCTTCATCACCGGCAGCCATAGAGCCGAGGCTAATTTCCGCAATATGCAGCTCCAAAGCGCCCGTGGTGCCGATGCTAAAGGGCGAAGCCACTTTGCTTAGATCAAGTCCGTTGGCGGCAAAGCAATCCAGCGCCAAAGGCAGCGCCATCCACTGACCACGAGGCATCCCCCTGAGGTTATCCGCCACATCAACCTCGGCTTCACAACCTTCACCACAGCTCATTTTGACCTTAACGGAGCCGGGCACCCGGCTCTCAACTTTAAGGGCAACTATTAGCTCGGCGGCCTGCTCAAACTTAGATAAATCCACGCTGCGGCCACTAATAGCGACACCGCCCCAATTATCTTTACGATCCCATTTCAGCTTGATGGCATCGGGGAACTGCTCAGTCGCCGCACTCGACATACGAACCTTGCCGCTACTGCTTTTGCCTTCGTTAGCCTCTAGCGGTTGCCACCAGTTACCCGGATCAGACAACACCCAGTGCCAGGCATCGGGCGTCTGGCCTTTGGCAAAATAGATAAAAGTGGGGTTCAGAGGCGCCTGATCGACGGCTAAGGCGGCAGTACTAGGCAATAAGGCTAGGGCGACACCCATTACAATGGTACGAAACATTCAATCATCCTCACGATTATTATTAATTATGTGATGATTAATATTATGCTTGGCACTGTAGAGCGTCAACCACGAGATGACTGCTTAAAAAATGACCCAGCTAATAGCAAAGCCGCCCATCACATTGTGCTCGGTTTCCACCAGCGGACTATCGCGAAAGTCCGTCCCCTGCAAATTAGAGTAGCGCAGATAAAACGCAAACCAATAATCGCTAAAGCGCCGGCTTAAAGCCGCCTGAGCATTAAAACCATTGTAGCCACTGCTCGCCTCATAAGCTGGCCGACCGGGTAGGGCGTACTCTGGCTTAACCGTGTAGTAATAATCGTGGTATTTACCCGAGGCAAACACCGGCCCCGTGCGGGCGGTCCACTTCCAACCGCCTTTGATGGACTGTTTATAGACCAACGATGGGGTACTCACGACCCCAATATATTCGGGCGAGCCGTCACCCAAAGCGATGACCGCCCGCAGCGGCAACGAGAGCGAGAAGCCTTGAGAGAAATTAGGCCCGGTTAAATTAACCTTAACCGCGGGCCCCGCCTCTAGGGTAGAGCCAAGCTCTTCCATCCCCTCGCGCAGTTCGTTTTTATCGCTGTCGGGGGTTACCGACACGGCCATACTGGCGGTTAGCTCCAGCGCATCGGTGCGTAAAAAGTCGCCCTGCAAACCGTCACCGTCGGTACGAAACACCGGCCCGCGATACACCACGTAAGGAATCGGGGCGATATAATCGCGATAGGATTTGGAGCCGCGATAGTCCGGGCCATATAAACCGCCCACTCCGATGCCCGCTTCCCAGCGTTTTTCGGGTTCTTCTTTCACCAAGCCAGCACTCCTGTGTGGCTCAGTTGTGGCCTCTGGCGCCGTTTGCGCGTGCGTCGCGAGCACAAAACAACTGCCAAGTACAGCAACCCACCCTTTGTATAGCAATCTCAATGCAACGTCTCCTGGCCAAAGAGTGCGCGAATATCCGCCGCGCTATAGCGATAAAGCTGGTTACAAAATTGACAGTCGATCTCGATTTCACCTTTTTCGATTAACAGTTGCTCGACATCACTCTGCCCTAACGACTTCAACGCCTCGGCACTGCGCTCCCGTGAGCAGCTGCAGGCAAAGTGGATAGCGCTGGGGCTAAATAGCCGCAAGGACTGTTCGTGAAACAACCGGTACAACAGCTGGTTGTGATCAACCCGCCGCAACTCGTCGCTCGATACGGTGTCGGCTAAGGCCTGAGCGGTGCGCCATTGATCGGCGTTATCCTCGGCGCTGGCCGCTAGCTGCTGCGGCAATGCCTGCAACATAAGGCCCGAGGCCGCGTCCTGATCGGCCGCCAACCAAAAACGCGTCTCTAATTGCTCACTTTGGCGAAAATAGTGCTCTAGGCAGCCCGCCAGATCATCGGCCTCCAGGGGCACCACGCCCTGATAGCGCTCCCCTTTTGCCGGGTCAAGGGTAATGGCCAACACGCCACCCCCGAGCAAATCGGGTAGGGTAGCCGCCTCGGCGTCAATCTCACCATCGGGGGCGGGGCGCACAATCGCCCGAATCTCATTGTGGTGGCTACATTCGGCCATCACCAACGACAAAGCACCCTCACCGCGGGCTTGTAACGTCACCACACCATCAAATTTTAATGTGCTCGACAATAGCGCCACCGCCGCGACAAATTCGCCCAACAGTGCCTGTACAACCTTAGGGTAATCGTTGTGCGCGAGAATCTCTTGGTAGCTGGCACCAAGCGTTACTATCTCACCGCGAATATCACAGTCATCAAAAATAAAGCGGTGCAGTAAGTCGTTGCTGATCATAGCGGGTTCCAAAACGGGTAAAATGCGCGCTCGCGCGAAAGGTCGTCGATAAAACGAGGCAAACTCTAGCTGGATTCATCCATGTTCATGTTGCGCTGAAACCGGTGAATCTGGCGCCGCTCCTTTTTATTGGGACGGTGGTCACTGACAATAAAACTCCCCAATCCCGCCTTGCGCTCGGCCGCACGCTGCTCGCGCAAGACAATACTATCCTCGGTTTCGCGGTACAGCAGCTGTGCCTCGGGGGCGCCACGCCGCTTATCCGACAGTGCGAGCACCTCGACGGTTTTATCATCCCAACCCTGACGAATAGTGAGCATCATACCCACTTCCAGCTCGCGACTGGGTTTAATACGCTGACCGTCGGCATTGATTTTACCACCTTCTATGGCAGCTTTGGCGAGGCTTCGGGTTTTAAAAAAGCGCGCCGCCCACAACCATTTATCGACGCGGACTTTAGCGCTGGCAGGTTCAGCCACGGGGCACCTCCGGCATAATTTCACTAAAGTGCTCAATCGCAGGGTAGCCCGCAACGCGGCGCGCCACTTGACTGTCCGGTTGGTGAATCGCCAGTAAATGGGCAATGCCAAAATCCCGCGCCGAATCCAGCACCCGCAACGTATCGTCGACAAATAGGGTGCGCGCTGGATCAAACGGCTCGCGCGCGGCCAGTGAGCGCCAGAACTCTTGCGCTTCTTTGGCGTGTGAAAACTCGTGGGAGGAGACGATTAAATCAAAGTGCTTGTCGATCTGGGTGACCTCAAACTTCAGTGACATGCTCTGCGGATGGGCATTGGTGACCAGCATCACGTGTTTACCGGCGGCGCGCAAACGATCGAGAAACTCCTCGGTGTGGGGGCGTATCTGAATTTTATGTTTAATCTCTTCTTTTAGCGCCCGGATATCCAGCTCAAGCGCGTCGGACCAAAACTCTAGGCAGTACCACTGCAAGCTGCCCACATGCTCGTCGATGCGTGCCGCGAGCTTGGCGCGGGCAGCCTCAAAATCGACCCCGTGGATCTCACTGTAACGGGCCGGCAGGTGATGCAGCCAAAAGTAGTTATCGAAATGCAGATCGAGCAAGGTACCGTCCATGTCCAGCATAACGGTATCAATAGCTTGCCAATCGATCATTGTGTACCTCTAGAGTCTGGGCTCGGGCGCCATTGGTGGCACCCATAGATTAACGCCCAGAGTTACCCTAGACGCTACTGTTGCTTGATTTTATCACTTTCCGCTAGGCCAGATACAACCTCAATATTAATACCGTCAGACAGACCTACTTCAATTTCGCGCCGCGCAAACTGCTGCGGCGCCGTTTGTACCTCGACAAAATACTGATCCTCTTCGATCAGTAGATTACTTTCGTTGATCGCCAACACATCTTCACGCTTATCGAGCACGATATCGGCATTGGCGCTGTAGTTGGCGCGCAGAAATAACTTATCGGACAAAGTCACCGCAGCGCGAATTTCAAACTTAATGGTGCCCTGATCATCTTGCCCCTGCGGCGAGATATACTCCAATACGGCCGAGAAGGGCTCCCCCTCCAGGGCGCCAACATCGAGCAGCAGCTCCATCCCCTCGCTAATTTTTCCCACCTCGGCCTCGTCTACCAGGCCTTCAAAAATCATATCGGTCATATCCGCCAGCGCAGCAACGGTGGTGCCGGCACCATAGGTGCTCGACTCAACAATAAAAGCACCCTCTTTATGGGGAACATCCAAAATCATACCGTCCGCCGTCGCGCGAATCATATTGGACACTAAATCAGACTGACGGGTTGCCCCTTCGCGAATCAACAGTAAATTATTCTCGGCCGAGTGCATCGACTCTTTCGCTAACTCGTAGCTCAGGCGAAACTTGTTATAGGCTGACACCGACACTAACTCTTGCTCCAAGAGATTTTTCTGTCGATTCAGCTCATCTTCGGCGTTGTTAAAACTAATGCGCGCACTCTCAAGCTGCGACTCAGCGTGGTTAAGCGTCACCATATTGGGGGCCATCGATATTCTGGCCACTAAATCGCCTTTCTTAACGGTTTCGCCAGCAGTCACGTATAACTCATCCACAACGCCGGACACTTGCGAGGTAACGTTAACCTGTTTACGCGGAATCACCTTGCCGGTCGCCACCGTCTTTTTCACAATCGTGGTGGTAAACGGCGACGTTGTTTCATACACCACCGGAGCCTCTTGTGATTTCTGATACAAAAATACCGCTGTACCAACAAAAATAACGGCTATTAACAACAGAAAGAACATCCATATAAATTTTTTCATAACAGTTAACTCAATAAGTAATGATGTACGTTGTATGTTATTCGTCTTGCAAAGCAACAATAGGGTTAACCGCCGCCGCTTTGGCCGCCGGCAACAAAGAGGCCAGCACGCCAGAAACAATCAAAACCAGCACAGCAATCAAGGCGGTCGTAAAATCCACTGACGGCCTGGCAAACATGTCCGCGCCGCCGGTCATCTCTAAAATATTAGCAACACCCGCCAGTAAAAAAACGCCAACCACTAAGCCAAAATACCCCGCAACCGCCGTAATCAGTACTGACTCTTGCACAATCATCGACACAATCGACGCCGGCGTCGCGCCCAGCGCTTTGCGCACACCTATCTCGCGGGTGCGCTCTTTCACCACAATCAACATAATATTGCCCACCCCAATAGCACCGGCGGTAATCGTGCCTACCGCCACCAGCCAACTAAAAAAGTTAATACCGGTAAACAACCCTTGAATTTTGTCGTACTCCACCTGCAAGTTAAAACTGCCCAATACGCCAACATCATCGGGGTGCACGTCTTTGCGCTGATACAGATACTTTTTAACCTCTTGTTCGGCAACACTGGCATGAATGCCGGGTTTGGGCTGAATCACAAAACTGCCAATCCAGCCGGACTGATTAAATGCGTGGCGCAGAGTATCGTTAGGAATATGTATTTTTTCTTCATCCTGCGAATTATTGCCGCGCTGCTGCGAGTCAAACGTACCCACCACTTGAAAATTAATACCGGCAATACGGATGTTAGCGCCAATCACCGGGTCGCCGGCATCAAACAACTGCTCTTTAACTCGCGCGCCAATAACCGCCACTTTGCGCTTATCGCGATCATCGATTTCGTTTAAGTAGCGCCCCTGCGTTACGGTAACCGAATTGATCGGCGCCATCCCCGCGTGCGAGCCCTGCACAAAAAAAGTCCCACTATTATTTTTATGCACCGTATAAGGCGGAGTACCCGACCAGACTCCGATACTGTTTTGCCCGTAAACCTCGCGCACACTGGGCACGTCGCGTTTAATCGCCGCTACATCCTCTGGTTTAAGCGTCACGCGGCGGCCAATAGGTAAACCCTTATACGGCAGCTGCGTGGTGCTACCACTCCAAATAAAAACATTGTTGGGCGATGCCGGAAACCCATCCATAACGCCATTGCGTAATCCCGTGCCGGCACCGAGCAACACGGTGAGCATAAAAATCCCCCAAAACACACCAAACGCGGTTAATGCGGTACGCAATTTATGCTGTGCAAGCGAGGTGAGTATTTCTTGCCATTTATCGAAATCAATCACAAGCTGTGTCCTTGATTCATCACTACTCCGCCTTCATGGCTTCAACGGGCATAATGCGCGCCGCGCGCATGGCCGGAATTAAACCCGCTAGCGCGCCCACCACAATCAGTAACACCACGGCCGTTACCGCCGCCTGAAAATTCACCTCGGGGCGGCGAAAAAACTCCAACTCGGCCCCCGAGACTTTTAAGCCGTAAGCCATCAACTCGACCAATCCCACCCCCAACACTAAGCCGCAGTAACCGGCAATACTGGTCACCAACACCGACTCCATTAACAGCGTACTGACAATACTAAAAGGCGTGGCACCAAGGGCTTTGCGAATACCAATCTCGCGGGTGCGCTCTTTAACGGTAATAATCATAATATTGCTGATACCGACAATTCCGGCGGTGAGAGTACCGAGACCGACAAACCAAATAAAACCATTAATGGCCACAAACAGGCCTTTCACCATTTTTGCCGGTTCGGCAAAGTTAAACGATTGAATCGCGCGGCGATCATCCGGTGATACCCCATGACGCTGCTTAAGTAATTTGATGATGCGCTCTTGCACGGCAAAACCATCGGCGTCGGCATCGGGGCGCGCCCAAATAGTATGCACTTGGTTACCACGCCCAAAAGTTTTAGCAAAAGTACTGTAAGGCACATAAACACGCTCGGAATCGCGACCGTTATTGCCCCGGTCGTGAAATACGCCGACCACCTTTAAATGTACATTGTTAACTTTAATCCACTCGCCTACCGGGTCAGCACTCGCACCAAACAAGCGGTCTCGTACACTGGTGCCAATAACAGCAATTTTTCGGGTATTAAGCTCATCCAGTACATTGATGGTACGGCCGGCCCGAAAGGGAACTTTATCGCGAATTTTAAAAAACCGATCATCAATGCCGTAGGTTTCAAACATGCCTTGTTTATTGTGGTACACCACCGATCCCTGACCCATCGAGTTGGCACCGGTCACATAGCGCAGGCCTTCAACCTGACGGCGAACTGCCTCGATATCCTCGTTGGTATACATGATTTTTCGCCCCAGCCCCCGGCCCTGATACGCCACCGACGTGGTCCCGGTCCAAATCACAATCGAATCGAGTGACTCATCGCCAAAGGTATTCATCACTCCGTTTTGCATCCCGCGGCCGGCACCGAGCAATAAAATCAGCATAAAAATGCCCCAAAACACACCAAAGGCGGTTAGGGCGGTACGCAATTTATTTTGCCGTAGGGTAAAAAGAATCTCCTGCAGGCTATCCCACATTCTTAAGCCTCCGCAGGCGCCGCTTGCAAGGGCTCGCCCTCGGCATTCACCACACGGCCATCGCGCAAAATAATTTGCCGCTGGGTCTGATTGGCAATGTCCTGTTCATGGGTGACGATCACAATGGTATTACCCATTTGATGCACTTGATGCATCACCGCCATAACCTCATCGGTAGTTTTACTGTCGAGCGCACCGGTAGGTTCGTCAGCGAGAATCACTTTGGGTTGCGTTACCAACGCGCGGGCCATCGCCACCCGCTGCTTTTGTCCGCCCGACAACTGGTAGGGCATATGCTCGGCGCGATCGGCCAAGCCCACCATATCTAAATACTCCAGCGCGCGGGCGTTGCGCACTTTGCGGCTGACTTTTTGGTAGTACAGCGGCAGTGCGACATTCTCCAGCGCGTTTTTAAATGGCAGTAAGTTAAACGACTGAAACACAAAACCGATAAATCGATTGCGTAAATCGGCGGCTTGACGCTCTTTAATATGATTGATTGGATGTCCGGCGAGGGTGTACTCGCCACTGTCGTAGTGATCCAGCACCCCCAGAATATTCAGCAAAGTCGATTTACCCGAGCCGGACGACCCCATAATAGAAACCAATTCGCCCTCGGCAATATGCAGATCAATGCCCTTTAGCACATGCAAAGACTGCTCGCCGGTCCGGTAGTATTTATGAATATTATTTAACCTGATCATGCAAACGTCCCGTTGGTTTCATGCGCGTCCTGTCGCGCGAGCTAATCATCAGACGCACCCACAACCGTTTTAGTTGCACCGGCGCCTTGGGAAAGGGGTAGCTTGAAATCTGTACAACTGAGAGTTGCGGGCCTATCCCTAAGCTATTTTTGAGTGAATCTAGGTTTATCTAAGTGGCAACGCCGACATTTATGGTCGTGTTTATAGGGCGCTTCTTGTTACTATTGATGTAGCAGCGCTAAGCACTGATAAGATTTGTTTTACACCAACCACTCTGATTAAAACCGCTCAAGCGCTACTTACTGGCCTCACCACAATAGCGAGCGCCAGTGTAACCCATTTCGACGGCGTTCACCGCCTCGTTAACGGCAAGCTTACGGACACTTACATGCCCGAAAAACCTACAATTTTGCAGCGTCAAACCGTCGCCCAAAGCCGGTTGTTTCGCGCCGAGCAGCTGGACTTACGCTTTAGCAATGGCGTCGAGCGTCGCTACGAAAAGCTCTGCAGTGGCGGCCCCGGTGCCGTGTTAATGGTGCCTATGCTCGACCCCAATACCGTGCTGATGGTGCGCGAATACGCCGGCGGCCTAGAGGATTACCATTTGTCGCTACCCAAAGGTGCGATGGACAAAGGCGAGACTCCCGAACAATCGGCCAACCGCGAGCTTAAAGAAGAGGTAGGCTACGGCGCGAGTAAACTCGATTACCTAAAGTGCCTGCACTTATCACCCTCGTACATGGAGCACAAAATTCACGTGCTACTGGCGCGCGACCTGTACCCCGAACGCCTTGCCGGCGACGAGCCCGAACCGCTCGAGATCGTGCCCTGCAACATCGACGACTTACTAGCGCTAACCATGCGCGACGACGTGATAGAAGGGCGTACCATCGCCGCCCTGTTTATGGCCCGCGCCTGGCTCGCGCGCCATGGATAATACCCTAAGCCGCTTGGGCGCATTAGCCATTGAGGCCGGCGAGGCCATCGAGGCGGTCGCCCGCGAAGCGCGCTGGGAGATAACCGAAAAATCCGATCTATCGCCGGTGACGCAAGCGGACCTCGCCGCTCACGACATCATCAGCGCCGCTTTGCCCGGCATTATTGATGTGCCGATTATCTCTGAAGAAGACGCCTTGGCTCCATTCAAGACCCGCAGCGAGTGGGGCCGTTATTGGCTGATAGACCCACTGGACGGCACCCGAGAGTTTATTCGCGCGCGCCCAGAATACACCGTAAATATTGCCCTGATTACCGCCGGCAAGGCCGAAATAGGCATCGTCTATTGCCCCGCCAGCCGGCGCCTGTACCTTGGCAACCACAACGCGACTCACGGGCCAGTGGGCAGCTTTAAAGCCACCGATGGCAACCACCACTGGCAGCCCCTTAGCGCCCGCCGCTTGCCCGCCGAGCCCACCCTGATTTGCGGCCACCGCCAGGACAGCGCCACCGAGGCCCAATTGCGCCGCGCCCTAAGCGAGCTTACCGGGCACAGCGAAGCGCCAACCCGAATGGGCAGCTCGATAAAATTTTGCCTATTGGCCGAGGGGCGCTACGATTTATACCCGCGCTTAGGCCCCACCAGCGAGTGGGACACTGCCGCCGGCCAAGTCGTGTTAGAAGCCGCCGGTGGTGCGGTGCTTGAGGCCCGCACGCTGGAACCTTTGGGTTACAACCGCCGCGACAGTATTCTCAACCCGCCATTTTGGGCTGTGGCCGATGGGCACCCTAGCAGCTTCGGTTTTTGGCAAACCCTGCGCCGGCAGAGCACCTAACGCAACATATATAACAACCGGTTGCTAAAACAACGAGGCTACTGGATTAAAAAATTCTAACCGCACCACACTCGTCACACTCTGTAACCACAGGCGCATGCTAAGCTGATTACATAGCATGACCGAACAAGCATTAAATCACTGGACGATTGTGCGGGTTATACGAACGCCGCACCGCTAACAAGGTAACGGAGAAGACCATGGCATCACGCCACTCACACAAACAAGCCGGTAGCGCCTTTGGGGTGTCTATCAACATCAATCATACCGGGGCGTTGCGCCGTCAGCTGATCTCGGAGATCACCGATTTAGAGCGTCAAGTTCACGAGCTAAAGCTCGGCGGGCGGGCGGTCGATTTATCCCTAATGGCCTCTTACAACGAGCTAATTGGCAGCCGCCGAGCCTACCTTAAAAAGCTGCCAACCTCTTGGTGCTGGTAATTCATTAACAGCGCTTATTACCTTATTACGCTTGTGCCGCGCGCCATTGGCGCAGCGGTAGCACGCGCACCAAAGTGCCATGTTCGACCGTCTCGCCGGCCTTAAGCCACACCAAACAATCGGCCCCAATAACCGACGACAAGGCCCCCGAACTTTGCTGTGGATGCAGGGTTACGCCTTCATCCGTCATCCGACCACGCAAATACTCATCGCGTCCGCCTGGTTTATTGCGGCTAAAATTGGCGGCAAGCGTGTAAATCTCTAAGTCTGCCGCTTCAGCGCCTTGCATAATCTGCGCATAAGGTTCGAGCAACAAGACAAAAGTCACAAACGCCGATACGGGGTTACCCGGCAAACCGATAAACGGCGTCTCACCTACACGGCCAAACGCCAGCGGCTTGCCGGGCTTAAGTGCCACCCTCCAAATATCCAGCTGCCCCAAAGCCTCGACCGCGGGCTTAACAAAATCCGCATCACCCACCGAGACGCCACCGGTCGTCACGATAATGTCCGCGCGCTTGGCCGCTTGGCGCAGCGCCTCGCAAGTCGCCGCTAAGGTGTCGGCAACAGCCGGTAAATACTCCACCTCGGCGCCCAGCTCCGCCAACATGGCCGTCAATAAATAGCGGTTAGAGTTGTAAATCTGCCCGGGCTTGAGCGCCTCGCCGGGCTCGACCAGCTCATCGCCGGTAGCCAGCACCGCCACCTTGAGCGGCGCGTGCACAGCGACTTCTGTTAAGCCAATACTGGCCAGCAGCGCAAGATCCTGCGCTCGCAAGCGGCGACCGGCCTCTAACACCACGCTGCCGGCCGCAATGTCCTGCCCCTGAGGGCGGATATTATCGCCCCGCTCAGCCGCTTGGTTGAGGGTGACCTGATCACCCGTGCGATCGCAGTTTTCTTGAATAACCACCGTATCGGCGCCTGCCGGTAGCTCGGCTCCGGTCAAAATACGCGCACAGGTACCGGCCGCCAAAGGTTGCGCCACCGAACCCGCACCGATGCGCTGGCTCACAGTTAGTACAGCGCCTAAACGAGCGTCAGCCGCCGCTAAGGCGTAGCCATCCATGGCGCTATTGGCCGCCGGCGGCACATTGATCCCGGCCACGACATCCTGCGCCAAAATACGCCCACAGGCTTGTAGCAAAGGCATCATCTGCGTCGCAGCCACACGCTTTTGCAACTGCAACCGGGCATCGGCGCACAGACGCTCGCGTGCCTCGGCAACCGCTAACATACCAGCCATTAGCGCAACTGCCCGACAAAGTTACAGGGTTGGTGGCGCGCATCCAGCTGGTCGCGAATAATGCCCCACGCCGTTTTGCAAGCACCGGTAGAACCCGGCAGGCAAAAAATCAATGTGCGATTGGCAAGCCCGGCGGTCGCGCGCGACTGAATCGTCGAGCTGCCGATTTCAGCGAACGATATTTGCCGAAACAACTCGCCAAAGCCCACCACGGTTTTATCAAACAGCGGCGTTACCGCCTCCACCGTGCTATCGCGCCCGGCAAAGCCGGTGCCGCCGGTAATCAGCACCACTTGCGGCTCGGGGGCAGCGATCCAGTTAGAAAGCCTGGCCCGAATTTGGTAGATGTCGTCGGGTACTAAATCGCGGGCAAACAACTGATGACCCGCCTCGCGCAACTGATCGACCAAAGCTTGGCCCGAGGTATCATTAGCCTCGGTGCGGGTGTCGGACACGGTAAGCACACAAATATTCAGGGGGATAAATTCGCTGGAACGGCTCATCGGGGTACTCTGTTGTAGGGGTTTTCTAGTTGTTGTTTAACGGTTTAACCGCCGGTGGTATTCATAAAGCGCACAATTTGTGGCTCATCGGCGGCCACATCAAAGGTGTGCTCTTTGGGTTTAATGGCAATAGCCGCGACAATCGCCTCGTGCAGCTTGGCTTCATCAAGGTCTGGATCGCGGATCACTGCGCGCAAATCGCGACTGTGCTCTTGCCCGAGGCAAAGCAATAAGTTGCCCGTCGCGGTTAAACGCACGCGATTGCAGCTGGCACAAAAGTTATTACTGTGAGGCGAAATAAACCCAATGCGCGAATCGTAACCGGCGTGGCGCCAGTAGCGCGCAGGGCCGCCAGAATCTTCGTCGCTGGGCGTGAGTGGGTAGCGCCGCTCGATAATCCGGCGCAGCTCTGAACTTGAAACAAACTCTTCGGCGCGGCCGTGCTCGGTGATGGCGCCAAGGGGCATTTCCTCAATAAAGCTGATATCCAAGCCGCGCTCTAGGGCAAAGCCCACCAGCGAATCTACCTCTTCGGCGTTGCGATTTTTTAGCGCCACACAGTTAAGCTTAATACGCTTAAAACCCACGGCCTGCGCCGCGGCAATACCCTCTAGCACCGAATTTACATCGCCAAAACGGGTCAGGCTGCGAAAGCGCTCGGGGCTTAAAGTATCCAGCGAGATATTAATACGATCCACCCCCGCGTCTTTTAAGGCTTGGGCGTGTTGCGCCAGATGCGTGCCGTTAGTCGTCAGGCATAACTCGTCGAGCCCATCCAGCGCACCGAGGTTTTGCATAAGCGTAATAATGCCTTTGCGAATCAGCGGCTCGCCGCCGGTAATGCGCAACTTACGCACGCCCATGGCAACAAAGGTGCGGCCCAGCTCGGTTAGCTCTTCAATGCTTAGCACTTCACTGCGCGGCAAAAATGTCATGTCCTCGGCCATGCAGTAAACACAACGCAAATCGCAGCGATCGGTTACCGACATACGTAGGTAGGTAATCTCGCGACCAAAATTATCCACCAGCGGCGCGGCTGATGCAGCACGAGGCGAGGGCGATAATGCGTTGCTATCAATCATAGATTGGCGGAATCCGATGCAGGTGTATTTAGCGTAGCGACTGTCTAGCTTACAGGTATTGTTAAAAGTGTACGCGGCATTCATACCAGGATATAGGGAGCAATTAGCAAACCAACCCGCCAATAATACCCAGATTACCTTTAACCGTCAGCTTACCAGGCCGAGACCTGCCGGCATCGCCCTAGCAAAAGGCAAAAGCACGCACCACTTCGGACACGGACATATCAATTTGGGCCAACACGCACCAAAACAGAACACAGAAAAGTTGCCCATTGCGCGCCGGCATCGTGCATTTTTGCGTGCACATGGCGCCACGGTGGAGCACAGTTAATTTTTATTGGGCCTTCTTACCGCGCAACTTAAAATCTATAAGCCTTTGTTTTTACAGAAATAATCAACCAAAAAAATATTATTGCCGGGCCTTGGCACCGTCTTTGCTCTTATCCCTATCAAGCAGCGCCACAAGACGCTCAAAACCCGTGAACTAGCCAAGAGAAAGTGCCATGCACAACAATCAGACATCCACCCGCGCTCAGATCCATACGCTGATACCGGCCAAAACCCGCCGCGCACCGGGTAAAGTTTGGCTAGTGGGTGCCGGCCCCGGTGATGCCGAGCTCCTAACGGTTAAAGCTTTACGCTTGATTCAGTCAGCCGACATTATTTTTTACGATCAATTAGTCAGCGGCGACATTCGCGCGCTGTTCCCCAAAAGCACCCCAGCGGTGTACGTGGGCAAAGTTAAAAATCACCACTCGGTAGCGCAAGAGGATCTCAACCAAATGTTGGTGGATCACGCCCTAACCGGTCTAACCGTGTGCCGCATTAAAGGCGGCGACCCGTTTATTTTTGGTCGCGGCGGCGAAGAATTATTAACCCTGCGCCAAGCGGGCATCGAGGCCGAGGTGGTACCCGGTATTACCGCCGCCTCTGGCTGCTCAACCTCGGCCGATATTCCGCTGACCCATCGCGGTATCGCGCAGGGCTGCACCCTAGTGACCGGCCACGGCGAAACCACTCTTAACGTCGATTGGCAAGCGCTGGCGGCACTGGAGCATACCCTAGTGTTTTACATGGGCGTCAGCCGCGCCGGACTCATCAGCTCACAATTAACCGGCGCCGGCCTCGCAGACACGACGCCCGCCGCCATTATCGAGAACGGTTGCCGTAGCAACCAGCGGGTGGTAACCACCACGCTGGCCGAGCTAGCCCAAGCCGTCGACAAACATCAGGTGAAATCACCGGCCATCATTATGGTGGGCCACGTGGTTGACCTGCACAGCCAACTGAACGCGCGAGCTCTGGTTAACAGTCACGCGCTCTGCAACAGCCTAAGCGCGTAAGCACCACGCAACCGAATTTAGTAGAGGATCGTTATGAGTAAGCAACGCATTATCGTAGTAGGCAACGGCATGGTCGGCCACAAATTCATCGACGCGGTCGTCACCAGCGATCAAGCCGATCAATACGAGGTCATCACCTTCTCGGAAGAACCACGCCTGGCGTACGACCGAGTAAAACTCTCCAGCTATTTCTCGGGCTCCAGCGTCGAAGACTTGATGCTAACCTCGGAGGAAAGCTACAAAAATAGCGGCGTGGTTTACACCCTAAACGATAAGGTGGTCGAAATCGATCACGACGCTCAGACCGTTAAAACAGCGGCGGGCCGTGTCGAAGGCTACGACAAACTGATTCTGGCCACCGGCTCTTATCCGTTTGTACCGCCGATTCCGGGTAAAGATCAGCCCCACTGTTTGGTCTATCGCACCATTGAAGATTTAGAGGCGATCACCGAGTCAGCCAAGCAAAGTAAAACCGGCGTCGTTGTTGGCGGTGGTTTGCTGGGGCTTGAGGCGGCCAATGCACTGCAAAACTTAGGGCTCGACACCCACGTCATCGAATTCGCGCCGCGCTTGATGGCCGTGCAGTTAGACGAAGGCGGCGGCAGCTTATTGCGTCGCAAGATTGAGGAGCTGGGCGTATCGGTACACACCGAGAAAAACACTCAGCAGATTGTCGCCGGTGATGAATGCCGCTACCGCATGGAGTTTGCCGACGGCAGCCATTTAGATACCGACATGATCGTGTTCTCGGCAGGTATTCGCCCGCAAGATGAAATCGCCCGCAACAACGGCATCGACATTGGCGAACGCGGCGGTATCACTATCGACAACTATTGCCGCACTTCGGTCAAAGACATTTACGCCATCGGCGAATGTGCCCTGTGGGACAGCAAAATTTTTGGTTTAGTCGCCCCCGGCTACCAAATGGCCAAGGTGGCACTTTCACACATTCAGGGCGGCGACGAGCAGTTTACCGGCGCCGACATGAGCACCAAACTTAAATTACTAGGCGTAGACGTTGCCAGCATCGGCGATGCCCACGCCCGCACCCCAGGCGCGCAAAGCTATACCTTTGAAGATGGCGTTAAAGGCGTTTACAAACGCATGATCATCTCAGAAGACGGCAAAAAATTACTAGGCGCTGTGCTGGTGGGCGAAGCCGAGGCCTACGGGACCTTGCAGCAAATTTGCGTCAACAACATGGACTTGCCCGCCGACCCCGAGCAAATGATTTTGCCGCAAACTGACGGCACTGCCAGCGTAGGTATGGGCGTTGATGCACTGCCCGACACCGCACAATTGTGTAGCTGTCTGGATGTAAGCAAAGGCGACATCGTCGAGGCGGTACAAGGTGGCTGCACCGACATGGGCGGCATTAAGTCTTGCACTGGCGCGACAACCGGCTGCGGCGGCTGTACCGCGCTGGTTAAACAGGTGATGGACAGCGAGCTGGAAAACTTAGGCATCGAAGTAAAAAACGATATCTGCGAGCACTTTGCCTACAGCCGGGTTGAACTGGCCGACATTATCCGCGTGAAAAAAATTGAGAGCTTTGATGAGCTGTTACAGAGCCACGGCAACGGTTTAGGTTGTGAGATTTGTAAGCCCGCCATCGGTTCTATTTTGGCGTCTTACTGGAACGAGTATGTCTTGAGTGACAATTTGGTGGGCCTGCAAGACACCAACGATATTTACCTTGGCAACATGCAAAAAGATGGTACCTACTCTGTAGTGCCACGGGTTGCCGGTGGTGAAATCACCCCAGACAAACTGATCGTTTTAGGTGAAGTGGCTAAAAAGTACGACCTTTACACCAAAATTACCGGCGGCCAACGTATCGATTTATTTGGTGCGCAGCTGCACGAGCTACCCGAGATTTGGCGCACCCTAGTCGATGCCGGCTTTGAAACTGGTCACGCCTACGGTAAATCGCTGCGTACGGTTAAATCTTGTGTCGGTAATACCTGGTGTCGCTACGGTGTGCAAGACAGCGTCGGCATGGCCATCGCACTGGAAGATCGCTACAAAGGTTTGCGTTCGCCACACAAAATTAAGTTTGCGGTATCGGGTTGTACCCGCGAGTGTGCCGAGGCGCAATCAAAAGACATCGGCGTAATCGCCACCGAAAACGGCTGGAACTTATACGTGTGCGGTAATGGCGGTATGCGCCCACGTCACGGCGACTTATTTGCCACCGACCTCGATGACGAAACGCTCGTGAAGTACATCGACCGCGTACTGAT
The DNA here is from genome assembly GCF_042847215.1 of Gilvimarinus japonicus. GTDB lineage: Bacteria > Pseudomonadota > Gammaproteobacteria > Pseudomonadales > Cellvibrionaceae > Gilvimarinus > Gilvimarinus japonicus. The sequence goes on from NZ_AP031500.1 coordinate 3,969,633, forward strand.
GTTTTACATTCGCACCGCCGACCGCTTACAACGCACCTCGGTGTGGCTAGAAAACTTAGAAGGCGGTTTGGACTACCTGCGCGAGGTAGTAATCAACGACAAACTTAATCTGGGCCAAGAGCTCGAAGACGAGATGACCCACAACATTGGCAAATACCAGTGCGAGTGGAAAACCACCATCGAGAGCCCAGAAAAACTTAAGCGTTTTAGTCACTACATTAACGCCGCCGAGCCTGACAGCAGCTTGGCATACGTTGCCGAGCGCGGACAAAAGCGCCCGGCCCGTGAAGAAGAGCGTGAAAACCAAATCCCAGCCGTCGAACTGGCGTAGTAACGTGGAGAACACAATGAATACAGCAACTGCAGAAAATACCGACGCCATCTGGGTCAAAGTGTGCGAGAAAAGCGCGTTAGCCCCCGACACTGGTGTGTGTGCCCTGGCCAACGGCCAACAAGTCGCTATTTTTTATTCGCGCCATCTAGACGAGCTGTTCGCGGTGGGCAACTACGACCCCATCGGCAAAGCCTACGTATTATCGCGCGGTCTGATTGGCTCGCAAGGCGAGCGAATTTGCGTCGCATCGCCTTTGTACAAACAACATTTCGACCTGCGCACCGGTGAGTGCCTTGAGGAGGAGGGCGTAAGTATCCCCACTTACGAACTGCGTCTGGAGGACGGCTGGATCAGCGTATTGGCTTAATCATCTTCCCCCGATAGCTTCATGAAATCGGATTTGGGGTAGCCTTTGGGCTACCCCTTTTTTATACCTTCGCTTATAGCGAGGCGTCTAAATCGTTAATCTGGACCGCCTTCAGGGCCACGCCCCGAGTCAAAAAAATCTGGGGTAGGCGGCGGGCCGCTATTGCTTTCACGCCGTGCAGCAACGGCAAACACCCCCCAAATCAGCAGCGCCACCGTAAAAACCACGGCCCCGAGAGGTGCGAGCACATTAAACAGCGCGTTATCTGAGCGCACATCGGTGAATATCCAGCAAAGCGCCAGCATAGCCACAATGACAATAAAGGATCTCATCAATAACTCCGTATTATTAGCCACCTTTTGCCTGTATTTTGCGATGCTGGAAAGACTTTGTACACAGGCTCACTCCGCCAACCTAGAAATTCATCGATTTGTTGGCATAATAGGCCACGAGCCCCCCTGCAGATAAGGTTAAGGCTCAGCATCGGCAGCTTTTAAGCATTAGAATTACCCAGCGGGCATCACAAGCGTTAATGCAACACCAACTCTACCCGGCGGTTTTTCGCCCGACCATCGTCCGACCCGTTGGTGCTAACCGGCGCCATGGCGCCAACACCAGCGGCCATTAAGCGATCGGCTGTTACACCTTGCTCCACTAATGCACCGCGAATACTCTCGGCGCGATCTTCCGATAATTTGATGTTAAGCCCATGATCCCCCGTAGTGTCGGTATGGCCCACTACGTAAAACTGTTGCTCGGGCGCCGACTCTAGGTATGCCACAATAACGTCAAGCGCTTGCTGTGAGCTAGGCAGTAATTCTGCTTTACCGGTGTCAAAGTTTAAGCCGTGCAAAACCACTTTACCTTCGCGGGCGAGGGAGTCTGTCAAGTATTTAGTATTAATACTAACGCGGTCGGTACTCATTTGGTTGGGCTCTACAATATCGTGTACAATTTCAACTTCATCAATGGCGCTACCTTTATAAATATAGATGGATAAGTAAACCTCTTTCTGGCCAATTCCTTTTTTTGCGGTCAACATGCGGTAATCTTCGCGTTCATAAATACTGGTAGCTATCGCACTGCCAAAACGCTCAGTTTGTGATGAGCCGCTCCATAGATGTGTTATTTGTTCATCGCCACACGCTTTATGCTCACACTGAAACAGAATCTTAAAGTCAGATTTTTTAAGCGCATTGATATAATTCGCGAATACTTGCAATGTCGACTGATCTTTTGGGGCTGAGTAACCAATTAGGGTCGATTTACCCTTCAGGTCTAGGTACGGGACCTTATCGTTCTTATCGGCGATTCCGGTGGCAAGTCGTACCTCGGCAAACTCAGACTCAAGGTAACGCGTAATAGCGCTACCTTGATAGCGAGATATAAGAGGGTGATCTTGACCTGCGTCATCCTCTTTCTTACTTATGGATATAGGGCTAGGCTCGCTGGACTCTTTAATGGCATTAATATCTACGGTAACTTGACCCAATAATAACGATTCTGGCTCTGTGATTATTTGTACAATTTCGAGGGTGTCGGAGTACTCTTCTTTAATAATCCACTGTAAATAGGTGGGGCTAGAGTCTGGCCCCACTTTGGCCGAGATAAACTGATAGCCGTCCGATGACTGGCTGAAGCCGGAGAAGCTCGACGCTGCACTTGAGATCCATACGGGCTTTAGAAGTCGTCTAGAAAACTCAAAACCACAAGGGTCTTCTGTGTGACAATATAAAAGAACCTCTCCCCCAAGTTTATCGACGGCTTGCTTATAGTTCTCAGCAACCTCAAGGGGTGATCTGCTACCTCCCAATGTGTAAACGTGCATCGTCTGTTTGCCAATAACCGCTAGTTTATCAATAGTTTCGTCTTCTTTAAGCTGAGATAACGCTACGTAAGACTCGGTATAATGGGCTTCGCGCTGTTGATATATCTCGGCATCGCCATAGCGAGATACCAACGGGTGATCAGACTCTTCTGCATTGGCCGAGCACAAGAGCAGGCCAATTGACAACGTAGTCAAGCCGACTATAAAAGATTTCATTCTACCTTCCTTTGCATAAATTAATATTTTTTTGTGATGGGCATCTCACCTAGAGAGACTGTAAAAAAACAATGGTAGCATGCTTAATAATGAATCCTCGATAATACCCCCTAAATATTAAATCTACGCCACCTGTGGCGTACAGCGGCATATAAGTCAGGATGACAAGGTGTATTTGTGAAAAATAGTCGTAATTTTTACGGACGAAGAAGTCGATTGCCAAACGGTTTGTTCTTGCCTAGATTTACTATCGCACAGCCATAAAATTTTAATGGCCAAAAACACCATTAGAAACGACCTCTCTAATTTTGGCCTGGTAATAATTGCTTGCCATTACCGCCATTGGCGGCCTTCACACTGTTTGGTAAGACTGCCCGAAATCAAGTTACTGCGATGGCATCTGAGTTGGGTGGTGAAACGGGCAAAACAGCTATTACAGAAGCCAATAAATCGGGTAACGCAGCCGTAAAGAATGCCAAGGAAGAAGTAAATTTAAGTAACTATGATAAAACAGCCACAGCTGGCGGCAAAAGTGGTGGCAGCTAAGTATATAACGAAGGGCTCGACTTCAGATAAAGCGGTCCCATTTTTTCTGTAGAGGTAAGTTAATGAAAAAAATAGCACTCCCGTTATTGGTTTTTAGTGTCGTTACCTCCGCTGCATCTATGGCGGATGAAAAACCCTGGGAAAACTCCTTTAGCTCTGAGAAAGGTAGCCTCCGCTATCAGCATGGTAGCCTGGAGGCTGAATGCTCTGATGGGGCTGGTTACGCCAAGTTCTTGTCGGCAGCGATAGATAATCTTATTAGAATTCAAGACCTTAACGTGACTGAGATTAAAGCCGACGATAGCATGCTTAGTGTAGATCCGAACGCGGATCCAGCAGATATCACGATCTACGATGATAGTGAGTATTTAAATGGCTCGGTTTTGGGGCGCGATGTCCCCAGCGAAGCAAGAAAGACTTTGATCGAAGACGTACGTCGACACACGACCCTGACGGCGCTTAAATATAAAGCGGATTATGAAAAGAAGAGTTTTGGTGACGAGTTTCCAGACTCCGTTCAGAGAGAGGTCTGGGATTTTTGTATGTCACAGGGCGAAGCCATGTTGAGAAATTATCAAAACTGATTAACTATTCGTTAAAAGTCGGTGTCCAATGAATCACAAACGAAGGCAGTCGGGTTACGCCACAGTCTTCACTATCGCGTTTTTCGCGGCCATCGCCTTGGCCGTGTTCTCGTTATACGATGTCGGCTGGGTCGCATCGGAACGTATTCACCTGCAAAACACTGCAGATAATACCGCTTACAGCACCGTCAATGTGCAAACCCGCGATTTGAACATGATCGCTATTACCAACCGCGCTATGATCGCTAATCAAGTAGTTATTGGCCAATACATTGGCCTGGTTTCTTAGTCGAATGAGTTGAATGAATCTGGCCAAAACCTTGATTCCCTTGGGGATGTTTTACAGATTATTCCCTATGTTGGTCAGGTTATTAAAAAGGCAACAAACCTCCTAGCCCAGACCACAGACGCTATGGTTGAGTTTTTGATGGCGGGGATTTTATTGTTGATACAGTGCAAGAGAATATCATAAACGCGCTGAGTGAGTTTCAACGCGCAAATCATTTATTAACATTAGGCTCAACTTACTCCGTATATCAAGACGTATTAAATAAAAATGACCCAGATGTCACCTCTAGCATTCTAGGTAACACCGCTAATATACAAAGTGTGCTGGAGTCTTGAGGGGGCGATATAGAGTAATTCGATCGCGACAAGGCTGCCAAAGACTCAGATGGAGGAGATAACAGAGCAACCCAAAGGTTCACGGAATTTGCAAACCTAGTGAATGACTCTAGGGATAGATTTTCTGGTAACCGATCTTATCGATTCTTAAATATGGAAGGTGAGGTTGCCGAAGTATGGTTTCAAAAAAATGGTGGCTCTGACTTTGTTCCAGTCGAGGTGAGCGATGGCGGGAAAAAGGTTATCCGGTGGAATTGGACTGCGGCGGACACCCTATCTTTTTATACCAACCTTCCCGATTGAAAGTTAGATTGGAATACAACTGAATACCCTGTTGAATGGGGCGAGGCTTGGGATAATGATAACGCTGCAAATATGCTGTCTATTCCTTCGTTTATAGGTAGTGGAAAGATATACGAAGATAACCACATAAAGAGCACTAAAGGCCTACGGAATTTTTACGATTTTGAGACAGATAAAAAAACCGACAGCATGCCTAGCGTTAGTTTGTTTTTAAGTAAAAATAGCATAAGAATCCAGAAAACGCTTGATGCATCAATAAATGATTACGACCGGAGTGGTCGGTTAACTGTTGAGGGTGATGGCGGCATCCCAGGTGAAAAGCTGTGGGCTTCAGCGAGCGCTCAAAGCTTTTTGCTCGGCCAGACTAGTCGCACTATGGGAGCCGAAAGTTTTCTTGGAATGTTGAGTGGGGTCGTAGCGATGGGCTGCTCGAATATGGCAACCTTTACAACCCTTTTTGGCAGTCTAGACTTGTCGAAGAGTCTAGTCCGATACTATCCCTTCTTGTCAGCTCTGGTGTTTTATAAATTATAGTTTTTTGTAAGGATACGGCTTCTTTTCGATGCAATAACTGAGGTTAATATGAAATTAAATATCACTACTAACAATATAACCAAATGCGTAATGGCGTCTTCCCTCCTCTTTTTTTGCAGCAGTATTTTTGCATCAGAATACAGGGCTCCCGTTAAAAACCTATATATGAAAAATTTTCACTGGTCGTTACCTCCAGACTTAAAAAAATTAATGACATTGGACTCAGCATCAAGGGAGAAATATTTTGCGTGTGCTAGTGAATCCAATAGCGCCGGCTCTGGCGCTGCCGGAGTATACGACGAGCATTTTCGTAACGGTGACAGTATGGAGCGACTTGCCAAAACCCTACCTCGACAGAATATGGTTGAAGGTTACAAGCCTGTTCCAAAAAGAGAACTTGAGCCTTGGACTAACGGAGATTCGAGTGAGGATATTTCTAAAATGCTAGTTAAGCGTGAATTGGATTTGGTGTGGGGTTACTATAAAGACTATGAGCAGCCAGCCTCGACTACAGATAAAACCTCAGTAGCACAGCAGGTAATGTGGGATTACTGTTTAACAATACCTAAAGAGCTTTTTGTAGAGTGAATGGTACATATAGTCAAAAGTAGGTGTGAACGTGAAGATACACAAAGGAAGTGTCCTAGCCGAATTTATTATCGTGGTCGGCTTTGTACTTTTACCACTTATCCTGCTCGTACCCGTTATGTACAAGTACATTGAGAGTCGGCAAATGGTTGAACAGGCCGCGCGTTACTCGGTTTGGGAGCGGGTAGCGTATTTTGGGTCGGCTCCCGATGGCAGCGTAGATCCCACCCTTAAAAATCGGATAACATTCATTCGGCTTTTTTAGATAGCGTAGCTTTCCGACCAAATTATATAGGATAGAGATATGCCCTTTATGCTCCAAGGCGTCATTTTTGATCACGACGGCACTCTGGTTGACTCCGAGCGCAAGCACTATCAGCTTTGGGTTACCCTGCTCGCTGAGCATGATATCGACTTTCCCGAGACCGAGTACAAAGCTCATCTAGCCGGTGTACCCACCCACTTTAATGCCGAGTATTTAGTCGCTCATTACCCATTGCCAATGTCGGCAAAGGCGCTATTTGCCCAGCGCGAACGCCTGACTCAGGAAGCTTTTGGCAAACACCCCTGCCCGTTAATACCCGGCGCTCGTGAATTGGTCGAGTGGGTTGCAGGTAAATCATTAAAAATGGCCATCGCCACGGGCGCCGCACCACTCGAGGTGCAGCCAACCCTGAGCCATTACGACTTTGGCCGCTACTTTCCCATTGTTGCCACCCGCGACGATGTTATCAACGCCAAACCGGCTCCCGATGTCTACCTCCACGCCCTCAAACACATGGGGATCGGCGCCGACACCGGCATCGCCATTGAAGACAGCCCCACCGGTTTGCGCTCGGCTCTGGCCGCCGGACTGCCCTGCATCGTCGTCCAAAACGAGTACTCTCGCGGCTTAGATTTTAGTGGTGCCACCGTCGTACTCGACTCTATGCAAGAGGCGCAAGAGTGGCTCGCCCAGCGCTATAGCTTGTAAAGTTTTCAACTCATGCGCAGATACCGTAAGCGCGTACACCCGTCTTTTTGCCCCCGCTTCGCCATAAGCCGCCACTAGCACCCGCTAGCCGTGGCGCTTATGATTTTTCACACCGATCTCGCCATTGTGGTTCAACCTTTGCAACCTACCTCACACGCGGTTAAACCGCCTAAGCCAACCCCTTTAATGAAAGGTGAACGGAGGTTTGTATGAGTTATTCACTCAAAGGTAAACGAGTTGCTATTTTAGCGGCCAACGGTTTTGAAGAGTCCGAGCTGCAGTCCCCGCGCCAAACGTTAAAAGCGGCAGGCGTTGAAGTGGATATCGTATCGCCCGAAGACAGTCAGGTAAAAGCGTGGGCAAAAACCGACTGGGGCGACGATTACCCCGTGGATCGCGCGCTTGAAGAGGCCAACGCCGATGACTACGACATGCTGGTTATTCCCGGTGGGTTGTATAACCCGGACGCCTTGCGCGTAAATAAAAAAGCATTGACGTTTACTCGCCACTTTTTTGAGCAACACAAACCCGTCGGCGCCATTTGCCACGGGCCGTGGGTATTGGTCAGTGCGGGTGTGGTCGGAGGTCGAGACCTGACTTCCTACCCTTCCATCAAAGACGACCTAGTTAACGCTGGCGCCAACTGGCACGACCAAGAAGTAGTGTGCGACAGCGGCTTAGTAACCAGCCGCAGCCCTGCCGACTTGGAGGCCTTCAACAATAAGTTGATTGAAGAGCTCGCCGAAGGCAAGCACAAGCGCCAAGTGGCGTAATCCAACATGCGCGCGTGACATTGACCGAATGGCCCACTCAGCCTACCACCAGATGCCGCGCGCGCATTTTTACTAATGCTTTATTAATCTGTAACTCTCAGGAACAACAAGAAAAGGAAATATTATGGATATTATTCGTTTAATACTCTCAATTTTACTGCCGCCCGTTGGGGTATTTTTACAGGTAGGGCTTGGCCTGCATTTTTGGCTTAACATCTTACTAACGTTATGCGGTTATCTTCCCGGTATTATTCACGCTGTTTGGATTATTGCGCGAAAATAAGTCCTGCAGTCGTTATTGAGTTTTTAATTGCGGCTTAGTAGTAAAAACGGGCGACCAATCTGGTTAGTCGCCCGTTTACTTTGTGCTTAAAGCTATTATGGCCGAGCACGTAGGTAAGGCTTGATTTAGGCGTCTATAGGCCAAGACTTACTATTACATTAAGTCTTAGGGTTTAAGTAAGCGCCATTCATGCCTAACCTAAAGTAGCGTGGATCGCTTGGTGACGCACATCTACCTATAAGACGATATGGCTGACACAAGATATTGAAAACCAATACTCCCTACCATGGTGGCATTAACTCATCCTATTTTTTTCCAGCAAGCTCGTAAAGCTTCTCCACGCTCGGGTCAATAGCGTTATCAAACTCCCCCAACCCCTCGTTTATTCTATCGTTTTCTAAAGATCGATAGATGTTTTTAGCGTACTCGTCAATTATCTTCTGCCCCTCAGGGGTAACATTAAAATTAGCTGCGCTCCTGTACTGCTCTATAAACAAATCGTCTATCATTTTATCGCCACGCATATTGGCAACTTTCATATACGCTAGCGCCTTATAACCAAGCTCGTCCCTCGCGGGTCCATCAACTTGAGACGCCATATCAGATATAAGATAGCTAGAAATGCTCACAAACGCTCTCACTGAGCCTCTCATTGCAGCTTCATCTAACGCATCCATACCTTGCTCACGCCGCCCCTCAAGCATTCGAAGTTGGTGAATGATTTGGAGTGCACCTATGTCTCCTTGTGCCGCTAACGCCTCTAAAGTAGCCTCGCTGTATGAGTTATACAGAGCAATGGTTTCTGATCTGAAATAGCCGCGCGATTCCATCCAGTTGATAATGTCAGCCTTTTCACCCTCATCTATTCCGTCAATAAACTTTGGCTCATCGGCTTTTATAGCTGTTTCTTTGGTAATGTTCTTTAAGGTGGGTTTATCTATTGTCTTTAACGTTTTTTCAGCGGGTGCCACGGGATTTTCTATAAAGTTGCTTTTTTCTGTAGGGCTTTTAATGTTGCGATTGTCGCCAGTAAATCCTCCGGCACTATTTCCCTTAAGTTGGGCTTGTAAAATATAAAGCAACAAAGCGGCGACCACTATCAATATAAAATATAGAAGTGTTCTTTTATTAAAATTTATCATAATTTACAACGCTTAATTTCCGTATTTCGGCGGTGCGATTAAAGTGATAACATCGGATGGTAGCCCCTGCTTTTGCATTGATCGATTTACTAGCATAACCCGGCGCAGAATCTCTTACCATTGGAAGCCGATAAACTCCAGAAGTATCAACATAATCTTTACAGAATGGATTTTTCATGACTATAGACATCCATATCTTTTTTATTCGTTAGCTACTCCATGTTAATCATGCGCTAGCCTGCGCAATAGTCGGAATATCATGCGGTAAAGTCCCTTTACGTTTATTATAAGAATTTCTAGATAAATAAAAGGCACCGAGCTTGTCGTCGGCGCCTTACAGAATTTTTATTATTCTGCTGCTGAATCTGACTCAGCTTCCGTTTCAGATTGGGCCTTTTCTAAAATAGCCTGTAGCTCAGCCTGATGCTCTTGGGCGATTCTCATACCAATTTGACTGCCCTCTTGAAACAATTGAGGCATTACTTCAATGGCTTTTTGCCCTACCGGTGTCTCGTAAAACTCAATCAGCTTTTTGATTTCGTCATCGGTAAAGTATTTACGATAAATCTCCGCCATGTCGTCTTTCATGGCATCCCACGTAAAGTATTTCGTGGTCCAGGCTTGGATATCATCGCGATGTGGTTCAAGCGCGGGGTTAGATGAGACGATCATAGTCACCATTTGCGTTGACATCTGATCCATTTGATCTTTGCTGCCCACTAAATCCATTAATTCATAAACGGGTTCGGCCGCTTGGGTGGACATGCATAAAGTCATCAGGGAGGCGGCAAGTAGTTTTTTCATTGCATTCTATCCATAAGTTGCAGATGGCTGAAACATGCTCACTGTCCCCCAAGGGGCGCATTCGTTAGCGTTATCAGACACCTTGTCGTGAGTGTGACAAGCCGCACAGGGCTGCCACGTTAAAAAAACGCGGTGCAGTTATAGCATATTTAGCCATCGCTTAGGTAACCAGCCGGCACAAATACGCCAGAACTCCCCGTTAGGATTGGCAAACGGTGCAGTACACTGTCGTACGCTGGCCTAATCGCACCTCTTTAAGGGGCTTTTGGCACTGCACGCAGGGCTCCCCACCACGGCCATAGGCCAATAACTGTTGTTTAAAGTAACCCGGTTTACCATCACCACCGACAAAGTCCCGCAGAGTTGTTCCACCTTGCTCGATAGAACGCGCGAGAACAAATTTCACACGCTCCACCAACGCTTGGTACTGACGTCGGGTTATGGTTCCCGCCTTGCGAATGGGTTTAATACCGGCCATAAACAAAGCCTCGTTGGCATAAATATTACCCACACCTACGACTACTTTGCTGTCCATTAAAAATTGTTTGATATTCTGCGTGCGCTTACGGCTGCGCTGAAACAGGTATTCCCCGGTAAACTCATCACTTAAAGGCTCAGGCCCGAGATGCGCTAAAAGCGCGTGCTCAGTAACATCCCCGGGCTGCCACAAAATCGAGCCAAAGCGACGCGGGTCGTGATAGCGCAGCAAATTGCGGCCAAATATAATATCGACATGGTCGTGCAGCGCCGCCGGGGTACCTACCGGCACAATTCGCAAACTACCCGACATTCCTAAGTGGATCATCAAAGTACCATTGGCAAACGCGAGCAACAGATACTTACCCCGACGCGATGCACTCACTAAGCTTTGCCCCACCAACAACCCATGTAACTCTGGGGGGACCGGCCAGCGCAAGCGCGGCTCGCGCACGACCACGCCGGCAACGACGCGCCCCATAATATGCGGCGACACGCCGCGCAGAGTAGTTTCGACTTCGGGTAATTCAGGCATAGGGCACGAGCATCTCAGAGAATAACGCTGGGGTTAATGGGCAGCGGCTATTGGGCCAAAAAAACACGCCGCCGTAAACTCCCCCACTATCGCTAGAGTATCCTAGGCAAGCAATACCCGAGCTTACACTCGCCCCTTACCGCAGCGCCGCTCGGCCCTTACAATAGCGACTTTGTCCTCTTAAAAGACTGGCGCAATTATGCTGTTAGGTGTTGATACCGGCGGAACCTTTACCGACTTTGTGCTCGCGCGCGATGGCCGCTTGCACATCCACAAAGTGCTCTCTACCCCGGAGGCCCCAGAGAGGGCGATTTTGCAGGGCATTGCCGAGCTTGGAGTAGCCCAGGCCGCCACGCGGGGCCAACTAACGGTAATTCACGGCAGTACCGTGGCCACCAACGCGGCGCTCGAGCGCAAAGGCGTTCATACCCTGTACGTGACTAATCGCGGTTGCGCCGATTTACTCAGTATTGGCCGCCAAACCCGCGATCAGTTATACAATTTGCAGCCTCAGGCGCGTGAGGTACCAGTGGCCCCCGAAGACTGCCTAGAGGTTAGCTGCCGCTTAAGCGCCAATGGGGAGCAAGTTGCCACGCTGAATGACGCCGATATAGACCACCTGCAAAGCGTTATTGCCGAGCGTAAACCGGCAGCAGTGGCCATTAACCTGCTATTTTCTTTTTTAGATGATCGCGACGAAAAACGCCTGCAAGCGGCTTGCCCCAATACCGTTTTCACCAGCCGATCATCATTTGTGCTGCCCGAGTACCGCGAGTATGAGCGCGGCATCGCCACCTGGCTTAATGCCTATCTTGGCCCTAAAGTGCAGGGCTATCTAACACGGCTGCAGGAGGGCATCAGCCCCTGCCCACTGGGAGTGATGCAATCTTCCGGCGGCACCATCGATGCCGCCCAAGCTGGTGATCGCGCCGTTAACTTGCTGTTATCCGGCCCCGCCGGCGGTTTGGCGGCTGCCGCCCACTTGGCGCAACTTGTGGGCAACAACGGTCAACCCGAAAAGCTGCTTACCTTCGATATGGGCGGCACCTCGACAGATGTGGCGCTGGTGGACGGCGAGCTGCAATTAACCAGCGAAGGAAAACTCGGCCCCTACCCGGTAGCCGTGCCCATGGTCGATATGCATACCATTGGCGCCGGTGGCGGCTCCGAGGCACATATTGATGTCGGCGGATTGCTGCAAGTGGGGCCAGAATCGGCCGGCGCCGACCCCGGTCCCGCCTGCTACGGCAAGGGCGGCAACCGCGCCACTGTCACCGATGCCAATGCGGTGCTGGGCCGACTGCGGCCAGAGTTTTTCTTAGGCGGCGCCATGTCGCTCGATTGCGCCGCCGCCGAGGGCGCGATTGATGCGATCGCCGCGCCTTTGGGTTTGTCGCGTATAGCCGCCGCTGCGGGTATTATTCAGCTGGCAAACGAACGTATGGTCAGCGCTTTGCGGGTCATGTCCGTGCAGCGCGGTCGCGACCCGCGCGAATTTAGCTTGTGTTGCTTTGGCGGCGCCGGAGGGCTACACGTTTGTGCCTTAGCCGATGAGCTGGGCACCACTCGTGCCTTGGTACCAATGCACGGCGGCGTGCTATCAGCACTGGGAATGCTAGTCGCACCGCGCGAGAGACAATTATCGCGCACGTTAGCCACGCGGGTTAGCGAGTGTGACGCCAACCATATCGACGCTTTAATAGACGAGCTAAGCCGCGACGGCACCGAACAGCTAATTCGCGAGGGCGCTCAGCCTGAGTACATCCGTACCCAAGTAAGCCTGGATCTGCGCTATCACGGCCAAAGCTTTACCTTAAACCGGCCTTTTGTCCCACTGAGCCACGTCAGCGATGAGTTTCATGCAGCTCACGCCCAGCGCTACGGTCATCAACTGGATATCCCGGTAGAGCTGGTCAATGTGCGGGTGCGGGTGAGCACGACCAGCAACGCTCCGCCGCTACCCCGAGTAACCGCACAAGCCACTACAGAGCCGGAATACACAGTAGATTTAGCCGAGCTCGGGCCAACCCCCGTTTACTTGCGCCAAAACCTCGGACTAGAAACCCGGCTAAGCGGCCCCGCGCTTATTTGCGAGCAAGTCTCGACCACGCTGTTAGCAGCAAACTGGCACGCAAGGGTAGATGCCTACGGTAACTTGCACCTAAACAAAGGTTGACTCGTCTTGCGCTCAGGTATCGCGCGAGCTATCAGGTATCTGCCGCAACACTTGCCCAAGCCACGAGAACTTAACGGTTTGCACCTCGGCGCGAACCGCCGGAGGCGACAGAGCTAAATCGTGCATGCCGCCTTCAATCTCGGCCAGCGCCACCTGATCGCCCAGCGCCGGGCCGTAGCGGCGCATATGATCGACGTTTAATACCGTATCAACCGCAAATAAATCGTCACTCCACTGCGATGCTCGCATGGAGCGCGCCGAGTGCATCACCAGCACCGGACAAACAATATTCAGGCCTTTTTGCAGGCGCCGCTGCGCCCGATAAACAGCCCGCGCCCAGCCTGCGGTGATAGGGAAGCCATCGGTCGGCTTCAGCTTTTTGTTGTAGCGCCACTCGCCACGAAAGTCACGATGCAAGCTCTTGGCATAGTAAGAAGGCATGCCGTGATGATAAGCAATATGCGGAAACCACCGACCCAGTGCCACCAGTGCGCGCAGGGCAATACGCTCCCAGCCCCGAAGCGGAAACTCAAAAAACGGGCTGTTTAAATATAAAGCGCTGAGCACCTCGCGGTAGCGACCCTCGTGGGCGTAAAGCGCCGATATCAAGCCACCGGTAGAGTGAGCGTCAAGCAGTAACTGCTCGGCACCAGCGCTTTTGATTTGCGCGATAGCCGCGTCAATCTCGGGGTAATACTCGGCGATATCGGCACAGTAGTTTGGCCGCTCGCCCGGCTGCAACGAGCGACCATAGCCGTGCAAGTCGAGGGCGTAAAAGGCGTAGCCCTCGGCGCGATAAGCCTCGGCCAAGTGCTCCTGAAAAAAATAATCCGTCAGCCCGTGAATATACAAAACCGCGCGCCGTGCCACTTTAGGGTTATCGGCCGCGCGCACCAAGGTGGCGCTAAAGGCACGTTTTTTATACGCCACCGTCAACCGAGTTTGCTCAAAACCCTCGAGCTCGGTATCGGCGATCCACTGGTTACCCACTTGTGCGTTCACTGCTGTACCCCTTAATAACCGTCTAACGCGTTTCTATCCCTAGAATTTTAACCGACCTGTCGCAAACTCAATATTGCCATAGATACATGACACTCTGCTTATCTGAGGATAGACTATAACGCTTTAGTCAATACTGCTAACCATCAGCACGAGGCCTTAACGTGACCGACCACACGCCCCGCTCAAACACACTCGCCGCTTTGATACTGGGCGTCTGTCTATTCGCCGGCGCCGGCTTATTGGGCTACCAGCTAAACGACACCGCTATCGCCGTTAAAGAGTACGAACGCACTGTGACCGTAAAAGGTTTAGCCGAGCGCGAACTGCCGGCCGACATTGTCATATGGCCGGTGAGTTACGCCTTGGCCAGCAATGATTTAGCGGCTTTGTACCGCGACATAGACAACAATAGCGAGGCGATTCGCCAGTTTTTGCTGGCACACGATATTGCCGCCGCCGATATTAGTGTTAACGCCCCAATTATTACCGATAAAACCGCACAGTCCTATGGCGGTCCACAACCGACGTTTCGCTACTCGGCCAGCCAAGTCGTGACCGTTTACAGCACCGCTATCGACACGGTACGCAGCACCATGAACAACGTCGGCGAACTCGGCAAGCAAGGCATTGTGCTTACCGCCGGCAACTACGACAGTCAAACACAATATTTATTTACCGGCCTAAACGATATTAAACCCAGCATGATCGAGCAGGCGACAAAAAACGCACGGGAAGTCGCCGGTAAATTTGCCGCCGATTCCAACAGTCGCTTGGGCAAAATTAAGCGTGCCTCTCAGGGGCAGTTTTCGATTGATGCCCGCGACGCCAATAACCCGCACATTAAAAAAGTACGGGTGGTGTCTACTGTCGAGTATTACTTGGCCGACTAACCTTTCTATAACCGGTACGGATGCTCCATGAACTTCGATTTAAGCTTACAGGAAATTATTGAGAACTTGTTGCGCTTGGGCATTGCCTTAGTGTTAGCGCTGCCGATGGCTTTTAATCGTGAGCAAAGCGCGCGCGGGGCCGGTCTGCGCACATTCCCCTTGGTGGCACTAGCGGCCTGCGCTTATATGCTCGTGGGGATGGAGGTGTATTCCGGCTCCGATGCCGAAGCGCGAGTGATGTACGGTATTATTACCGGTATTGGTTTTATCGGCGGTGGTGCCATCTTAAAAACCGACGACCACACCGTGGGTACCGCCACGGCCGCCAGCATTTGGAATACCGGCGCGATTGGCGTCTCAGTCGCTTACAATCGTTACGAGATCGCACTGGTACTCTCGCTCACCAACTTTCTTATTCTACAATTCGCCAGCCCCTTTAAGAAAAAACCAAAAGCCGATTAATCAGCTTTGTTTAAGCGGCTTTTCACTTCAATCCAGCGGGACATAAACTCAGTACTGCGTATACTGTGAAAATTAAACAGCGCACCCAATATATTGTCACGCCGCCATGCGTTAAGGTTCAAGTGACGCTCACGCAATACCGTTACTAACTTGGGGCCCAGATCAGCGCGAGAGTAATGTTTTGCCAGCAGCGGCCCGCAGGCGTTAGCGGCTAGCCGCCATTGCGACTCATCTTGATATAAACTCACCGCTTGCGCGGCTAAGGCTTTTGAATCATTGGCAATCGCACCCGGCCACTGACACTCGCCACACATACCCTCGGCGCCAATATCAGTCGTTACGCTGGGTGTTCCAGTTAGCATCGCATCCAATAGCTTGCCTTTTATTCCAGCGCCCACTCGCAGCGGGGCCAGCAACACTTTGTGCTGAGCAACCACCGTTAACGCATCATCTGCCCAGCCTTTAACCAAAAAACCTTGGCGTTTATTGTGCAATGCCGTCGCTTTGGGTGGCGGATAGGCGCCGTAAATATGCAACTCGGCGCGAGGTAATTGCTGGCGAATAGCGGGCCACACATGCTGTTTGAGCCATAAAACAGCATCCCAGTTAGGGCGATGACGGAAGTTGCCGATACTGACAAAGTGCTCGCGCGCCGCAAAGTCTGGGTAAGTCATCGCTGGTTGATCCACCGTAAACGGCAAGTGATACAACAGTTGGGGCGGCACCTGGCAATACTCCTGCAGCAGCGTCACCTCAAAACTCGAAATCATTAAACTGACATCACAACGGAAAATTGCCGCCAACTCGCGCAGCAACCTATCGTCCTCGCGCATTAACTCATACAGCTCGGCGTTACCAACGGTTATGGCGCCGACATCCGCACTCGGGTTGCCTGCCAGTGCGCGCTTTAAAGCTAATTCGCGAGCGGCCCGTAAGCTGTGGAAATCTTCTGTGTCTAACACTCGCAGCGCGTTTGGCGCCGCACTGGAAACACGCCAGCCAAATTGCTCCTCGGTAACAAAGCGGTCAAACACCACAACATCCGGTGCAAGCTCTGCCACCCAGCGGTCAACGCTATCGCAATTTAAGGCGATCGCGTGAGTCGTGACATTAAGCGCACGCAAATCGCATTGATGCTCCGTCGGCGAGGCAGCACAAGCAAAGTGTACCGCAATACCACCTGCCTGAAGCGCGTCAATTAGATCGAGAATTCGTCGACCAGCCGCAGAGGAATTAGGCTCGGGCCAGACATAGCCAATAATTAATGCCGTTTGCATTTACAGTTTCCAGGCAAGGCTGAGGGTGCCAAAGTTATCGCGCGAAGAGTCATGGGTATCGAGCTTGGTGCCCGACTTGTAACCAAAGGTGAGGCTGAGCGAATCCCATGCGTAACTAACGCCGGCGGTAAAACTGAGTTGCTCGTGACGCAAATCGGATGAGGGGCTGTCGCGATAACTATTGCCATTAACTAAAATATTGTTAAACACATAGTCGGCTTCAAAACCGCCATATACGTACCAGCCGCTCTCGACCGCTGCCGGGCTGCTGGTACGCCCTTGCTGCAGCAGCGTTGTTGCAAAACTATTTGCTAATCCGCGCCCAAAACGAACAATAGCACCACCCCCTACGGCTGATTCTAAATTGCCCGCTCGCGCCTGAGCCAACAACACGACATCGGTCATAGCGCTTAACTCATAGCGCCACACCCGCGCCCGGCGCAAGGCAAACACCGGTTCATTCTCGAGCTGATAATCCCAACCTTTTGGTTCAGCCGAGCCCACCACTTTGTGAATAAACTTTTGCGTTTGCTCGGCCATGGATGCCGGCCCTACAACGCCAATGGTGGTGCGCACCATATCGGCAATATTGTCGTCTACCAAAACGCGACTGGCGCGGTAGATCAATAGTCCGGCATAGGGAACATCATTGGGGTCTGGTACCGGCTTGCTAATATCCGCTGGTGTCACCATCGCTTGACCCACTGTGTGCTCGTTAAACGCCAGATCAAAGCTGTCGTTTAGCATCCAGTTAAGTGGTTTGGTAAATAACGGTTCGTCGATTGGTTCAGCGTCGGCCACTTGGTACAGTGAAACAAACAAGCCGTTGGTGTAACCCCCGCCATCGCGGCCGGTAAACAAATCATTTTGCCACACCAGCGACAGCCAATCAGTGGCCTGCGCTTGGCCCGCGTGGGCCATTGCGGCCGCCAAAACAGCCAGCGATAACCGGCGGGGTAAATAGGCGCTAAACCTGTTGCTCTTAATCAATGACCTATTTCCTACTCGGTTAGTCGTCGTTCAACTCGTCGCCTTCAGTGCGAGTGTATACTTTAAAATTCTCGCGATAATCCTCTAGGTTATCGCGTAAATAATCTCGATATTGATTGGTCAGGTAACGTAATGAGGCGTCTAACTCTTCCGTATATTCTTTACGGTCAACCGACGAGCTAGCAACAATAAAAGCGTTAAAGCGCGAGGCGGCCTGAAGCATCGCTGCACTGACCATGCTCGGATCAACCGTGTCGCAGTGCTCGTTCGCGCGGGAGATAAAATCGTCAACCAGATCCCAGTACTGGCGTTCGTCATCGGCTTGTGACATAAATTCTCTACTTAATTCATAAAAGTCATACGGCGTATCAAGCCGTCTTGGAATTGATAAATTTTGATGATTTTGGCCGTCCGGCGCATGCCGCCGGCATTAAAACTCGCCTTCTCTAAGGTAACGGCCTTATCCCCCAACACCATTATATTTTCGACCACCGCTTGCGGCTTACGCTCTTTAAACGTTTTGCTGGTCGCTTCAACTAACGCCCCGTGACCGGCGGTGATAGGGTGGTCGGGATAATTGTAAACTTCGATATCGGGATGAAAGTAACCTGAATAGGCATCAACATCGTGATTATTATAGGCGCGGGTTTGCCCCTCGATGAGGGTTTCTAACGGTGCGGCTAACACGCTGCTGCTTAACCAAAAAAGTACCGCGGCCACCGTGTAGCGGTTTATAAAATATGGCATAACTCGCTCTTGTTAACCAAAGGGTCGATTGCGTTTGCCCAGCAACACTAAAACCAAGGTGGCGATGGGGCCGAGCAACAACGACAGCAAAAACCAACCCAAACCACTGCGATTTTTGCCCTGGGCTAAACCGGCATTAATTAATGCCAAGGTGCCCCAACCGACCACATAACCACTGCTGACTATCACTGTGTCATTCATCGATCACCTCTAGGGTTTTGTTCACCAAGCGCTCTGAACGCTCGCCAGCGCCCGCCGAGAGCTGATAGTCAGCTCGGCGGGTGGTTATCAGACGATCATTGTCTACCCGGTAATGACTATCGGACTCTATTGTAATGCTAAAGCTGATTACGATAAACGCCCGGCCACGAGCGTGGATACGAGTGCGGCTGGCCAGCGGAGCGCCTTGTTCATCAATCCAAACCGTAAAGCTGCCATCGTACTCTTTAACGTATTTGCGCTGGCGCTTGGTCAGCCGATCTTCCCCGAGGGCAAAATCCAGCCGGCGCGCATTATTACCTTGATAGGTATCGGCTTCAGCGCCAATAAACTCGGCCGAGTCTAGCTCTTGCCCGATGGCCCGAGCCGCGCGCAACATCGGTTGTATATCCGGTAAAGACAGTTCATCAACGCCGTCATAGGCCGGGGTAGGCGCGTCCGAGTCCGCCGCCCGGGCCGAGGCCTCCGCCGCCATTTGCTGCAGTAACTGCGTCGAATAACGCACACTCAAACCGGTGTCATCATCCACCACAGTAACCCGGGCCGCCCCCGTGCGCGAGACCAGCTCGTCATCCTCCCCCGCATTGTGGGCCGAGTTAACCACCACCTCGGCGACTAAATTGCTATCGGCCGTTAAGCGCGCCAGGGACGCCTTTAAGTCGCGCAAGCTGGCTTGGCTAAAGTCGGCGTCGGCCCCCGCTCCATCATCGGCCGCAATCGCAGTAGCACACCCGCAAAAAACCAACAGTCCTACCATCAAAATGTGTGTTTTTATCACTCACAGAGCCTCTTAAGTGTTGATGTATGCATCCTCGACCACCCGGCTAGCGCCAGGTTCAAATCGCAACCGCCCCTTGCAGCATAGCCCGCCTTTGCCAATCACCGTGTGCGCCAGTACAAAAGGCACAAACCAAGCTGCAATTCAAGACTGTTATCATCGCAGGTTTTACGCATAATGCTGAACACACGCCGCTTGCGTGAGCCCACAAGACCCTCTGAACTGAATAGGCAAGATCCATGAGCAGTATTTTTCAACGTATCGCCGACGAGCTGAGTGTACGCGAACAACAGGTAGATGCCGCTGTGGCACTGCTGGACGAAGGGGCCACCGTGCCGTTTATCTCCCGCTACCGTAAAGAGGTAACCGGTGGCCTGGATGATACCCAGATGCGTAACCTAGAGGAGCGGCTGCGCTATTTGCGCGAACTGGAAGACCGCCGCGACGCGATTTTGAAGAGTATTACCGAGCAAGAAAAGCTCACCCCCGCGCTGGAAAACGACATCCGCGCCGCCGACACCAAAACCCGGCTGGAAGATCTGTATTTGCCCTACAAGCCCAAGCGCCGCACCAAAGGCCAGATCGCCATCGAGGCCGGCCTTGAACCCTTGGCTGAAGGACTATTGGCCGACCCAACGCTGGAGCCGGAAACGGAGGCCGCCAAATACCTCAACCCCGAACACAAGATCACAGACACCAAGGCCGCACTGGATGGCGCCAAGTTTATCCTGATGGAAAAGTTCAGCGAAGATGCTAACTTGCTGGCTAAATTGCGTGATTTTCTGCAAAAAGAAGCCAATATCAGCGCCCGTGTGGCCACGGGTAAAGACACCAATAGCTCCCAAGAAGTGCAAAAGTTTCGCGATTACTTTGAGCACGATGAGCCCCTTAAATCCACTCCATCGCACCGCGCACTGGCGATGTTTCGCGGCCGCAATGAGGGCGTGCTAACCATCGCGATTACCGTCGGCGACCCCAACGAGCCGGCCGCCTCGCACCCCTGTGAGGCCATGGTTGCCGACCACTGGCGCATTATCGATAACGGCCGCGCCGCCGATAAATGGCTATCCGAGGTGGTGCGCTGGGCGTGGCGCGTTAAGTTATTGACCCACCTAGAGACCGACCTACTGGGCGAGCTGCGCGACCGGGCCGAAGAGGGCGCCATTAAAGTGTTTGCCTCTAACTTAAACGATTTATTGCTGGCCGCCCCCGCAGGGCAAAAAGCCACCATCGGCCTGGATCCTGGTTTGCGTACCGGTGTTAAAGTAGCGGTGGTCGACGCCACTGGCAAAGTGCTGGATCACTGCGCCATCTACCCCACAATGCCGCAAATGCGTACTGCGGAGTCCGAGAAGATCCTCTCGGCCCTGTGCCAAAAGTACAACGTCGGCCTAATCGCCATCGGCAACGGCACCGCCAGTCGCGAGACTGAGAAATTTGTTAAGGACATGCTGGGCAAGTACCCCGAGCTAACCGCCAAACCGGTTATGGTGAACGAGGCCGGCGCCTCGGTGTACTCCGCCTCTGAGTTTGCCGCTAAAGAGTTCCCCGATTTGGATGTGACCATTCGCGGCGCTATCTCTATCGCGCGCCGCCTGCAAGATCCACTGGCCGAGCTGGTGAAAATTGATCCTAAATCCATCGGTGTGGGCCAGTATCAACACGACGTCTCACAAACCCAGCTGGCGCGATCGCTGGATGCCGTAGTAGAGGACTGTGTAAACGCTGTGGGGGTTGAAGTAAACACCGCCTCAGCCGCCCTGTTAGCGCGAGTTTCTGGCTTAAACACCACACTTGCTAACAATATCGTCGATTTTCGCAACACCAATGGCGCGTTTAGCTCGCGCGAGCAGCTTAAAAAGGTCACCCGCTTTGGCGCTAAAACCTTTGAGCAAGCCGCCGGCTTTTTGCGCGTCGCCGGAGGCGAGAACCCGCTGGATGCCTCGGCGGTTCACCCCGAGTCCTACGCCGTGGTTGAGGCCATTGCCAGTAAAAACGAGCGTCGCATTGCCGGCCTGATTGGCGACTCGGCCTTTTTGGGCACCCTAAAAGCCGCCGACTACACCAGCGAGCAATTCGGTTTACCCACCGTAACCGATATTTTAAAAGAGCTGGACAAACCCGGCCGCGACCCGCGACCCGAGTTTCGTACCGCCAAGTTCCAGGAGGGCGTCGAGACCCTTAAAGACCTTGAGCCGGGCATGATCCTGGAAGGCACCGTCACCAATGTCACCAACTTTGGGGCTTTTGTCGATATCGGCGTGCACCAAGACGGCTTGGTGCACATCTCGGCGCTGTCTAACACTTTTGTTAAAGACCCGCGCGAGGTGGTAAAAGCCGGCGATATTGCTAAAGTTAAAGTGATGGAGGTGGATGTCGACCGCAAGCGTATTGGCTTGTCCATGCGTTTGGACGACACCCCCGGCGAGAAAACAGGTGGCGGCGATGCCCCGCGCCGCGCACGCAAGCAAGACAGTTCGCGCAATCAAAGCTCGCGTGGCAGCAACAGCAAAGAGGCCTCACTGGGCAGCATGGGTGCGCTATTGCAACAAGCCATGAAGAAAAAGAACTAAAGGGCCCGCTAACCTGCTCCGGCAACGGAGCAGGTATTAATTGGCGCTCAAGTTTTCTCACCCGCCGCCGTCAACCTTGATACCGGGGACCTTTGTGTTTCTTGCCCGTCTTTGTACGGCACGAGGGAACCCGGAATTCTAGTGCTCATGGGTATCGCTCTGAGTTCACAACAATAAAAACCGCAAAAGGTACCACAGTGAGAAAACGACTAACGTTATTGTTAGCGCTGTGCCTGACGCTACCGGCGCTAGCCCAAGTGAATATTGCCCTTGTCTCGCGCGATGACAGTAATGCCAAACACGCCATTGCCGTTATTGAACTCGCCCTCGATAAAGCCGGGCTCGATTATCAGCTCGATATTTCATCCGGCACACTTACCGCCGCGCGACAAATTCAAGACGCCCTGGATGGCACCATCGATATTATGTGGGCCGCCACCACCAAACAGACCGAGCAACAGCTGATTCCCATCCGCGTCCCTCTGTACAAAGGCTTATTGGGCTACCGCGTATTTATTATTCACAAAGACAACCGCCACCTGTTTGCCGATATCACTGATTATTCGCAGCTCAAAAGCCTGGTGTTTGGTCAGGGCCGCGGTTGGCCCGACACCGACATCATGCGCCACAACGGCCTGACGGTCGAAACCGGCACCTACGAAGGCCTATTTTTAATGGCCGACGGACAACGTTTTGATGCGTTCCCCCGCGGCATCCACGAACCCTGGAGCGAGGTGGCAAGCCGCTCCGAGCTAGAGTTAGCAATTGACGATAACCTCATGTTTGTTTATCGCATGCCATTTTATTTATTTGTCAGCCCGCGCCGCCCCGAGCTGGCCGAGGCCCTCAACACCGGTTTAACCATCGCCCTGGAGGACGGCAGCTTCAATAGCCTGATCATGAACGACCCCACCGTACAAACCGTCATGGCACGGGGCAATATCGCCAAGCGCCGGGCCTTTGCGCTAGAAAACCCCAATCTGCCCGCCGCGACTCCTGTCGACAACCCTACATTATGGTTTGATCCGGCGGAGCTCGCAGCCTCCGCTGTCGCAGACAATACAGAGCAGCCCGAACAAGATTTACTCACCCAGTCACAGGACGACTCAGCAACCGACAATCACGAGCCACAACCGAGTGACGCGCCATGATCAGAAGAACCCTGACCATTAAATTAATGTTTGCCCTTACTGTGATTTTACTGCTGGTGGCAGCGGTCATCGTCAGTGTTAGCTACCAGATACAAAGCAAACGGCAACAGGCCGATTTTGACTCCAGCGTCGCGGGTCAAATTCAACTGGCAGAGTCAGCCCTGCGCGAGCCGGTATTCTCGTACGATCTGGCGCAGATCGAAGCCATTGCCCAATCGCTGGCAAACACGCCGCTAATCGCCGCGTTTGCAGTATACGACCATCGCGGTAAATTATTGGCCGAGGGGCAAGACGACAGTCAACCGGCCACTGACGTCATGGTCAAAAAACCGCGCCATGAGATTTTTCGCAAAGATAAACTGATTGGTTACTTCAGCGCCGATTTCTCTCAGGCGCAAATGCTGGCAGTACTCCACAGCCAAAATCAAAGCACGATCATAACCGTTATCGCACTGTTGCTGGCGGGCTTGTTAACCGTCGCCTTATTGATGCGTCAGATGGTGTCCCATCGGGTGCTGGAGGTTAGCGCGTCACTGCAGGAGATCGCCGATGGCGGGGGCGATCTGACCCGTCGGCTACCCACCAGCAGCAAAGATGAGATTGCCGAACTGTGCGGCAACTTTAACCGGGTAATGGAACAAATTGCCTCCATTATTCAACGCGTTAACCAATCCAGTGCCAGCGTGACCGAACAAACCGAAAAAATGACCGGCGCCGCCACCGGCACCTCAGACTCGATTCGCCAGCAAATTCGCGAGATCGAACAAGTCGCCGCCGCCCTGCAAGAGATGTCCCACTCGGCTGATGAAGTCGCTGGCCACGCGCGCAAAACGGCCGACGACACACAAGACACATTGCATTTAGCAGACGACGGCTCAGAGATTGTAAAAGGCGCTATTACGACAATTCATCGGCTGACCACACAAATTGAAACCACCGCCGATAAAATTAAAGGCCTACGCGAGCGCAGTGACTCGATCGGCTCAGTAATGGAGGTTATTCGCTCCATTGCCGAGCAAACTAACTTGCTCGCCCTTAACGCCGCCATCGAGGCGGCGCGCGCCGGCGATCAAGGCCGTGGCTTTGCGGTTGTGGCCGACGAAGTGCGCTCACTGGCGCAAAAAACCCAACAATCGACAGAAGAGATTGAGGCGATTATTCGCGAGCTGCAAAAGTCCGCCGACGATACTCACAATTCGATGGAGTACAGCGTTAAAGCGGTACAAGAAACCATTGATGCTTCGAGCCAAGTGGATGGCGCACTGGAAAAAATTCGCGCCAACGTCGAGTCCATCAACGCAATGAATCACCACATTGCCACTGCCGCTGGCGAGCAAAGCTCGGTGGCCAGCGAGGTGAGTCAAAACATTACCGCGATACACGACTTAACCGAGCACGTCTCGCACAATGCCGACGTGGTCCGTAAAGCCAGTGCGGTACTGGATGAAGAGAGCCATAACCTGCGTGACGAAATGTCACAGTTTAAAGCCTAAGCTTAAGGCTCAGTAGTAAACGTGGAGGGCGCGGCTGGCATGAGCCGCTTAACTTGTCGCTGCTCGGCATCGGTTAACGCACCGTACCAACGAGGGTAGGGCCAACCATAGCCCCAGCGATAATCCGTCATAAATAGCGGGCTGCCGCCGACGCGCACACCCGCCAACATCAACAGTGCCACCTCGGGCTCGCCCACCTTTGCCACGCAGGCCTCTAAAGCCCTATCGGCGCTTAAGCGCTGCTGATAAGTGCCACCTTGCCAGTAAGCTAAATCGTGCGCCTCGCAACACTCGAGCCACAATTGCTCTTGAGCGAAGGTGCCATCGGGGAACGAGCTACAACCATCGCTGGTAAAAGGCGAAAGATCTTGCGCGTTAGCAGGCCCAGTGGCACTTGCGAATACCACAGCGTAGACAGCCAGTGATTTTTTGCACAGCGACAACCGGATCAACCGACGCTCAACTGCCAAGAGACGCCAAAGCGATCGTTCACCCACGTGAATAACTCACTAAAACCGTAGTTATCCGCCGGCATAAGCACTGTCCCGCCCTCGGATAATTTGGCCGACGCCTCCTGAAAGTGCGCTTTGCTATCGCACTCCACAAACAAAGAGATGGCCGGCGTAAAACCAAACTCATGGGTAACCGGGCTATCAATCGCCAATAGCTGTTGCCCCGCCACCACAAATAATGCCTTTTTAACCGAGCCTTCGGCGCCTTGTTCATCGGGCCCGTAATACTCTATCGACAAGACTCCGGAGTTTTCAAATAGCGATACGTAAAAGCTAACGGCCTCGTCGGCCTCGCCTGCAAACATCAACATGGGAACCATCGTATTTGCCATAGTGTTTATCCTACCTATTGCGGTGTGTATCGGCGTTAGCCTGAAACGGCTAACCTACAAAATCTTGCTCAAGCCCAATAGGTTACAGCAATAGCAGCGGCCTGTATCTGTTAGCCAAAAAAGCAATAAGCCAGCAAAGTGGCCGCCACAATACCGGCGCCGTCGGCAATAAGACCACAGGCCAGAGCATAGCGGGTTCGGGTAATCGCAACCGCACCACAATAGACAGCCAGCACATAAAACGTCGTTTCAGTACTGCCCTGATAAACGGCCGCTAAGCGGCCCGCGAAAGAGTCGGCACCGTGCACCTCCATCGTCTCAATCATCAGCGCCCGCGAGCCCGAGCCAGAAAACGGCTTCATAAGTGCCGTGGGCAGAGCATCCACAAAGCGAGTATCACCGCCCATAAATGCCACCGCGTAACGCAATTGCTCTAGGCCAAACTCCAGCACCCCGGAGGCGCGCAGTAAACCCAACGCAAACAGCATGGCCACCAAATAGGGAATAATACCAATAGCAATACTAAAGCCATTTTTGGCACCATCGATAAAGGCATCGTACATCCGCACCCGGCGCTTAAAACCGTACAAAAACAACCCGGCAATTAACACCAGCAGCGTCAGATTGCCCACCAATGCCGAGCGTTTACCGATCTCGCCCTCGTCGACACTCGCTGCCAATAAACCACCGACAATCACCGCCGCGGCAATAAAATAGGCCAGCACCACCGGCGACCATAACTTAAGCTTTTGCAGCCATGCCACGGTTAACAATCCCACCAGGGTCGAGCAACTGGTTGCCAGTAATATCGGTAAAAATACATCGGTAGGCGCCACCGCGCCCAGTTGCGCACGGTACACAAACACCGTAGTAGGAATTAGCGTTACCGAGGAGGTGTTTAACACCAAAAATAGTATTTGCGCGTTGCTGAGTAGACTCGGCGTTTTATTGTGCACTTGTAGATCGCGCATCGCCTGAATACCCGCCGGCGTCGCCGCGTTATCCAGGCCTAGCATATTGGCCGCCATATTCATGCTAATACTGCTAATGGCTTTGTCGCCACGGGGCACCTCGGGCATCAGGCGACTAAACAATGGCGCCAAGCCACGTGCCAACTTTTCACTTAGCCCGCTCACATTGGCGATCTCCATCAGCCCTAACCAAAAGCACATCACACCAATCAGACCGAGACATATTTTAGTAGCCAGCTCCGCCATATCAAACAGCGATGCCACCAAGGCACTGGCGATCTCGGAATAGCCAAACAAGCTCGCCGAGATTCCCCACAGCAAAGAAATGACGATAAGGCTGGCCCAGATGCGGTTAAGCAAAGAAAAACCCTTTTAGTAAAAACACTTATAGTAATCACACTATAAGCCAACACAGCCGTTACCACTAGCGGATCGCTAAGCGATAACCGGTTACTGGGCTACTACGCCTTTACTAATATGGCTAATTAAACAGCTGCGAGATAACGTTTGATAAAAATGGCGGCCCAGAACTGGGCCGCCGAGAGCTCGAATAATTATTAATTACTCGTTAGGTTCAGCGGTAACCGATAAAATATAGGAGGCAATCTTACCGCGGGTAGACTCATCCAAAAAACTATGAGCGGGCATAACATGCTCGCCCCATTTACCACGACTACCCTGGGCAATCGTATTGACGATATAAGCTTTCGGATCTTCCAAGGTGCCGTATTTTTGCTTGATTTGTAAAAAGCTGGGGCCGACTGATGCGGCGTTTTCTTTATGACAAGCAACACAGCTAGTGGTCTGTGTAAGATCTTTACCTTGGGCAATCTCCAATTGCGCCTCATGCCCTAGGCCACCGGCGGCGAGCTTGCCGGCCGAATCATCCGCAACGGGCGCTGCCAAAACCGCATCTGGGTCGTACTCTATATAACTTAGTTTCGCCTCATTACCGCCAGCCCACCACTGCGTGCCGTATTCCAGCACCCACAAACGACCGTCTTTAGTCAGCTTCATATCAAGTGGGCCGGCAAACTTCACCGATGGGGCAAAACTGTCAATTTTGACCACATTATCGTAATCGTCCAGCGTCACTACTTTTATCCAGCTGCGCATAAAATCGCCGATAAACAGCTTGTTTTGGTAGTACGCAGGGTAGGCCAATTCCGTATCAGTGCTTTGAGGGTAAACACCAGCTACCAAAGCGTTACGGCCGCCTTGGCCAAGCTCGGGAAAGCGCTCAGATCCCGCGTAGGGGTACCAAATAAGTGCGGGCTGCGCCGGCGGCAGCACCTTTAAGCCGGTATTGCGTGGTGAGAAGTTTTTTGCGCCTAACGGATCAAAAAATTTGCCGGTTTCTCCCGCTTGATAGTCGTACATGCGGTACGGCTTATTATTGGCCACCATAGTGGGCCAACCAAAAAAACCGGGCTCGGTGACTTTATTAATTTCATCGTAACCCCGCGGACCAAACTCTTCGCTATCTTCTTTAGCATCGGGGCCAATATCGCCGTAGTAAAGATCACCAGTGCTATCGTCTACCGCAATGGTGTAAGGGTTACGGGTACCCATGACGTAAATCTCTGGCCGGCCTCGCTCAGCCGATGCAAATAAATTGCCCTTAGGAATGCTATACCCGCCATTTTGGTCGGGGTGAATACGCAAAATTTTACCGCGCAAATCTTGGCTATTGCCCGAGCTGCGCAACGCATCGTGATAAGTGCCATCGGGTTTGTTATTCATCGGGCCCGAATCGTTTGACTCAAAGGGGTTAGAGTTATCGCCTAAGGCAATAAAGAGATTGCCATTGCGATCAAACTCTAAGTTTCCGCCGGTGTGACAACAGGTGTTATCGTTGGGAATATCCAATAATACTTTTTCCGAGGCCATATCCACCGTTTTGTCATTAACGGTAAATTGCGCGACACGCTGCAATAATTCGTGCTCGCCACTGTCGTCGGCCAAGTTATACATGGCGTATATCAATTGATTGCTCGAAAAATTCGGGTCAAATGCAATAGCGATTAAACCAAACTCAATCTTTTTGGCCGGTGCGAACACGTCAAACTCAGCCATGGTGTGAGTCTTTTTGCTGGCAACGTCAATCCAAAATAACTTACCCTGGCGCTCGGCAATCATAGCCCCGCTAAAATCAGCCGTTACGTCAAAGCTAACCGGTTCATTTAAGCCTTCAATCAGCGTATTCCGAGAAAAGCGGCGCGGATCTGGTTTCGCAGCAGAGTAATCTAAAGGCGCACGCTCGGCCAGCGCGTACTCGAGCCCGCCCGATAAATGCTCGACAAACCAGTTGTTTTTAAATGTCTGTTTGGTGTGCCCGAGACCGGTATAAAAAGAGCGACCACCATCAAAATCGTGATACCAGGCAATAGGGTGATAGGCGCCGTGGGTGCCACCTTGATAAGTGCGCTCGTCTACCACCAGTAAATCGTGCCGAAGATCGGATAACTTAGTAAAATCGTACCATTCATCAGCAATAGTAAACTCACGGGGCAACCCCTGCGTCGACACATGGTCGCTAGCAACCACTTTAACCTTTGCATTCTGCACGTTAGAGGGATCACCCGGGTGAGATTTAAACTCCGCCCCCACTAATCGCTGATACCAGTGCCAGCCACCATCGCGCTCCGTATCCGAGGCGGCGTGAATACCAACAAAGCCGCCACCCGCTTGTATATAACGCTCCATAGCCAGCTGCTGCTGATTATTGAGGATATCCCCCGTGGTGTTCACAAACACCACCGCCGCCATGTCTTGCAGCTTTTCATCGGTGAAGATAGTGGCGTCGTCTGTGGCCACAGCGGTTAAGCCTTTCTGCTCAACCAGACGGGTGACAGCCGCCACCCCCTCAGGGATTGAATCGTGAACCCAGCCCGCCGTTTTAGAGAAAATCAAAACTGACTGTAGCTGATCTGGCGAATGAGTCTCGGCCGGTTGTGCCGCCACCGCGACCTCCGACTCAGAGCAGGAAATGACGAATACAGCTGACACCGTCAACAGCAATGCCATCAAAATACGGGGAATATTCATAGTTATGGGCACACTAAGTTAATAGAAAAGATTATTATTTTGCTTAGCAGTCAGAACCACTCTTACAGAGCTACAACCGCTTAAAAAACAATCAAATCAGTCTAACTCAGCACGCCGCAGCCGTCATGGCCCTTATCAATTATTAGGATTCCTTAATACTCTTCTTAACAATCACTCATCCGCCCGGCGCCAAGTTTTTGTGTATTGCTATGAGGTGTACTGCGCCCTGAAAGATCGCGTCAAACTTTTGTTACACTAGCCCTGGATTAAAAGCTATATGCCTAACAATACCATGAGAGATACACTCCAAACCGTAAATCTGACGGACGCGAGTAAACCCTATTGCTGAGAGGCATGGTCGGCCCTCAATGCCCAAGTCACCCTTCAGTTAGTGCCTTATGTCATTAGATAAATCACCACCAGATATCGAAATAACTTACCCAGCGTTACCAGCAGAATAAACCACCTTAGCCGAACCCGCAGTATGCCCGCCATAACGGTTAATGGATCACCGATTATAGGCACCCAAGCAAAACATAAAGACAGCAATCCGTATTTAGCAAAACGCTGCTCTGCCCGATTAAAGTCATCGTCCGACATTCTTAGCCACTTTTTAATCACAGCCAAGCCTGCCCAATAACCTAATGCGTAGTTCGTCAGAGAGCCCAGAACATTCCCTACCGTTGCCACAAGAACCAGCGCTGTAGGCGGCAGCCCACTCAGCAACAAAGCACTTAATACGATCTCCGAGCTTAAGGGTAAAATCGTTGCAGCCAAAAAAGCCGCGACAAAAAGACCGACGTAGCCAAACTCTGTAAAATATTCCACTGACGTCTAACACCCATTTAAACGACAACCGTTAGCACATACGAAGCGTAATCGGGCCATTCAGAAATTATTTAGCCAATCTTTCTGTCCAGCGGCCATTATTCGCTTTGTTACAACTCTCTTCGGTATCGTAATAAATACGACCAGAGTCCATAGCAACGCCAACGGCTATTAGATTTTTTTGAATAAGCGCGTCAAATTTTTTACGACCATTCTGTTCCGTAAAGTCTTTAAGGTTATCGTTAGTATCAAACACACAAACAACCCTTAAACTTTTCGGGAATGCCGAGTAATCAACCAAGTGCGTTAACCACACAAAACCGAAAAAATCATTTAACGCTGTCTCGCAAGCATCGCTTAAAGCCTTTCTAATGTGGTTATCTATTTTTTTATCGGTTTTTCGCATAATTGGATTATTGTTGAGTGTCACTCTAAATGGGTGATTCGTATTTTATCGTGTTCTTCTTCACCAAAAATCAGAATCGCGTTAAGCAATACACGGAACGACTTCATTTGTTCGCATGAGGAGAACTGAATAACTAATAGAGCTTTTACGCTAAGGGTGCTTAGTAAGTGTCTATAATCCAAATAAAAAAGGCGGGCCAAGCCCGCCAAATAACTCACCGAAACCTAAAGTTGCGGCAAAAAGTTCAAAGTATAATTGCGTGTGGTCACCACTACATCATCTCTCGGTTCGAAGGTAATCAACTTAACCCGCGCTATCACCTTCGACTCCAGCTCCGCATCGCGCAAATCCGAGCTAAGAATGCTCACCGATGCCAAAGAGCCATCGGGGTTGATCACCAACTTAAGTACCACTTTGCCTTGTAATGCTGGGTTGGCGCGGAGGGCGCGGCGATAATAACGATCCAGTGCGCTGGCGTGCTGGCTCATCACACGGCGGATTTCTTCATCGCTGCGCTCGCCGGCTTGGCGAGTGTCTTGTGCCTTGCTAGCGGTGGCATCGGCGCCCCCCAGCGCGCTTTCAACCTGGGTTGTTTCGCGACCTGACAAAGCAACACCACCCGTGTCTTGCGAGAGCGCCGAAGTATTAATGCCGCCACTGTCGGCCTCAGCGCCGCTGGTAATTAAACTGCGTTCGGTGCGTTCGGCCTCAGCTTGGCCGCGGGTAATCTCATCGCTGGCGACGGCCTTGGTGTCGATGGCCTCGCGCATATCAGCAAGAGTATCCTGAAATTGCAGTACACCACTGACTTTGGCTTTTTCTCGCGCTTTTTCGACTTGCGTGACCGGCTCGGGTTCGGGCTCCGGCGCAATTTCTGGTTCGGGCTCGGGGTCCACTTCTTCAGGTTCTGGCTCTTCTTTCGGCTCAGGTTCCGGCTCGGGCTCTGGTTCCGGTTCCGGTTCCGGCTGTTTGAGCTCTTCTTTTTCGAGTAATACCCGCGCGAGTTGCGGTGGCAGCTTTGCTTTTTCTTCGCGTTCTATTTCGGGCAAGCTAATCAACGGCACGATAATACCGATAAGCGCAAACACGACGAGCGCGGCAGCCACCCATTTAATAAAGCGGTTATCATCGGCTTGGTTTTGCCCCAATAACCGGTAGTTTTCAGAAGTGTCGGAGTCGCGCAGGGCCATATCAGCTATCGGCTCCTGTGGTCGCAGCGTCACGCGGCTCAGAATCTGAGGTTTTATTAACGGCCAGAGAAATATCGCGATAGCCCGCTTGGGCGCAGGTATTCATAATGCGCTTAAGTAAAGTATAGGGAATCGCTTTGTCACCCATGATGGTAATCGGGCGGCCGATTTGTTTCTGTTCTTCCGTTAGCTCGCGCGCTTTGCCAGCCAAATACTCAAGCTCTTGAGTTAATTCGGTAATATTGTTTTGGTTATCGTCGTCAGCCGTAGGCGCTATTTTGTCGAGGTCACTGACTACGATACGTCCACCCACCAAGATTTGCTCACTATTCACCTTAACCACAACGGTGGTGTCGGGCACAGTATCGGCTACCGAGGCGGGCAGTTCGATGGTTTTATCGTTGGTGAGTACCTCGACGTCGGACGAGTTGACCAACAAGAAAAACACCAAGATGGTGAAAATATCCATCAGGGACACAAGGTTTAGTTTCGGGGTACTTTTATTGCGGCGATGATGCTTTGCCATACGTTTAGCGCGCAGTGATTGCTTCACGATTCACCCCCAACCCCTGCCAAGCAGGTAACTTCTTCTTGGTCGACCAGCGGATCGTTAACCGGTGCATCACCCAGCGAGACTTTGGGGAACAATACGGCGTCAACTTCCTCAGCGGCGACTACGGCTTTAAACGAGCGGACAGTGTCCATGGTGCTGACAATGGTTTGGTAATCGGTATCTGGCTGCGCCAGCAGCACGATATCGTCTTTCTCCATTTGGTAGTCGTCTTCCAAACGGATTTTGATTTGCTGCAAGGCTTGCGACAGCAGCGCAAAATCGTAGCTGCCGTCTTCTTGGGTGCAAATGCTGGCGGCGCGATTACCCGCCGGGTGGTTCACGCCCAGGTAGCCGGGGTAAATCACTACCTCAAGAAAATCGAGTTTATCTTGCTCATCGTCCGATGTGTTGGATGAGGCCGAATCCGGTAGATTCAGCTCCAGCACGGTAATGCGCGAAAACACCATGCTCAGCAACAGTACCGGCACCAATACGATCATCAGATTCATAAAGGAGGTAATGTTGAGCTCGGCATCCTCGCTTTGGCGTCGCCTTCTAAAGCGCATGATCTTCCCTTATGCGTTGGCGTTAGCTTTGGGCGCTGCGGGGCGAGCGGTATTGGTCAGCAGGTTTAAACAACGCACGCCAGTCATCTCTAATGAGTCGACCAGCTCGGTGGTTTTGGTTTGCAACATGGCGTGAAACAACAACAGCGGGATGGCTGATATCAAACCAAAGGCGGTGGTGTTCATGGCCACCGAAATACTGTTAGACAAGAGCGTGGCTTTCTCGGCCGGATCGGCCTCCGCCACGGCAGTAAAGGCCGCAATCAAACCGATAATGGTACCCAACAGCCCCAGCAGCGTGGCAATGTTGGCAAGCGTTGCCAAATAAGGGGTGCGTTTTTCGAGGCGCGGCATGGCTTCTAGTACGCCTTCTTCCATGGCCAGCTCGATCTCGTCGCGGCCACCGGTGCCGCTCATACGCGATACGCCGGCGGCAACGATACGGGCAATGGGGGCGTCATCGGTGCGCCCCAGATTAACCACCGCTTGATAGTCGCGCTTTTTCAACAGTGGCATCACACGGGCAAATGCTTGGTTATTGGCGCGTTTAGCTTGGCTAAGTACCACAAAGCGCTCGATGGCGATGACCAAGCCGATCACCAGCACAATGGCAATGGGGTACATAAACGGCCCGCCGTTTTGAAAAAAGCGCACCACTGTCGAGAAAAAGTCCATAGTTGTCTACCTTACAAATGCCGCGAGTTGCCTGTGAGTAAAACACGTACGCTTAGGGCGCACGCTTGTTAAATGTAATGCTAAAACGCTGAGTGTACCCTGAGCGCTATACAAGGCGTAATACCAACGCCCATTATTATGCCTGAGTTTTAAGGCAGCGGTTGTGTCGTTTATTCTGCGCTCTGCGGCTCTACCGCTTGTTGAGTGGCCACCGTCTCGGCTAAATCTTGCAACGGCGGCAAATATTTTAACTCGCGTAATAACTCCGAGCGCTCTAAGTGTTCAAACACCGCATTCGTCTGATTGTTAATCACATCGTACTTTAGCGTGGGACTATCCGGTGTTTGCCAAGGCACTATGTACAGCACCTGCGGTTGCTCTTGGTTGCCGGTAATAATACTCTCTAAGCGCGAGTCATCCTGCGCTTGAGCACTCACACTTAGGGCTAAAACTCCTATCAGGGCTGTACCGCTTAACCACTTCATCCGTTTGCCTCCCGCGCGGCAATGCGCCGCTGAAGATCGATGATCCAACCTTTGACGGTATTATCGGGCGCGCCCGTGCTTTGCTCACGCAAATAGCCGCAGGCCTCGTAGTGTGCCAGAGCATCGGGCCAACGGCCCAGATACAAATCGTACAACATACCCAGGTTGCAGTATGTATCCGCCGAGTGTGGCCACACCATTAGCGCCTGATTATAAAGCGAATCCGCTTGAGCAAAATTGCCGGCGCGGCGCTCGAGCGCGGCCAACTGGTTGTAAGCATCAACGTTAAGTGAGTTAGCCGCTAACGCCCGCTCAAACGCCGCGCGCGCCTGACCCGGCTTATCGAGGTGCAACCAGACAATACCCAAGTTAAGCCAGGGGCCCGATAAATTCGGCGACTCGGCCACAAGGGCCTGCAATGTATGGCGCGCGTCGCCCCAACGCTGCTGGCGCATTTGCTGTTCCGCGCGTGCAAACCCGGTGCGCGCTTGTGCCGTAACGGCGGGCGCGGGTGTCGTAAGGTACGGATTTTGAGTGATGGGGCCGGGCGGCAGTATCGCGGGCACCTGGCTCGGCTCGGCTACTTTCTCGGCCACAACAGCCTCGGTGGCGGCTTCGGGGGGCGGCTCATCTGGCTGATTGGCGCAACCGATAAGCCCCGCAAGAGTAATAGCCCATAGCAACCGCTGTGCAGACACGACCTTAACGAATGTCATGGGCGGCCTCCACAGTAAACTCAGTTTTGTTGTAGCGCGCGGGCAATATACCGGCCAAGGATTTTAAACTGGCTTTGACCCAATCGTCGTAAATACCGCCCCAGGCGCGCTGGGCGTTGGCCTCGTGCAAGCCGATAGCCTTTTCTTCAAAGGGGTAGGCCTGCTCCTCCAGCAAAATATCGTATTGCTCCAACTCTAATACATTGAGGTTATCGGGGCGCTCGGAATCCATTAAGTCACGTGCCAACTGCAGGTAAATCTCGCCGATAGTGTAATTAGCGCGGGTGGTAAAGTCCGCTACTTTAAAGTCCAACACCCGCTGCTGCGCCTTGAGCGCGGTATCGAGGGCGTCGCGTTTGTTACTTAAGCTGCTTTTGATCGGCAGGGTTAAACGCAACGCTTTAAAGCGTTGGTAGGGCGCGTCGGCCAAAGTCGTGGCGGCGCTGGCGGCCAGATAGCGGCTGCGCTCGGTGGGCGCTTGACGTGCGCTTTTTATCACCCGCTGCAACCAAAAGTCACGGCTGCTAATGTCGCCTTTCTCACGGTACAACTCGACCAAACGTTGCTCGACTTCGATCAACTCGCCAGCGGGCTCGGGATAGCTGTGGGCGTATTGACGGTAGTGATCGCGCGCGGCTTCCCAGTTATCGGCTTTGTCGTAATACTCGGCGGCAGTTAACAGCGATTGCCTTGCCTGTTCTGGATCGGCACTGCGCTCGGCTTGCGCGCTAAGCAAACCGGCGGCCTGGCCCCAGGCGCCCATGGCCTCGTAGATCACAATCAGCTTGGCCGGCAGGCGGGCGTTTAACTCGTGGCTGGGGTAGCTGGCCGCAAACTCGTTAAGTAAGCTTTCGGCGCGGCGCCAATCGCCGGCCATTTGCGCGGCGTGGCCGGCATCAAACAGCGCTTGGCTGGCAATGGTGCTGCTGGGCAGCTCGGCGTGAATACGCAACAGTA
This sequence comes from Gilvimarinus japonicus, assembly GCF_042847215.1. Lineage (GTDB taxonomy): Bacteria > Pseudomonadota > Gammaproteobacteria > Pseudomonadales > Cellvibrionaceae > Gilvimarinus > Gilvimarinus japonicus. The sequence goes on from NZ_AP031500.1 coordinate 4,005,541, forward strand.
AATCGATGGCGGCATCGCTATTACCCGCCGCCAGTTGCGCCTGAGACTGCTGGTAAATACTGGCGGCAATGCGCTCGCGCAAGTCGGCGGCGCTGGGTGACTCAGGCCTTTGGCCGTGCTCACTGTGTAAATCGAGCGCGCGCCAATAGGCGGCCTCAGCCTCTAGGTACTGCGCTTGCTCAAATTGGGCGTGCCCCAAGGTGAGCCACGCAGTGTAGAGCAAATCGCCTGCGGCGGTAGGCTGCCAGGTAATCACCTGTTGCGCGATCTCGGCGGCGCGCTTTAAATCGCCCTGATACAGCAACTCGGGGGCGGTTTGCGTTAATACCTTAACAGCGCGAGGGTCGGCGGGATAAAACTCGGCAAATTTGATGGCGTCGTCAATTTTGCGTTGCTGCCATTGCCAAACGCTGCTCTGCACCGGCTCACCGGCCAAGGCGCTCGACTCCAGTAATTCACCGGATTCTGAGCGGACCACTAACTCACCCGCCAGCAAGACCGCGCTGTAACCGGCCTCGGCACCGTATTCGGCATCGCGCTTGTCAAACGCGACATTTTCGTAGGCGGCCAAGGCATCGATGGTGCGCTGACCCTCGTTAAGCGCCTCGGCCATTAAGAAGGTGATTTCTGGCACTGACTTGTCCGCCGGAAAAGTAAGCACTAACTCCAGGTACAGGTCGGCGGCCTCGCTAAAGCTGCGGTTAATATCCGCCCGGCTGGGCGCCGTCACGCCGCCCTCGGCCAGCAAGCCCTCTAGGCGCTGGGCCTCGCTGTGGTGGTGACGCGCTAACTGCTCTAGATACAAACGCAGTTTGGCCAATGCATCGGCGCTCATATTACGCGGCTTGCGGGTGCGCACTACTTGCTTGGCCTGCATCGCAGTGGGCGGCGCGCTGATACCGGCGCGGGCCTGCCAGTAGTTGCTGTAAATGCCGTAGCGCTGGACGTAGGCGCGCTTGGCCGGCAGCACCAGCGACGGAAACTCGCCCGCTTGATACACCAGGATCTCGCGGATGGAAAAATCCGGCGCCATGTCCGAGTTGGGGTTGTGGTTAACAAAGCGCGCAAAAGTATCGGCGCTATCCAGATAGCGCTGCTGCGCTAAGTACAGCTCGCCCAACTGCCGATAGAGTAAAAACTGGTAGGGCCGCGCGCCGATGTTGGCCTGCTGCTCGGCAATGGTTTGCGCGCCGTCTAAGTTTGCGTAGGTAAAGCCCAGCACGCGCAAAGTATCTTCTACCAAGTTGCGGTCAGTGGGGCTCATTTGCTCGATAACACCGGCGACTTCGCCAGATAACCGCGCGGCAGCCAATTTGTTATCGAGCAGCTCGGTAAAGCGCGCCATGGCCGCGTCGTACTGACTTTGTTTGTAGGCCGACCAACCCTCCATGTAGAGCGAGTTGTCGGCAAACGCCGAGGTTTCACTAGCGGCCACCTGGCGATACAACTGCTCGGCAAGTAAGTAGTCGCCGCTCGCAAAGGCGCGCTCGGCGCGGCGAAACTGCGCCTCTTGAATGTAGGGCGACTCGGGAAAACGTTTGGCCAACTCGTTTAAGGTGGCGGCGGCCTCGGCGTCGCGACCATCCAGCGCATAGGCCTTAGAAAGTTTGTAGTAGAGCGCATCGGGGGCACTGGCCACCGATGCGGCTGGGTCGGCGCGATACTCTGCCACCAAGGCTTCGTAGTGGGCGATGGGCTCGGCAAAAAATGCGGTTAGCGTGCGCGCCTGCTGCTGGGCCGACTCGGCGCGCGCCATCTCGAGATCGGCGAGGCGCACCTGAATATGGTGGCGCATCTCGGGGTTGCTGGCCATTTGCAGCGCGGCGCGGTAGTTAGCCTCGATTTGGGCTAAATCTTGTCGCTCGATGCCCTGCTCACCTATAGGCACGGTCGGTTCCGGTAAATCGGCCAAAGTACTGTGCGCATCCAGCGGATTATTGCTACAGCCCTGCAACACCAGTACAAGAGCCAACGCTTGCGGTAAGCGGTGCCGGCGGATCACTCTTGCACCTCCGGCAGTTTTGGCGCGTCTATATCGGCGTCATCGACGGCGCGGTAGGCGGCATCGTACAGACGGGCAATGCTGAGGCGGGTTTGCGCGAGGTAATCTTGCAGCCGGTCGCGGTGGCTTACCAGTGTTTGGCGAATGCTACCCAACAGAGCTTCGGTGTTCGCGCTAATCGCCCGATTCAGTTCGTTTAGCTGAGCGTCATTGCGCGTTTGCAGCGCCACCAAGCGCGCCACTTGGGCGTCTAGATCTGGATCGGCGGCTAAAATCTCGGCGATCCGCTGGCTGCGGCTGACGCTTTCTTGTAACGCCGTATCTAAATGCGCCAGCGCTTTGCGGGCTTGCCACTGATGCTCGGCAAAATTGTGCGCCGCGCGCCAATCGACGACACCTTGATAAAAATCTAGACGCTCGGCGGCGTTGTCCGGCACCTTAGCACGACCGGCCAAGGCCGATAGTCGCGCACGGGCATTGGCGATGCGTTTGGCGAGGGCCCGGGTGTCAGCATCGGCTAGCGCCATAGCGTCTTGCTCGCGCTCGATGCGGTTCAGCCGCTCGGCTAATAGGTGGCGCTTAGCCGCCAAGTCACCGGGCTGCTGCAGTAAATCGGTCTGTGCGATCTGCTCGGCTCGCGCGGCGCGCAGTTGGCGTTTATCGGCGATCAGTTGCCGATAAATATCGAGCTTGCGCTGCCACTGGTTAAGCCGATCTTGCAGCAACAGTAAATCGCGCAGCTGTTGCGCATTGTCTTGCAGCGCATCGCGCTTAAGCAGCGCCTGCAAATAGCGCGAGCGGCTCGCCAACACATCCACATTATCGAGCGTCAGCCAACTTTGCAGCGCGCGGCCATCGCCTTGCTTGAGTAGCGCGCCTTGCTCGCCGGTGCGACGCAAGCTCGCCAGCAGTAGCTGGCTATTTAACTCCGTTAAGGTTTGCTTAATGCGCGTAAACTCATCGCTGAGCAATTGCTCGGATTCGCGGTAGGCCTCCAGTGCCGAGCGCGGCGCTTTGAGCTGCTCGTAAGACCACGGCACCGCCAATAGGGTTTCTTGCACCGCCGGTTCTAGCAGCGAGCGGCGTCGCAGCGCTTGCCAGGGCTTAAGCGCTAAAACGTAATCGTGATAGCTCGCCGCCGCCCAGCCGTAGCCCAGCAATGCACTGTTGGCGAGGTTGCTGTCGAGTCGCACATCGCGGAACGCGGCTTTGGCCGAGGCGTAGTTGCCCAGCTGCAACAGGCTGTAACCGAGCGCGGTGAGGGTTTTGTCGCGAATCGCCAGCGCTTCGACTAACCGGCTTTGATCATCGGGCAGCTCGATGTCCAGCCCGGCGCGATAATACTGCTGCGCGCGAATCGTGTCGCCCGCACGAGAGGCAGCATTGCCCAGATTTAACAACGCCAGCGCGCGGTTTTGCCGCAGCGGGCTAAGGGTGGTTTGAGCCTCTTGCAAGCTGGGCGCCTGACCGGTTTTGATTAACAGATGGGCGTTCAGTAGCGCGATGTTATCCAGCAGCGGGGCACTTAAGGTGTCACCAATGGTACCGGCCGAGGCCGCCGCCTCGGCGTAGTCACCGGCGCGATAATCGAGCTGGGCTAGATAATAGTGGGCGGTATCGCGCACCCTTTGGGATTCACTCTGACCCAAGTGCGCGGCAAACTCGGTGCGGGCGCGGTCATCCATACCGTAGGCCAAATACATACCAGCGCGCATTAACTCGGGGTAGTGTTGGTGGCCCACAATGCCGCCATCCGACTCGGCGCGCAACAACACGCTAAGCGCTTGCGGAAAGTCACCAACATAGTAGTGGTACAAGCTCTCGCCGTAGCGCAGATCTTGCGCCGCGCGATGGGGCTCGGAGGGCGCCGCTAAAACCGCACTGCTAAATGCCAGCAGGGCGCAGAGCCCCGTGGTGGTTACAGCTCCCATTGCTTAATATCAAAGACCGGTTGCAACTTGCGGGTAGAGTCGACGATACGCAGCTCTAACACCAGTGGCGCGGTGGTTTTATCCACGGTGACGGAGGCGGCGCGTTTGTAGGGCTGCCCCTGTGGACCAATACCGGTAAAAAAAGCACTGATCTCATGTGTGCCACTGTTAACATTGCCGAGGTAGAGCTTTTGGATACCACCGCGCAGCAGCGCATCAACTTGTTTGGGGGTATAAAGCTCACTGGCGACAAACTCGTCATCGACTTTGACCTTGACCGCATCGAGCGCAAAGTACTCGCCCACATCCAGCGACAAATACACGGCGACTTGGCTATTGGCCGGGTAGAGCAGCTCTTCTTCTAAAATGAGTAAGTCGCGATTGAGCTCCAACACCTGCTGTTTGAGCGCCTCGGTATCGTCCACGGCCGTCGGTTGGCCATGAGCAACTGCCGCAAAGGTTAACAGGCACACTAAAAGTCCTTGCCAAGCCATCTGGGGGTAACGCTGTGTCATTGGGGCGTCCTGTTTTGCGGGTGCTGTTATTCGTTATAAAAGGAGTTTAATCAATCGGCGGCAAAAGTGCAGTTATTGTAGGGTTTTACAACGCCCTTGGCTGTGATTGCTGTATCACTCAGGCGGTGCTAAGCCACGGCTGTAAGCTACTTTGCCGGCCCTGGTAATCAGTATCGCATCAAATGCAGGCAGTTTATCAATCAGCGCCAAGCCTTTAGCAGCGCCCAGCACAAAGACACTGGTCGAGAGCGCATCGGTATCAAAACCGTCCGGCCCAATAATAGACACACTGGCCAGCTCATCGGTACTTTTACCGGTACGCGGGTTAATAATATGGTGAATCCGCTCGCCCTCGGCGCCGATAAAAAATCGTTCGTAATCACCCGAGGTGGAAATCGCGCTGTCATTCAATGGCACCTTAATGGCTACCCCCTCAGCACCGCGCGGCTGCTTAATGCCCACCACCCAAGGCCGGCCGTGCCTGTCGCCCAGCACCCGGCTGTCGCCTCCGGCACTGACGCTGGCGTGCTGCACGCCCGCCTCGTGCAGCAGCGCAATCGCGCGGTCCACGGCGTAGCCTTTGGCGATGCCGCCCAAATCGACGTAAACCTGCGGCTGGGTGTAATAAACGGTATGGGCGGCTTTATCGAGTTTAACGTGGCGATAGTCGATAGCGGGCAACAATTGCTCGCGCTGCGAGTCGCTCGGCTGGGTGCCGGCACGGTAATCGTAGTAGCGTGCCAATGAGGCAAAGGTAATATCAAAAGCGCCATCGGTTAGCCGGCCATAGTAGAGCGCTTTGTCTAGCAGGCGGGTCATCTCGGGGCTAATGGTTAGCGGGTTGGCGGCGCTGCGCTCGGGGGCCTCGCGATTCATCAGCGATAAATCGGACGAGTCTTTATAAGGGCTGTAGGTGTTGTCGATGCGGCGCATTTCCGTCATCACTTGCGCCGCAAGCCGCTGGGCAACGGCCGGGTCGTCGTGCCACAAAGTAACGCTAACCCGCGTTCCCATAATCGCTTGCTCATCGCTGTGCCAAACAGCGTGGGCCGCGCTGACCGAAAACATAAACGCCAGCGCCAACATCCGTAAGCCTAGCAGTAGGCCAAAGCGAGAATAGGCTCGGTGGGAGGAGTAAAACACGACGCGCTCACTTAGCAAGTTTCGAAGTGTTCATACTAAACACTGACGCCGCAAACGTCACCCCTCGATCTGGGCAGTTCCAGCTTAATCGGGTGGCTGCTGTACCAGCGAGAGCGGGTCGGGGTTTGCTAACAAAACACTAAACCGGCAGGGCTTGTGCAAGCCAAAGCCCTGCGCAAAGTCGACTCCCATATCGGTAAGCAGCGCTAGCGTGGCTTTATTTTCGACAAACTCGGCAATGGTTTTTTTATGCAATGTTTGGCCAATTTCATTGATGGCGCGCACCATGGCTAAGTCGGTATCGTCGCGATCCATATCGCGCACGAACACACCGTCAATTTTTAAATCGTCAATCGGTAGGCGGCGCAGGTAACTAAACGACGACAAACCCGTACCAAAATCATCCAGCCCAAAGTGACAGCCCTTCTGCCCCAACAGCTCCATCAGCTTGATGGCCTCGGCGAGGTTGTTAACCGCCGCAGTTTCTGTCACCTCAAAACAAATTTTGTCAGCCGGAATCTGGTATTGCTTAAGCATACCGACAATAAACTGATACAAGTCGGGCTGATCGAGCGAGACACCCGACAAGTTAATGTGGCACGATTCCAACTGTGCCAAGTGCGCAGGGTGTGCCGCAAGCTGACTAAAGGTGTGTTCTATCACCCAGCGATCAATCGGGTAAGCGGCACCAAAGCGCTCGGCGGCGGGCAAAAATACACCGGGGGGTACGATTTCACCTTGCTCGCTTCTAAGCCTGACCAGCACCTCGTAGCGCAAGCCACCCTGAGTGGGGCGCGTGGGAACAATTAATTGCGCGTCGAGAAATAAACGGTTCTCACTAATAGCCGTACGAATACGATTGAGCCACTCCATCTCGCCTTGGCGCGCGAGCTGCTGCTGATCGTCCACCTCGGAGATATAAACCCGGTTGCGGCCTTGCTCTTTGGCCAAATAACAGGCGATATCGGCAGTGCGCAAGACGTGCTCCGTGTCCGGGGTAACGGCCGTTACTGACACCATTCCGATGCTACAGGTGATATCGTAGCGGCGCTCATCCCAAACAAACACCATTTTACTCAGCTCAAGGCGGAGTTTTTCGGCCACTTGGCCGGCGGTCACTAATGAGCAGTTTTCTAAAATCACGCCAAACTCATCGCCGCCCAAACGGGCCAACATATCGTGTTCGCGCAGCGTGCGACGCAACACATCAACCACTTGCTGCAGTAGCCGATCACCCGCATGGTGGCCCGAGGTATCGTTAATAACCTTAAACTGATCGAGATCGATAAAAAATAGCGCGTGTTGCAACTGTTCGGCGCGCGCCTCGGCCAATACTATCGATAAACGCCGCTCAAATGCCCGACGATTAAAAATACCGGTTAGTGCATCGTGAGTTGCCTGAAAGCTCAGCTCCACAGACAGGCGACGCGACTCAGAGACGTCTTCAATCAACGCAATAAAACTGGGGTTATCGCGGCCTTGCGAGATTCGCAACGAGCTTTTTCCTAACACTCGAGAGACAGTCACGCGCGCCCAAACCGTGCCACCGTTACCCTTAATAAGCCGATGCTCTATGGTGTAACTATCGATGTGACCAAGGTGCATATGCTCACGGCGCTCGGCGCCCAGCTCCCAGTCTTCGGGGTAGACCAAATCTGCGCGGGACATTGTTTGCAATTGCTCGCGAGGGTACTTAAGCATGTTACAAATAGCGGGGTTTACGGCGATAATATCGCCGTGTTCGTCAAGCTGAATCATACCGATTTCGGCTTGCTCAAAAATAGCTCTAAAACTTTGCTCAGAGCGCTGCAAGTTGCGCATGAGCAACCAGCACAACCACCAGGCAAGCAGAGCCACTAACAACATGAAGCACAAACTGGCAAGCGATAGTGTGTAGGTCATCCAGCGCGCGGCTTCGCTCATCGCGCTGCGAAAGCGCTCAGTCAGAGCATCGAGTCGCACATTCAGCGCGCCAAGCTCAGCTCGTAACCCAGCCAAAGTTTGCTCATCCACATGACCCGATTGCCACTGTTGCTCTAAACGATCGGCAATTTTAGCAAGCGCGGCAATTTTCGCATCAGACGCTTGCCAGACATCGACGGCACGTCGCAAGTGACCCACCTCACTACAGCAACGAAACAGCCAGATCATCGCGGGAATATCGTCGGGGTGGTTGCGCCCGGCAATCAACGCTTGTGTCGCCCGCTCTTGATCTAGCGAGGGGGACTCTAGCTCTTGCCGAGCGCGTTGATCGGCCTGCACGATAGCAAGCCACTGGCGAGCGCGCTGTAATTGTTCAGCCTCGCCATCGCGGGCGTAGCGTTCAAGCTCGTAAACGCTGCCCAACTGCGCCCGCGACCATATACTTTGGCCCGCCAAATACGCTGTCGCGGCCGATTGAATTTGCACCACCAACAAACTAAAACACACCACCAACACCAGCAAACCAGCCAGCGCCAAGATTAAACTCACTATTTTTAGACGTGTATTAGTAGCCCGGAATCTCATGGTATGTATAGGTGCCTCCCGCGCCTATCGCTGACAATAATGTCGGTTACCTACCTGTCAGTTAAGCATTAAACAGCCGCTATTACCATGGCCTGAAGCACGCGTTAGCCTGTCAAATCCACGGTGCGATCACTCACTCGCTTGAGGGACCGCATTGGTGTTAGCCATGGCGCTCTGCCAACGATTTACTTGATTGCGACCGTGCTGCTTCGAGTAGTAAAGTGCCTCATCGGCATGCTTAACAAGATCGCCCGCCGTTGGCATACCCACCTGTAACGATGCTACGCCAAAACTTGAGGTCACCTTTACCCCTTGATGCTCACAGCGCTCGATACTGACGCGGCAGCGCTCGGCAATCTGCTCAGCTTGCTGAGTGTCGGTATCGGGCAAAATAATACAAAACTCTTCACCGCCAAAACGCGCGACAAAGTCACCGCCTCGTACTTGCTCATGCAGCGCATCGGCGACCAGCTTTATAATATCGTCACCCAAAGTATGACCGTAAGTATCGTTAATACGCTTAAAGTGATCGATATCCAGCATGATGCAGCACAAGGGGGCTCGCTTCACATTCGCCACGGCAAATACTTCATCGAGTTTCGTGCGCATCGCGCGACGATTAAAGCAGCCTGTTAAAGAGTCGTGCGCCGCCATATACTCAAGACTGCGATTCTTTTCTTCAATCGTCGCTTGTGTACTAGCCAACTCAGCAACCATGGTTTCGAGCTGAAGATTTTTCTCCTCGAGCTCGGAAACATCGTCAAAGCTGGCGATAACGCCCTGACTATTGCCTTTATTATCAAAAATAGGCACCGCATTAACCCGAAAGGCGCTGGCTTTACCGTCCTGAGTAACGGCCGTAAGTCTTACGCCTACCACTTTTTCACCGCTCTCGAGCGCCGCACTCCAGGGTAGCATGGGGTGCTTATTTTCATCGACTTGCCAGCCGAGTGTGGCGGCTTTGCGCCCCAAAAGCCGTTTCTCATCAAGGCCTAAACGGCGGGACAATATTGTGTTTACCAATACAATATGTTCGCGCCGGTCAAGAATAAATACCCCCTCGGCCAAAACATTCAGGGCATTCCGAACCCGCGCAGGAACCACCGAGCTTGGATCGAGGTAGCGAAGCGCACGGCCAATAAAAATCCGGTAACTAATAAACGCACATAACACTAAAAATATCGCCAACAGCCATTTTCGAGGCCAGCCAAAATAGCTGACATCCGACTGCCCAAGCGCCTTAAAAGCCAACTCTAGGCTGCCGATCCTGCTACCGCCCAACAACAAGGGTACCGCTACAAAACGAGGTGTCGATTCTGACACCTCGCTATCAGACCAGGTTTTTTCATGATCCTCTGTGCGATAAAAAAAGTCGCCAGCGGTACTGCGCACGGCAGCGGACACTAAGTCTGAGTTGGATGTCACGGCATTATCAAGCACCTGCTCAACCAAGACCTGATCGTTGCGCGAATACCCCACCAGTGCCTGAAACGCCAGCGTTTGCGATAGCGCCTGCCTTGCCTGCAGCTGATTTTTATCAACATTGGGCGTTAACCCTAAAGCCGAGGCAAACAGTAAAATCGACAGGGTTAATACCATTAAACCAAAACTTAAACGAACAGCAGGGGTAATAGAAATCATGGTTATTCCCCTTGTGATCGCGATGAAGTTTGATGATCGAACAAATAACCCACCTCGCCGGCACTGCTATCTTCCGATTTTCGGTCCTTTTTCTGCCTTGCTAATTGTTTCTTTTTCTTCTCGACATTTTCTAATATAGGCAGTGGATCGACTCCGCGCCACAATGGCAAAACGGAAAACAGCGCAAACAACAAACTGCTGGCTCTAAGCGCCCACAACACCAAACCGGTGCCGAGGGACAAAGACACCGCGGCAATCATTTCTTGCTGTTTTTGCTGTTCGAGAAAAGCCTGCTCTATTTGCTGGCGCGACTCATCGACCGCTTGCGAAAAATCGGCGATATCCTGCAGACTTAAGTGAGTGTTGACCGACGGGTCCAAGCCTATCAGCTGGAATTGCTGGTTATCTTCCGCACGCCATTGCGCTTGCCTATTGTTCAGCTCGTCCGCTGCGACGCTTTGTCGGTTATCATCATCTTGCTCATTATTGTAACTAAATAAGTCGTCAGTCTCGGGTAGCACTGCCAAGGTTTCGGGATCGAGGGTTTGAACCTCTAGAATATCGACCTCGGACCCACCCGTCTGAGTAATAACAGGTTCTTCTGTCTCAATAAGCGGTGGTTCTGTGGTTGGCGACTCAGGCTCGGGGCGATCGCCACCTTGGTCTCCCGTAAAATCACCATCTTCGTTGTCATCCTCTTCAGGGTTCGGTGTCTCGGCCTCATCCACCGCACGAATATCGATCAATAGTGTATGTTCGGCCCAAGCGCCCTCATTATCCGTCGCCCGCACTGTGATATAAGTTGCGCCACCATTGATATTAGTGGCTAGCATCAAGGTACCAGTATCACTGTCAATGGCGGTTATTTGCGCCGCAGAGGGGTTGCTGTTGGCGGTAACGGTATACGTAAGCTGGAAGCCTTGTTCAACATCAAAAAAACTACCCCAGACGCTGAGCGGATAGGATTGCAGCTCCGCCGAAAACGACCCGCCGGACTCTGCATTACCAGTTACCTCGGGCGCATCGTTGACCGATAAAATATTGACCAGAAAACTCGCAGTGATGACTTCACCCGTAGCCGTGACGGCCTGAATTTCCAGCTCACTGCGGCCAAACGCGTTGAGTGCATAATCAAGCGTCAAGGCACCGTTTTGCCCATCGATAGTGACATTATCAAAGAGACTTTGATTTGTGTTGTTAACAACACTAAAGGTCAGCGTACCGTCACCCAATACTCGCTGAAATGCCTGGGCAATTTCCAGAGTTTGGTTAGGGCTGTCTTCGTTAACGGTAATGTCCTCGAGCTGCACATCCAGACTCGGCACATCGGTAATCGTCAATACAAATGTATCGGTCACTTGCGCAGCACCGTCGCTAGCCGTCACGGCAATTGCCAGCGAGCCCACATCGTCGGCTAGTGGTGTTCCACTGAAAGTCAGAGCATCACTATCGAAACTAAGCCACTCCGGCAGCGGCTGGCCATCTGCGAGTGTGACCCGGATTGTCAACGCATCGTTATCTGGGTCGGAAAACGTATTGTCCGGCAGAGAGAAGATAAACTCGCTCTCGGCTTCAATTTGCATATCCTTAATGGGGTTAATGACGTTAGGCGCTTCATTAATAGCCCCTACCACGATATCAAATGTGTCTGTCGCTAACTCTCCGCCAAAGCCATCATCAGCGGTTACAATAATACTGTAAGTTCCGGCACTCTGAGGGCCCGGTGTTCCGCTAAAGGTTTGGTTCGTAGCGTCGTAGCTGAGCCATTCAGGCCAACCATCGGGGGTACTCGCCTGGGCATTAATAGTCAGCTCGTCACCGTCAGCATCAATAAAAGTGCCGGCAGGAAGCTTAAATAAAAACTCTGAGTTTTCTGTTGCCTGCTGATTATCGATAGGAATATTAAGCTGGGGCGCATCATTTTCACTCAATACCGTTAGTAAAAACTGGCCAAGGGCTACACCGCCATTACCATCCTCAGCGGTTACGACGATTATGTTTTCAGCGGTATCGCCATCCGTTGGTATACCCGAAAACGTAAGGCTGCCGGCATCAAACTCTAGCCACGACGGCAAGCCACTACCGTCCGCCAATCGCGCGCTGTAGCTTAGCGTATCAGCGTCAATATCGATAAAGGTATTGGGGTTTAGCTGGTAGTTAAAATAGGTATCTTCCGTGGCGAACTTATCCTCTAATGCTTGAGAGAGCACGGGAGCATCATTGGTATTGACAACGCGTATGTCAAAAATATCGCTGCTACTCACAACACCATCAAAAGCGGATACAACAATACTAATGCTTCCCACATCGGCGTTGGTCGGGGTACCGCTAAAAGTTCGGCTATCGGCATCAAAAACCAGCCACAGGGGCAGTGGTGCACCGCCAACTTGTTGCGCGCTGTAACTTAGTGAGTTTCCGTCTGGGTCACTAAAGGTACCCTCGGAAAATTGAAAACTGAACACACTGTCTTCATTAATGGTTTGATCGGCAATAGGTGTGACGACTGTAGGGCCATCGTTCGTGTTAAGAACGGAAAGAACAAAGCTATCGCTCGCAATTGCACCGCCATTATTGTCAGTAGCATAAACTTCAACAGCAATATCGCCGACATCGATATTAGTTGGAGTGCCACTAAAAGTACGGGTAGCCGCATCAAAAATCAGCCAATCCGGTAAACTACCACCACCGGATAATTGCGCGCTGTAAAACAGCGTATCGCCATCATCGTCAGTAAACGTATCACTGGCAAACTGGTAGCTAAAGGCCGAGTCCTCGGTTGCGCTCTGATCCGCCATTGGATTATTAACAGTCGGGTCGTCGTTAGTATTGCCAATCACAATGTTAAAACTATCACTGGCGTCAGCGCCGCCGTTGCCGTCACCCGCCATCACCACAATAGTGATAGTACCAACATCAGCGTTGGTGGGCGTCCCGCTAAATGATCGGCTGTCGCCATCAAAGCTCAACCAAGCCGGAAGTGAACCACCACCCAAAAGCTGAGCGCGGTAAGTTAAGGTATCTCCATCGTCATCACTAAAGGTGTTGCTTGAAAACTGATAGCGAAAAACACTATCTTCCGAGACATATTGATCCGCCAATGGATTATCCAGAACGGGATCATCGTTAGCATTATTCACCTGAAGAGTAAACGTGTCAGTGACAGAGGTAATACCATCAAATGCCACCACTTCAACGGCGAAAGTGCCTACATCCGCATTCAAAGGGGTGCCACTAAACGTACGAGTGTCGCTATCAAAACTCAACCATGCCGGAAGCGAACCACCGCCCACTAACCGAGCGGTGTAGCTAAGATCATCGCCATCATCATCGGAAAATACGTCAGCAGAAAACTGAAAGTTGTACTCAACATCTTCTGTTGCACTTTGATCGGAAATAGCATTGTTCACCACTGGGGAATCATTGACATTGTTGACAACAATAGCAAAGACATCAGTTGCGGGGGTACCACCTTGTCCATCGTCAGCAATAACCCTTACCGACAAAGTGCCAACATCAGAATTGCTGGGTGTGCCGTTGAAAGTGCGGCTAGCGGCATCAAATGTAAGCCAGCTAGGCAGTGGTTCACCACCGATCAACTCCGCACGGTAAAGCAGCATATCGCCATCGTCATCAGCAAACGTATTCGCCGCAAACTGAAAACTAAACGCTGAGTCCTCGGTTGCGGTCTGATCGCTGATCGGATTGCTAACGGTGGGATCGTCGTTAGTATTGCCGACCACAATGGAGAACGAATCCGTTGCCACGGTGCCGCCCTGGCCGTCATCGGCGGTCACCGTTATTGACACGGCTCCGACATCAGCGTTAGAGGGCGTACCACTAAAGGTTCGGGTAGCGGCGTCAAACGTAAGCCAAAACGGCAACACTCCACCACCCGATAGCTCGGCGCTATATTCCAGCGTATCGCCATCATCATCGCCAAAAGTATCCGCCGAAAATTGATAATAAAAGGCAATGTCTTCCGTCGCACTCTGATTTTCTAATGGGTTATTCAACACCGGATCATCGTTGCTATTGACTACATTGATATCAAAAATATCGGTAGTTTCAGCGGTACCATCCGATGCGGTCACAGATATGCTTAAATTACCTACATCGCCATTTTCAGGCGTTCCACTAAAGGTTCGGGTAGCGGCGTCATACTGCAGCCAACTAGGCAATGGATCGCCACTTACTTGCTGCACGGTATAGGTTAGAGGGTTACCATCAGCGTCATAAAAGGTATTGGCGTCAAACTGAAAACTAAACGGGCTATCTTCATTGGCAGTTTGATCGGCAATAGGATTAACAATCACTGGGCCATCGTTAGTGTTGCTTACTGTTAACGCAAACACATCAGTCGCAGCCGAACCACCGTTATTGTCTGTGGCGCTGACCTCAATACTAATGGTGCCCACGTCGCCATTGTCTGGAGTGCCGCTAAACGTCCGATTGAGCGCGTCAAAATTAAGCCAGGTTGGCAGCGCGCCACCGCCTGCTAATTGGGCGCTGTATAGTAGATCATCGCCATCATCGTCGTTAAACGTATTGGCCGAAAACTGAAAACTAAACGCTGAGTCTTCTATGGCCACTTGATCATCAATACTATTATTAAGCACTGGATCATCATTGGTGTTAGTGACGACAATATCAAAGGTTTGCGCTGCAGGAGTTCCGCCTTTTCCGTCATCAGCCGTCACCCTAATAGTCAGGCTTCCTACGTCATCGTTACCAGGTGTACCACTAAAAGTTCGGCTGGTCGCATCAAAACTAAGCCACCCGGGTAGTGAGCCACCACCGCTGATTTGCGCACTATACGTTAGCGTATCGCCGTCTTCATCGGCAAAGGTATTGGCCGCAAACTGAAAACTAAACGCGGAGTCTTCGGTCGCGACTTGGTTGGCAATCGCATTATTGACGACGGGGTCGTCATTCGTATTTGTAACTTCGAGAGAGAAGGTCTCGGTGGCAGGCGTACCTCCTTGGTTGTCGTCGGCAGTCACCGTAATCGATATGCTGCCGATGTCAGTGCCACTCGGAGTACCACTGAACGTGCGGCTCGCCGCATCAAAGTTTAACCAAGCGGGTAAAGCACCACCCCCGGCTAGCTCGGCAGTATACGTTAACGTGTCGCCGTCAAAGTCATTAAATGTGTTTGCCGCAAACTGAAATACGTAAGATGTATCTTCTGGCGCTATTTGATCGGCAATGGCATTGGCCAGTTGGGGATCGTCGTTGGTGTCAACAATGGTTAATGTAAAGGTATCGGTCGCCGGTGTTCCGCCATTATTGTCATCGGCGGTGACCTCGATATCTAAGCTACCTATATCGGCGCTTGCCGGTGTTCCGCTAAAGGTTCGCGTCGCCGAATCAAACGATAACCAGCTAGGCAGCGCACCGCCCCCCACCAACTGGGCACTGTAGTTAAGTGTGTCTAAATCAGAGTCACCAAAAGTGTTCGGCGCCAACGTGTAGCTGAATGCTTCATTGTCATTGGCGGTTTGATCCGGAATCGGATTTTCGACATACGGATCGTCGTTGGTGTTAGCAATCACCAAATTGAAGGACTCTTTGGCAACACCACCGCGGCCGTCGTCGGCAAAAACATCAATCACCCAAGTAACCGAGTCCGCCTCGCCGGGCGTGCCGTAAAATCGTCTGTTAGCCGCATCAAAATTAAGCCAGGGCGGTAAATTTCCACCATCCGATTGTAAAGCGGTGTAGCTTAAGGTGTCGCCGTCGGCATCCGTAAACGTATTGGCGGCAAAGGTAAAATCAAAAAAGCTATCTTCAGCCCCTGACTGATCCGAAATCGGGTTGCTGATGGTCGGTGTTACATTCGATGACTGAACCTCAACACTAAATACATCTGAAGTAGACTTGCCATGATTATCAGTGGCAATTACCTCAACCATGATAGTGCCTATGTCGTGCTCGGCCGGTGTACCTGATATTGTTTTTGTAGCAGAGTTATAACTTAGCCAGTTAAGACTCCCGCCACCGGCGCGCTGAACGGTATAGGTTAACGTATCGCCGTCATCCGGGTCGGAAAACATATCGTCAGGCAAAGTATACTGAAACGGCTGATCTTGCACTGTGACCTGATCTTGCGCTGGGTTAACCACGACCGGAGCCTGATTGAAGGTATGGCTCACCTGAAAGGCTAAATCCCGCCCCGTATCCTCAATCTGATTGTGGTTAAAGTAAGAGCCATTAGCGTAAACATCAGTGTCATGAATGCCGGCAAAAACCAATGGGTCGGAAGAGTCGCCATCGCCCGTCACTTTTATGTAGTAAGTTTGCCCGTAATTAAGCTCCACATCTGGGAGCGCAAAACTCTCCCACGTAAACGAGTCGGTTAAACCATCAGAAGAACGGGAGGCAGCTGCCAGCGCAATACCATTGAGCGAGTCAAGAATTTCGATATTGATGTTTTGCGGTGTTTGATCTCCGGCTGCGGAGTTAATGCGCAACTGTATTGAGAGAGTGTCGATAAAGTAGGTGCCGCTCCCGTCCATATCGACAAAGCTTTGGTACACATCCATACCCCCTGCCACACCAGTACCGACAACGGCAGGGTCAGTACCTTCATAGACATCCGCCGTGGTATCCGTTTGATTCGTTACCACTAAATCAAAAGTGTCTTGCGCCGGAACGCCGCCTTCGCCATCGTCGGCAATTACGGTAATCGCGATCGTGCCTATGTCAGACGCGGCCGGCGTACCCGAGAAAGTACGTGAGGCAGCGTCGAACACTAACCATGCGGGGAGCGAGCCGCCACCGTCGAGCTCAGCTTGATAGCTTAAGCTTGCGCCCACGTCCTCATCCCCAAATGCGTCGGCAGGAATCGTAAAACTAAACGCTGTGTCTTGCGTCGCCGCCTGGTCTTTTATGGGAAAACGAACAAACGGATCGTCGTTGGTGTTGTTGATGGTTATATCAAAAATTTCAGACACTGAGGCGCCATGATTATCCGTGGCAATCACCTCAACCGACATAACCCCAATATCATCGGCACGCGGCGTACCCGAGAACTCTCGGGTAATAGGGTTAAACGTGAGCCAATCCAGATCCCCGCCACCGGCCAGTTGCGCGCGATAGCGCAGCGTATCGTTGCTGTCGCCATCAGAAAATGTGTCGGACGGCACGGTAAAAGAATAAGCGACATCCTCGTAACGGGTTTGATCGGCAATTGCATTAGCCACCGTTGGCGCGGCGTTTACCCCATCTTCCTCACTTACCTTGAATGCGAGATCCCAGCCATCGGCGTTCGCGGCACCGCCGTTTATTAACGTGGCGTTATTGTATTGATTGCTATTATGGGAGCTGACCAAAATATTGCTATTGGGGTCATCAGAGCCTGAATCAGTGCTAATACGGATGTAATAAGACTGATTGTCGTTGAGTGTCGTATCGCCTAAATTAAAACTGTGCCACTCGTAGCCCACATCGCTGATTTGGCTCGAGTTAATACTGCCAGTTCCCAGTACCGCGCCATCCCAACTGTCACTAATCTGTACTGTGATGGTCTGGTCAAAGGTCGTAGCGTAGCGAGCAAGAAAGAGTGAGATTTCATTGACGTTATAGGTAGCGTTGGCGCTATCGTAGACAAACTGTTGGCCGACATCGGTGTTGGCCAATAAATTCAGCGCGGTATTACCTTCGGCTACATGCACATAATGGGTATCCGCCAACCTGCCTTGCCATGCCTTTTGCGCCACCTGACTGACGATGACTTCGCTCTCAATAGCCCCACGCTCATACTCCAACGACCAATCGCCACCGCTTAGGCTGTGACCGGTAATATCGTCGCTGGCGGCAATATCGGCCCCGGTCAGTTCACCCAGACGCGACAACAGAGCAACACCGTTACTGTTCGCCGCTAAATCGCAGCCGTACAGCAGTAAATCGGCGTTGCGACCCAGCGCATCCTGCCAGCCTTGCAACTCGCTTTGGTAGCGGTCCACGGTTACGTCATTAATAACACTACTACCCAGTTGCAAGGCTCCGGCGTTGCCGTGAGAAATAACATGAATCGTTTGAATATTCTGATACTGCTGCAGTGTTTGGCTAATGTGTGCCACGCCGTCACGGTCTATATCGAGAGTGATGACCTGCACATCGCTGCCAGCCAAATCACCTAGCAAGGTGTCGACATCTTCGACGCGACTGTCGACAAAGACAATTTGTTCGAGCGCCTGCCGGGCCAGGGCATCGGCGTTGGGCAGGGTTGTGGCATCAGGCTCGTTATCGGCCGGCTCAGCCAAGGTGGAGTAGCGTGGACCGGCGTCATAAACCTGCGTCAAGTCAACACTATTAGCACTGTCTTGCAGCAATACGTCGTCGAGGGAAGTGTCATCCAGCAAGATGGCATCAAGCGTCGCGGAAAACAGTAACCGCGGCTCTAATGGCTCAATCATGGGCCTGCGTTGCTTGAATACCTTATTAGGCATGTATGTATTCCCCTGAGGAA
Source organism: Gilvimarinus japonicus (assembly GCF_042847215.1). Taxonomy (GTDB): domain Bacteria; phylum Pseudomonadota; class Gammaproteobacteria; order Pseudomonadales; family Cellvibrionaceae; genus Gilvimarinus; species Gilvimarinus japonicus. The sequence continues at coordinate 4,023,751 of NZ_AP031500.1, forward strand.
TAAATTGCGACTAAACGATCCTTCAGGTTTATGCCGACACATTAACGACTGTTTAGCGTATCGGTAAGGCGGGGTTCCAGTGCCACTTGTTGATTCTAGCGCCATTTACCATGGCGATATACGTGCTAGGTAGATCAAATCATCACTAAAACCAAGCACTTATAACGTTTACTGCCACCCAGTAGTGTTAATCCACCGTGACTCGTTAGCGCTGTGATGCTTGCACGTTAGGGAACTGCACGGTACAACGCTGTCCGCTAGGCAGCGTTTGCTCTGGGTTGGGAATGGTTAAACGAACCCCAAAGGTGTTACTCGGACCGTCAATTACCCGGTCGACTCGGCTCACCTGGGCTTGGTAGGTGTCTCTACCGGTTTTTATGTCGGGCTTAACACGGGCACTAGAACCCTCGCGAATCTGGCCATACAAGCTTGCCGGGGCGTAAACCTCCACCCGCAATGGGTCCAGCTGTACCAGCCGCACAATCGGCTCGTTATCAACGTGCTCGCCGGGCTGCTTATAGCGCTCGCTGACCACCGCATCAATAGGGCTAACAATGGTATAGCGTTTTAAGTTCTCGATCGCCCGCGTGTGTTCTAACTCTGCCTGGCGCTGGCGATCTTTGGCTTGCTCTAAGCGCTGCAGCGCGAGGGCATGCTCGGTTTTGGCTTTATCGAGCTCAGCAAATGACGCCACTTTTTTAGCGTACAGATCTTCTACCCGTTTGAGCGCCCGCTCGGCAAACTCTAATGCCAATTGCTGCGACGATATATCGCTTTGCAAGCTGGCCTGCACACGGCGCAAATCGACCGTGGCGGCCTCTAACCCCGACTCCAATTTAGCCAAGGTATCGCCCTTCTTAACCACATCGTTTTTATCAACCAGAACCTGGCTGATCACCCCCTCAACCGCCGAGCTCACCTCGACCAGCATATGCGGTTCGATACGACAATTGAGAGACAGTTCTGAACTCTGCTGCGCCCACAGCGGCTGGACACTGCTGCAAAGCAGTGGCAATGCGGCCCAAAGCCCTATTTTGGAGGAGGTTATACGACTCATCAAAATCTACACCAAATTCATTGTTATAAGTGTTATCGGCATCGTGACGAGCCACTTTAGAACCGTGACGTCTATCACTGTCTTTGAGTCTAGCACAGCCACAGTGCAAAACTGCAGTACAAAAAGTCGACAATTGCCAAGATTCGGCTGCCCTGACCTGGCGTAATAAGGCTAGCCAGCTAGCGGTTAAGCTGGCGAATAAACAATTGGCGCAGGGCGCGATACCAGCGGCGGGCAACGGGCTCGGGTGGATGCTCAAACCGCAGATACGCACGCTGTCCATAGTAAGGTGTTAGCTCTTCAGCCGGCAGAGAGACGTCGACCAAAAACACTTGTTGAATACTCTGCTGCGCGTCTCCCTCTGTGGGTTTAGTGGCTAGACGCCCGCCGCCTTGAGTGCCCAGGACCGGGCTGGGTAGGTGATAAGTTCCGCCCGGCACCTGCTGCACGATCTCGGCGCGGTACTCATTGGCTATAGCTCCGGCCAACCTCACCGTCACCCCCCGTGTAGACTGGCGTACTAAGCCTATTTCATCTTGCGTCAACGCTGTGCGCACCCTCACACTGCCCGGGCTTAGCACGTAAGCGGCAAGGTCGCCTTGGTGTAAATAGTGGCCTTGCAGTAGGCCCATCGCTGCAAAATAAATCCGCCCTGACGCCGGGCTTGTGAGTGTTAAATGATCCACTTGTTGTTTAAGGTCGGCCACCTCATCGGCTAACACCGCCAAATCCTCACGCAGTAAATTCGCGCGCGGACGGTCGGAGGTAAAAAATTGCTCATAGCGCAGTTGATATTCATTCAGCTCCGCCTGCTTTAGTCGGTAGCGATTAACCAAGGCGGGATTGCTTAGCTGCAAAATCGCCGTACCAGTATCTACCCGTTGGCCATCGACAACTTCCAGCACCGCAACCGTGCCTTCAGCCCCGGCTCGTATTTGGCTGTCTTGCGGCAGCCAAACCACACCTTCGACCTGAGTATTCAGAGGCAGCGGCAACACCAGCAGCAACAGCATCAGCAACATCACAGCGGCGCTTATAACCCCTAACGCCCGCGTACGGTGACTGCGCAATGCGCCGCCGTGAGTCAGGTAATACAAGTACTTAAGCAGCGGCCAAAACAACTGAAACGTTAACATCCAACCGAGCAAAATAATGGCCAGCAGCAGTGATACCTGGGCCAGAACAAAAAAGATAACCGCTAAAATAAATACTCGATAAGCGTACGATGCCAAAGCGAATGCAATCAGCCCCAAGGCTCCTAAACCAGTGCGCGCTTCCCCTCGCGTCGCATCGACACCGTAACCGTAGCGCTCGACAAAATAGCGCCACTGCGATTTGGCACGTGCGGCCAAATTGGGGGTTTCAATTAAATCGCACAGCAGGTGATAACCGTCAAATTTCAGCAACGGGTTACCGTTAAACAGCAGGGTCGAGACACTGCCTAACAGCGCAACATTAAATAACAATGACTTTGCCAGCGAGTTTTCTACCGCCAGCCATAAAAGCAACGCGGCCGCGGCCAGTAATAACTCCACCGCCATTCCTGCGGCACTCACCATTAATCGCTGCCGTTTCGCATCAAAGCCGGTGGCGGCAGTGGCATCGACGTAAGGCAGGGGCACACCTAAAATAAACACAATACCGCATTCGTAAACATCGCCACCAAACGCTTTGGTATACAGTGCGTGGCCCAACTCGTGCAAAACTTTTAGCGCGGGATAAGTAAACCAGAGCAACAATAAATTGGCAGGTGAGAACAGTGCATCCATCGACACCGCACGCAGCTCGGGCCAATGCAGCACCGCTTGCAGCAATGCCGTGGCGACCACGATCAACCATAACGCGGCAATTGACCATGCCGTTAACGCGCGCGCCACCCCTTGCCAGCGATCTAACACACGATTGGGGTTACCCAATACAATTCGCCACGACAGCGGGTTAGTCCACATCCTGCGCCAACGCTGCTTGCGCTTATCGCCCTGGCGAACAAACAACGACTGGGTATTGGGGGGAATATCACAAATCAGTAAATCGGCAACGTACAAATACTGCAACAGCTCGACGACATCCTGCTGCTCCGGTAGCTCATGGCTAGCTTGTTGTCGCAATTGGGTGCGCGCAATGAGCAACAACTCAGCCAGTGTGCGCCGGCCATTCATGGCAGCAATCAGCTCGTACGCTGTGGGGCTCAGTTTATGAAAACGCGCATTGTTTTTATCGTGCAGTACGTAGAATAATTCCTCGCGATAATATCGCGGTTTACAATCAGCGTGGCGAGCGAGCATTGGTCGCAACTGATTAAGCTGCTGCCATAAGGGGTCTATCGCGGTGTTTGTAGGGGTAGGGTCACTCGCAATCGACATAGCGCTCTACCACCACAACCGCAGGCGAAGCCAATCAAATAAGCGATGCAATGCAATCCAACCGAGCGGTTCACGCCCGACCGTAATTTTTGCGGTACCCGTCATACCCGGCTGAACCAATGGCGACGGATTTTGTAGCCGAGCTTCAACGCGAAACCAGTTAAGGCCTTCACGCACTTCGTTTACCGGCGTTTTACGTTGTACCGTAAAACTAAAGCGCTCCGCCGGCAGACTCGATAACACCAGTGTTCCCACTTGGCCAGTGGCTACCCGCACGATGTCCCGCTCATCGACGTACAAAATCACACGAAACTCATCGGTCGATGAAATCTCAAACAAGACCTCTCCCGCGCTTAAAGGTTTGCCCACCGACTGACTAATATCATCCGAGACAATCATCCCGCTCATTGGGGCCCGCACCAATGTGCGCTGCAACTGCTGGTCAACCAACTCCAATTGAATATCAACCTGCTCAGCTTGAGCCATTGCAATCGCCGCCGCCGCGCGCTCAGAATTTGCCAAGGCATTGTTGTACTCCTGACGATACTGCTGCAACTCACTGGCGAGTTTACGGCGTTGCAACCTAAGCTCTCGCTCATCCAGGCGCGCCAGTGGCTCATCGTGTTCTACACGATCACCCGGGCGCGCCATGACCTCAGCTAAAAAGCCTTCCTGCTTAGCCACCACAATTTTCTTTTGCGCGCCCTGTAACTGCGCGTCGGCAGCGATACGGTAATCGGCAGGCACCAGCGCAACAAGCAGTAACGCAATGAATACCGCAGCACCGATGCCCCACTGCAAACGGGTTTTAGCGCGCCATTGTCGGCCAACCGACGTACCTAAAGAGCGCTGTTCTGCCTGACGCTTTAGATTCAGCAAATAAGCAAACGTGGGCAACTGCGCACGCAATTCATCTAGCCGCGGTGATTCGGGGGTGTGATGCCACTCCAAACTCACCACGCCTATCACATCACGTCCACACAGCAGTGGCAGGGAGTTGATCATCACGGCATTGGTTTGACGCTGCAAGTCACCGTGCAGTGGCGGCGCATTAGGGTTTTCGGTGTCTACCACTGACACTTCAGCCCGCTCGTGCGCGGCCTCTTGCATGGCTCGCTTAAGGGTATCGCTGGCGCGAGTGCGTGGGTCGATTTCAGCGCTATTAGACACCGCCTTTAAAACAATCGAGCGGTTACCCAATAACCCTAGCGCGACCCGCTCACAGCCCAACCAATGGGACCATTGGTTCACCAAAGTCAAACAAGATTCGGTAACACTCGGCTCATACAAAGCGGCATTAAACACCGACAGTAATTGCGCCGAGGGTTCGCTTTGAGGCCCCTGACTCGCCAGCGCAAACCATCGCGCCTCGGCTTTTAGGCGGCGCAGTACGGTATTAACCGTTTCACGATGGCGCTGATTTAACGTCAACACCAAGCAGGGCTTGTTTCGCTGAGACTGCGCAAGCGGATAGGCGAGCAACAGCTGCTGCTCGCCACGATTAGCCAGTGCCATGCGCTGATCACGCAGCGCCTGATGCGCGAGCGCCTGTATTTGCTCATCCAACTGGTTTGGCGCCGGCCAAAAAGCAGAGGGTTCCAGGGCACCGTCGACCAAATGCAACAAAACCCCGCACTCTACATGAGGCAAAATTTGACACTGCATCTGCAGCCATAAATGTTGAGAAGAGAGGCTCTGCATAGGCTTACTATAGGGCAAATCCAATATTGCTGGCGAGTGTTAATGCTAGCCTGAACTGAGCAGGCATAAACAACAAGCCTAAAAATGCGATTTCGCGCTAATCACGGTGGTCAATACAGCAAAAAAGGTGCTGATAGTGACTATACTAAGCTCGAAGATAACGCAAAAGCGAGCAGCTCGCCGCACCTCACCCCGATGGAATGATCTAAAAAACAGGACGCTTTTATGTTTAATCAACGGTGTTTTCGACGCATGGCATTTGCCGCTGCCCTCATTGTGTCTGGTTATTCTCAGGTTCACGCCCAGACCACCCCAGAAGCACCGGAGCGCTCGCCAAAGACAGAGTCCCCTTGGCTGCTCGTACCCAAAGTCAGTAGCAACCCCAAAATTGGCAGTTCGGTCGGTTTTCTTGGGGGTTATTTGTTTAAGCTCGACCCGACATCTACATCGTCTATGGTGGGGGCATCCGGCAGCTACAGTGACACTGACTCAGTCACGGCCAACTTGTTTTTGCGAAGCTTCTGGGACAGTGACCGCAAGCGCGTGATTGCCGCGGTATCAAACGGGAAGATTCGCAATGATTACGAAGACTACCTTGGCTCAGGCCAACAAGTAGCCACGACTGACAATATGAAGCTGGCCTTTGCCCGCTACCTACAAAACATTCACAGTCACTGGTTTCTCGGGGCGCAAGCGATTTACACCAACTATTTCATAGATACTGACAATGTTATGGCCGGTGACATCTTATCGCTGTTGGGCCTGTCGGGTTATACCTCCGGCGCCCTGGGGTTAGTCACCACCTTTGATAGCCGCGACAACCAAAACTCACCCAGCTCGGGCATCTCCTTTAACGCCAATAATTTTGCCTACCGAGAGAGCCTCGGCGGGGAGGAAGATTTTGACGTCTACCGAGTCACTTTTCAGCAATATTTAAGCGTCCATAAAAAAGGCTTGCTAGCCTATCGCGCTCAAGGGCGCTGGACCGATGACGCTCCCGCAAGCGCCTACTCCAGCATCGGACTGCGCGGGTATACCCGCGGTCAATACTTAGCTCCCAATTCAATATTGCTTGAGGGCGAGTACCGCTGGCATCTAAAAGGGCGCTTTGGTATTAACGTGTTTGCCGGTGTTACCTGTTTATACGGGGATAAAAAAAGCTGTGACGACAGTGAAAATATTTATACCAGCGCCGGCATCGGTGGGCAGTATCTTATTAAGCCCGCCGAGAAAATGGTGATTTCATTTGATATCGCCAAAGGGGAAGGAGATAACCACGGTTTATATTTGCGCTTTGGCCACTCGTTTTAATCGCAAGTGGCCACCCGATATATCTTGTGGTGCCCTAAAGCTGCATTTGAATCTGTTGCCGACCATTGTCTAGCGGTGTGGCTACCATTGGCAACCATTGGCTGGCCTGCACATCGCGGCTAAAGGAGTCCGTCATAGTAAAGTCAACGTCAATGTTGACGCCACCGGTTAACGGCATAGTGACATTGCCTTTTAAGTCAATCGGCCCTTCCAGAGAAAACACATCGGCCAAAATGGCGCCATCTTCCGTGGCCGATAATTCCGCCGCAAACGCCCCCAAGTTAAGCCAGCGTTGACCATTGTTAAGCCGGGCCGCACTCCAACTTACATTGCCGGTTAGTGCCAGCAGCTGCTGTTGTTTTAATTCAAGCTGTTGAATATGCGCCGAGAGTTGGCCAGATATCTCTACCTTCTCGGGTAAATCCTTCACCAGTGATGCTGGTACACTGATGTCGGCATCGCGCAGGGTTAGTTTATTGTTCAAGTTTGCGCACGCCGTACCCGATACCTGCTGACGCTCAAGGTTTGTGCGAATATCGGCGCAGGGGCTCAAGCTTAATAAACTCAGCGGATGCAAATCCCAGCTAAGCTCACCGAGAGAATAATCGCGGCCATCAATTTTAACCGATGCCATACTGGCACGACCGTGCCACACAGTGCCGGATATACCGGTAAGCGCGAGCGCGCCATTGCGGGTCATCATATAGCCACCCCAACTGGCTGGAACCTGAACGATCACAAATGCAAGCCAGAGAATAACCGCCAGTAAAATCCAATAAATCTTCGACATGATTACAGTCACTTATACACTAATGATGAAACGGGGATTCTGGTGATCTCTATGTCTTCTTTGCTCGTGGCATAACTGACATAAACATAATCGCCGTTTACAAATGATTTGGGGTAACTAAAGCCCGAGCGTTTATAGCGTCCGGCATATTTTTGTGGCGGTAAATCGCTGCCGCCCGAGCGCAATGCATAAGCACGATCAAAATGCTCACCATCGGCACTGGTGGTAATCACTAACGGCGCGCGAACTTTTTTACCGCTCGGATTATTGACAATAAAGGCGCTGCCATCGGGCAAATTGCCAGCACTTTGCTTTGCCCGCGAATCGGGCAGAGAGGTTATTACCGGTGTCGACCAATGTGCACCGCGATCGTGACTCTCCGACGCCAATACTTTAAAACTACTGGCCTGATCGCGAAAGGTCATCACCAATGTGCCATCTTGACGCTGAAACCAGCTGGGCTCTAGCTCGCGACTGATATCGGGCTTGTACTCTAAGTTTTTCATTACTCCGGCTTGCCAACCAGTCACACCACTGGGGTCGTCCGTGTAATAGGGCTTTGCTACCAAACCGGGCTGTACGTGAACGGCCGTCAATAGGCGACCATCCGCTAAAGCGCGAACGTCCTGCTCGATCACACCGGCCAACGGTTTGCCGTTAGTGTCGGTTACCGGCTGCGGCTTGCTCCAATGAACACCGTCGCGTGTCGTGACGTATTCTACCCAGCCACCGCGTGGCTCTATATCGTTCGGCCAAACATTAAGGTAAGCCACAAGAGTATCGCCATTAACCCACCAACCACCGTTGGTGATTACGGTATTATCGCGCGCTGGCGCCAAGGTCTTAGCATCGCTCCAGTGTTCGGCCTGCTCACTAATGGCATAGCGTACTTCAGTGTCGGCGGCATCTTCATCCCGCGCAGAACTTTGCCACTGCGTAAAAAAACGGCCTTTAAATTTTGTGATTACCGCGCCGTGATTGTATTGCCTATTGTTGGGCAGTGCTTGATAGACACGAAAAGTTTCCGCCCCCAACGCATGCTTTAAACCCAAGGTAGCCGGCTGCTGATCGTCAAATAATTCTGGAGCCAGAGTGATAACAGGTTTATTTTCACGCACCGACTCTGCCGCTGTCACCCATGGCGCCACGCTTAACAATGCGACCATTAAAGTGCGCCCTAAACCCGCTTGCAAAAAGGCGAAGACAGTGTGCATATCGACCTCTATTATTCGCTGCGCAAACGAACATTGGCGGTGACTTTACCAGGCTGGCTACTGGCGGCCATGGATAAGTCCTGAATACTGATATTGTGTTGGTACTCGATGTCATACAGCCACTGCATAAACGCACTGTAACTTACGTCATCTAAGCGCACTCGCACCTCACCACGGGTACCCGGCTGAAAACCGCTCATCCGCAATCCGTTAGCTTGCAAGGTCGTGTCGATCAGCTGACTAATGTTGCCCGCATTGTTACTGCTTTGCGCGGCGCTATCGCGCTTACCTTGCTGGATTTTTCCCGCCAACACTTTAACCCGTGCCAGCGCCGCACTGGTGGAGGCGTTGCTCGCAAGCTGTTGTTCACGCTTTTCTTGTAGTGGCGACAAAACGGCCATCCACAACACATACAGAACAATAGCCAGCGCACCGACTAACAAAATGGTTTGCTCGCGGCGGTTGTAACGCGCCAACGCTTCAAAGAGTTTATTCATGATTAATTCCGCTTCACTTTTAATCGCGCTGAGTGATTATCGCCTTGCGCATTCGCCGATAACAGCTCGGCGCTGAGGCCATCGGCCTCCAGTGCGCCGCGCAACGACTCAATGGCATTAAAGGTGCCGGCTTGAACGTTCAGCGATAAATCCCCGCCTTCGGCGGTAAAGTAAACACCTTTTAAATTAATCTCGTCACGGTTATCCAACTCTGGCAGCACCGCCGCTAACAGCGCTACCGTTTGCCCACTTTGACCTTTAGGCTCTAAGTCACTGGCCTTGATTCGCAAACGTCGCTCCGGGTCATTGGCCGGACCGTTGGGAACCACGGTGCGAAACACCTGTTCGATCTCGCGGCGCACTTCTAGGTTTTCATTTTTTAGCTGGTTGAGTGACAACAGTAACACCGCCACATAAACCACCAGTGCGGCAGCGGCGGCGTAGCTCACCAGTTGCCAATTGCGCCACCAGCGCTCAATCGGTAAGCGCTGGGAAAACTCGCCCTGACATAAATCCACACAGTGACTATCGGGTTCGTAATCCCAAATACCGGCAATGCGGGTTTCGCCTGTAGCGGCTTCTAATGAGGCGGGTAACGCCATTTCTAAGTGCGACAATTGATTTTCATCAGGAGCACTTAAGCTTAACTGCGGCAGCTTATCGATACGGTTTTCGGCGTTAATCAACATGGTGAGGGCGGCGCCTAAACTTGTGCCGTTAACCGTAAAACCAGCGCTTGCACCGTAGCGCACGCTCACCAAGCCATCCTGCCAGTGCAGCGCCCACACATCCTGAGCCGCCTCTTCTTCTGCGGTTTCAGTCACCCGTAAGCTCGGCAACAAAGCTGCCGGCACACACTGGTTTACCTCAATACCGATCTCTGCTAGCTGAATAAAAATATCATTCAGGCGCGCTTTCTCGGTATAGGCCAAGCTCACTTCGCCATCGCTGGCGGCACCTAGGGCAAAGTGAAACTGACTAATATCGCCAATCACTTCTTCTTCAAGCTGAAACGGCATAAGGCGGCGCAAGTGACGTTTTTCGGCCTCGGCGTATTGCAGCCGGCGCACCACTACTTGCGGCCCCCCCACAATCAGCCGGGCATTAATATTACCGCCACCAAACTGCTCGGATAAATCCGAAATTGAGCCATTGCCCAGCTCGTCGGGCAGCCCCTCGCGGCGACGCAGCCAGGTAAACGTACCACCGTAATGGGCGATATAAATTGTCAGATGATCACTCATTGTCTGTCGTCTGTCCGATAGTCGTGGGCGTTGCCGCCCGTTCTAAGTCGAGTATATAGTCGTACACATCGCGTCGCGCAATGACACTAATTTTTTCGTCCTCCCGCTGCAACAGACTCTGCATACTGCGGCGCTGATCACCCAGCTGGACGCGGGTGGTCACTCTAAAGTAATCGCTGTTGTATGCAGCGTACGAGTTATCCACACCACCTTCACCACTGACCACTGAGCTCCAGGCTGGGTTATCCTCAAATTTATTTTCCGGGCCATATTCAATACCGGCATCCTGCATCACTTGCCCTGCTTGCTCAGGGGTTAACGGTGCCAATACCTCACTGGCGTTAAAGGTACGCAACAAATGCGGGTTGATTGTGTTAACGTTTAACTTACTGCTGCCCGGCAATACCGTAATAAAAGGCCGCAGCAGCGTCATTAGCTCCCCGGTCATATACCTCACCATGCGCAGCTCTTCGGCGCTGGTAAACGTTTTGGCGTTGGGCGGCAAGTACATAGGGTCGAGGGATTGATAGTAATCCCGCTCGGCGCCGGTGTAGCCGCTAATATCATTATCTGTATCGGTCCAATCGACCATCGCTTCGAGAATGCTAATGGCCTGTTCTTCGGTAACCGGGTACTGCTCTTCAAAACTTTGTAGCAAGCGCAAAAAATGCTTTTGTACAGGACTAAAGCGAGTGGGGTCGTTGGGCGCTTTATCTTTTATGGGAACAGGCGTCGCCACCACGTCGTTCAAATTTATTTTTGCCGTGGCATCTTCAATTTTCGCCAAGATTACCCCGCCTTCAACCGGAAACGGCGGCAGCTCCTGCGCCCAGGGCTCGAGCAAACTATCAATCTCCGGCTCCTCGTCCAGTTCTAAAAAATATATGGCCAAACTCTCGGCGCCGGATAAATAAGCCCGCGCCTGTGCGCCGTGCCAGCGGGCCTCGGCGCGGGCCATGCTCAGCTGATAATCCCGCGAAGCTTTAATGGCAAAGGCCGAAACCATCGCCACGATTAATATGGCGAGAATCAGCACCGAGCCGCGCTGACGGCGGGGCAGATTAGTGGGCCAAATCATACAAGCGCTCACTCACTAAACCGTCTTCCAGCTCAATACTAACCAATACCGCCAAGGGCGTGCTGGTATCAAACTGACGCTGACTGCTGCTCGGCCAGCTCTCGTCCCAATCGCGGGCGTAATCATCGCCTTCAAGCACACCTTGGCCCTGTTGCTGCAAACGTTGCCCGGATAAAAACTTCAGCTCCATCTCACTGATGTCAGTGAGCATTTGTTGCTGGATCATGTCCTCGGCAAACAGCCAGTCTTCAATCACCAAATTGCGCTCGGGCCGATAGTCGCGCCACAGGGTGCCGTCTTTGATGCGATAAATGACTTGTTGTAAATCACTGCGCGGGCGGTTCATCGGGTTGAGCCAATTATTGCGGGTAAACTGCAACACTAATTGCTCACCCGAGGTGTTGTCGTACACACTCGCCCCGCGAAACGGTCGCCGCAGTCCACCGGGGACAGTCGTATCTTCACGGGCATCAACCGGGCTTAGTATATTGCGTAAATCCTGCCCCAGTATTTGCCAGGTACGGTCTAACTCATTAACGCGAGCCATCACCTCGGCACTGGCCGTAGCGCTGCGCTCGGCGGTGGTAAATGCTTGAAAACTAAACGTCATAATCACCGCGGTAATGGCCAGCGCAATCACCACCTCGATTAACGTAAAACCCGTTTGCCTGCGACTATTCACTGATAAACCCCGTTAAGGTTGCCAGAAAATCGTCTTTGTTATTAGCCAGCGCCACCCGAATATCGAGCCGTTTAAAATCTTCTACCTCAGTGTCTTGAGTTTCCAGCTCCCAGTACCAGGTTTGCCCGCCGCGCTCTACCTCACCGTTTTGGGTATCGGGTAAGTTAAACTGTTCGACCAAAGCGCGGCGCATTTGCAACCGCGTCAATTGATTTTCGGCTACCCAAAACGCTTGAGTTTTCTCGCGGGTAAAGCCCGCGCCTTGCAGTTGGCTGGTAATCAGCATCATCAGCGCCGGCAAGGCGGTGGCAACAATGGCCAAGGCCACCATTACTTCAATCAGGGTAAAACCGCGCCACTTGTTCACAGCTCGCGCTCCTGCTGCTGTAGCTCTTGCTCGCGGTTTAACCAGCGAATACCGCCCATCATATCCACTTCAACGCGCTCAATCTCGTCGCTGTCAAAACGGGTAAATAGTGCCATCTCTAGGCGGGTGGATTCGCCACTGGGGTAAAACATTAATACCGGTTTGGGCGTCTTCTCGCGCTCATCGTACTCGTAGGGTTCACCTTCGACCATCAGCTCAAGCTCAACCGTCGAGCGCAAACACTGATCGCCCAGAAAATCGCTCACCGGCTGCCACGAGCTGTTGCGAAAGCGGCGCCACTGATAGCACCAGGTATCGCCATCGCGCGCGGCGCGCGGCTCGACAAACAACCCGATGACCTCGCCCGTCAGTACCGTTTGCTCGCTGACAAACTCCGCTTGCAGCATAAACTTATCCACCGCCTCTTCTAATTCGGTGGTGTCATCCGGGGCAAACGCCAGCGTTGCCATACCCGCACTCAAACCGATAATCATGACCACAATCATAATTTCGATCAGGGTAAACCCCTTTTGATGCGAGCATTGCGGCATAAAGTTTATTGCTCTTCGGGCTGATCCCAAACACTGATATCGGTGTTCGGGCCTTCGCCGCCGGTAACGCCGTCGGCGCCCAGGGTGTATATATCGTATTCGCGCGTTTCACCGGGGCTGATAAACAAGTAGTGACTCCCCCACGGGTCCATGGGCAGCTGGTCGAGATAACCGCTGGAGCGCCAGTTGCGTGGCACCGGACTAAGCGCGGGCTTGGTCACCAGCGCGTCAAGACCTTGTTCACTGGATGGATAGACGTAGTTATCGATGCGGTAAAGGTTAAGGGCCGTTTGAATGTTTTTAAAATCGGCTTTCACTTTATTAATTCGCGCCTCGTCGGCGCGATCCAATACCATTGGCGCGACGATACTGGCCAATAGACCAATAATCACAACGACCACCATAATCTCGATCAAACTAAAGCCGTGTTGGCGATTTGCTCTTACCATTGTTTTAACTCCGTTAAAGTTTGCGTAGCTCGCAGCGCGAGGCGCAGATTCGGCTAAAATTGTTAAAAATTCGTCACTCTTGCCAGTCAGTTGGACGGGTTTTAGTTTTAAAAATTCACAATACTTTATTGCGCTGCGCTTACGCGAGCGGCTGCAGCGAATCTTCAAACCATTTTATTCATTTCAAAAATGGGCTGTAGAATCGCCAGAACAATAACCAATACCGCGCCACCCAATAACACAATCGTGGCGGGCTCCATTAAACCCAGTGACACCGCCAAGACCATTTCCAGCTCGCGCTGCTGATCGCGAGCGGCGTGCTCTAACTGAGTCGGCAGCGTGCCATTGGTTTCACCGCTGGCAACCATTTGCACCAGTAGCGGGGGAAAACAGTCGGCTTTTTCCATAGCGCGGTTCAGGGCCGCCCCCTCGTGCACTTGATTGGCAATGTCCTCGCAGGCCTCTTGCAGCACGCGATTAGTCATTACCTGGCCGGCAATACGCAGCGCTTGTAGCAGCGGCACACCGCTGGACATTAGCAAACTTAAGGTCGAGGCAAAACGGGCGGAGTTAGACTGATTCACCACACTACCAATAACCGGTAGCTTGAGCTGAATTTTGTGCCAGCGGCGTTGACGCGATTCGTTTTTAAGCAGCCGTTTAATGCCGTACACCACAGCAATACCGGCAAAAAACACCCAAATGCCATAACCGACAATAAAGTCGCTGGTAGCAATCAAGGCTTCGGTCAAAAAGGGCAAATCGCGCTTGGAGTGGGCAAACAGTTTAACCAAATCGGGCACGACAAAGGTCATCAAAGCGACGATCACCGCCAAGCTGATAATCAGCAAAACAATGGGGTAGATCATGGCGGTTTTTAAGCGCGACTGCAGCTGCTGAGCGTTAAGGGTGTAATCGGCCAGGCGATCTAACACCGGCCCCAAAAAGCCCGAGCTTTCACCGGCGCGCACCATGGCGCGGTACATATCGTCAAATGAGCCCGGATGCTCGGCCAACGCTTGGGCAAAGCTAAACCCCTCGAGAACCTTGGTGCGAATTTGCAGCATGACCTGCTTAACCGCAGGCTTTTGCGCCTGTTTAGCGGTGGCGTGCAGGGCTTCATCTAACGGCAGGCCCGAGCTAATCAAAGAAGCTAACTGACGAGTCACTAAGCTTAAGTCGCGACTTTTAAGTTTGGGCTGACCGGTAGGCAAAAAACTTAAGCGACCACCGGGTTTGTCGTTGCCGCTGCGCACTTTGGCGTTGCCGGCATCGTTAACCTCAAGCGGTTTGAGCTTTTTGGCGCGTAACTGAGCGCGTACTTGGCGCTCGGAGTCCCCCTCCATCATCCCTTTGATGGTTTTGCCGGACTCGTTTAACGCGCGATAACTGTAAGCTCCCATAAGCGACTCCCGGCCTAGCCTGCGGTGGTAACCCGCAGCACCTCTTCCAGGCTGGTAATGCCCTCGATCACCAAGCGGCGGCCATCGGCGCTGATGGAATCTGAATGTTTACGCGCCTCGGCGATCAGCTCTTGCTCGCCGGCCTCTTCGTGAATGAGATGACGCATATGCTCGTTAATTTCGATCAGCTCGTAGATGCCCTTACGGCCCCGATAGCCCATCTGATTACACTTATTGCAGCCGGCGGGACGGTACACCATTTGCCCAGCGGGCAGCTGCAGCATCTCGCGCTCGGCCTCGACCGGTTCATAGGGCTCCTTACACACAGCGCACAGTTTGCGCACCAGTCGCTGGGCCATCACCACCTCGACACTGGAGGCCAGCAGGAAGGGCTCCACCCCCATATCTTTTAAACGCATGATGGCGCCAATAGCGGTGTTGGTGTGCAGTGTGGAAAGCACCAAGTGCCCCGTTAAACTGGCCTGAATGGCAATATCAGCGGTTTCGGAGTCGCGAATCTCACCGATCATCACCACGTCCGGGTCTTGCCGCAAAATCGCGCGCAGGCCACGGGCAAAGGTCATATCGACTTTGGTGTTGACCTGGGTTTGACCAATACCCTGCAGCAAATACTCAATAGGGTCTTCAATGGTCATGATATTGCGGCTCGGGTGGTTAATATGACTCAAACCCGAGTAGAGCGTGGTGGTTTTACCCGAACCGGTGGGGCCGGTCACCAGAATAATACCGTGGGGACGGCCCAGCGCTTTGGCAAAACGCTCTTGCACTTGAGTGGGCATCTGCAGGTCGCTTAGCGATAATTGCCCAGCGGCCTGATCGAGCAAGCGCAGCACAATACGCTCACCGTGGGCCGAGGGAATAGTCGAAACCCGAATATCCACCGCGTGACCGGCCAGACGCACGGTAATACGGCCATCTTGTGGCAAGCGCTTTTCGGCAATATCGAGCCGCGCCATCACTTTTAAACGCGATACCAACACCGGCGCCAGCTCAGCCTTGGGCGAGAGCACCTCGCTCAAAACGCCATCGATCCGAAACCGCACCGAAACGCGGTCTTCAAACGACTCCAAGTGTATATCCGAAGCTTCTTCGCGCACCGCTTGCGAAAGAATAGCGTTAATAAGGCGGATAATCGGCGCATCGTCGTCACCGGCCAACAGGTCGGTGCGATCGGCCAGATCATCGGCCATGGAGGACAAATCAAACTCGTTGCCTAAGTCCTCGGCGGCGCGCTGGGCGGCACCGTCGCTGCTTTGATACTCGCGGGTTAAGCGCTGTTGGAAGACATCGGCGGGCAGCTCTTCAAGGCTCATATCGCCATCAAAGTAGCGTGCCAGCTCGGTTAACACATCAAGTGTTAAGCCCGGCTTGTGCAGCACCATGTGCGGCTGCTCGGGGTCGATCATCACACCGTGATCCGAGGCGTAGCTAAACGGCAGGCGCGGGCTCTCGCCGGCGCTGGCGGCCAGCTCCTCTTCTTCGTCTTCCACAATGGCGCTCTCTTCGAACGCCTCGGGCATTTCCGCCGGCTCAGAAATCTCGCTATTCACCGCTTACTCCTTGGCCTTGGCGCGGCCTTCGGCAGGCGGTATTTTATCTTCATCGCCGCCGGTGGCGTTATCGGGCTCGGTGGCTTCTTCCTGATATTGGTACTGAGCCTGGACCCGACGCAGCTGCTCCTCCCACACCGGCAACATCGGCATCTCATCTTTGCTGGTAACTAAGTTAGTGTGGCTGCGGCGCTCGATCAACTCATCGCGAATATGGCGGTACTTATCGGCGGTAGCACCCATAAGCATGGCATCGTCAGGCATCACACTGGCACGGATAAACACCATCAAATTGGTTTTGCGCTTGGTGCTGCTCTGACTTTTAAACAAGTTTCCCAAAATAGGGAGATCCCCTAAAAAAGGCACCTTAGTTTCGCTCATACTAACATCGTCTTTGATCAAACCACCCAGTACGACGATTTCGCCCGACGCAGCCATCACTTGGGTATTGATCTTGCGCGAGTTAGTCACCAAGCCCGAGGTGCCAGTGGAGGAGTCATCGACACTGGAAATCTCTTGCGCGATATCCATAACTACCGTGTCGCCATCATTCACATGAGGCGTGACCGTAAGCAAAATCCCCACATCTTTACGCTCGACAGTCTGAAAGGGGTTTGTGGGATTACTGGCGCCCGTACCCGTACCCGTGTAAGAACCCGTCACAAACGGCACATTCTGACCCACGGAGATTTCAGCTTCATGGTTGTCAGTGGTCAACAAGCTCGGCGTCGACAGGATGTTGCTTGAGCCATTGGCTTTAAGCATTTTTAACACCGCCAACATATCGGTGCCACCACCCAAGCGGCCCACACCAAATACTTGCCCGGCGATACCAGCAAGACTCCCTGCTAGTGCCGCGGTGGCACCATCACCGTCGGTCAAAGCACCATTAGCTACTCCAGCTAAGGTGCCATCCCCACCAAGGGTCGAGCTTCCAAAACCCGAGTCACCACCATTGTACATCCATTCAATGCCCAGTTCGGCGTTATCGGTATCCTCCAGTTCGACAATAATGGCCTCAACCAACACCTGCGCGCGACGAATATCCAAACTCTCAACCAGCACCATCAACGACTGCAGGGTGTCTCCATCGGCGGTAATCAAAATAGCGTTGGTGTCTTCATCGGCCTGAACACTGGCTTTAATCTGGCTGCTAGAGGCGGATTTACCGTCCCCTGACTCCATTTTTTGCATGTTTTGCAGCACGCCGTTCAGCACGGTAGCCACTTGCTCGGCCTTAGCGTACTTAAGGTACTCAACCCGCACATTGGAGTTGGTAATTTGCGGCCGGTCTAGGCGGCGAATCAACATTTTTATGCGCTCGCGCTGCATATCGTCGCCATTGATTAATACACCGTTAATACGGGTATCGGCTACCACGGTAACCGGCGCGCTGGCGTTGCCGCGCTGGGCGTCAGGCTTTTCTAATTGCTGAATCACTTTAACAATGGCATCGGCCTGCGCGTAACGCAGCTCGACCAGCTCGGTACTCACCACCGCCGCTTTATCGATCTGAGCGATAACTTTTAACAGTCGCTGAATATTGGCACGGGTGTCCGTCACGATAATCGCGTTGCTTGGGTCATACGCCGAGATATGCCCGTGCTGTGGCACGAGGGGGCGTAACACCGGCAGTAATTTCGCAGCGCTGATGTTATCCAGCTGTACCACTTGGGTCATGTAAGTGTCTTGTGCACTGGCATTAGAGCTGGGCTCTTGGGTGGGGATGGCCAGCGAGCGCGCATCGCGGTTGGGAACAATCCGCACCACTTCGCCGTTTTCAACGGCGGTAAACCCGTGCACATCAAGGATGGATAAAAACAGGCCGTACAGCTCGTCGCCATTGACCGGCGCGTTGGAAATCACCTTTACCTGACCACGCACTTTGGGGTCGATAACGATGGTTTTACCGGTGGCCTCGGCGATAAACTTAATGACCTCCTGGATATCGGAATCTTTAAAGTTTACCGTCCAGGTTTGCTCGGCACTCATGACCGCCGCCGGCAGCGCTAGGCTGACCACCAATAGGGCGACTTTAATTCGCTTGACGCTCGCTCTCACTACTAACCTCACTTATTCCAGCTCTACATCAACGGTCACGATTTCACCATCGCGCTCAATTTCGAGGCTGGCGGACGTGGTTTGACCTAAATTACGATAAATTTCCATGATTTTGCCCGGGTTATCCAAGGCGCTGCCATTAACACTGGTCACGATATCACCGGCTTTAAGGCCGGCGGCATTAAAGGCCTCGGGGTTGCGTCCCGGACGAATACGGTAGCCCTTAATCTGGCCGTTCTCGCGATGGATATTAAAAGCCACCACATCCGATAAGTTCTGACTGATTTGCTCAACCCCCGAGCTAGAGTTGGCGGAGGCCTCCTCTTTGTTAACCTGGTCGGCCTCCAGCGGGCCCTGCACCGCGGGCTCGGCATCGCCGGCATTATATTGTTCTTCATCGCCCTCCCAGCTGCGGCTCGTGTTGGCCGGTGGGTCGTAGCGCACTTGACGACGCGGCGCGTTGGGGTCTTCTTTATACAACCACAAGGATTCGTATTGCCCGTTGTTGTCCAAAATAACCCGCAGACTCAATACCTTGGCCACTTTTACACCGCGCTGGTTTTCAATCTCGTCACCCGGGCCATAAATCGCTTGGGTTTTGGCGTCGGCAATAATCGCGCGGGCCGAGGCATCGACGCTTGAGCCAACGATACCGCTAAGCACCAGCGACAACTTGGTATCCACGGCCTGATCTTCAATTTGCGGCTCTAGGGGCTGCGCCGGCTCATTGGCAAACTCGGCATCGTCATCACCGGCGCCGGCACCAAACAGGGTTAAATTGCGCAGCTCATCGATATCGACGTCGCGTGCGCTGGTATTGGCCTCGGTACTGGCCAGAGCATTGGCTGAAATTTCGGCAGCGGGGATCTCGGGGGTTGGCACCAACAGCCAAAATAGCTGTGCCAGCGAGTGGGTGAGCCAAAGCAGAATCAACAGACCTGCAAGCTGTTTCCAGCGACGCTCGGGAACACGACGAAACGCTTGGGAGACTCGGCGCTGAAGGCTGCCAAATCGATCACCGCCCGCTATGCCGGGGTCTTGCGTTGTAAGATTCTGCATAAAATAAGTCGTTGTATTTGAGCCTGTTTAGATCATTACTGTGTTATTCGCAGGCTTAACCTACATACAGCGGTACAGCGGTTGTGCTGGGGATACAGGCTTTTTATTCGGCCTCCGTCCATTGGAGCCGACCGATTGTACTGCAACACCTAGCGAAAAGCGAAGCCCACCGCTTGCCCCGAGCCCGCCGCAGAATACGCCACACTGCCAGCACGCCCGCCGGGCTGGCTAGGCTACGCCGCTATTGTGACAGTTTTTTTGCGGCCGGGGTTCAAGATACCACCGACTCACCGTTCGCGCAGCCCCGCTCAGCCTGTTTGGACGCTGCTGAGCTGGCTTGCTATATTGCAACACTCGCTAGATTTAGCAAGCGGCGGCGTTCATGTTTTTACCATTTAGACGCCACACAACCGATTATTTTCGCGTAGAAGGCCTATAAAGGAAGACTCAACATGAGATTACAACCCTTAGCCGCACTAGCGATTTTTGTTTTAGGAGCCTCCACCGCGCAAGCTGAGTTGCTTTGGCAGGCCGATTTTGAGTCGGGCGACCTATCGCAATGGCCCTATATTACCAACCCTGGCGGCGCCAGCGTCACCACACAGTGCGTTTATGAAGGCCGCTATGCCGGACAAATTGCCATTACCGGGGACGAGCAATATCTCTGGCACGGCAATGAAGCACTCAATCGCAGCGAGTTTAATTACCAGCCCAAAGCTACCGGCGAGGGCGACACCACCTATTTGGGCTGGAGCTTTTATTTGCCCGAGCCACTGCTTAACGTTAAACACGAAATCGGCTATTGGGAGTCAGACAACAGCTGGCAGCAACAAATGCGCTTTAACCTAACCGGTGACACCTTCAGCTTTACCCGCTCCGACGCCGCCGAGCCCTACTGGAGCCAACCCGGTTTTGCCAGCGCCGGTGTGTGGCACGATGTCGCCATGGAGGTACATTGGTCGATTGACCCGGCACGCGGCTACGCCGAGGTCTGGCTCGATGGCAAATCTATGGGGCGCACCCAGCTGCCAACCCGTGTCAATGACACAGACGCCATGTTTACCCAGATCGGCCTGCTGCGCCACCGAATCGACGCCCGCGAAGTGATTTTGATCGACAATGTGCGCGCTGGCACCAATATTACTGAGGTGTTGGCCGCTTTCGACGCAACAACCCCTAAGTCCTGCCCTTAAGCACTGCGCTCACAATAACAGAGCGCAGTACTGATGTTTTGGAGCCTTAATGCACATTGAGTTTATCCGGTCGATACACACTGTTGATGACACACAGTGGAACGCGCTGCTTAACGACGATTACCCTTTTGCGCGCCACGAGTTTCTCGCCGCCCTAGAAGATAGCCAAGCGGTAGACGGCGACAGCGGCTGGCACAGCCGCCATTTAATCGTACGCGAAGGTGACACTCTGATAGCGGCGCTGCCCGGCTACCTTAAAGATCACTCCTACGGCGAGTACGTCTTCGATTGGGCCTGGGCCGACGCCTATCAGCGCTACGGCCAGCGCTATTACCCCAAATGGTTGGGCGCGATACCCTTTACGCCCTGTCGTGGCCCACGCCTATTAGGGCGAGACGATGCGAGTACCATCGCGGCAATACACCACGCGCTAACCGAGTACTGCCAACGCAAAGCGTTATCCAGTTGGCACCTGTTGTTCCCGGAGCACGCCATTAGCAACCGCTTCACCGAGTTGGGTAGCGTCCAGCGGCTCGGCTGTCAGTTTCATTGGTTTAACCAAGATTACCGCTCGTTTGACGATTTTGTCGCCACTTTTGCCTCACGCAAGCGTAAAAACGTCTTAAAAGAGCGCCGCCGGGTAGGCGAGCAAGGTTTTAGTTTTACCACCTTAACCGGCGCCGAGCTCCAGCCCGAGCACTGGTCGTTTTTTCACCAACTGTATCAGCGCACCTACCTAAAACGCAGCGGCCACGGTGGCTACTTGAACGAGGCATTCTTTCAGGCTCTGGGGGCGAATCTTGCCGAGCACTGTGTCATGGTACTGGCCCAGCTCGGCCACCAAACCGTGGCCGCCGCGCTGTATTTACGCGACCAGCACACTCTGTACGGCCGCTATTGGGGCTGCTTAGCCGAGCTTGATAACCTCCACTTTGAGACCTGTTATTATCAGGGCATCGATTACGCCATCGCCCAAGGCCTGACCCGATTTGACGGCGGCGCCCAGGGCGAGCACAAGCTAGCGCGCGGCTTTGAGCCGGTGCTAACCTACTCCAACCATCACTTAAGCGACCCGCGCTTTGCCACTGCGGTGGCCGACTTTGTCGTGGAGGAGGGAGCCATGACCCGCGGTTACTACCAAGATGCCCAGGCGCATTTGCCCTACGCCCAAACCAAAGCCGGCACCAAAACCGACCACAAGGACTAACGCTTGCAACCATTACTGGCGCGCGCCAACCTTTTAAACATACTGGATCAGATCGATCGCGAACCACCCTCTTACGAGCTGGGCCGCCCCCAAGCGCTGCGGCGGGTCTTTATTACTCTGGCTACCGCCTGCGTCTGCCTACTGCTAATGCACTACGGCAAATACTCATCCAACCTTATTTGGCTATTGCACAGCGCCGCTGAACTAATGGGCCAGCCGACCAACGAGCTGATACACCAGCTGCAGCGCTCGGGCTGGCTCGAGCTGGCCAGTTACGCGTGGTGGGGGGCGGTGCACTTAGTGGGCTATGTACTGCTGCCGTGGCTGGTTATTCGGTGTCTACTCAAACTTCGTATGCGGGATATGGGCTGGCGCCTGGGCGACACCCGTGAGCACTGGCTGGGCTACCTGCTGCTGGCGGCGCCCATCTTAGTGTTCGTCTATCTGGTGAGCTTGGGCGAGGAGTTTGTCAATCATTACCCGTTTTACCAGTTGGCCGGTCGCAGTTGGTTGGATTTGCTCACGTGGGAATGCCTTTATATCAGCCAGTTTATTTTTTTAGAGTTTTTCTTTCGCGGCTTTTTACTCAACGCCCTGCGCCCGGCGCTAGGCGCCAATGCCATTTGGGTGATGTGCGTCCCCTACCTGATGATTCATTTCCCCAAGCTTTGGCTCGAGGCCACCGGGGCGATTTTATTTGGTTTATTTTTAGGTATTTTAGCGCTGCGCTCGCGCTCGATCTGGGGCGGGGTGGTGGTGCATGTCACAATCGCGCTGTCGATGGATATCGCCGCACTGTTGCGTAAAGGCGCACTACCCGAGCTATGGTGGCCAGGCCTGTAGCAGCCAAGCCTGAAAGGGCCATTCCCTGAACGACCGATAAGCGGTAGAATTTGCGCCTTTACTATCATCGACACCGCCGCCCGGCTCGACGCTAGCCACAAAAACAGCGAGTCAGCGGGCGCCAAGCAAGAGATAAGGCAATGGGCAGAGCATTCCAAAACCGCAAAGAATCCATGGCGAAAACTTCGGACGCCAAGGCTAAGGTATACAGCAAATACGGCCGTGAAATATACGTCTGCGCCAAACAGGGTGGTGTAGAGCCCGCAGGCAACCTAGCACTGCGCAGCTTAATCGACCGCGCCAAAAAAGATCAGGTGCCTAGCCACGTGATCGAAAAAGCGCTAGATAAAGCCAAAGGCGGCGCCGGTGAAGACTTTTCCCCCGCGCGCTACGAAGGTTTTGGCCCGGGCAATGTGATGGTCATTGTCGACTGCTTAACCGACAACCCCAACCGCACCATCGGCGATGTACGTACCTGCTTTAACAAAACCAAAAGTAAGCTGGGCACCTCTGGCACCGTAAGCCATATGTTCGATCACAGCGCCATTTTTGTGTTTGCCGGCGAAGACGAGGAAGCCGTGCTGGAAGTGCTGATGATGGCCGATGTGGACATTACCGATATTGAATCGGCCGATGGCAAAATTACCGTGTTTGCGCCCAACACCGAATACGCCAAAGCGCGCAACGCCCTCACCGAGGCCTACGAAGGACTCGATTTTGAAGTAGACGAGATTCAATTTGTGCCGCAAACCATCACCGAAATCTCGGGCGACGATGTAGAGATGTTTGAAAAGCTACTGGATATGCTCAACGACGCCGATGACGTACAGCGGGTTTATCACAACGCCGAAATCCAAGAGTAAAAAAAGGGGCGCCGGTAAAACCGGTGCCCCATACTGCTTTTGCTTTTTTTGGATCTTTCTTTTTGCTGCTCCTGTCGTACTTCTTTACTTACTCAGTACTTTCACACCGCAACGGCTGGGTATGACAAAATTAATCGATAACGCCACAGGCGACCCGCTTACCACCACCGCCTAACTTCTCTGGTGTATCAGAATAATTATCCCCGCCGCTGTGAATCATTAACGCTTTTTCGTCCAGATCATTTAACTCCAAGCGCGGCGCCAACACCGGGCTATGCACTTCACCACTGGCCGAGACGTACAGTGCCGGTAAATCACCTAAGTGGCCATCACCCCAAGGGCCTTCGTGTTTGTCCATCGCCCGCGGGTCGTAGTGACCGCCAGCGGCACCGGCGGGGGTACCGTCTTCACCCGCATCGCAGCTACCGTTAGCATGTAAATGAAAACCGTGTACACCCGGCGTTAAACCCGCTAAATCAGGTTTAAATACAATCCCGTATTGGTTTTGCTCCAAATGAATCTCGCCCAACGCTTGAGACGTGCCCGAAGCATCAACGCTGTACATAGTAATAGCCGCCGTATCGGCACTGGCATGAGCTGCAAGCGCCGAACAAAATGCCGCAATCGCTAAAGGACGTATACGTAACATAACAAACTCCTAGATCCAATGGATCATTACGCTGTTAAAAATTGTGCAAACGTTAAACCGCACACATACTCGTAACAAAGCAACGCCAATGCCACATCGGGTAAAAACAAAATTGCGTACACTAATGTCGCGAACAGATCACAAAACAAGGGGGAAATTGCTTATTATTAAGCGCCATAGCGAGCATACCGCGTTACTCACGTGCGCCGGTTAAACGCTCGCAACCGTCTTGCGTGTAAACAACGCAAAGGCAGGTAAAACTCACAAAGAGAATCTCCCGGCCAAAAGCGTTTAATGCATCGCTACACTCTGCACCGTGCCATCGGGTAAGACTTCGATCATAGTGTCAGCCGGTTCATCCAAGAGCATCGCCGCTGCCGCTGCCACGGCAATCGTCGCCCCAATCACCATAAAAAAGGTCGAGGTTTCGACAAACGAAAACACCGTTAAAAACATCACGGCACCTATATTGCCGTAGGCCCCCACGATGCCGGCAATCTGCCCCGTTAAACTGCGACGAATCAGCGGTACCATGGCAAACACACAGCCCGCCGCCGAGCCTAAAAAGAACGAGCTGCCCATCATCGCCGCCACGGCAATGGCAATGGGCCACTCGGAGGTAATGGTGGATAACAACGCAAAACCCAGCGCCGCGCCAGCTAACAACACTGCCAGCGAACGTTTACGACCAAAGCGGTCGCTGATCCAACCGCCCGATGGGCAAGACGCCATATCGACAGCGGCAAAACAGGCGCCGAGCACGCCCGCTAATGCCACTGGCACGGCAAAGGTGGTTTTAAAGAACATCGGTAACATCGACACCACCGCCAGCTCTGAGCCAAAAGTCGCAGCATAGGCCAGACTTAAAATCATCACTTGTTTAAATTTGTAGCGCTGTAAACGGTTAACGGCGCCTTGAAACACATCGGTGTTAACACTGTAAATTTTTCGACACTGAAACAAATACAGCAGTACCAATGCCGCCCAAATCCCCAGCAATACATTAAATGAGATCAACTCCAACTGCTCAACCTTCCAAGCCAGCAGTGCCAATGCACCATACATAGGGATGTTAATCAAAAGATACAGAACAAAATCCAGCTTACTGGTTACCTCCAGCCCACCGGATTTATTAGGCTTAAAGTAAGTAGAGCCCGCCGGCGTATCGCGCACGCCAATGTAGTAAATACCGGCATAGACAATAGCGATGATGCCGGTAATACCCGTAGCGTAGCGCCAACCATCGTCACCACCAAACCACAACGCCAGCACCGGCAAACTAACGGCCGCCATCGCCGAGCCAATGTTACCCAAACCTTTATAAATACCTTCGGCGAGCCCCAACTGACGCGCCGGAAACCACTCACTGATCATGCGGATGCCAATGACAAAACCGGCACCGGCAAAACCCAGTAAAAAGCGCGCTAACGCCAGCGCTTCAAAACTCGTCGCGAGCGAAAAGAAAAAACACAAACCGCCTGTGATCAGCAGCAAAATCGAATAAATCAGGCGTGGGCCGTAGGAGTCCACCAACATACCCACCAAGATACGAGCGGGAATTGTCAGGGCGACATTAAGAATCAGTAGGGTTTTAACTTGCTGATCGTTGAGAGCCAACTGCTCTTGAATAACCAGCAGCAACGGCGCGTGGTTAAACCACACCAGAAAGCTGACAAAAAACGCTAACCAAGTTAAATGCAGTACCCGAAACTTACCGGAGAATGAAAGAAACTTAAATTTTGCACCACCGTTGCCCATGAGCCACCTTGCCTGTTTTACGATGATCGCTGACAGAGCAAGGATTGCGCCACAAAATAGCGCTTAGGCTTACACGGCGAGGTTATGTGCTCCAAGCCCGTGCTTTCGAGCAAATATCAGCCAGCATGAGCAAAAGTTGCACACTTAGAGAAGATAAAATTAGCAAGAGTATTCAGGTGTAAGGATTCACTAGATAGGCCAACCGGGGGAGTTGCCTTGCAGACGAGCACGATGCAGGTCATCTGCCCAAGAACAGGGCGCCGACCGAAGCCGGCGCCGCACTTACTACAGGCTTAGCGGTATTACGAGTCGCGATCACTCACTTCTTCGCCTTCATCGGCGATAATGATCTCTACCCGGCGATTTTGCAGTCGACCCGCCTGCGAGTCGTTGCTGGCAACCGGGTGCGTCTCGCCGTAGCCGCGAGTTCGAATTCGGCTACTGTCGACACCGTTACCCACCAAGTTGCTTTTTACCGACGCCGCGCGGCGTTCGGATAACCCTTGGTTGTAGCTGTCGGCACCGGTATCGTCGGTAAAGCCTTCGATCATCACTTTGCGCTCTGGGTATTCATTCAAGAAGTCCGCAACACGCTGCAAGGTGCGCTCTGAGCCGGTTTTAATCGTCTCTTTATCCACTTCAAATAAAATATTACCCAGTGTTAGCACTAAGCCGCGATCGGTTTGCTCGGTACTAATATTCTGCAGATCATTCTCCAGCTTATTTGCCCGGCTGGCCATCTGCTGAGCGTAAGCTTCCGCCGCCAAGGCGCGCTCCTCGGCCATATTGGCTCGCTCTGCGGCCTCTTTAGCGCGCTGGTTCATTTCCTGTGCACGCCGTGTAGCGCTCTCGGCCTCTGAGGTGCGCGCGGCAATAATCAAGTTTCTGCGCTTGGCATCGGCTTGCTCAACGATCTCGTCCGAGGCCTGCATACGGGCGTTTTGCGCAGCTATGTCAATTTTGCGGTCAACCAGATAGACCTGATGGCTGACAACATCGGGCTTAGCATCCGAGCGCAATAACATTTCCAGTTTATCCAGCGACTCTTCTGCCTCGCGCAATTTAACCGGTGCGTAACGATTGGCCTCGTCAATGGTTGATACATTGTCTAGCTCGGCACGCAAGCGCACCAAGCGCTCGTCCGGCTCTTCCGGTGTGGTAGCACAGCCAGTCGCCAAGACCGCTGCCAAGGTGGTGCCTAACAATGCCTTTTTGTGATGTTTTATACCGTACATAATTCTATCCTCTGAGTTAGCGGTCGATTACTTCTGGTTGTTTTTTACTTCCTGCTCCAACACTCGCAGGTTTTCCTCAACCTGATCGGCCGCTTTTTCCGATTTTTTGGCGTGCGACTGAGCAATGGCCAACTCGGAGTCGGCTACCGACTTCTCTAACCATTCGCGCGCTTTGGCGTTCTCTTTTTTGGCGATCGCCGCCTGTGCTTTCTCAAGGTTCTGTTTGGCGTCACGCAGTGCCAGTGGCGCATATTTTTCGGCGTTTAAGCTGCGTGCTTGCTCGACATTGCCCTCAGCTTGGGTAAGTAACGTGCTAGGTACAGGGGCATTGTTTGCGCATGCAGTAAGCGCAAAAACTGTCATCAATACGGTTAGTAATCCGGTCTTTATCCGTCGCATAGTTTTTCTCCAGTGTGTTTGTAAGTGCTACAAAATTCTGTAACAACACAAGCCAAACAGCGGCAAATACCGCTTAAATGGCCTATTCACTTGGAGTGTTGCAAGGGGAGTGCCAGCGCCGACAACGGAACTGCGTCACAAGCGGCCTAAACTCAAGCAGCCGCTGTCATCAAGCAGAAGGGGGGACGGCCGTTAAGGCCGGTGCCGAGCCCATGGACTCATAGACATTAATCAGTGTTAACAAATAATCGCGCTTGGCCGTGACGATGGACTCATTGGCACTAAACCAAGTTTGTTGCGCCAGTAACAAATTAATAAAGTCGGTGTCGCCAGATTCGTAGCGGACTTTAGACAAATCGTACAGCGCCTGACTGTTGTCAAATCTCTGCTCGCTGATATCCAGCTGCTGTACTCGAGCTTGATACGCTTGCAGTTGATCGAGCACATCGCGGTAAGCATCGGCTACGGTGTACAAGTAATTCGCCCGATTGATATCGGCGTCTAACTCGGCGATGCGCATTTGCGCTTTCGTTTGGCCGCCATCAAACAATAAGACCGAGACCGTCTCACCTAAACTGCCAGCCCAATCCGATCCGCCCGACAGCACCCCACTCAGCCCCCAACTGGCGCTTAGGGATAAATCTGGCCAGCGTGCTACTTGAGCCTGATGCAACAAACTTTGATCTTCGCGCAAGGCTAACTGTGCAAGTTGAATATCCGGTCGTTGCTCTAACAGTTCGGCCGGCTGCAGGGCGGCGATCGCGGGAGCTTGCAAATCGGCAAAAAGGGTTTTTAAATCGGTTACCGTTAAATCGGTATCGCCGAGCAATAACGCCAGCGCGCGTTCGTTAACCGCCACGCTCTGCGCTAAATCAACCAACTTACTGCGCGCATTGAACACCACATTTTTTTGCTGACGCAGTTCAATACCCGACGCTGAGCCCGCTTCAAAGGTCAGTTCAAAAAGCTCTAGAAGCTTTACGCTGGCCTCAAAGTTTTGCTCGGCCACGTTGCGCAATTCATTTAGCGCTAACGTTTGAATATAGGTGCGGATAAACTGCGCCTGCAGGGATATCATCAAACTGCGCTCTTGCCAGCGTTGCGCCTGCACCTGTATCTCACGCTGATCAATACGGGCCGCGCGCTCGCCCCATAAATCGACGCTGTAACTGGCGCTAAAATTTAAGCCATTACTGTCTGATGTTTTTCCGTACTCATCGTAGTTATCGCGATTATTTAACGAGGCATTTAAGCCCGGCCATTGATCGGCCGCGGTAGCGCGCTGTAACTGCTGCGCCCGCTCGATACGCAAACGGGCCATGTCAAGGTCGAGGTTGTTCTCGCGCAGACGGCGTAGCAAATCTACTAATTCTTCGGGAAAAACCTGTACCCAACGGCCTAATGTTTGAGCGTCATCGGCGTTAATATTTTGCCGTGATAGCGCTTGGCCATACACCTCAGAGGTGTGAGTTTCTGGCAACTCGACGCTGGGGTTATAGGCACAGCCAGCAATCGTGAAGCTTAAAGCCAGTAAGGTTTTTTGCATCGGGCTACTCCTCCGCCAACGCGGTAATAGGGCTAAGGGATGCGGCCTTACGGGCCGGAATATAACCAAAAATCAGCCCGACCATAATGGATGTTGCAAATGCCAGCAGAGCGGGCATCGCAGTAAATGCCACACTAACCGAGAAGTACTGCACAATAAGCGCCGCGCCAAAACCGACTAAAACCCCCAAGGTGCCACCGCAAATACACACCACCAATGCCTCGATGTTAAATTGCCGCAAGATATCACCGGGCTTAGCGCCGGTGGCAATGCGCAAGCCAATTTCGCGGCGACGCTCCGAAACATTCACCAACATAATGTTCATTACCCCAATACCGCCCACAAATAATGAGATAGCAGCAATTGAGCCCAACAACAGCGTCAGAGTATTTTGCGCCTCAGTAACGGCTTCGACCAACGACTCAGTCGAGCGAACCATCACATCATTTTTATTATGCCGAGCTAACAACAGATCTAGAACCTCTTGTTCAAGCCGCGTCACCTCGTCTGTCGATGACGCCTTTAGGGTGATACTGCTTAGGTAGTCCCGGCCAAAAAATTTAAGTCGTGCCGTGGTAATGGGAATCAGAACTTCGTCGTCCATATCCCCCCCCATCGGATCGGCGCCCTTGGCTTGCAAAATACCGATCACTTGATAGGGCGTACTATTCACTAAAACATAGCGGCCGATAGGGTCTTCATTGTCGGTGAATAAGTTATCTCTGATGGTGGCGCCAATCACCATGACCGAGGCAAACTGCTCCACATCTTTTTCAGTAAAAAATATACCCTGCGACAGCTCCCAGTCACGCACGGTAAAGTACGCAGGGGTCGCGCCTTTAATACGCCCGGAGTAGTCGTTATTGCCAAAGCGTAAAGTCGCACGGGTATTGCGCTCGGGCGCTACCGCCTCGACTCCGGGTATTAAGGCAATCGCCTGCGCATCGGCCAGTGTCAAAGTGGCAATATCGCCACTGCCTCGGCGCAGGTTTGGCCCGCCGGGGCGCACCGATAATAAATTGGTACCGATAGATTCAATGCGGCCCAAGACATCTGCTTTACCACCCTCACCAATGGCGATCATCAACACCACCGATGCCACACCAATAATAATACCTAGCAGGGTCAACAGGGTACGAAACAAATTAACGCGCAGCGATGCCGCCGCAATCCGGATCGATTCGAGCACACTAATATTGGGAAAGACCTTGACACGCTGGCGAGCCTCAACACCGTCCTTTTTAAGCGGCGCTGCGCTTGGCACACTGATATGGTCGTCTATAACCTGACCGTCTTTTAATGAGATAACCCGGTTAGCTTGCTGCGCGATGTCTTTATCGTGGGTAATTAGAATAACCGTTACGCCTTGCTGGTTAAGCTCGCGCAACAACTCAAGCACTTGTGTACCGCTATTGCTATCGAGCGCACCGGTGGGCTCATCGGCAAGAATAACCTCAGCGCCATTGACCAAAGCGCGCGCAATAGAGACACGCTGTTGCTGACCACCCGATAGCTCGCTGGGCTTGTGCTCGGCTCGCTCGGCCATGCCGAGCTGTTCCAGTAACCGCATGGCATGGGGTTGCCGTTCACTGCGCGGTAACTGACGGTAAATACCCGGCATCGCAACATTTTGCCAGGCGTTGTAGTTGGCCAACAGCTGGTAACGCTGAAACACAAAGCCAAAAGTACTCAGCCTTAGCGCCGACAACTCATCGTTACTCAGTGTGGCAACGTCTACACCGCCGACTTGATAACAACCGCTACTGGGTTTATCGAGACAACCGAGAATATTCATAAGCGTCGACTTGCCCGAGCCGGACTGCCCCATGATCGCAACAAACTCGCCTTGCTGAATCGTCAAAGACACATCACGTAATGCATTGACGGTAATTTCGCCCAAGCTGTACGAGCGACTAATATGATCGAGCTGTATTAACGGATCAGAAACCGCCACGACGTCCACCTCGAATGTCCGGCCCACCTGCGCCACGGGGGTTGACCTTACTGGCATCGCGATTGCCCGCTACAATTACATCCCCGGCCTGTAGCCCACTGATCACTTCAGCCTGAGTGCGGGTGCGCACACCTATTTCGACCGGTGTCGGCACAAACTTATCCGGTGCCACTTGTTTCAGTACTTTACTCTCACGCCTACCACCGCGAATTGCGCCCACCGGAATGGTCACCACATCTTCAGCGCGGCTCTCGACAAAAAACGTTTGCGCCGTCATCGAGTCCATCAAGCGCGATTTGCGATTTTTAATATCAATCAGCACTTGATAGAGCACGACGTCGTTAACCACCTCGGGGGTAGGTAATACTTGTCGCACGGTTGAGTGCCAGCGCTCATCGGGGTTACCCAGGGTCGCAAAATACACATCCATTCCCGGGTATATCCGGGTCACATCGGCCTCAGATACTTCGGCGCGCAGCGTTAGCACATCGAGGTTGGCGATTTTCATTATCAGCGGAGCATTTTGATTGGCGTTAAGTGTTTGCCCCTCGCGCACCGCAATCGATACCACCGTGCCGGTCATAGGTGCGTAAATTTTCGCGTAATTTAAGGTTGCCCGGTCGCCCTCCAACGAAGCCTCATCGGCCCGTATTTGCGCCTCCATGGCGCGGATGCTGGCTTTGATAGTTTTCACATCGGTTTGACTACTGGTCAGGGTATCGCGACTAATAGCGTTTTGTTTAAACAAGTCGATATTGCGCGTCTCGCGCTCTTGAGCAAGATAAATTTCGGCGTGGAGCTTTTCCAGCTGTGCGCGTTTGTTTTCTAAGCTGGCGGTGGCGCCCATGACTTTAGTTTCAAACACAGTCGCGTCAATCTCAGCGAGTAAATCACCGCCCGCAACCAAATCCCCCACATCTACCGCGAGCATTTTTAACTGCCCTGAGACTTGCGCCCCCACCTCGACATACTCTTTTGGCTCAAGGGTACCACTGGCTGCGACAACATTTTCGATGGTGCCTATTTTAACGTCGTGCAAAATATATTCGGGCTGCGCACTCGGCTTAAAATACCGCTGCCCGCCATAGGCAATTGCCGCAAGTAACACAGTAAAAATCACAATAGACAGCCACGTCACGCGCTGTCGAATCCAAGCGAGCTGAGTTTTCATATCGGGGGGCACTACTATTTAAGTACACAAAATATTCGATGAGTGCGTATTGTACTCATACGCATACCGAGGCGGGCACTTTATACAATAGTTTACGTTGCGCCGACAGGGCGCGAGATAGGCAAGAAGGTAGCGGTGCTAAGACGCGGTTAAAAAGCCCCACCAAGGGTGGGGCTATATTACTGCATAACGATTTAACAGTCGCCGACTTGGCTCCACACTTGCCACTGTCCGGAGTTATCGGCGGGACTTTGGTTTTGTGTCCACCATTGCGCCTCGTACAAACCGCCGCTGTACTGCACCAGATCGCCATTGTTATAAACACTGGCGGCATCCCATACTTGGGTAGATGAGCACAACCCAGCACTGGATGAACTGGACGAGCTAACCGACGATGAGCTGCTAGAGCTGGTTGACGAGCTGGACGAGCTAGCGGTTTCCAAATCCATTTGGTAGGTGTAGTTGCTGTTTAGCACATACACGCGGTTGGCGTACAGGTCGTTGCTGTTGTAACTGACCGTGCCATTATTAAGCACCCCCACCTGTACCGCCGTTTCACTGTTGTTAATCTCGGCGGCTAGCTCGGCGGTCCAAGTATTTAACGCTTGGTTGCTGGCGGAAATAGCAAACTGATTAAACACCACTTCACTGCCGTTACTGTCAAATACCCGAAACCAGATCTGATCGCCTGCGCTGGGGTTAATGCCCTGAGTCACATAATTACCGGCGTTGCTCCAAGTTGGTGGTTCGACATCGCCCAATACCACATCGCTACAGTTGTAGAAGCCTTCACCGGCAACATCCTCACGCTGCCAGCGGGTGTAAAAAATGGCGTTGCCCGAGCGATTAGTCGGCAAACTAACATCCATCACATAGTAGCGCGTGCCATTAATCGTCTGCACATTAACGTTGGACTTTTCATCCACCAATTCCAAATCGGCCCAAGTGAGGGTGTCGGTGGACGGAT
The DNA here is from genome assembly GCF_042847215.1 of Gilvimarinus japonicus. Classification (GTDB taxonomy): domain Bacteria; phylum Pseudomonadota; class Gammaproteobacteria; order Pseudomonadales; family Cellvibrionaceae; genus Gilvimarinus; species Gilvimarinus japonicus. Next base: position 4,056,934 of record NZ_AP031500.1, read on the forward strand.
CAAAACCGGGTTTACTTAGGTAAAACTTCCAAAAACTGGGGTTGTGTGGGGTTGAGGCGTAAAAACGATATTCAAACTCGCCCGCGCTGTTTAGGGTGATGTTTTGCGCGGGCCAATCGGGGTGCGGCACATCGATACCCGATTTACTCGAATCGCCCGCGGCGCAAAGGCTGCCATCTGGCACGCCGGCCTCAACCGCCGCCTGGCTGTTGTAGTTGGCAACGTTTTTAGAAAACTCAATCGCCTGCACAAACTGATAAGTGCCTGCTTCTAAAAAGGCGGCCCGACAGGCGGCATTGGGAATTCCCGAGCCATCGGATGGAGACCAGTAGCCGCCGTCTTCTTCACAATAAGCTTGGCGCGCCTTGGGAAAATCGGAATAACCATGGGCAAAGCTTTGCTGCGCACCGATAGCGAGCAGTGCACCGGCCCCCAGTAGGCCAGCCTTGATGGAACGAGTCAGGAATTGTTGTGATTTCATGGTGCAAACCTTCTGTGTTGGAAGTGGATCATCACAGATTGCGGGCCCAGCTCTGCCAGGCTGGTAAATCGCAAACGGCTCTCGTTGTATTATTTTGTTTTCGCGTGATAGCGGTCCGCAATGGTACCGGATAACATTAAAACAGATAAATAACGATACTAAATATCAGAACTGACCATTATTTCGATAGTAAGTAACCGCTATGACTACCGCAGACCGACACAACCCCACTATGCGATGGGCTACGGCACTGGGTAAAAGTATCGAATTGCTTCCGGGGCAAGCTTTCAGTATCACCGCTGTGACACGAAAGCTTAAGCGCACTGGCGCAAAGAAAGGACACGATTTTTAGACGATAGCGGCAAAATTGCCGATGTAGAGCGGTTTTACAGGCGAGTTTCTACTAGCAGCTACTTTTATTAGTACGAGTGTCGCGCGCTGAATGCCAACCACTGCTGAAAGGGCGCCTCAGCGTCGGAAATCGCTAAGTGATAAAAAGGAATCTGTCGCTCGGGACCGGGAATTTGCACCTCGCGATACACCAGCGAGTCGTCAAACCCAGCCTCGGAGGCCTGCTCGCGGCTAGCGGCAAACACCACCTTATCGGCGCGGGCCCAATAAATCGCACCCAAACACATAGGGCAGGGTTCGCAGCTGGCGTAAATGGTGCAACCAGTCAGCTGATGATCGTCCAAAACCTGGCAAGCTTTGCGAATCGCCGCCACTTCGGCGTGCGCCGTGGGGTCGCGATCGCGAGTGACGCTGTTGCAGGCCTCGGCGATAACCTCACCATTTTTCACCACAATCGCCGAGAAGGGCCCGCCTCCGCTACTGGCGGACTCACTGGCAAGAGCAATACAGCGCTCTAATAACACGCGGCTCTCTGGGGCAGGCTGATCATTCTTCATACACAACGCCTTAGCTCGCTATCCGATAAGCCGCGATAGCAATTCAAATTTGTCTGCCTCGGTATCGACAAAGCGCAGTACCACTTTTACGGCGCGACTATCGGGGCGCGACTCGGCCGCCTGCAGAGAGTGAACATAGGCATTGAGCTGGACTTGCTCCGTCTCGTTGCCCACATCCAGCACCACTTGATCAAACAACGCCGGTAAATATCCATCGCGCGCCACTAAGGCGCTAAACGCTTGCAGCGATATTTCGCGGACAACACAGCCCACTGGCGCTTTGTTGCTATCAAAACGCATCTGCGCCTTGAGTTTATCCCGCACCGATTTGGGCGCTTTGGTGGGGGCGGCCGGCGCCTCTTTGGCGGCGCCGCCAAACCCTGCGGTTAAAACATCCACCGAGGCGTTGGCGACTCGCGCCGCTCCCGCGCGCTCGCCTCCGGTGCCTGGGCGCGCGGGAAACTTATTAATTTTTTTCAGCTGCTTGGTCACTTTGCCCAACAGCTCATCCGGGGTAAACGGCTTGCTCAAGTAATCAGACACACCCGCCTGTACCGCTTTAAGGACGTGGGTGCGATCGCCCCGGCTGGAGATCATCACAAACGGCGTGCTTTGGTAACGTTCATCGCTGCGGATGCTGGCCAGCAGCTGCTCACCATTCATATTGGGCATTTCCCAATCGGATAAAATCAAATCCATTTTTTGCGCTTTCAGTTGCGCCAGCGCCCGATTGCCATCGGGCGCCTCAAAAACCTCGACCCCCGGCAAACGTTCGCGCAGGTGTTTTTTTACCATGTCGCGGATAAAGCTGGCATCGTCGACCACCAGTATGCGTAATGCCATAGGGCACTCCCTTTATTATTACCTTACTACACCATAGTCCATAGAGCCCCTAATCGACCCGGCGGGTAAACACCCAATCGCGCTCCGACGACAGCTTGGCATCAAAACCATAGCCATCGACGTCAAAGCTCTTAAGGTCTTCGGCCGATGTCAGCCGACTTTTAATGGCGTAAGCGCTCATTAAGCCACGAGCCTTTTTCGCGTAAAAGCTAATAATTTTATATTGGCCGTTTTTCCAGTCTTTAAACACCGGGGTAATCACCTCACCGGCCAGTTGTTTAGGCTTAATGGCCTTAAAGTATTCGTTAGAGGCCAAGTTAACCAAAGTCGTGCTTTTTAGCGCTGTTAGCTGCTGATTGACGGCCTCTGTAAGCTGGTCGCCCCAAAATTGGTAGAGGTTGGCACCGCGACTATTATGAAATTTGGTGCCCATTTCCAGGCGGTAAGGCTGAATTAAATCCAGCGGCCGCAGCAAGCCGTACAAACCCGAGAGGATGCGCAGGTGCTTTTGCGCAAAGTCAAAATCTCGCGCCTTAAAGGTGTCGGCCGCAAGCCCGGTATAAACATCTCCTTGAAACGCCAGCACGGCCTGCTTGGCATTACTGGCGGTAAAGGGCGTCTTCCAGGCCTGAAAGCGGTCAAAGTTGAGCACCCCGAGCTTGTCAGAGATGTGCATCAAGCCGGATATATCGGCCGGCGACAGAGCTTTTAACTCTTTAATCAACGCCCGCGAGTCCGCTAAAAAGTCACTCTCGGTGTGTTTTTCGGTTACCGGGGCAGACTCAAAATCCAGCGTCTTGGCCGGAGAGATCAACATCAACATAAAACAAACTCGCTCTCGGTTTTAGGGGGTTCGGGTGGGCGGCTATTCCGGCTTGAGAATGTCCACCCACCAATTGAGCGGCGTGATGCCGTCGGCAGGATCGTAAACATTGCCGTACTGCCACGCGCTATCATCACCATTGATCGCGTTGAACACCGCTTCGATCTCGGTAAAGCCACAGCTTACGTGTAGGGTGTACACCAGCATGCGGGGCGTCTCGACGTCTAAGTCGCCCCCAAGCTTGGCCACCGGGCCGCTCAGTTGGTCGGCTAGCGCCTGAATATCGCCTTTGCAAAATACCTGCACGGCGAGGTTGCCGCTGTGGGTGACGATCTCAAATTCGCGCTTGTCCGGCTCGCAGCGAATCACATCGCCGCTGGCGACGCCCTTGATAAAGGCCGGTGAACGCACCAGCTGCACAGAGTTATCATCCAGCACTTTTACCGGGATACGCTCGACCATTGGTTGGCCATCGGGGCGCAGGCCGGCAAACAGCTCGACCGCCTGAAGTGTTTGCATGTTTACCTCGTTCGGTTAAATTTGTGACATTATAACCGTCATACCCCGGGTATCTATGAATAATACCCAATCGCGCAACGAATAAATGGAGGCATCTGTGAAGCATCGGATACAAGTCGCTCTGCTGGCATCGCTAGCTATACTTTTCACCGGCTGCAGCGTTAACCCGGTTACCGGCAACAACGAGCTGTCATTTATGTCAGCCGAGCAAGAGGTCGCCATTGGCGCGCAACAGTACAAGCCCAGCCAACAGTCCCAAGGGGGCCGCTATGTGGTGGACCCAGACTTAAACGTCTACGTCAGCCAAGTGGGACAAAAGCTGGCCGCGGTAAGCGACCGGCGCGAGCTGCCCTACGAGTTTGTGGTGCTCAACAACAACGTCCCCAACGCATGGGCACTACCCGGCGGTAAAATCGCCATCAACCGGGGCTTATTGGTTTTGCTGGATGATGAATCGGAGCTGGCGGCGGTGCTGGGCCACGAGATCGTCCACGCCGCAGCGCGCCACGGCGCCAAGCAACAAACCCAAGGCACCCTGCTTAATGTCGGGCTAATGGCTGCCGGTGTCGCGTTGGCAAGCCAAGATCACGAGGCCGCGGGCCTTGCGGTGGGCGCCTTGGGCGTAGGCGCGCAAGCGTGGCAAGCGCGCTACGGGCGCGACCAAGAGCTGCAGTCGGACAAGTACGGCATTGAGTATATGGTGCGCGCCGGCTACGACCCACAGGGCGCCGTCGAGCTGCAAAAAACCTTTGTGAAGCTCTCAGAGGGCCAACAATCCAGCTGGATGGACAGCTTTTTTGCCAGTCACCCGCCCTCGCAGCAGCGGGTCGAGGCCAACAAAAAAATGGCCGCCGAAAACCCCGGAGGCGTGCGCAACCGTGCCGAGTACCAGCGCGCCATCGCCCAGCTTAAAAAAGATCAGGACGCCTACGCCGATTATCAAAAAGCGCTGAAAGCGCTTAGTGAAGAGGACGTCGCCGGGGCCAAGAAGTTGGCAGACAGCGCCATTGCCAAACAACCCAAAGAAAACTTGTTCTGGGAGCTTAAAGGCCGCATTGAGGCTAACGAGAAAGATTTTGACGGCGCGGCCCAAGCCTTTGGTAAATCGATTGCGGCCAACCCTGAGTTCTTCCGCCCCTATGTGTATCGCGCTTTGGCCTATCGTCAGCTGGATAAACCCGATGCCTCGGCGGCCGATCTGGAAAAGAGCATGCAACTGCTGCCCACCCAAATTGCCAGTTATTACTTAGGTGAATACGCGCTGCAAAAAGGCGATACGCAAAAAGCCGTGACTTACTTTCAACAAGCGGCCCAGGGCGGTGGCGAAATTGCCGAGGCCGCCAAAGCTCAGCTGCAAAAGCTGCAACAGCCACAGGGTTAACGGGTTAGCCACGATATCGGTATAATGCCCTCCCATTAGCCAGCGGCGCTGCCGCTGGCTTACCCTGACTGAAACAATAATAACGATGGCGCAAATGCTGCGTCCGGACCCTATGAGTACATCTGCACCGCCCGTTCACACCTCGGCCGACACGCCACCGCGCCTGTTGCGAGTGCTCGACGCCATTACCGAAATCAGCGGCCGCAGCACCGCCTGGCTAACACTCATTATGGTAATCGCCACAGTGACCGTGGTGATACTGCGCCGGCTGTTTGGCATCGGCTCGATCGGTTTGCAAGAGTCCGTCACCTATATGCACGCCGCGGTTTTTTTGCTGGGGGCGGGCTACGCCCTTAAGCACGGTGCGCAAGTTCGGGTCGATGTGCTGTACCGGCGCTTTTCGCGCCGCTCGCAAGCGTGGATCGATGCCATAGGCGCGATTGTGTTTACCCTGCCATTTGCGATATTTGTCGGTTGGATCAGCCTTAATTTTGTGACCGGCTCCTGGCAGGTAGCCGAGCGCTCTACCGATGCCGGCGGCCTCGCCTATGTTTACCTATTAAAATCGCTGGTGCTGGTGTTTGCTGTATCGCTCACCCTCGCAGCACTAGCCGAGTTAGTTCGCGCCAGCTGGACACTGATTGCCAGCCCACAAGCTAGCGCTGGCGGAGCCCATCATGTTCATTGAGTTTTTGCCACTGTGGATGTTTGCGCTGGTGTGCCTGGTGTTAATGCTGGGCTACCCGGTGGCCTTTACGCTGGCGGGTGTCGCTTTGTTATTTGCCGGCGGCGGCATTATTGCCGGCGTGTTCGACCCGGCCCTGTTGCAAACCTTCCCCAGCCGTATTTACGGCATTATGAGTAACTACACCTTGGTAGCCGTGCCTTTATTTGTGTTTATGGGGGTGATGCTCGAAAAATCTCGCCTTGCCGAAACGCTGCTAGGCAATATGGCACGCGCCTGTGGCCGTTTACCCGGCGGGCTGGGGTTGTCCGTTATTTTAGTGGGCGCCATGCTTGCGGCCAGCACCGGTATTGTCGGCGCCACCGTGGTCACCATGGGCTTAATGTCACTGCCCACTATGCTGCGTCACGGCTATCACCCGTCGCTGGCCACCGGCACCATTTGCGCCACGGGCACCTTGGGGCAAATTATTCCACCGTCTATCGCCTTGGTGCTGTTGGGCGATGTACTCTCCAGCGCCTACCAACAGGCGCAATTGCGCCTCGGTGTGCTTAATTTACAAACCGTGTCGGTGGGCGATTTATTTGTCGGGGCGGTGATTCCCGGACTGCTGCTGGTGGGGCTGTACATCATCTACCTGTTGGCGGTAGCCCGCTTGGCTCCGCAAAAAGCGCCCAGTTTACCGCACGATTTAGAAAGCGACGCCGACCTACCCAGCGCGCCCACCGGTGGGCGCTTGTGGTTATCGCTGGTGCCGGTATTGGTGCTTATTACGCTGGTGTTAGGCTCTATTCTTACCGGCGTTGCCACACCCACTGAGGCCGCCGGCGTAGGCGCCATGGGGGCGATGATACTGGCCGCCGGTCAGCGACAGTTAACCCGCGAGCGACTGCTAGACGTGATGCGCTCGACCACCCGCATTAGCGCCATGATCTTTACCATTTTGCTCGGCGCGTCGCTGTTCTCACTGGTGTTTCGGGGTTTTGGCGGTGAAGAGCTGATCCACGAGCTGTTTAACAATTTACCCGGCGGGCACATAGGTGCGCTACTGGTGGTGATGCTGGTAATCTTTCTGCTGGGCTTTATTCTCGATTTTATCGAGATCACGTTTGTCGTGGTGCCGATTGTCGGCCCCGTGCTGCTGGCCATGGGCATCGACCCGATCTGGCTGGGCATTATGATTGCCATCAACCTACAAACGTCGTTTTTAACCCCGCCGTTTGGTTTTGCCCTGTTTTACTTGCGGGGCGTGGCACCTGACTCGGTTGCCACCGCCGACATATATCGCGGGGTCGCGCCGTTTATTGCCCTGCAATTGTGTTTGCTGGCAGCATTGGCACTGTGGCCGCAGCTAGTGACCTGGTTACCGTCGGTGATGCGCTAATCAACCGTCCGCCTCGGCACCACCTAGGCGGGCTGAGTTATATTGCCCTGGCACACATAGCCGGCTCGCCACACCCAGCCAAAGTAGCTCCTGTAAACTTATTTCTTGCTCGGCTGTCCTTTACTTCACACAATAATCAGGGCGGCTCTGCTATATTTAGCAATCTGTCAGGCTGAAACGCCTCGATTACGCACACGGAACACAAGGTACTCCTACTATGGCCATGCACGGTCTCGACGACGATCCAACCCCTAACGGTGAGTTAACACTACAAACACTGTCTATGCCTGCCGACACCAACCCCTATGGCGATATTTTTGGCGGCTGGTTGATGTCGCAGATGGACATAGGCGGGGCGATCCTCGCGCAGCAAATCGCCCGCGGACGGATTACGACCGTGGCCGTCGGCAATATGGCGTTTTTACGCCCCGTACCCATCGGCGCCACCGTTAGCGTCTATGCCGATGCCACCGATGTTGGCCGCTCGTCGATTCACATCACCATTGAGGTATGGATTAAAATCGCCAACACTGGTGAAGTCGCCAAAGTGACCGAGGGTGAGTTTGTCTATGTCGCCATCGATGACAACGGCCGCACCCGTCCAGTGCCGCGCGATTAGCCGTGGTTGCAGAAGATTTGTTAACAGGCTGCGCAACGACCAGAAAACTGACAATTTTTGTTGGTTTTCTCGGACAAAAGCGCGTTTAACGAACAAATCTTAACCGCACTACGCCACGAGCTTTGATAGCGTAACCAACACTAAAAGCTAACACACCCAAGGGCTAAGGATTCGGCAACATGCTCAAAGACAACCGCAGTGGCTTTGGACTCATCAGCATCGCCATTCACTGGGTGAGCGCAATCGCCATTGTCTTTATGTTTGGCCTCGGCATCTATATGGTCGACCTTAGCTACTACGACCCTTGGTACCACAAAGGTCCGGCGCTGCACGTCAGTATTGGCCTACTGTTGTTGTTGCTCACGCTGTGCCGGCTTGCTTGGCGGTTATTTAACCCCAAACCAAAAGCCGTTGCCGGCACCACTAAGTGGCAGCACCTCGCCGCCGAGGCCATGAAAATTGCGCTGTACGCGCTATTGCTGACACTGTTAATCACCGGCTACCTCATTAACAGTGCCGAAGGCAAAGGCCCGCAGCTGTTTAATTGGGTCAGCTTTCCGGTGTTTGTGCAAATCGACCCGGCGCAAGTCGACCTTGCCGGTTTTATCCATCGGATATTTGCCTGGCTTATCGTTATTTTGGCCGGTATTCACGGCTTAGCTGCGCTGGCCCATCATTTTCTATTTCGCGACCGCACGTTAATGCGCATGCTTAAACCCGTTAAATCTGAGACGACACAGTAACGCTTTTATTTACACTTAAGGAGAACGCAATGTTAGTAGCAAATGGTTGGATGAAGAAAACATTAGCCGGCGTAATCATCGCCAGTAGCGCCGTCGCCGCTAGCTCAAGCATGGCCGCCGACTACGTAATCGACACCAAAGGGGCGCACGCCTCGATCAACTTTCAAGTGCAGCACTTGGGCTATAGCTGGTTGCTGGGGCGCTTTAACAACTTTAACGGCGACTTTAGCTACGACCCCAAAAACGTCGAAGCCAGCAGCATCAACGTGACCATCGACACCACCAGTGTCGACAGCAACCACGCTGAGCGCGACAAACACTTGCGCGGCAGCGATTTCTTAGAGGTGGAGAAATACCCCGAAGCGAAATTCGTCAGCAAGCGCATCAGCGACATTGACGACGGCGGCGAAGAGTTTGATATTGTCGGTGACTTAACCCTGCACGGCGTCACCAAAGAAATCACCATCGAAGTCGAGAAAGTCGGCGAGGGTAAAGATCCCTGGGGCGGTTACCGCGTCGGCTTTGAAGGCGAAGCCGAAATTCGCATGAAAGACTTTGGCATCACCAAAGATTTAGGCCCCGCTTCACAAGTGGTCGAGCTTACTTTGCACATCGAAGGTATTCGTCAGTAAAACGCACATCAGACGCTAGCAAGGCCGCCCTTGTTAAACAAGGGCGGCCTTTTTTATGGCCAGCAACAATGCCATATACAGCTCTCCTTTAGTGTTATAGAACGCGGTTGCTCCAACCACGACCAGTGCCTTTTAGCGAGAGCACAAACGCAACGCAAGCGTTCACAACTTGCCTATTCCCACCGCAACACTGCCAAACAGTTATTAGCGTTCATTTTTTATATCTGCGCTAAAGGTATGCAACCTCCGGTCGATAGCTTTTTTAGATTCATTAAAGGATATTGATATGGAAAGGCTTGTCGTTCGTGCGGGGTCACTTATGGCCGTGTCGCTGCTGCTGGTGGCGTTAAATGGCTGTGGGATACTGAGGTGCACTCTGTGCGCAAGCGGGGAGGGGAGCACCCAGGCAGGCGAAAGCGCAAGCGCCCAAAGCTCAACCAAGTTTACTCATACCAGCAATAGATCGGAATCACTGATTATTACCGTCACGGGTTATGGGGCACCCAACGATCACACCCAAAACAAACCGCAACAAATGCTTATGGCGATGAGGGCCTCAGAAGTAGACGCCTACCGAACCTTAGCCGAGCGGGTTCAGGGGGTTCAACTTTCGGCGTCGACAAAGGTGGCTGACTTTGTGACTAACTATGACCACTTGCGCGCCGTAGTCGATAGCTATATCCAGAGCTCCAAGATCATCTCGCAAGGGCTAACCAATCAAGGCTACTATGAAACCACCTTGTCGTTGACGCTTGATCAGGAGTTCTTTCAGAGTTTTTCTGCAGCCCCCGTGCCCAAAACACCGACGACAAAAACAGCTGATAACCCCAATCCAAAAAACCGCATAAGCACCTTATCCACAGCAGACTCGCATTACGATATCGGCAGCGGCCAAGGCTGGGCGTGGGCTGAATGAACCGGCAGCAAAAAATGCGCTCACTAGGGTGGGTTGTTCCACTGATGCTGCTCCTATGCGGCTGGCAGCACGCCTATGGCGATGTAGTTACAGCCGAAGGCCGAGCGCCACTGGGCAGTGATCTTCACGCCTCCAGGCTGAGCGCCTATGACGACGCCATCAGGAATGCACTCATCAAATCCGGTGGCCAAGTGAATAGCCAAACCGGTGTTAGCAACGGTGTATTGGTGAGCGACCGGGTCAACTTACGAACACGGGGTAACATCAGCGATATCGAGGTCCTGGATGAACATCAAGGCAACGGCCTCTATGTTGTATCAATACGGGCTGTGGTATCTGATATACAAGACTGCAGATCGTCTCAGAGCCTTCATTATCATAAAGACGTGTTATTTACGGGGTTTCCCCGGGAGCGGCCGGAATCTTCTCGGGTAGGTCAGCTACACAATATCGATGCAGACTTTTCAGCCGAGCTGTCTCGGCGGCTGTACCCTGCTTACAATGTTATTGTGCAAGACGAGCCATCCGTTTTTCTGACAAATCGTACCCGCTATGCAAGCTCTAACTTTCCCACGTCCGAGACCGTAAAAAATCTGGCAAAAAAGTACCAAGTACAACTCGTGGTTTCCGGTTCGATCCTCGATATGTCTATGCTTTATCCCGATGATTACTATCGCCAGACTCACGGGGCAAAATTCACCCGCGCGATTTCCAACTTTTTCACCTCGACAAAATCCAACAAGGTAAAAGAAGACAGCAGAGCCAGACATTTTTCCTTTAGAATGGTCGTCTATGATGGCCTATCTGGTGCGCCTATTTTTGATAAAAGTTATTCTGACATTGGGCTCTGGAACGCCAACTATACCGAGATAACGGGGTTCGGCACGCCTCGATTCTGGACCACGGCATACGGCGACGTGGTTAACTCACTGATAGAAAGCTCTGTGAATGATCTGGGAGAAAAAATCAATTGCCAGCCGTTTATGGTTCCCGCTCAACTCAATACTGCTGAACCAGGCAACACCCTGTACTTATTCGCCGGTGCCAATCATGGTGTAAAAGTAGGGGATAAACTGGATATTAACGATCAGAGCGGATGGAACTTTCCCGGTTTAAGCAATACCTCATACACATGGCCGTACCCTCCTGAATATAAGACCTTACAAGCTGAAGGCGTAACCTTAACGGTCACCCAAGTGTACCCAACCTATAGTATTGGAGAAACGAGTAAAGATTTAACAAGTGGGCAGCGCTACCTTGCCATATCTTGGTAGCAAAACCTGATAAAATCTCAACGCCTGCGAAGGCAAAAAATAGCGACTTAAAAAGCCGCACCGTCAAGGTTATGATGCTGCGCTATCTATGTGCACACATCGTGAAACTGTCCGACAATATCTAACATTATCCAGATGTTTCCTTTGCTGTAGGAATCCACGGCCTCGTCACCGCCTAAAAATGGATATGGCGTGGGTATGTAAACTTCTTCTTTCTGTAGCGGCCCTAGTTTCTCTGCAACCTCGTTGACATGATCCGACCTTAAAACGAACAGCTCAAACGATTCCTCGCGTAAGATTTTCTCTTCAAATGCTTTGACACTGGCAAAAACACCATATGACTTTGCGGCTGCATTAAAGGGATGAAGAACAACATAGTCGCTTTGTTCCGCAGAGCGCATAAACACATGACCAAGACTTGAATAGCCAATTATTTCAGTGTATTCGGGAAAAGAATTGCTCCAGCAAGGCATGTTATCCTCTGTTGCAACAGGCTCAATAAGCTCATAGGCGTGTGCGACACTTAATAAGCCAAAGGTACAGAGAAAAGATATGAGCAATTTATTCATGGTTGTTACATCCTTATGATGAGGTATCTAAAAAGTAAAACCTCTATCCATTATTTTAATTTATCCACAATAAAACAACTGACGAAAACAGTTGCATGCATTCTAGAGCGTATTGCCCCATTTACATAAAGCAACGAGAGTCTAAAACAAAGTCATCCAACCAACAAACCTTAACAGAGCGCCTCTTCTGAAGGCACTCAATATATCTTTTAACCCCCCCCGGAAAAGAATCAACGGTAACGCAACACCGTACGGCGAGAAAGCATCAAAATTATTCTGCCGTTACTGACATTTTACTTGTCTATGCTCTTTTTTGTTAAACAACGGCCTCTCGGCTCATCACCTTCATAAAGCACGGTATCGGAGTGTAAAAACTGGGCCGCGGCGGCTGAGTCTTGCACCTTAATAGCGCTGCGCGCTAACATCTCAGCTTCAAACTGCGTTAGTACACTTTGCCGCAAGCCCGCCTCACGCCAATTAGATAAAGGCCTGCAACCTATTGCTATCGCCCGAGCCAGTGCCAACGCATCAAGAAGCGCCTGATTTGCGCCCTGGCCTTTAAACGGGCTCATAGGGTGTGCCGCATCGCCAATCAATGTTATCTGCGCTGATGTCTGCAACAGTTCGGGCTCAAGTAATGCGCGGTCGTACACAGGGTAACCCGAAACCAGCGCTGTTTTAGTCGCCGCTAAAATTTGCGGGATAGGGTCGTGCCACGGTGTTCTACGGCAAGCTTCATCTTTTAGGGCTTGAGCGCCTTGGTTGCTCAGCGCTATGGCCTCGCTCTCTGGCATAGGAAAACTAAGCTGCCACATTACAGAGTCGGCGGTATAGGGCATTACATAAATTCGCTCATTACCATTGGCCGTTTGAAATACCGTGGCAGAGTCTAGCAAGTCATGAGCAAGGCCGCCCAAATCCGCCAGCGGACAAATACCCAAAATCACAATACAACCTAAATAGCGTAAAGGGGTCACACTTTCGCCGATCAATAGCTGACGCACCGCACTGCGAATACCATCGGCCCCGACTACCAAGTCGGCCTTGGTATGCTCGACCACACTGCCCACCTGAAAACTTAAATCGACACCGCCACTGTCAGCTTCCCTAACACCAATAAGCCGGTGCCCCCAACGCACTTCATCACCGCCACCTAGCTCATCCAGCAGCGCTAAACGCAATGACTGCCGGGCAATATGCACGTTGGTTCGTTTCGTTGCGGCACTCGTATTCCCGGCCTTCCACTTTCTTACGCCCCATTCGCCCAGCACTTTTCCCTCAGTCGTGTGAACCAAATGTCGCGTAGAAACCACCCCATCGTCTAAAGTAAAAAGTCCCAGCCCCGCAATCGCCTTACTCGCTTGTTGTAATGTCAGGCCGTAACCCTGCGAACGAGTATTAAAACCGCTATCTCGCTCGTAAAGCGTAAACGGGATTCGGCGGTGCAAACAGGCAAGCGCCAAAGCAACGCCGCCAATACCACCACCAATGATCGCCACGTGCGGGTAATGTTCGGCATCCGCCACCGGGCGGCTCGCCGAATACACCAAACCCGAGCCGCCACAATGGGCGCAGTCATCCAGATGCCCCTTAGGGCGAACAGGCGCCAACCCCTCGCGGTTAAGCCGGACAAATTCATCCAACTCCCGCTGGTAGCGCAGCCGCACTTTTTTACGAAGCCGACGGACTTTTTGACCGCGCCCTTGGCATTCAGGGCAAACCGTCCAGCTATTTGATTGGGTGTTCAATGTGCATTCTTCTTGAGTGGCTCTGTCTGCGAAGGCTAATAATAGGGCGATAAGAACCTTTGAAACCGGCTAAGGAATAAATCCAACTAGGCCGCGCTTGCAAAAACGGACCTTGCAGTCAGGTAATGACACAAGGCATTATGCATTGGGCGCCTAGAAAAAACCAATAACGGCGAGCACAAACTCGAAAACTAAAATCATCGACGGAACATTACCTTTGCAATTCGTTGGATTTCGCACGCATCACCTGCTTTTTTATTGCAGATATCATCACCACAGCCCCGACAATACTGATCCGAAATAGAAGTAAATTCTAAGCAATACGCACATCTATGCCGATCTTGGTATTTCAAAGTAATGCACCAAACACTGAACCAGCAACAGGTACCCACGCCTGCCTAACATCATCGATGAAGTTTATAGCACTAAAACTAGAGTATGAAATGAATGACCTGACTAAAAGTTCACTTCTTTCTATTAACAACCGTATACAAAGCTAAAGAGTCCCGACTGGCTTGATATATTCCCGGCTCAACATTACTGTTATAAAAAGCGCCATTAAGCTGCGTATACTTGCGAGAGAAAATGTTTTTGATAACAGCTATGTCGGTAAATCCGTAAACCTGTAGTGAGGCTAAAGATCCATCGCCTTCATTAGGATACATTTTACCGCTGAAATCACCATGAACTATGACGTTGGTGCTAGGGCTTCCCGTGGTCAAGACTCCCACCTGACTTCCCATTACATGCAAAGAGTAAGACGATTGTGCAATTATTTTTCCTTTAAAATCACCACCAACAAATATCCTAGCAAGGCCATTCACGTGTATTTTTACACCTGGCATAACATCTTTACCCACAACTAGCTCGCTATGAGCATCTAAAATTATATCTGACCTCAAGTTGCCTTTAATGTGAACAACCTCTGAACCTTGTATCTCATCAATAGAATCACCGTTGATGACTTTGCAGCCAGAGCCTTGATACGGGTACCTTTCTGCCGTAAAAATATTGATAGATTTATAAAACTGATCATTTATGTCAGTAATGGAGGCAACCTGAATTTGAACATCCTCCCACGTTTTATCTTTCGATTCTGCCGTTGCGATAATGCAATTGGCTAGGGAAAATATAGTAAGTAAAATAGTTACCGCGTTTTTCATACGTCATCCTTGCGTTTCGCTTGATCAGGTTTTAGCTTCCAGAACTGGTTTACGTAGTGAAACCATTTAGTTTAAAATTTTCGTGATAAGGTGCCTCTGGGTCAGTCCCGAATAACACTTACTCTAGATAAATAATATAACGATTCAGAGCGTCTATTTTTCATAGGTAACTTGGAATATACCTGCATAGAAACGCCAGATATAAGAGGCTTTGGGAAGCCTCCACATCGCATAAAAATCCGCCCTGATTTTCCTGAGCAGTGAAATTAAAGTGGTTGATGAAGCTGACTGCAGTAGCTACGTTTTGCTACTGCGACGTCTCCTCTCTCACCTTATAATACGTCTGCTCAGACACTTTATGCCAAGCCGCGGCTTTGGCCTGAAAGGTTTTGTAGGATTGCCACACTTTGGCGAACATGGTGTCTTGCTCGGCTTGCTCGATAAACACTTGCTCGGTGATGCGGCGTAACTCTTGGAGCACCTCATCGGGTAAGCGGCGCAGCTCGACACCGTGGTCGTTTACCAAGGTTTCCAGTGCGGCGTTGTTGGTAGCGGTGTACTGATCGAGCATATCCTGATTAGCGGCGCGTGCGGCGTAGGTAACGATGGCTTGCAAATCGTTAGGCAATGCCTCAAACGCGCTTTTGTTCACAATCAGCTCCATGGTGGAGCCCGGCTCGTGCCAGCCTGGGTAGTAGTAATATTTAGCCACTTGGTGAAAGCCAAAGGCTAAATCGTTGGCGGGGCCAACCCACTCGGCGGCATCAATAACGCCGGTTTGCATAGCGGTGTAGAGCTCGCCGCCAGGGATATTAACCGAGGTGCCACCAGCGCGGTTAAACACTTCGCCTGCCAATCCTGGAATGCGCATTTTTAATCCGCGCAAATCGGCTAAAGTATTAATCTCTTTATTAAACCAGCCGGCCATTTGAATGCCGGTATTGCCCGAGGGAAACGGAATAACATTGAATGGCTCATAGACTTCGCGCCACAGCTCGATACCGCCACCGTGCGACAGCCAGCCGTTCATCTCTTGGGCGTTCATGCCAAACGGCACAGTGGTAAAAAACTGACTAGCGGGCGCTTTACCGCGCCAGTAATAAGCGCCGCCGTGGCCCATCTCGACACTGCCGGATGAGACTGCGTCAAACACCCCCATGGCCGGTACGATTTCGCCCGCACCATGCACATGAATGGTCAGCCGGCCACCGCTCATATCGCCAACCATACTGGCGAATTTTTCGGCGGTGGTGCCCAGGCCCGGAAAGTTTTTTGGCCACGTGGTAACCATGCGCCATTTAAACTGCTCAGCCGTTACCGCCTCACCCGCCACATGAGTTTTACCCTGATCGGTTTTACTCATAACCAGCGCGGCAAACAGCATCACGCACAGGGCAATAAGCGCGAGCATAATGAGGGGGGTAATTTGATAGCGGCGTGTTTTGCTCATAATATTTATTGTTTAGATTAAATAAAGATAACTTACGGGTTACGGGTTACGGGTTACAAATAATAGCTCATAACTCCGTTCCCCGTTCCCCGTTCCCCGTTCCCCGTTCCCCGTTCCCATCATTAAATTGGATCCAGTTTAGCGTACTGCACTACCAACCATTTAACTCCGGCGTCATTAAAATTAATTTGCACCCGCGTGCTAGAGCCGGAGCCCTCGAAGTGGACGATCACGCCCTCGCCAAATTTTTTGTGGGCAACGCGCTGACCCAAACGAAACCCGGTATCGGAGCCCGAGTCACTAATACGCAACCCTTTGGGTTTGGCCGGCGCCTTACCTTGCAAGCGCGCTGGGCGAGTGACGGTGCTTTTAATGCGCACCTCATCGAGGTATTCGTTGGGAATCTCTTTGACAAAGCGCGACAGGGCATTAAAGGTTTCGCCGCCGTGCAGGCGGCGCGTCTCGGCGTAACAGATATAAAGCTTCTCCATCGCGCGGGTAATGCCCACATAGGCCAGACGACGCTCTTCTTCCAAACGGTCGGGATCTTCTACCGACATTTTATGGGGAAACAGATTCTCTTCAACCCCGGCCATAAACACCAGCGGAAACTCTAGGCCTTTGGCCGAGTGTAAGGTCATTAATTGCACCGCGTCTTCAAACTCGTCGGCTTGCGCTTCACCCGCGTCCAGCGAGGCGGTATCTAAAAACTGTTGCAGTACCGACTCTTCGTCTTCTGGAGCTTCAAATACCCGGCAAGCGGTAATCAGCTCTTCGAGGTTTTCGGCGCGGGCTTGGCCTTTTTCGCCTTTTTCTTTTTTATGAAACTCAAGCAAGCCCGTACTCTCTAGCACCGACTCGGCCAATTGATCGAGTTTAAGTTCGCTGCTTTTTTCACCCAGGGTATCGATCAATTTAATAAAGCTGGCCAGCGCGTTGCCGGCGCGGGCCGTTAACACTCGGTTGGCGAGCATTTGTTCGGAGGCCTGCCACAACGAGCAACCGTGCTCACGGGCAAAGGCGCGAATCTCATCGACGGTTTTTCCACCAATGCCGCGGGTCGGGGTATTAATCACCCGCTCAAATGCCGGGTCGTCGTCGCGGCGGCTGGCTAGACGCATATACGACAAGGCATTTTTAATTTCTAAACGATCGTAAAAGCGCTGACCGCCGTAAATACGGTAGGGTACCGCCTCGCGCAGTAGCGCTTCCTCCAACACCCGCGATTGGGCGTTGGAGCGATACAAAATGGCGCAGCTGTCTTTGCGATTGCCCTTTAATGCCCAGTCGTTAATACGTTCGACAATAAAGCGCGCTTCGTCCTGCTCGTTAAACGCGGCGTAGAGTGAGATCGGCTCGCCGTCTTCACCATCGGTCCACAATTGTTTGCCCATGCGACCAGCGTTATTGGCGATAACGGCATTGGCGGCGTTAAGAATATTGGCGGTGGAGCGGTAATTTTGTTCGAGTCTAACAGTGGTAGTGCCGGGGTAGTCCTCGCTAAAGCGGCGAATGTTTTCGACTTTAGCGCCGCGCCAACCGTAAATGGACTGGTCGTCGTCGCCCACGGCGGTAACAAAGCAGCTCTCGCCAGCCAGAACCCGCAACCAAGCGTATTGCACCGAGTTAGTATCCTGAAACTCATCCACCAAGATAAACGGAAAGCGGCCCTGGTAGTGCGCCAAAATAGCCGGCTTGTTAAGCCATAGCTCGTGGGCACGCAGCAGCAGCTCGGCAAAGTCGACCAAGCCGCCGCGCTCGCAATCGGCCTCGTAGGCGGCATACACCGCAGCCATAGTGCGAATAAACGGGTCGGAACTGGCCTGCATATGCTTGGCTCGCACACCTTCATCTTTTTGCCCATTAATAAACCACTGGGCTTGGCGCGGTGGCCACTGCTCGGCATCTAACCCAAGGTTTTGGTACACCCGTTTAATCAGTCGCAGCTGGTCGTCGCTATCAAGAATCTGAAAATTCTGCGGCAGGTTGGCGTCTTTCCAGTGGGCTTTTAACAGCCGGTGTGCCAGCCCGTGAAACGTGCCCACCCACATACTGCGGGTATTAATGGGTGTACCACTGTCGCGAAAGCTCTCGTCCAGCCGCGCGCGCATTTCGCGGGCCGCCTTATTGGTAAAGGTCACCGCCAAAATACTGTAGGGCGATACGCCTTGGGTTTGCACCAGCCAGGCGATGCGGTGCACCAGCACGCGGGTTTTACCACTGCCGGCACCGGCAAGAATCAGCTGATTGCCGGCCTCGGCGGTAACGGCTTGGCGCTGGGCATCGTTTAAATTTGCGACGAGGTGAGGAGCATCCATGGGTGAGTTCTGGCATCTTGGTGTATGGTAGGGCGCTTGCCCTGACGGAAGCGACAGCATAACATTTTACTGTAAATTTACACAGTGTCGGTAACGCGACCGCCTATATAACGTACAACAGGAGCAGTAACCACGTGGATCTTCACCATCATATTCGCCTGATGGCCGGGTACAACCAGCGCTTAAACCGCCAAGTGTTTACGGCCGCCGCCAGCCTCGAACACGACACGTTAACCGCCGATGCCGGGGCCTTTTTTGGCTCGATTTTGGGCACCCTCAACCATATGGTGGTAACCGACTTATTGTGGCTGGCGCGCTTTGCCCAACATTCCGCTCGCTACAAAAGCCTGCAGGCGCTGAGCGAGCTGCCCACCCCAGAGCGGCTCGATCAACAACTTTACCCGGCATTTGCCGCCTTGGGCGCCGCGCGCGGATTGATCGACAGCGCCATTATTGAGTGGAGCGCCGACGAGCTGCAAAGCGATGACCTACAGCGCCCACTGGCCTATCACAACAGCAAAGGCGAGGGCGCCGAGCGAGACTTTGGCGAGCTGGTGATGCACCTTTTTAACCACCAGACACACCATCGCGGTCAGGCAAGCACGCTACTCAACCAGCGCGGGCTGGACATCGGCGTAACCGATTTTTTAAGGGATATCCCAAGGTTAGACACACAGGGATAAATAGTGGCGCTTGATTCTGGCCCCGTCGCCCCCATAAACGCACTTTGTGCCTGTCGCCAGGCCGTTCCTACCACCAACAGTGACAGTTAGTGAGTTATGACTGACGTATACATTCTGCAAAATCAGGACAAACTGTTTCTAAGCAAGCAGCGCACCTGGCTCGATGGCCGCGACCCGGCCAGCCTGTACCGCAGCCCCAATAAGGACGAGGCGGTAAACGAGATGTTTGAAGCCAGCTCCAAGGATTATCGCCAGCGTGTCTCTCTGGTGGCCTGCCCGCTTAATGAGCGCCGCAACCCAGTGATCGACCCGGATATTTTACCGCCGCCACAGCCCAAAAAGCGCGGTGAGGACTCCCTAGAGCTGGACTTAAACGCCGCCGAACCCGCAGCGAATGAAGCCGGCGTGGCTGAGGCGACGACCAATAACGATGGCGACGCTAGCGCTGCCCCCGAGCCCAGCGACGAACCGCTCGAGCAACCACAAAGTTAAGCCCGTCTCAGGCTTACGGTTTTTTACCACCGGGCGCCGTTATCGCGGTAGCTCTAATCTGGGTAACTGGCTACACTCGACACTTTACGGCTATTTTACCGCTAGCGCTTAGCGCCACGACCGCATCCGCTAAGGACTGCAGAGGAAAACGTTTTGTCTCAATTTGATACGCAGTTACAGGCGTTATCCGGCGCAACAGCCCGCCAAACGCTTCGCGGAATTTTGCGCGGGGTCGAGAAAGAAAGCCTGCGGGTTAGCCCCGATGGCCGCTTAGCGCAAACCAGTCACCCCGCCGGGCTTGGTTCGGCGTTTAGCCACCCGCATATCACCACCGATTATTCAGAGGCGCTGCTGGAGTTTATTACCGAGCCACAAACCTCTATCGGCGCCCTGCTGGGCCAGCTTGATGACGTACACCGTTACACTTACGGCCAGCTGGGCGATGAATACCTATGGCCCGCCAGCATGCCCTGCGTATTGGGTGCCGACAGTGATATTCCGGTGGCGCGTTACGGCAGCTCGAACAGCGGCACCATGAAGACGGTTTACCGCCTGGGCCTGGGACACCGTTACGGGCGCGCCATGCAAACCATTGCCGGGGTGCATTATAATTTTTCGCTGCCCGACGACTTTTGGCACGAGTTGGCGCGCACAAGCGGCAGCCAACTCAGCCTGCAAGCGTTTAAAACCGACCGCTACTTTGCCCTGATCCGCAACTTTAGGCGCTACTTCTGGCTGTTAGTGTATCTGTTTGGCGCCGCCCCGGCGGTGTGTCGCAGTTTTGTGCGCGGTCGCGAGCACGCCCTTGAGCCCTTTGGCGAAGATGACCACACGTTGCACACCCCCAATGCAACCTCCCTGCGTATGGGCGATTTGGGTTATCAGAGCGACGCCCAGCAGTCATTGGTGGTGTGCTACAACAACCTCGATACCTATTTGCAAACGTTGTGCGGCGCTATTACCCAACCGCACACTGAGTATCAAAAGATCGGCCTAAAAAGCAGCGCCGGCGACTATCAGCAGCTCAATACCAGCTTACTGCAAATCGAAAACGAGTTTTACAGCACCATCCGCCCCAAGCGCACCGCTAAACCCGGGCAAACGGCGCTGCAAGCGCTGCAACTGGGTGGCGTCGAATACGTCGAGGTGCGTTGCGTCGATTTAAACCCCTTCGAGCCATTGGGTGTGAGTGAATCGCAGCTGCATTATTTGGATGCGTTTTTACTGTTTTGCCTTTTGCAAGACAGCCCGGAGGCCACCGACCAAGAGTATCAAGGGCTGCAAGACAACCAGGCGCGTATTGTGTATCGCGGCCGCGACCCGGAGTTAACACTTTGCCGCAACGGCGGTGAGGTCAAGATGCGCGAGTGGGCCAGAGAGATCCAACAACAGGTCGAGCGCTGCGCCGCGCTACTCGATCAGGCCAACGGGGGCAGCCATTACCGGAATGCCTGCGCCGAGCAGCAACAAAAGCTGGCCGGAGAGCGCGATACCCCCGCGGCGCAAGTGCTGAGTGAACTGGCCGAAGGCAATCAAACCTATTACGCTCACACCCTGAAACTGGCCAAGCAACACCGGGATTACTTTGCCGCTCGCCCATTAGAGCCGCAGCAGCAAGCGCACTTTACGCGTTTGGCCGAGCAGTCACGACAGCACCAAGCAGAGGTAGAGGCGGCCGACCGCGAGAGCTTTGATGATTACTTGGCTAAGTACTACGCCCAGTACACCCGCTGCGGTGGGGCACCGTTCGCTACTTCTGCACAATCAGGTTGTTAAAATATACCTCTAGCACATCGGTTCCCTCGGCTTGCTCCGACTCCAGCAGCGCGATCATCTCGGCCTTGGCCGTCTCGCGCAGCTGGGTTACCCCCTGCTGGGTGGTAATAGCATCTTCGGTTTGGCGGCTAAACAGCATCACCATGGCATTGCGTAACAACGGCATATGATGACGCACCGCTGCCGCGGTGTGGATATCGTTCACCCGCACCGACAACTCTGTCTTTAAATACTTTAGTCGCCCCTCACCGCCGTAATTCACCACAAAGGCGGGCTGCATGGGTATATAAATAGCGCCCTCGACGTTCTTCGCGTCGGATTCACTTTGAGCTTGGGCCAGCATTGGCAGCAGCAGCGACAACACCAGCAGCAGCGGGCGAATAAATGTGACAGGGTGGGCCATTGACAGCTCCTAGTTAAAATTCAGACGGTTTGATCCGTCGAGTTTACCGCGATCAGGCCATTTTGCACGAGCCGCACCAAACGCTATCGGCTAAAGCCACCGTTACTTGAAACACCCACCGCAGATTCGTGCTCTCGATACTGGGGGCAGACGTTTGATCGTGCTAAGATTGGCCGACACTGGATGGATATAAGTAGCTGGGAAAATATCATGTTAGAAAATTGCGAAGACGCTAAAGAGCGCTGGGGCGGTGTCAGCCAAATCATCGACCGCTGGCTACACGAGCGTCAACAAATGTTGGTGCACTACTGCGCACTATCTGAAACAAACAATCAAAACGACGATGAGCGCGGCGTTAAGCTGCGACGCATGTGCGAAATCATGGTCGACTATATCTCGGCCGGGCACTTCGAAATTTACGATCAGCTGGTTCGCGAGGGCCGCGAATTTGGCGATGAGCAAGCCCTAAAAGAGGCCGGTGAGCGCTTTAAAGAAGTCGATGCCACCACCGAAAAATTGCTCGACTTTAACGACAAGTATCAAGAGACGGACGACTTAACTGCGCTTGATGCCGATCTCTCTGAGCTGGGCGAGACCCTTGAGGCACGCTTTAGCGGCGAAGACCGCATGATCGCCGTGCTACACGATGCCAATAAAGACGTCGTCCAGGCCAGTTAATACATCGTTGGCGCCAGCGGCTCACGCACGCGCGGCGCCACGTTGATCTTGGCCCCTCCCATGATGAAACCGCTGCTGTTGACAGCCGCACTACTGCCTTTTTTAAGCGCCTGTAGCCCGGCGCCCGAAGCCGAACTAAAAGTCGCCAACCGCAGCGTGCAATCGGCCAGCCTCGCCCGCGACGGCAGCCACGCTGTTATCGGCTCCACCTACCAAGGTGGTAGCTACTGGCAAATTACCCCCGCCGAACGCCTCTACGACTGGAACCACAGCAGTGATACCACCCGGCTACTGCTGCACAGCGCGATCTCCAGCGATGGCGGCTGGGCCATTACCGTCGATCATCAAACCCTAGTGCTGTGGAATACCGCAACAGGTGAGTCCGTCGCCTACTGGCGTATCAGCTCAGAGATACGCGCCATGGCATTGGGGCGTTTTGGCAATGTCGCGTTACTGGGGTTAGACGACGGCCGTGCGGTACTGTACGACGTGCGCCGCGGCGGCACCTTTGGCACCTTCCAGCACGACGCCCCGGTAAACGCCGTCGCCCTCAACGACGACCTAAGCTTGGCACTTACCGGTAGCAGCGATAACGCCGCCCACCTCTGGGACACCCAATCCGGCAAGCAGCTGCAGCAACGCAATTACAGCGATCCGGTGCAGCAAGTCGCCCTTAGCCCAGATGGTAAACGCGCTTTAGTGGGCGCGCGCTACGACAGTATCGAGCTATTCGATACCGCCACCGGCGAGCTTAGCTGGCAGCTGCCCTTGGGCCACGAGCGAATCATTCGCGGTATCAGCTTAAGCACGGCGCGCTTTAGCAATGACGGCGCGTATCTGTTAACCGGCCGCCCCGATGGCCGCGTGCAGCTGTGGGATATCGAGCAGCAGCAAGAGCTTTACCACTGGCAGCTGCCCAAGCTCAGCGCCTGGCAACCCAGCCCCACCTCCGTTTTAGATGTCAGTTTTACCGATGACACCGAGCGCTACCGCGCCGTCAGTGGCAACGGTTATATCTATACGCTGAGTTATTAATCACTTATGCACAAACCCCAGACACAAAAAAGCCGGGCTAACCTAGCCCGGCTTTTTTACGCTTAGCGCTAAGACTTACTCAGCGGCTTCAGCTTCTTCTGGCGCCTCGGCAGGCTCAACTTCCAGCAACTCAACTTCAAAAATCAGTGTCGAGTTTGGTGGAATACCTTGGTTGCCACCTGGGCCATAGGCTAAGTCTGATGGAATCGTCAGCTCGTACTTGGCACCGGTCTTCATCAACTGCAAACCTTCGGTCCAGCCAGCAATCACTTGGTTTAGGGCAAAAGTTGCGGGCTGCTCACGGGCGTAAGAGCTATCAAACTCAGTGCCGTCTAACAAAGTGCCGCGGTAGTGCACGGTGACGGTGTCTTCTGCTTTAGGGCTTACGCCATCACCTTCTTCCAGTACTTTGTACTGCAAGCCGCTTTCGGTAATCATCACGCCTTCTTTGCCGGCGTTTTCAGCCAAATAAGCTTCGCCTTCGGCTTTTTGCGTTTCGGCTAACTCTTTTTGCTTTTGCTGTTGCAGCTCCATTTGTTGCTCCTGGAAGGTCTGCATTACAGTTTGCATCTCTTCCTGGCTCAAAGCGGGCTCTTTGTCGTCACGCACATCGGTAAGCGCTTGAGTAAACGCGTCTACTTCGATTGGCACCTCGCGCTGTTTAAAGTTAGTCGCCATATTCAGAGCGATGGCGTAGTTAACCTTTTGCTCCAACGTCGTCAATGTCGCTTTAGCATCGGTCGCGGCCGCTTTATCAGTTGCCTCAGAGCCGCCTTCGTTACAGCCTGCTAGCACAGTTGCCGAGCAGATAACGCCGGCCATCAGTAAACGCTTGTTAAACATACAATACCTATTTATTGGAGTGTGTTTGTTGTATCGGCTGCAACGGATCCTGCACGCCACAGCTTGCCGGCCCATCCGGCACTCAGAAAAAAAGCCCATCCATGTTATACCAACTGCGCCACACTGTGGGCGTTTAGGTTGATAAATGCGAATTCGAACGCGCCTGTAGCTCTATTCATGGGGAGTTAGCGCAAAAAATCAATAGTTAATGCTTAATTTTGTGCTCGCGACGTACACAATTTATACGCTAGGGTCTACAATATCTTCTTGGAATGACCCCTTTCTGTAACACTCTTTGAACATTCTCTGATCACACGTAGGGTTTCACTATGGCTGCCAAGAAAAAAACTGCAGTGTCTGTCGCGCAACTCGAAAAAGACATCGCGGCGGTTAACGCCAAGCTCGCCACCGCGCGCAGCAAACAATTGACCAACGCCGACAAAGCTTTGTCGAGCGCACAAAAACAACTGGCTGCGGCTCGCAAAAAGCTCGCCACGCTGCGCACCCGTAAAGCGGCCGCGACCAAAGCAAAGGCCACTGCAGCGGCTAAAACGCGCTTAGCAAAAGCCAAGGCCGCGCTCACGGCACAGGCGAAAGTGGTAGAGACTGCCGAAGCGCAGGTGAGTTCCGCAAAAGCCGAGCAAACAGCGGCGAAGCAGGAGCTGACGCTGGCAAAAGCCTTCGAGCGCGCTCGCGCTAAAGCGTTAAAAGCGACCGCAAAGACAAAGGCTAAGCCTAAAAGCAAAAAAGCCGCGGCCAAAACACCAGCCGCTAAAAGCGCTACCAAGGCAGCGCCTAAGGCCAAAGCTAACGCAAGCAAAGCACCGGCAAAAAAAACCTCGCCCGCTAAAGCGAGCGGCAAAAAGGCGGCGAGCAAACAAGCCGCCACTAGCAAGCCTGCCAAAGCAAAAGCCGCCGTCGCCAAAAAAGCGCCCAAGGCTGCCAAGCCAGCAACGAAAGTAAAAAAATCGGCGCCAGCCAAGCCGGTCAGCCCCGCAAAACAAGAGGCACCAACGCCAGCGGCGCCAGAGAAAAGTACCGAGGCTTTGCCCGTGGCTGAGCCCGTACAACAACAAGCCTTTGACGTTATCCCAGAGCCGGTTGCCAAGCCACAACCGTCCGAGCTTGGGGTTAGCCCAAAACCATTACCGAGCCACATCGGCACCGGGATGATCGAGCCTCACGATGACGACAAACTAAAACCTACCCCAGTGCCGGATGCTCCGGCGGCGCCTAGCTCTGGCCGTTTATTCGACGAAGACGACCACTAAGCGGGGGCGAGCGCACCCTGTAGCAAAACAAGGGTGCGCTGCAATACCGAGGGCGGCACCTCGCGCGCCGCCAGATAATTCTGCACCCGAGGCAGCAGCGGCGCGGCCCGCTCGACGGGCCAGCCTTTACTCAGCTCAGCCAACTGTTGAATCTCCCAGCGCTCGGCCGCCAACTCGGCCGCTTTAATCTGCCCGCGACACTGACTTTGCGATTCATCCAGCGGCGCTTGTGATTTTATCCAGCGGCGCGCTCCCCGCAGTGGTACCACCACTTGCTCATACCACTCGGCGGTTTCTTTAAGCACATTAGCCAAGGTACTGGGCTCGACCCTTTTGCCGCTGATATCCAGCCAACAGAGGAACAACAAAATCGGGATACGCACACCGTACTCATCCTGCAACTGTAAGCACTGCACCTCAATATCGGGCTGTTGATAGAGCTCTAGGGCAAAATCCCATAAAGGGCCGGGCAATATATCAGTCATTAACGTCTTTCTTCCTGTGGTGATAGGCTTTCACACCGAGCTTAGATAGAATGCGCGGCATGATCACACTACAGCAAATCAGTTTACAACGCGGCCCTAAGTTTCTGCTCACGGAAACCGATCTGGCGATCTTTCCGGGACAAAAAATTGGCCTTATTGGCGCCAATGGCTGCGGCAAGTCGTCGCTGTTTAAATTGCTCTTAGGGCAGTTGAGCGCCGACACCGGCAGCGTATCACTGCCCAGCGACTGGCGCCTGGCCCATATGGCGCAAGAGGTCTCCGATACCCAACGCACCGCGCTGGAGTATGTGCTTGACGGCGACGAGGCACTGCGCGAGCTAGAAGCCGAGATCGAGCATGCCGGCGATGACGGCGAAAAGCTGGCACACCTGTTTGGCGCAATGGAGCAAATCGACGCCTACACGGCACCGGCACGGGCCGCGCAGCTGCTAAGCGGCTTGGGGTTTACCGGCAATGAGTTGGAGCGCCCGGTAAGTGCTTTCTCGGGCGGTTGGCGAATTCGCTTAAACTTGGCCCGCGCCCTGATGTGCCCATCCGATTTGCTGTTGCTGGATGAGCCCACCAACCACTTGGATTTGGACGCGACTTTGTGGCTTGAGCAGTGGTTGCAGCGCTACGCTGGCACCTTGTTAATTATCTCCCACGACCGCGACTTTTTAGACAATGTGGTCGAGCGCATCGTCAGTATCGAATCGAGCAAACTGGTGGGCTATAGCGGCAACTACTCGGCCTACGAGCGTCAGCGCGCCGAGCGTTTGTCCCAGCAACAGGCAGAGTTCACCAAACAGCAAGAGCGCATCGCCCATATCGAAGATTATATTCGCCGCTTTCGCGCCAAAGCCACCAAAGCCAAACAGGCGCAAAGCCGTATTAAGCAGTTAGAGCGCATGGAAACCATCGCCCCGGCCCATGTGGATTCGCCTTTTAGCTTTACCTTTACCGCCTCCGAGAAAGTCTCCGATCCGTTAATCGTGTTGCGCGAGATGACCATTGGTTATCCCGAGCGACAAATTTTAGGCGGCGTAGATATTAACATCGCGCCCGCCACGCGCATCGGTTTGCTCGGCCCCAATGGCGCGGGTAAATCCAGCCTGATTAAAACCCTCGCCGGCACGCTGGCGCCCCTGACCGGCGAGCGGGTCACCGGTGAGCATTTTAAATTAGGGTATTTTGCCCAGCACCAGCTTGAGGCGCTGGATATGAACGCCTCCCCCGCGCTGCACATTCAACGCATTAGCCCCAAAGCCCGCGAGCAAGAGATTCGCAACTTTTTGGGCAGCTTTGATTTTATTGGCGACCGCGCCTTCGAGCCCATCAACCACTTCTCGGGCGGCGAGAAAGCCCGCTTAGCGCTGGCGCTTATCGCCTGGCAAAAACCCAACGTGTTGCTTCTGGACGAGCCTACCAACCACCTGGATTTAGAAATGCGCCAAGCATTGACCATGGCGCTACAAGATTTTGCCGGTGCGGTCATTGTGGTATCGCACGATCGCCATTTGCTGCGCAACACGGTAGACGAATGGTTGCTGGTTGCCGACGGCACTGTCGAGGAATTTGACGGCGAGCTGGATGATTACTATCGCTGGTTGCTGGAGCGCAAAACCCGCAGCAACAAAACCGACAACGAGCCGGCCGAGATTGCCGAGACAAAACCGGCGCAGGATAAAAAAGCGCAACGGCAAGAGGCCGCCGCCAAACGCGAGGCGCGCAAACCACTGGCCAATCGCATTAAAAAACTGGAGTCGGAATTAGAAAAGCTGCAAAAGCAAAACACGGCACTGGAAACCGAACTGGCCGACACCAGCCTATACGACGACGAACACAAAGATCGCTTGCAAGAACTGCTGCAAAAGCAAAGCGACATGCAGCGACAGCTTGATGATTGCGAAGAGCAATGGCTAGAGGCGCAAGCCGAGCTCGAAGAGTTAGAAGATTAACACCCGCACTGCCAGCAATAAAAACGGCGCTCAAAGCGCCGTTTTTATTGCTGGCTTTAGCCGTTAACGCCGAAACCCACCCCGCGCTGGCATCGGGCGGGCGGCGGCGCGATTCATACCGCGCTGGCGCGCCTGAAAATCACGATTCAAATTGCTGCGATCAATACTCGGCCTCGTGCTGGGTCGATGGTAGTTTCCCGGCAACTGCTGCGGACGGTTGATCGGTTCCTGCCGTTGTATGGTGTCGCGGTTAATGTTTTGGGGCCGTGTTTGCGGCAACGACTCGCGAATCTCATTAGCGCTGCGATCGGGCTGCCAACTGCCTTTATCCCGCACTTGCCATTGATCACCCACCTTGCGCGCCACATTGCCACTTTTATCGACAAACACATTATTGTCGCGACCTTTTGTGAGTTGCGCCGTTTTTAAATTGCGTTTAACGGTTTCGGCGCTGGCGTTGCGCACGCGGTTTTCGGGCCGCTGGTATAAATTGCGGTTTAGGTGTCCGGCGGCAACCGTGTTTTTGTTTAAGTTGTTTTTAATATGGGTACGATTGCCAATATTAACGTTGTTACCAATATTAATATTGCCGGTGTTAATCACCACCGGTGGGCGATGGTAGCCGCCGCCGTACCAACCACCGCAACAACCCCAGGGCCGGTATGGACCATGCCAACCGCCGCCCCAACTGGCACCAAAACTAAAAAAGCCATTGCTCCAACTCACCCCCACGTTCCACCCGGTCCAGGGGTTATACCCCACATGCAAACCCCAGGTAGGCGGGCGCGGATAATAATAGTGGCCCCAGTAAGGCGGGTAATACCAGCCGGTGCCATACACGGGCACCCCGTAATAGGGAAACGACCACATATAACCTGGCCGATACCCCACGTAAACCACCTCTGGGGTCGATTCATACACCTCGACATAAGTCGTGTTATACACCGGCGAGCTGGGAGGAATTTTATTAATCTCGTCTTCGGGGATGGTGTCGGCGACTAGCCAGGGGCCGGTAGGTTTTGCCGCCACAAACCAGACAGCGTTATCGACCGCGTAGTACTTGTTATCGATCTTCAGTACTTGGGCGCCGGTATTAACGGCATAAGCCACTTCAGTTCCTTTGATGTCCTCAAAGGTTGGGGGGCCGTCGTAGGTTACCTCAAGGGTGGCTTCGCTGCGTTTTACTGCGGTCGTCTGCGGTATTTGCGCATCCAGTAAAGCATCGTCAGCTTCTTCTGTACCGGCTACCGAGACCCGTAAGCCACCAATATCCGAGGCCGGCGGAATATCACTAAAGCTGCTCGGCAACCGGTCGGCGCGAACAAACTGCCAGGGGCCGTCTTGATCTTTGGCGCGATACCAGCGACCAGACAACAACAGATACATCTGGCCGCCTTCGATATCGCGCAACCAAGGGGTTTCGGTATTTTCGACGTACAATAATTTTCCCCCAGCCAGACTCTTCCAGTTAGGCTTGCCCTGAGTGGCAATCAGCTCGGTCGGCTCAGTGGCGACCACCACTGCGGGGGGATGGGCATCGGCGGGGGTGTCAGTTTCGGGCTCGGGTAACATGGCCACTAAATCAGCCGGTGGACTGTTCGTGGTTTGCCAAGGACCAAGCGCCGATTTCGCGCTGTACCAAAAGTTACCACTGCTGAGATAAAAGCGATTTTGCGACTTGTTGTGAACCACCAAAAACGGGGTGTTTAACGCGCGCTCGTAGGGGCTGTCCTCTACCGCCGAAAAATTCGGTTTGCCGTCATACAACAGCAGTACCGCCAGCTCATCGGCAAACCTAATCTCGGGCGCTTCGTTTTTCAACTCGGCTAAACTCTGCTGTTCTAGCTCGGCGTTTTCTAAACTGGCGGATAAACTCTCTAGGCTAATGGTAAAGCCCACCGTGGGGATGGCCGCCTCCACCACTTGGGTAAAGCGCGCCTCATCGGCGGCCTCCGAGTCGGGCCAGCCGACGCGGGTCACGGTAATATCGCGCACCAATACCTTGCCCGAATCGCGGTTGGTATCAATTCTGGCATCAAACCAAAAAGCGCCAAACACCGGGTCTTTTTGCCCCTTTAACTCAAGCGACATAGCGGCCCGTCCGCGCAACTGATTACCGGTTATTTTTTCGGGTTGCGGTTGATAAACGACAATCAACCCCTCATCGGCCGTTATCTGCTGCGGCCACTCAATGGCGTTAGCAGCGCTCGCCAACAAGACAAGCCATACACCCACAACACTCGCTATCCATTTCATCCGTGCCATAACCCACCTCAGTGAAGCAATGCTTTTGCTGAGTTTAGCAGCTAACCGACACTCTAACCCCAAGCCTATCAACTAAGATGCATTACAGAATTTAAGGTCAAGGCCGATAACCTAAAATCGTCTGCGTATTTTGCGCCAAATGGCGAGCTTAGCTGACACTTCTGTTGGCACGAAAAACGTTAACGGCCTACCAAACGACCGGACAACTCGAATCAAGTGAGACACTTTATGAAATGGTTAACCCGCAGTATGCAAACCCGCCTCGTTGCGGTGGTTGCGTTGGGCATTGCCGGACTGTTGCTGGCTGCCGAAGTGGCGATTGCGATGCTCAACACCCAGCTCACAAACTACAATCAGTTAATTGAGCGCAATATTGCCTATGAGCGCAGTATCTCCACGATGAATTTCGCCTTTAAGGTGCAGGTTCAGGAGTGGAAAAATGTGCTATTGCGCGGCACCGATCCCGTCCAACGCGACAAATACTGGAGCCGCTTTGTTGACGCCCAGAGCGATATTCAAAATACTGGCAAAGCTCTAACCCAAGAACTGCCAGATGCCAATTCGCGCGAGCTGTTAAACCAGTTTCTTTTGGTCCATGCCAAGGCATTCAATAATTATCAACAAGGCTTTGAGCGCTTTGCCGCTAGCGGTTACAACCCGGCGGTAGGCGACCAAGCCGTGGCCGGCATCGATCGTGAGCCGAGCCGTTTGCTGCAAGAGGCCGCCGACCTTATCGCCAAAGACGTTAAAGTGGCCGCCGCCGCAGTGCGGCACACCAGTCAGCAAGTATCTTTTTGGGCGCAGGTAGTTACCTTTGCGGTCGCCTTGATTGCGCTTGGCGTGTTGTGGCTATTGCTGCGCTCGTCACTTATTCGCCCTCTGCAGTCGATTATGAGCCACATTAAACATATGGCGAGTGGCGACTTCTCACAGCCGTTTCATTTGCAACGCCAAGACGAGCTGGGCCAGTTGGGAGACAACCTGCGCAATATGCAGCAAGAGATGCGCTCGGTGGTAGGCTCGGTAAAAGCCACCGCCGTGCAGCTCGGCGATGCCTCGGCCAATATCAATCAAACCGCCTCCGATATTGCCCGCCATATTGGCGCAACCGAAAGCTCGACCGATCAGGTGGCGGCGGCCGTTAACGAAATGTCGTCGACCGTACAAGAAGTGGCCAATAACGCCTCCGGTGCGGCTGAAGCGGCTGGCGCCGCCGATAAAAGCGCTCGCACAGGGCAGGGCGTCATGGAGCAAACCGTATTGGCCATTAGCCAGCTCTCAACTCAAGTGGGGGAAGTAGGCCAGGCAATGGCACAACTGGAGACCGAGACAGACAGTATCGGCCGTGTTCTTGGCGTTATCAAAGACATTGCGGAGCAAACGAACTTGCTTGCCCTTAACGCGGCCATTGAAGCGGCGCGAGCGGGGGATCAAGGCCGGGGCTTTGCCGTGGTCGCCGATGAGGTCCGGGCACTGGCGCAGCGCACTCAGCAATCTACCGCCGAGATCCAAAACATTATCGAAGCCGTGCAAGCCGGCGCCAGCCGAGCGAGTCACGCGATGGAGACCGGGCAACAGCAAACTGAGCGTACCGTATCACTGGTAGACGAGACCGGACAAGCCATTCGCGACATCTCAGATGCGATTAACGCCATTGTCGGGATGAACACTCAAATTGCCACCGCTGCCGAAGAACAAAGCTACGCCGCAGAAGAGATCAATCAAAATGTGGTTAAGGTGGTCGAGCTGGTACAGCAAGCCCATCAAGCGGCGCAGCATTCGACCCAGACGGCCAACGAGCTGGATACCACGGCGCAAAAACTATCGGGGCAAATAGCACATTTTGTGGTTTAAGCGCCCAGGTTAGATTGCCTTTACAACGGGCTAGAGTGCACTTACACCTAGCCCTAAAACAGAGAAACACACCGCTACTCTCACCGGCGCCGACTATCGCACCGGCCAGTAAACGCGATGGATGCAACCGCTTTAGCGCAAACCTAAAAACATTGGGGGTTATCGTGTAAAGCGTGAAATAATTCACGTTGAAAAACTGGGTGGCATTAAAAAAACCGCTACACTCTTCGCACACAAGCGCCATACTAATCGCGCTAAGAAGTGCCCATGGAACTTTATCTCGCCAGTGTGGTGATGCTACTCACCATCGCCGCCGCCGTTTACACCCAGGCGCAACTCGCAAAACATATCAGCAATAGCGCTCAACGTTGGGTGGTACGTACTAGCCTAATCGCTATTGGTATTGGGTTTGCCTGGGTGAGCAATAGCACCTATCAACCTAGCGGCGCACTCCAGTTCATCGTGTGTATTACAGCGTTCTGCATCACCCACGTGCCTTCTGCTTGTATTTTATATTTAAAGCGCAAGCGGGCAGCCCAGCGTTAAGTGGATAAACTCACTGGGCAATACCTCACCTCATTTGTGCTAGGCATAGCGCATCTATCAACATTTTCTAAAGTGCTTATTGGCCACCATGGCAATCGACAGAACGCCGACTAAGTTGCATTAGTTAACGCCCAAAAACGCTACAGTACACGGCGAGCGATTAGGTGATTTACAGGTAAGCGGTCAGCACGCCATTAAAGAGCTAAACCATTAGCCAGCGGCGACAACGTTGCCTCGCAACACAACAATAATGCCCCTCAATCAAACAGGATGATTGCTCATGAATGCACTTAGTAACGTAAAATTACTCGCAAAAATGACAGCGCTGTCTGCGGCGCTAATAGGGCTCAACGCTCAGGCGGCCGATAAAGTTGTCGGCTATATTCCGTCATACAAAAATATGACGGCGGTGGTGGATTTGGTGGATCTCAGCCAACTAACCCACATTAACCTGTCGTTTTTAAACCCCAATGCCAACGGCGTGGTTACCGCTGGCGGCGACCCGGTGTGTATGCCAGGTACCTTTGGCGGCAATGTCACCGGCTCCGAGCTAAGTTATGTCATCAATAAAGCTCACCAAGCCGGCGTTAAAGTACTGGTGTCGGTGGCCGGCGGCGTGATTCCCAGCTGCTCCGGCGATTGGCAAACTCTGCTGAGTCCGGCTAACCGCGCCAATACCGTGAATAACCTGCTCAACTTTGTCAGCAGTTACAATTTAGACGGCTTGGATGTGGATATCGAAGGCGTGGTGTTAACCGCCATCGACAACGCTGGCAACTACACGCCGTTTATCCAGGCGCTGCGCAACGGTTTGCCCAGCGGCAAGTTGCTTACCTCAGCCACCGCCTCTTACAACGGCGGTATGGTGCCCACCTCGTCACTGCCTTACTTCGATTTCGTCAACATCATGTCCTACGATGCGGTAGGCCCCAGCTGGGGAGTGTCCGGTAACGAGCACTCAAGTTACGCCCAAGCGCAATCGGACATTGCCACCTGGAAGGCGCGCGGGTTAAGTAAAGACAAATTAGTACTCGGCGTACCTTTTTACGGTTATGGCTTTGGCGGTTATGCCCCCAGCTATTCAATATCAGACATAGTGGCGCAGTTTGGCGCCGGCGCCGCGCAACAAGACGTGATTGGCAACTTATGCAATGGTTGCAGCTACATTACCTACAATGGCCTACCCACTATTCGCGCCAAAACCCAGCTGGCTCTGCAAGAGGGCTCGGGTGTGATGATTTGGGAGCTGTCGCAAGATGCCAGCGGCAGCAACAGCTTACTCAGTGCCATTAACAACGAGATGGACGCGGGCGGCGGCCCGGGCAACACCGGCGACTGCCCGGCCTGGGTTGAAGGTACCCCCTATGACGTCGGCGACGTGGTGTTGTATCAGGGTGGCTATTACGTCGCCGAGTATGCCAATCCGGGCTACATCCCCACAGTCAGCACCTACTTTTGGAATCCAACCACCGCCGCCGCTTGTGGCGGAGAAAACCCCGCGGGCTTTAGCCAAAAAATTGAGGCGGAGGGGTTCACCAACATGAATGGCGTACAACTTGAAGCCACCAGTGACACCGGTGGCGGCCAGAATATTGGCTGGATTGATAGCGGCGACTGGATGGCCTACTCGGCGATGAGCGTACCGGCTGCCGGTAACTACCGTGTCGAGTTGCGGGTGGCTAGCCCCAGCGGCGCACAACTGTCGCTGGATTTAAACGGCGGCCAGACCCAGCTAGGATTAGTGGATATACCCGCGACTGGTGGCTGGCAGAACTGGCAAACCGTCAGCTTAGATGTACCACTGCCCGCTGGGCCTTTTAGTTTTGGTATCTACGCTCCGGTCGGCGGTTGGAACATTAACTGGTTCAGCCTGACCCAGCTGTAAAACCATACACCAGCCTCGGGCGCAACGCCTGAGGCTGGCATAGCCTCGACGCCTCATCGCTTAATAGCAGCTAATTTTGCACTCAGCACGCACCTGCTGCGCTAGGCAGCGTCTCAACAAACTTGCTATGATCAGCTAATAAATGCGCCATCGGCGTCCACCTAAAAATCAACCTAGCCATGACAATGCACCACCCTAAAGGCTTTACCCTTATTGAGTTAATCGCCGTCATCCTTTTATTGGGCGTTCTCGCGGCTGTTGCCGTGCCCCGGTTTATCGATTTAAAAAAGGCCTCGCTACAGGCGACCATGGAGTCTATGACCGGCGCAATGAAAAGCGCGGCAACCATGATTTATGCAAAATCCGAAGTAGAGGGTGTGGCCGATCTTGCCAGCAGCAGTGTGGATATTGACGGCACCAGTGTTGCCACTGTGTACGGTTACCCCTCGGGCACAGCAGCGGGTATTGATAAGATGATGAACGCCGGTGGCTGGCAAAAACGCCCCAGCATATACAGTGGGGCCTGGGTGTATTGGCACGGTGTGATTCAAGAGGATGCCGGTGACGCGCAATGCTATTTACGCTACCGCCAACCCACCGGCCCCAACCTGGCACCGGTGGTCGATGTGCAAACGTCGGGCTGTTAATCGGCGGCTTTTTCTTCCACCGGTAAACTCAGCGAAAACGGCATCAGCGGCAAGCCGCTGCGATTTTTTACATTGGCTTTATCCGGAAAGTCGGCCCAGCCGTAACGCACTCGCGTCGGGGCTTTTACTTTATCGCTCCAGACCAAAATGTGATCACCCTGTAATTCCGCTTTGGCCCAAACAAACTCCCCATCGCCGCCGGCAATGGCAAAACCGCTGGGCTTGCCTTTACTGACCAAGCCACGGCTGGCGTGGGCAACGCTGATCAGAATTTTATCCTCCTCAATACTCATGCGATAAGCGGCGGGGCTATCAGCGGCGAGTTTCGCTTCAGCGTAAACAAGCTTGCGCGCGGCCAGAGCCAAACGATCGGCAACGCCTTTTTTGTTAAGCGGGTGAATGTCGTTCCACTCACCGAGCCCCAAGTTTACAGTCAACGCGGTATTGGGCTCGCTGAGTACATGAGCTTGCGAATCACGCATGACCGCCCAATCGCTGGGCTGATTGGCATCGTCGGTAAGCGCACCAAAGCCCGGTAACTGCGCCACAATAAACGGCAGCCGTGGCTGCTTAAAGTGCGCGCGCCAATCGCGCACTAAAGCCGGCAGCAACTGGGCGTACTCGGCCGCCGCGCCGACGTTAGACTCACCCTGATACCAAATCACACCTTTAAAAGGCACATTAAACAAGGGCGACAGCATCGCGTTGTACATGCCCACCGGCTGTAAAAAATCCCAAAAAGTGGTGGGCGGTGTGGACGTGTGGTTAACGCCAATTCGATACCGCCATTCGCCGGCTAAGTCGATAGACTTACTCGCCAGCTCTAACGCGTAGGGTTTATCAGGCACAAAACCACCGTCGTTATTATTGGTAATCAAGCGCACGGTAATCTCGTTAGCGCCGGCCTTTAACACCCCTGTGGGCACAGGATAAATACGCGGCGGATACTGATAGGTGATATTGCCCACTTGCTGACCATTCACATAGGCGGTATCGGCATCGACGATTCGTCCCAGGCGCAACGTGGCCGCTTGGCCGGCGGCAGACTCGGGCACCATCACGGTTTTTTTCAACCAGACCACACCGTTGATCTCACCCAAACCGCGCTCGGACCAAAAGCCCGGCAATTTAATCGCTTGCCACTGGCTGTCAGCATCGGCCGCAAGCCAATTATCCGCTAAGCCTTGGTCGTGTTTGTTGATGTAGCTGTACCACTGATCGCTCGCTTTGCGATCGGCGGCTTTTTGCGCGTCCACATAGCCGGGTTTTGCATTTTGCTCGGCCTGCGCTAAGTAATGCGGAAACGCTTTTAACGCCTCGGGGCTCATCCACGACTGCGCCGTAGAGCCGCCATAAGCGGCGGTGACAATACCCACCGGCACGTCTTCGGCTTGCTCGATGGCCTTGGCAAAAAAGTAACCCACCGCCGAAAAATCCGGCAGGGTATCGGGCGCGGCAGCCACCCAACTACCCTCGGGCACGTCAGTTTGCGGGGCTTGGTAATCGACAACCTTAGGCACCTTAAACTGGCGAATGCGGGTATTGGCCGACTTAGCAATCTCGGCAGCGTACTTCTCGGCCACCCGCGCCATGGGCAGCTCCATGTTGGATTGCCCGGAAGCCAGCCAAACATCGCCAAAGTAAACGTCTGCTAGTTCAATACGGTTATCACCCGCTAGCGTCACGGTATGGGGCCCACCAGCACCGAAGGTGTTGCTGGAGCTAATACGCCACTGGCCGTCAGCGTCCGCCTGGCCGCTGGCCACTTGCTCGCCATCAACGCTCAGGGCCACAGCCTCGCCTGGGTCTGCCGTGCCCCAAAACACCACGGGTTGGTCGCGCTGTAAGATAGCACCATCGGACAAAATCCGTGGCAGCTGCACATCGGCGGCCGCGCTAAAGGACGTTATAGAAAGGGCCACCGCGAATGGCGCGATTAGCAGGATACGGGCGTTACTCACTATGCTCATGGGGTGTACTCTTGATACTTATAATAGTCTCACCGACTATAACAAAGGCTAGCCGCGCTCGCTATAAGCCTTGCTCAGCACAACAACAAAAGCCTTCTGCCAGTGCCGCTTAGCCAGTGCATAATTCGAGTCTCGGCATCGGCGTTTAGCGCTTGCAGGCCACCGCCGTAAAAAAGTGCCAGTGCTTAGCTAGACCCTGTAAGGTGGTGCCCGGTTCATCGGTTATCTGCCACAATTGAATGTCAAACGGCACCAGCAGTTGCTCAACCTCACGCTGGGTAAAAGCGCTGACGTTCAATGCCGGCTCGCGCGCCCAGGAGTCGTTCACACCGAGCATATCAACACTCAGCACGCCACCTGCGGGTAAACACTCGGTGATAGCCTCCCAGGCAGCGGCAAACTGTGACGGCGGACAAAAGAATAAGCTGCGATGGGCCAACACCAGGCTCGCCCGCGGATGGCGATAATCGACAAAACTCGCACACTGCAAATGTACACCGGGGTCATCGCCATAGCGCTCTCGGCAGTATTCGATGGCCGCCGCCTCGGCGTCATAGCTGTATACGGTATAGCCTTGCGAGCGTAAATAGGGAATATCCAAGCCCGAGCCACAACCCGCATCCACGGCGATTTTGGCAGGCTGACCGGCGGCTAACGCAACCGCTTGCTCGGTAAGATCGCGATGGGGAAACCCCTCGGTGCGAGCGTAAAAGTCGCGCCAGCTTTCATGTGAGCGGGGCGGCGCTGGTGATGTGCGAGTGACCTTTGAGGTGTCTGGCATCATGCCTCCTTGTCATCCAAGTTACGAGTATAACCTCATGGTGATCAGATGCACCTTCCATCCCAGCTTTTACACGCGAGCTAGCCCCGGCCGCCGCGCTGATTAACAATGCGCTCAAGGGTGTTGATATTGCGCTGTATTTCACCGCTGGGTTGCTCGCGATATAAATCGCGCAGCAACGTCAAAGACTCGCGGTAGCGCTCCTGGTTGATTAACGCCTGGGCTTTGCCCATTAGCGCCTGCTGCCGATAACCGGGTAGCGCGGCCGCGCGGGAGTAGAGCATCTCGGCCTCGGCGTAGGCCTGGGCGTTGGTTTTTAACCGCGCTAGATCGACGATGGCATCGGCAAAGCTGGGGTCGAGCTCGATGGCGTTTTGCATGGCAGCCATGGCGTTTGTTTGCTCGCCGCGATGCTCCGCCAAGCGCGCCTGCAGATGCAAGCGGCGGGCGTTATCGGTACTGCTGAGTTTGCTTTTGTGCGCATCGATGCTTTGCAACAATTGGCCGGCGGCGCGCCATTGCTCTTCGCTCATCATCCAACTGGCGAGGCGACTTAAGTAGCCCATATTGATGTCGCCGGCGGCGAGGTTTTTATCCAGCAGTGCGAGCGCGCGGGGAAAATTGCCCGCTTGCATATGCAGCTGCGCCGCGGCTTGGCGGTTGGCGCTGCTCACGCCGCCCAAACGAATGGCCACCTCCAAGCTGCTTAAGGCCTGATCGGAATGATGCTGGCGCAACTGCACTTGGGCGCGCTGCACCCACAGCTCGGCGTCGTCGCTGCGCTGGTTAATTAAATCGCCCAGCAACGCCTCGGCGCTGTCGTACTGACCCGATTGAGTCAGCGCGTAAAGCAAGCCCGATTGCCAATCGCGATTGTCCGGATCGAGCACCAACGCTTGCTGGTACGCCTCGGCGGCGGCAAAGCTTTGGCCGGCTTTTAAATTGATGTAGCCCAAGTAGCCGTAGGTGGTGGAGTCGGTAATCCCCAAACTGACCGCGCGGGCCAGCGAGGTGCGCGCCTCGCGGTATTGCTCATCGGCAATGGCGGCCAGTGCTAACGCTCGGTGGGCGCGGGCAAAGTCGGGCAATAATGTTAACGCGGCGCGATAACTCTGCGCAGCGGCTTGGTTGTCCTTCAGTTGTTGCTCTATTTGGCCGCGCAATAACCAGAGCGCAGCGCTTGGCTCATCGCTTTGCTGCGCTGTTAGCAGTGCTAACGCCTCCGTGTACTGCTCGGCCTGCAACAGCGGGCGCAGTTGCTGCGCGAGCGGTTGTTCAGCAGCGGCTAAACTAGCCTCGCGCTCGCCCAAAATGGCCGTGCCCGCCGGCAGCTGCCATTGCGGCGCGGTGATCTCGATGGCAATGCGCGGGTCGACCCCGGCGTTTTTGCCGGTGGCTGACTGCGCGCCAAAGGCAACCGCTAACACACTGGTAAACGCTACAACACAAGCGAGGCGAGACTTCATCATTTGGCAAACTCCACGGGCCAGGTAAACACGGCGCGAACCGGCTGACCTTTTTTGGTCGGGCTGGTAAAACGGGTTTTTTGCACCACTTTATCAATCAGCGGCTGCAATTCGGGGTAGGGGTTAGAGCGCACTCCGCGCAAGCTGACGTGGCCGTTCTCGTCGATCATCACATCCAGCTCCACCGTCGCCTGAGTAATACCCCGGCGCACCAAGCTATTGGGGAACACTGTGCGCGGGCTGTTAACCACCTGCGGCAACTGATCCAGCTCGGCCAAGCCAAACGCCTCCCAATTAACCGTTAGCTGGGTGCTCCATTCGGGGGTACTGGCCAGTTGCGGCACCTCGGGCTCGGCCAACTCCAGTTGCGCATCCAGCTCTGGCACGCCCAGCTCAACGCTGGCACCGCCGCCGGCGATATTTAGCTCCACCGCCGTGGCCGTGCTCTGTTGCTGAGTCTGCGGCTTCGGGGGTGGCGGCGGTGGCGGCGGGGCCGACAACTCGATACTGCGCACCTCGACCTGATCGGGCTGCAACAGCGGTTGGTTTTGCAGCCACTGCTCGGCACCGATCAAAATCGCCACCAGCAACACGCCTAAGCTCAGGGCAATGGCCCGTCGGTGAGTGCTTTTCATTACCGGCTCTGGGTCGCGATATTAACGCTGGTAGCACCGCCGAGTTTGGCCTCGTCGATCACCTCGACCAACAGCTCGGTAGGCACTTGTTTATCGGCCTGCACCACCACCGGTGGCGGCTCGCTGCGGCTTTGCTGGGCGAGTGCCGCGCGCACACCGGACACCCCGATATTGGTGCCGTCGTACATCACTTCACCAGCGCTGGTAATGGCAATCAGCATGACCTGCTTTTGCAACTGCTCGCTCGATACCGCCTGGGGCTTATCGACCTCGACGCCGGTTTCGCGCACGAACACGGTGGTGACAATAAAGAAGATCAGCAGGATAAACACCACATCCAACAGCGGCGATAAATCGATACCGCTTTGGTGGGTTTCTTCTAAGCGTTGGTGCAAA
The DNA here is from genome assembly GCF_042847215.1 of Gilvimarinus japonicus. Classification (GTDB taxonomy): domain Bacteria; phylum Pseudomonadota; class Gammaproteobacteria; order Pseudomonadales; family Cellvibrionaceae; genus Gilvimarinus; species Gilvimarinus japonicus. Next base: position 4,097,459 of record NZ_AP031500.1, read on the forward strand.
CTCGGCTTCACGCTTGGGCTACCTGTAAACGGCTCCAGCTAGTGGCGCGGCGGCGCAACCAACCCAGCAGCATCCAACCCGGCACCACCATCAGCAGGCCCAGTTGGGTGGTCATAAGCGCATCGGCGATGCCGGTGGTCAGTAACTCTTGCTGATCAAGCTGGCCACTGGCCATGCCTTTAAAGGTCACCAATAAACCGGCGATGGTGCCCAGCAAACCCAGCAACGGCAAGGCGGCTAGCATGGGGTTAATGGCCCCGAGCCAATGCTGCACTTGTTTGTGCCAATCGCTGCTTTGTGGCTGTAACAGTAAATCCAAAATCAGGCCGTACACCACCACCGCCAGCGCGATGATCAGCCAGATAATCAGGTTATCCCAATGTAGGTTCACGATTGTGCTCCTTGAGCTTTTGGCTCGGTCTCGATTTGGCTAAATTTGATGGCATCCGTCTCCAGCTGGCTGTAGTAAGACTTAACCCAGCGCTGCAGTACGGCGTGCAGTAACAACGCGGGGATGGCCACCACCAGGCCTAACTCGGTAGTGATCAGCGCCTCGGAGATACCGCCGCTCACCACGGACGGATCGCCGGCGCCAAACAGCGTCATCATTTTGAAGGTTTTGATCATGCCCGATACGGTACCCAGCAGCCCCAATAAGGGCGAGACAGCGGCGGTAATGGCAATGGCGCCCAACCAATACTCCAAGCGGTGCTTGTGCTCAAGCAAGCAGGCAAACAAGCGATCGTCGCGCTGCTGGGAGGTGCCGCTGGCGCGGGTAATCTCGATCATCTCGCGCTGTGCGCCCTGGGCTTGCTGCGCCAGCTTGTTAAGCGCCGAATCGCCCTCGCCACTTTGCACCAGCTTCTCGCAGCGCTCGGCCAGTGCCGGCAGGAGTTTTGGCTCGCGCCACAGTTGCAGCGCTTTGCCCAAACCAATCACCAAGGCAAACAACGCAAAGCCTAGGATGGGCAGTACCCACACGCCGCCCTTGGTTAAGTGGGCCAATACGGACTCTTGGTTTTGCGACAACGCCAGCGCGCGGTTTAGGGTGGGGTCAAAGCTCACATTGCCACGGCCAGTGCTTTGCAGTTGTTGTAACTGCTCTAGCGCACCACCGCTTAATTCCAGCGCCGCCACGGGCAATGGTTGATCCTCATTGCGTTGCAGCAAACCGCCGCGCTCGGCATCAGCCTGTAAATACCACTCCACCGGGCCGACTTTAATTTGCGCCGCGCTCACGACTTCGCCGCTGGGGCTCACGAGCGATGCGGTGTGCCACTCGGGGTACAACTGTTGCTCCATATCCTGCAAGCGCAGCTGCAACCAGTCGAGCCCGGCGCTAAAGTTTTGCCTTACCGGTAAATCGCGCTCGGTGCCACGGGCGAGTTGCTGGTGTTGCCCGGCCAACAAGTTGTGTTGATAACGACCCTGGTTGCGCCACTCGGCCAAGCGCTCGCGCAGCTGATCCAAACTTAAGGTTTGCTCATCGGCTAAGCGGCGGGCGACGGCCGTCTCTTGGCGCAGTTGGCGTACGTCGTCACTCAAGTTGTGCAGCTTTTTACCCAGCGCGGTGCGCTCGGCGGTGAGTTGTTTTTGCGTGCTCGCCAGGTTTTGTTGCGCACTTTTAATATCGGCCACCAGTGAGGCCTCGACTTTACTCGGCAAGCCATCGGCGGACACGACCGCCGAGCACAACAATAACGGCAGTAGCACGCGCAGGGTTTTAGTCACCAGCTTCATTGGTCACCTCCCACAGCGCTCGCCAGTGGTGCGGGCACCATCGCGGGCTCGCGCTCGCCTTTCAGCATGGCGACAATCGCGCGCACATCGGCCGGGTCGATATCCGCCTGTTCTTGCCACTGCCAACCGCTGGCGGTGGCCGTGCCGCGGCCAAAGTACTGATCATCGGCGCTGATGTACCAGCCTTGTGCAACACCTAAATAGACTTGATCGGCTAAGATTTCGCGGCCGTCGGTTAGCGTCATCGCGGTGGTATTTAAGGCAACCCGGGCATTAAATCGGTCAAAATCGGCCACCAGTGCCAACAGCGCCTGCAAGCGCTCGCTGCTATCGAGCGCCTCGGCGCCAAGCTTGGCTAATGGCTCGCGCCACTTAGCCGCCAGCGGCGGCGGCAATTGCGGCGCCACTCTTTGTACCTGTTGATAGGCGCGCTCTAACTGACCCTCAAGCGCCTGCTGATCGGTCTCCATCTGCTCTTGCTCAAGCAGCAATTGTGCGCGGGCCTCGTCTACCTCGCTGCGCTCACCTTTATTGGCCGCTAGCGCCTGCTTTAGCTCTTTTTGCTCGGCCTCTAATAATGACACTTGCTGGCGCAACGCCGCCTCTGTGAGCGCCCAATCGGTTTGCATCTGATTGCGCTGCTGCTCCAGGCCAACCCATTGGGATACTAATTGTTCAGCAGCCGTCGTAGCCGGCTCGGCCTGAATGAGCCCAGACATCACGAGCAGGCTTGAACACAGCAAAGAGCGGCGCAGTAAAAAAGGGAGATTCATGGGTACAGGTACATCCGAATTAGCTAGATAACAAATAGTTCCATAGTATTTCACTAATAATAACGCAAATTGTTTTTATTTACATCGGTTTTGCGGTATTCTAATGAGAATGAGTCGTATTAAATTAATACCTCACCCCAAAAACCGTTTAATGCTCTTTTTAAAGGAATCAGCTTCATGAACTACCGTCACCTCCCCATCACCATCGGCGCCGTCCAACGCTGCGCACTTGCCAGCGCCGTAGGCTTTGCCATGAGCAGTACCGCCTTTGCACAAACCTCTGGGGAAGGTGCCGTATTGGAGAAAACCCGTATCGAGAGCACCGATGAGCGCTCTTATAAAGTCGATTCGATGAGCTCACCCAAGCGCACCCAACCGATCCTGGATACCGCCGCGACCCAGTATGTGTTGACTGAACAAGTGATGGACGACCAAGGCGTTGATTCGCTGCAGCAAGCGCTGCGCAACGTGCCGGGCATTACCATTGCCGCCGGCGAGGGTGGCACCAACCCAGGCGACAACCTGAGCATTCGCGGCTTTGACAGCAGTGAAAACATCTACGCCGACGGCGTGCGCGATACCGCCGTGTACGAACGCGATGTGTATAACCTAGAGCAATTAGAAGTCACCCTCGGCCCCTCATCAACCTACAACGGCCGCGGCTCAACGGGTGGCTCGGTTAACTTAATCACCAAAACCGCAAAATTTGATACGGCTTATCGCGGTACCGTTAAAGCCGGTAACGATGATCAGCTGCGCGCTACTATCGACTTGAATCAGCAACTCAGTGACACCGTCGCAGGGCGATTAAACCTATTGGTGGAAGACAGCGGCACTCCCGGTCGCGATGTGGTCGAGAATACCTCTGTGGGTATCGCACCATCGCTGGCAATGCAGCTGGGCGAGGCGACCCGCTTAGACTTGTACGGTGAATACTTAGATCAGGACAATATCCCTGACTTCGGTATCCCGATGTTTACCCGCGACAACGGCGAAGTGTATATCCCCGATGGCACCGCCGATAATTTTTACGGTTTTGCCGAAGGCCGCGATACCGAAGAAGTCGACGTAATGACCTTCTCGGGTAAAATCAGCCACGACTTTAGTGACAACACGCGCTTAACCAGCTTGCTGAAGTACACCGATAACGATTTGTTTTACGTGCGTACCTCGCCGCGCTTTAGCCGTACCGACCCAGACAACTTTGCTCGTCGGGACGACATTAAAAGCAAATCACAGTCGCGCGATATCGTCACCAGCCTGACCGACATCACCACGCAATTTAACACCGGCTCCGTTCAGCACGATTTTAATGTCGGCGTAGAGCTAACTCAGGAAAACCTAGACCAGTACGTGGTTAACGTTGAAAGCGGTGATTACCCGGTCGATACGCCTTTATACAGCCCCAACCCCAACGACACCTGGGTTGGTAGCATCAGCGAGGACAAAAGCCAAATTCGCGCCTCTGAGAGTGAAACCTACGCAATCTACGCGTTTGATACTCTGACTTTAAACCAACACTGGGAATTAACCGGTGGGGTGCGTTTAGAGCAGTTCGACTTAACCTACAACCAAAACTACACCAGCAGTGGCCGCAGTGGCGAAACTCCGCCATTCTCACTAGATAGCAGCGACACCATGCTAAGCTGGAACGCCTCGGCCGTTTATAAACCCGCCGAAAATGGCTCGATTTACTTTGGTGTCGGTTCTGCGTTTACCCCAGCTGGCAATGGCTTAACCCTAAGCGCTGACACCGCCGATCTCGACCCGGAAGAAGCGCTAAGCTACGAGCTAGGCACCAAGTGGGATCTGTTTAGTGGCAACTTGTTAGCATCGGCCGCTGTGTTCCGCACCGTGCGCACCAACGCGCAAACCACCGACGCCGATGGCGAGGGCATTGTGCTGGACGGCGAGCAGCAAGTGGACGGCATTGAGTTTGGCTTGACGGGTAACATCACCGACGCACTGCAAATTCAAGCGTCGGCGGCGATTATGGATTCTGAGGTGACCGAGTCAAACGACCCCGAAGAACAGGGCAACGAACTGGTCTTAACCCCCGACAACACCTTAAGCATCTGGGCCAACTACACCGTAACCGACAGCCTAAAAATCGGTGGTGGAGTACAGCACATGGGTGAATATTCCGTGCGCGACGGCGTTACGGTACCCAGCTATCAAGTGCTACAATTGATGGTCTCTTACCAGCTAAACGACGCTATTTCGTTCCAGCTAAACGGTGACAACTTGGCCGACGAGCGTTACATTTCATCGTCACGTCCCGGCGGTCACGCCTACGTCGGCGACGGCCGCTCAGTCACCTTAGGTGCAAACTTTAGCTTTTAATGTAAATGCTAAAAAACGGCCCGCCGGTTTTTAGGTGGGCTACCAAACAGCCCTCGCGTTTGCCGGGGCTGTTTTTGTTTTTAGACTTTGAGGAAATCCTATGCTGCATCGCATCGCATCCGTACTGACCAAAGCGCAGGTACAACACGCCCGCGAGCGTTTGGCCGAGAGTGACTGGATCGATGGCCGGGTAACCGCTGGGTTTCAATCGGCGCAAGCCAAACACAATATTCAACTGCCCGAGAATTCACCCGTTGCCCGCGAGCTGGGCGATATGATTTTATCGGCGCTGGGCGCCAATCCGCACTTTATGTCGGCGGCGCTGCCCAATAAAATATTTCCACCGCTGTTTAATTGTTATCGCGAAGGCCACAGTTTTGGCAACCACGTGGATAACGCCATTCGCCCCGTGCGCGGCACGGCGGTAAAAATTCGCACCGACTTGTCCATGACCTTATTTTTGTCTGAGCCAGACGAGTACGACGGTGGCGAGCTCATTATGGAAGACACCTACGGCAACCAGAGCGTCAAGCTCGGCGCCGGCGATTTAGTCCTGTACCCCTCGACGAGCTTACACCGGGTCGAAGCCATTACCCGCGGCCAACGCATTTCATCATTCTTTTGGCTGCAAAGCATGATACGCAGCGACGAGCAGCGCCGCATTTTATTTGATCTAGACCAATCCATTCAGGGCATCACCACCGATTACCCAGACGACCCACGGCTGGTTTCTCTGACGGGTGTGTACCACAATTTGTTGCGCCAATGGGGCGAGTGTTAGTCGCCGCTGGCTGCATGTTTATTACTCTACTAACCCACGCTACGGAGCTTGATAAAACCAGTAATACCGGGCAGTTAGTGTTGTCCGCTTTTGCTCAGCAACGGGCTGCCAATTGCCAGCGTATTATTTGGCAGCGTAAACAACCCGATGCCGAATTACTCCTGCGCATTAACGCTATGCCCAGCGCATTGCTGTACCCAGCACCCAATGGGCAAGCACCCATCCTGCTACAAGAGCCCCGCCATACACCACTGCCCGAGCATATCATTTTGTTGGATGCGACCTGGCAACAAGCGCGCAAGATGTACAACCACAGCCCCTACTTGCACGCTCTGGCGCACATTGAGCTAAAGCCCGATGTACCATCGCAATATCGCTTGCGGCGCAACCAGCAAGAATACGGTTTGTGTACCAGTGAATGTGTCGCGGCGTTATTGCGGCGGGCAAACCATACCGCATTAGCAGAACAGCTCGACACCGAGCTTGCCCTAAAGCAAGCTCGGTAACATCGGATTACGGGGTGACGCGGCGCCAGTGTTCATACTCAACACGCTCATCGTTTTCAAAGCGCTCGGTATACCAGTTGTCACCCTCCAAGCGATAACGAAACTCGTACGAGTCTTTGCCCACCTCGCCAAACGAGGCGATGCTAGGCGTCTCAGTGTAGTGTGAATCAGTTGCAATGTAAGGGCCGCTGGCGGCCGCCCAAAACTCGCCATTGCGTTTAGAGATAAACGAAAAATGATCGGCATTGATCACTTTAATACCAATAAACTTTTCTTGGTTATAGTCCAGCATCGCGCCTTCGGCGTTTTTAAACTCACCGCCGGCCAGTTTCCAGGTGCCGGTTAGATCTGCCGCTTGCAAGTAGCTTGCGCTAAGCGCAAAAAGCAAGGTCAGTAATTTACCCTGTGTGTTAAGTAATAACTGCAATGTCATACCATGAGCCTTTGTTTATTAAGTGAATCGCAAAGGATCATCTATCAGGCTTTTTTTGTTTTTTTATGGTACCCGAGCTCAACCGGTTTTGCCCGATTTTTCTGGTCCGCGCCAAACGCGCCACACGTACCAAAGCGTCATAGCGACAATAACAGCCGTGCTAATAGGGCCAATATAATCGCTGGCGGCGGAAAAATTTTGCCCCAGAACCAAGCCTAAATACGCCAAAAAAGCCGACCAAATCGCCGTGCCAATGGCGGTAAACAGTAAAAACGGCCACAGCGACATTTTACTAATACCGGCTGGGATCGAAATCAAAGATCGCACCCCCGGCACTAAGCGCAACAGCAATACCGTCCAGATTCCGTAACGATCAAACCAGCGCTGGGTTTTATCGATATCTTTGCGGGTAATAACGAACCAACGGCCGTATCGATCACACCAGTGTTTTAAGCGCTCGGCACCGAGCTTATGGCCCAAGTAATACAAAGGTAGTGCACCTAGCACTGACCCCACCATGCCCGCTAACACCACCAAGGCAAATTGCAGCTGCTCTTGGCTGACCAAGTAACCCGCCAAAGGCATAATAATTTCCGACGGAATAGGCGGAAACACATTCTCGATAAGCATTAAAAAAATAATCCCAGCGTACCCGGTCGAGCGGATAATATCTGTGACCCAATCACTCATGCCGATTCCGCCTCTGACAGAGCCGCCGTAGTTTTGTTGCGCTCATTGTTAGGTGTTTCGCTATCGCCTTGGGGCGGCCTGGTGAAGGCTTCAAACACCAGGTACGTGGGTGTCGCGATGGCCAGCGGAATTAAATAGAACACACAGCGATAAGCAAACAAGCTGCCCAGTATCGTGCTTTTTTCAACTTGACCTGCCAACAACGCAAGAAACACCGCCTCTAGGACACCCAGCCCACCGGGGATATGGGTAATAACGCCCGCCAAACTACTCACTAATAGCACCGCAAAAACGGTGGGAAAGTTTACATCGTCGGCCAAGAACTGGTAGATCACGCTAGCCATTAACGTCCAGTGGGCGCAAGCCACCACAAGTTGCAGCACAGCGATACTCACCGAGGGTAGGGTAAGCGTGGTATCGCGCACCTGAAATTCACGCCGTTTAGAAAACGCGCACATTCCAAGGTAGGCTAAAACCACAGCGATAAACGCCGCGCCAATAAACTGCAAGTGGGTGGCGTTAACCGCCCAACTCTCGGGCGGGTTAACTTGCCCCGATACAAACAAGCCTCCCGCCAGCAAAATATAACCAAGCCAATTCGTGGCAATGCTAATACCTAAAATTCGGGTAACATCGCCCGCTTTTACGCCCAGACGAGAGTACAACCGGTAGCGGAACGCAATACCGCCTACCAATGAACTTAAATTTAAATTAAAGGCATAGCTTAGCCAAGCGACAAACCACGTTTTAGCAACGCTTACTCTTAACCCTAAAAGGTAGCGCCCAAACAAATCGTAGCCCGCGTACACAAAATAACACAACACTCCCAAGCCAAAACCGGTTGCCAAGGTAACCATCGAGGTATTTTTCAGGGTTTCAAACACCTTGCCCCACTCAATGGTAATAGCCTGCTGATAAAGCAAATAGGCCACCAAACAAAAAAATACGACGGTCAAACCATTTTTTACCCAGCTCCAGTTAATCCAATGGCGTAGGCTATGGAGCTTCTCGCCAAATGCGCTGCGGTGACTCTCGGTACTTGGCATCATTAAACCTCAGCTTCTTTGGCTTCAATTTCGGTGTTTGTGTCGTAATCTTGCTTGCGAGTAACCCGGCGCGCGTGTTTTGACTCGGGATACTGGCGGCGCAAGTCGGCATCGCGGGTGCGCCCTTCACCCGTTTCAAAGGCTCGTTTTAGCTCACGGATTTTTGGTGTGTGCGCCGGAAACAAACCGGCAAAGGTCGGAAAGTGACGCAGCGAATGGTACATAAAAAAATCTTTAACCAAATAGTACCAACGACGACGCTTAACCCAATCGTTTTCAATTTTAGTACTGTTTTGTTCCAACGCCTCAATTTGATCGGCTAATTGGCCATTAAAAGTTCGATCGCGCACAATAATATTAGCCTCTAAATTAAACGCGAGACTTAGAGGGTCGAGGTTACTCGAGCCAATGGTCGACCACTCATCGTCGATCACCGCAATCTTGGCGTGCAGCGGCCGGTCGCGATACTCGTATATCTTTACTCCGTTGCGCAGCAGAACATCGTACAACGCCCGCGCCATAGGCAACGCAAACGGAATATCCGGGTCGCCCTGTAACACCAAGCGCACATCGACGCCGCGCTTAGCCGCTTTGCGCAGCGCACGCATAAACCGGTAGCCGGGAAAGAAGTATGCATTGGCTATCCATACCCGCTCTTTTGCCTCGTGAATACCCGCTAAGTAAGCTTTCTCGATATCACTGCGGTTGCGGCGGTTATCTCGCGAGACAAACGCCATCGGTGTGGTGCCAGGCTTATCGGGCGATTTAAGCTTCTCGACAAACTCGTGCAAATGCTCATCTTTGGCGTCGCGCACATAACTTTTACACAGGTCGCGCAACTCATTCACAATCGGGCCTTCTAGCTCAACCGAGTAGTCTTGCTTGCCTTCGGGGCCGCTGCTGATCATATGGTCGTTACACATATTGATGCCGCCAATAAAACCATAAGTCGCATCAATAACCGCCAGCTTGCGATGCAAACGACGAAACAGTTTAGGCCGCCCGTTATACCACTCAGGCTGCGGGTCGTAGATCTGAAAAATAATGCCGGCGTCAGCCAGCTCTTCGATATACTCGGGGTTTAAAAAATGACTGCCCCAGCTATCGGCCGTAACACTCACCCAAACACCGCGTTTTGCCGCACCGATCAGCGCTGTTTTTAACGCGTCGCCAATGCGGTCATCCTCCAGAATAAACGTCTCTAGCAAAATCTCTCGCTTGGCGTGTTTAATGCGTCGCAACAATTGGGGGAAAAACTCTTCACCATTGACCAACAGCTGCAAGCGGTTGTTTTGACAGAAGTGACCTTTAAACTCTCGAAACCCAAACATACTTCACTCCTGTTAAAATTCGACTTCGGCCAATAGCGGTGCGTGATCTGATAAACGCGACCAAGGTTTGCTGGACAATACAATAGGCATATGCGTCTCGGCGCCACGCACGTAGATGCGATCGAGCCGCAGCATGGGGAACAGCGCGGGAAAGGTACGTGGCGGCTTACCGTAAGCTTCGGTAAACACCTCTTGCATCCCCGCCTTCTCTTTTAAGATCGCCTGAGACTTTTGCATCCAGTCGTTAAAGTCGCCCGCCACCACAACGGCTTCGTTAGCGGGGATCGCGTTGACATGCTCACACAGCTGCTGCAACTGGATTTGCCGATGGGGCTCGCGCAAACTTAAGTGCACACAAATTGCGTGTAGCGGGTGACCAGATTGGGTATCGATTTTACAGTGCAGTAACCCGCGCTTTTCGATGCCATTTAGTGAGATATCCCAGTTGTCCCAACTTTTAATCGGGTATTTACTGAGCAGCGCGTTACCATGATGCCCCTCTTGATAGACCGCGTTGCGGCCGTAGGCAAAATCTTGCCAAATTTCATCGGCCAAAAATTCATACTGTGGTTGCTCGGGCCAAAGCTCGGCATGGCGCTCAGACCAGCTTTGATGCTCGCCCTGAACCTCTTGCAAAAATACCAAATCAGCCGATACCAAACGCACCGCATCGCGCAGCTCATGCAGCATAAACTTGCGATTAAAAGTGGTAAAACCCTTGTGGGTATTGACCGTTAGAATCTTTAAACAGGTCACGCCATTCCCCCGACACACAGAAATCTTTACACGCACATTGCAAATAACACACGTAAACCATGCGATTTAAGCCAAAAACAGCAAAAGAAACCGCAGAACAGGTGATATTGCAGGATTGATGCCGAAACGTGAACTAGGCACGCAGACAGCGCGTGAACACTGACTAGGGTCGAGTCGGCTCGGCCGGGGCTAACGGCGGCTAACTCCAGCGCTGGTAACTCCAATAGCCGCCGGCCAACACGGCCGTGGTGAACACGCCACTGACCGCAGCCGCCAGCGTTAGCCAGGCCCTATCACCTAGGCCCGTTAAGACAGAAGTGAAGTTGCCCCAGGGGAACACTAACGCCACCAACAACGCGACCACCAAACCCACCGACAGATTAGCCAGCCACAACCGGCGCCGGCTGACCGGTGCAGGCAAGCTGGCCATCACTCCAGCGGTAAAACCGTCGTCGTCCAGGTACGGCTCTTGCGCGGCCAGCGTTTGCTCCAGCCACGCGTCCAGTTTATCCGCGTTCATTGCACACCTCCTGCTGCCAATCGTGCAGTATCGTCTTGAGTTTAGTCTTACCACGCAGCACGTGAGATTTAATCGTACCTAAAGGTAGCTGCATCAGCTGCGCCGCCTCTTCGTTGCTGTAGCCCAGACGATAAGTTAAGTGCAGCGCTTCGCGCTGGGGGGCGCTCAGCTGTACCATCGCACGGTCTAAGTCGCGGCCATTAAGAGCCGGGCCCTCGCTGACCAGCTGTGCTTGTGAGTGCTCGACCAACTCGCTGTCGGGCGTAGGGATATTGCGCCGGTAATGGCTCATTAAGCTATTGCGCGCTATTTGGTACAGCCAGGTAAAAAACGCCGACTGGCGCTTAAAACCGGCCAGCGCGTGGTACGCCTTAATAAACGCATCCTGCGCAATATCGTCGGCCAAGGCGTGATCGCCGCCACACTGCTGGCGTAGCGCTTGGCGCAGGCGCGACTGATAGCGCAGCACCAGCTGGCTATAGGCGTGCCGATCGCGCCCTTTAACGGCGCGCTCGATTAAGACCTCGTCACCGAGCTCCATCGTGTAATTAATCGCCGTCGCGAGCTTGGTCGGCGCAGGAATCCTGCCATAACTTATAGTTTACCGCCCCCATCGCAATGGGTATCAGCGCCAGCGCCGCCACATCTAACCCAGCGGCAAAAAACAGCGCGACAAAGGCCGCGCCACCAACCCATAACAGGTACAAGCTACGCCGATACAAAGGGTCGCCCCCGGTGTTTTTAGCCGCGCCGGTAAACAGTGATTCGGGCACCGGCTGGCCGCTTTCGATCAGGCGATTAATAATCTCTAGCTGCAGCTGCTTGCGCTTATGCAAGCTAAACATCAAGATTCCCAAGCACAATACTGGGGTCGAAAACACCATAATGATGGCAACAATAGGAACCAGAATACTGATGTCGTTCACGGTGGACTCCTCGGTCTATCACTCAATTACAGGATAGACGCGGGCGGGGGCAAAACAGATGCAAGGTTGCTGGGCAGACACAAAAAAGCCACCCGAAGGTGGCTTTTTTGATCGCTTGGAAGCGGTTATTCCATTTCTTCCAGCTCTTTGCCTTTGGTCTCGCGCACCATAAAGATCACGAAGAACACCGACAGCGCGGCAAAGAAGGTATAAATACCATAGGCCGCCGACAGGCCAATACCGGCCAACAGGATCGGGAAGCTCCAGGTAATCAGGAAGTTAGCCAACCACTGCGCCAAACCGGCCACAGCCAGGCCCGAACCGCGAATCTGATTGGGGAACATCTCACCCAGCATAATCCACACCACAGGGCCCCACGACAGATTAAACAAAAACACATAAATGTTGGCACCAAACAGTGCCAGCAGGCCAGAATCGTCCGACAACTGCAGGTTACCCGCGGCATCTACGGGCGCCCCGGCAAAGGCGTAGGCGACCACGCCCAGGCTAATGGCCATACCCGCCGAGCCAAACCACAACAGCGGCTTGCGACCAATTTTGTCCACCAAAAAGAAGGTAATAAAGCAGGCGGCAATACTGATGCTACCGGACAATACGTTCACCAACAGCGCTTGGCTCTCGGTAAAACCGGCGGCCTCCCACAGTACCGCACCGTAGTAAAACACCACGTTAATGCCCACAAATTGCTGCAAAATCGCCAAACCAAGGCCAATCCATACCACGGGGCGCACTTTACCGGCGGCTTTGTCGATCAAGTCCGAGAAACGCGGACGGTGATGATCGGCGGCCATCGAATCACTAATCTCGGTCAGTTTGGCAGTACCATCGACTGAACCATACAAACGTACCAACACCGCGCGGGCTTTTTCGGTTTTGCCCGAGGCCACCAAAAAGCGCGGGCTCTCTGGGATCGCCAACAACGCAATAAAGAAGATACCGGCCGGAATCAGCTCGACCCAGAACATCCAGCGCCAAGTCTCGTAGCCCAGCCAAAACTCAGCGGTCGAGCCGCCAGCGGAATCGGCCAAAAAGTAGTTACTAAAGAAAGACGCGGTAAGACCCGAGATAATCGCAATTTGCTGCACCGAGGTCAGCATCCCGCGATAACGCGCCAAGGCCACCTCACTGATATAAGCCGGCGCCATCACCGAGGCCGCGCCAACCGCCAAGCCACCGAGAATGCGATACACCACAAACTCCCCGGTAGAGCCGGCCACACCCGAGCCCCAGGCTGAGATAATAAACAGTATTGACGACACAATCAGCAGCGCTTTACGGCCATAGCGGTCAGCCAAACGGCCCGCAAACAGGGCGCCCGCCGCACAACCGAGCAACATCGACGACACGCTAAAGCCGGTACCGGCCGACTCGGAATCAAAGGCAATCTGTAAGCCCTTAACCGTGCCGTTAATAACACCGCTGTCGTAACCAAACAGGAAACCGCCAATCGTGGCGATCACACTGATAAAGATAATAAATCCTGTACTGCCCTGATCAGAGCTGACTGAATTATTCATGGAAGATACCTAAATTATTAATTATGTTGTTAGCGCCATATGGGCATCGCGCTAGCTGTGGCTCGGGCCGAATACTCCGGCAAACACGCACCGATCATAAACACTATAGATTCACGCCACAAGCGGCCAAGAGCCTAAAACGCTGGTTTGAGCCAGTTGTCGCGCGCTTATAGTCAATAATACCCTAAGTTGCTGGGGTTTGAGTAGTGGGGCGGAGGATAATCGGTTGTTTCGGCTGCTTGGTTGATCGTGCCAAGCGAGCTAATAAGGAGCCTTCTTAAGTCTGGGCGCCCTCAGTCGCGGGGCTGGCGACCCCCTTTTGTGATGCGACAGGAAGTTACAATGCTGCTCCCGTGCATCTAAACAACCGCTCCTGCGTTGTTCTAATCCCCCACCTCCATGTGGGTCACTTGGGCTCGATGCATTAGTGCATCCTGCACGTCAAGCGCACAACAGGCTCCTACAGTGATTGATTTATGCGCAACAGACAGATACATTCACTCAAGGGGAATATAGCCCCCTCCACCTGCGTTTTGTAAACCTAAATCACAAGGCAACCTGTCAAAGCACTCCCCCTACAAATAACAAGCGACTTCGGCCTGCCTAATCTCGGTGATTAAAAAGTTATTGATTTTTAAAATTACTAACACGAAAACTCTAATCTGGCTCCATAAATGTCGGAGACTATAGGACAATCATTTTTCAACGGAGATGATAATGAAAAGCACGACTAAAAGAATATTTTTCATTTTATTAGTAAGTTGGCTAATAGTATTCCCTTCTTTCGGGAACTCTATGGACTATGTTAAGAAACCATCAGATGATAAGGATGTTAAGAAATACCAGTGGGGACTCCATGCTTTGGATGCTCCGTCGGCCTGGGAGCTATCTACTGGAGGGGCCTCGATTGGTATTGTTGATTCATATCATAGCTATTATGGAGATCAACTTTCCGCGTTCAAAAATCATCGAGTAATGCGAAGTATTGATAGAGATTCTGACGAGATTTTATCTAACCTTTCTACAGCTACACATGGCCTACATGTTGCCGGAATAGCAATAGGAAATGATTCAGATAAATATAAAGGTGTCTGTCCAGAATGTAGTTTTGTAAGCATAGGTACGACGCCTAAAAATTTGTCTAGCGGGGGACTCAGGGCCTTGTGGGGGGGTGTATCCGTAATTAATATTAGCGCTGGTGGTGATACGAATACTCACGAAGAGGAACCATTCTATATTAGTGAGGCCCTTCGCAGAGAAGTAGTTGTAGTTGCTGCAAGTGGAAATAATCAAGTACTTCAGATACCACCGAATTCAGGCTATGCAGGTAAGGCACAATTACCGGCAGCATATCAAGGGGTTATTCCAGTTGCTGCAGCAGCCAAAATTGACAGATTAGAGCCTGGTAATTGGGGGAAGCATATTGGATCGGATTGGCGCTTGATGAGACACTCGGGAGAAGAGTCAATACGAGCTAAAGAATGTGGACAAAATAAGCCTAGCTCGGTGTCATTGCGTAATGGTATATGGGGGAGTAGAAGACCAGCAGGCATTAACAGTGTCGGTGTGGTCGCGCCCGGAGTTAACATTATAGGTGTGTTTGCTCCTGGTATAGATGCCTATGATCAGGGTAATAACCCTGAATGCACTTGGAATAACATAGGAACAGGAAAGCTGGATCAGTATGGATTGCTCAGTGGAACCTCAATGGCGGTGCCGCATGTTTCTGGGGTCGCTGGGTTGGTGAGAACAATCAACCCGTTACAGAGTAACCGTCAAACACGAGAGATAATTTATAAAAGCTCAAGTACTTACGACAGCAAAAGAGAGGAGATCTTTGACAGTCCAATACAAGCATCCGTAGAATTTCAGTGGGGCATAAATCTGGACAAAAAGAAATGCTATAAAATAAAATTTAACGAAGAAGGGAAGGTTGAAAAAACCGAAGAAATGGACGGCTTTTCTAAGCATAACAAAGGAGTTTTTTGTGAAACATTAGTAGCCGGAGTGAGTGACAGAATATTTTTATCAACAACAAAAAAAAATAACACAAGTGGTTCTCCTGAATATCTAAGGTGTGAATATGGTGTAGCGTCTAGCCGCCCCAATGGGATTCAGTATTGCAATCCATGGAATATAGACTCAGAAGAACCAAACAATAAAAACCGAGAGGTCACAAACTATTCAGGTAACGGCATGTTAAATGCAAATCGAGCTGTTCACCTAGCGCTAGCAAGCAATCCCAACCGACTAACCCCATTGTTCTCACTTTACAGTGATCTACACCGAGATTCGTTTTATACCGTGTATCCACAAATAGCCATAGCAGCAATAAAGGGGGAAATATTCCAACATAGGTCAGATAGTTTCATTCCGGATCTATACTCCCCTGTCGGAAATCGAATATTTAGATATAATAGATTCCCCAGTGTAAATGGTTATAGTGCGTTATCTGAAATGTGGGTATTTACCACCCATCACAATCCTTACTCAAACGTTAGCCTTGCTCCTTTAAGACGTTATGTAAAAATAATAAATGGAAAAATAGATAGCTTTTTAGCTATAGGATTTGATGAACATGATCAGCTAATTGGAGAAGGGTATTTTTTTGATGGCACAGAAGGATATATTTATCCTTTCGAAAGCGAACAACCAAATGACACTATCGCTGTGTATAAAGGTATATCCAAAACCTCAGGCAATGAAATTATTTTTCCTGAAAACCTATTAACAGAAAAGTTAGCATTAGGTTATGAAGTGAACACATCTGAAGTACTTGGGTACACCTATGCTAATGATAGTTACAGAAAGCCAGATTACCCGAACTCACTATATATGAAAAATCATCCAGTTCCTTTAAAGCCATCTTCTAATGTTAATATTAATATTGAGCAAGGGGAGGACGGATACTATCGCATCGGCTTTAACTGGACCGCTGTGAATAATGTAGAGGGCTATCGAATCAAAATTTATCGCTCAGGATCAGGTGGCAACCCCTACAAAAAACCAGCGTACATTGATGCATACCCTACTAGCTGCAATAGATATGGCGTTTGTGGGGCTACAGCGTTGTTCTCCAGCCCTCCTGGTTCTGATTTTTTATGGGGAGTCTCCGTTAGAGCAAACGGAAAGTATACGAATCCATACTTTTTAAACTCTTTCAAGAGAAAGGACAAATAAAAGGCACCAAGAGTTTAAAAACGGTTAACTTAGGAGTTGAATTGAAAAATGTGTTAGCGCATTTCAATTTGACTATATTTTGGGGATTAAAGTGGTTGATTTCCCAGAATTAAAAACACACACTCATGAAGCCCGCCCCCTGCAGTCAGCCGAGCGCAGGCCTATTTTAGGGGGTAAGCCAGTAAGATATTTGTGCAAATATCGACACGCCATGGACGGCGTGTCGATGCGGCCCTCTAAAATTGGTCGGAACGAGGGAACCCGTTAGGGCTGGTATATTCGCAGTATTCGTTGCATTGACCGGTTGAGATCAAGAAAAAAGTGCTTAGCCCGCCCGGCGACTGAGGGAAAACAATTAGAAAACTATGCAATTGGCATTCGTATGGCAATCTACAAATCAAAGCCACTGGATTCTCGCGTCGCAGAAATTACGAAAAATTACCACCACACACTTTAGTACCAAAACGAAAAATACAGCCGAATCACATTGGCATCAAACGCATACAACTCTTCTTCCCCCACTGGCGCTTCGGTATCCAGTACGTTGCGAAAGTTGTCGTAATCAAACTGAAAGTGATCCCAGTACAAATTGACGGTGCCTTTTTCAAACACCGATAACCAGCGCTCGGGTAGGGTGTAGGTGGCGCCCAAGCCAAAGCTATCTGAGCTGAATTCACTTAGCTCTTTATCTCGGGCTAAAAAGTTTTGTGCATCGCGGTAGGGGAACAAGTCAGAATAAAAGTCGGCTTCGCTCTGGGTATAAGCGCGGTATTTGGCTTCAAGCAACCACTCTTCGCCTATGGTTTGTAAATAGCGCAGCTCTAAGTTGCTGGCCGAGATGCCCCAGCTGTCGTCGTGGTAGCGGGCATCGGCCCGTACTGAGGCGCGCCACGGTAGGTAGTAAATACCGCGCACACTAAAGGCATCTGAGTTGCGGGTTAATGGGTACACTTCACTTTGGTAGCTATAACCCCGTGGTACGCTGGTATCTTTATAGCGCACTTGGCGGTAGGGGTTATTTAAAAAGCCCTCGTCGACAATCGACTCGGCACTGAACACGGCGATTAACGATTTGCTTAACACCTGCGATAAACTTAATTTGTAGCGGTAATTTTTAGCACTGGCCGCAAAGTCATCGTTGCCATTAACCCCCACAGAGTTATCACCAAAACTCAGGCCCATACTCAGGGTGGTTAAATCGCCAAAAAATGTCTGGCTAATACCGGCGCTAATCGTCTCGGCCTCGTAGTCACTCTCGGTGCTCTCGGTGTAGCCAAGGCTCATCAAGATTTTGTCGTGCAGATAATCCAACCCCACGGAGTACTCGGTGCGTTTTTCAGAGTATTCACTGGCGGTCGCCAATACATCAATGGAGGCGCTGGACACCATATCGACGTAATACCCCCCCGACACGGAAACAGTATCGGCGACGTTTTTGCGCACCAATACCGAGGGCCCATCAATGCTTGCCCCGCCGCCGTCATAACTGTGGTACATCACATCCAAGCGATCGGGCTGCAATACTTCGGCCGCGGCCGCCAGTGGTAGCAGCAAGCATAAGGCAACAATGCCTCGCGCCAGCGTGTTATTAATTACAACCACAACCGCCTCCACTGCCACCCTCTGCGCCACGCGAAGCCTCGCGCGCCTCATACACGTGATTTAAATAACCGGTGGCAATAGGGTCGCGATCAAAGCTCATTACCTGGTCGGCCAAGTGCTCGCGCTCGTAGGGTTTTACCCACGGGGTACAGGCACAAACACACAGTGCCAACAGGGCTAAGCCCACGCGAGCGAGTGGGGCGGTATTCATTCGCGAATTAACTCTTTCACTTGCGTGCGATATTTTTCTTCATCGCCGCCGCGATAACCACGGTTGACGTAGCGAATCACACCGTCGCGGTCAATCACTACGGTGGTGGGCATGGCGTCGACGCTATACGCTTTACTGGCGATGCTGTCGGTGTCGTATAAAATCGGGAAGCTCACCCCCAGATCTTTAATCAGTTTATCGCCCGCGCTCGGGTCGGATTCAACATTAACGCCGTACAAGACAAAACCCGCGCTCTCGTAGCGCTGATGTAGCTCGTCCAGCAGTGGCATCTCTTTACGGCAAGGCGCACACCAGCTGGCCCAAAAATTTAACATGACCACTTGGCCGCGCTGCTCGGCTAAGCGCACGTTGTCGCCCTGATTACTTTTTAAGGTAAAGTCTGGCGCCTTAGTGCCTACCGCTTCGCTGTTGGCGGCCTGCACCGACCAAGACAACGGCAGCAACAACATCAGGCCAATACTCAAAGATTTAACAAAGGTTTTTACCGCCGCTATCATGCAATGCTCCTAAAAAAATACCGAGAGGCCAATGCGGCCTTCAAAATTATTGGTTTGCCGGCTCTCGCCAAACAGCTCGTGACTAAACAGGTGATCGCGCATGCCAATATCCACCGCAAACATATCGGTCAGATAAATTTTGTAGCCCGCCCCCAGTGAGTAAGTGGCGTAGCGGTTGGCGGCAAACTCGGTGTTGCCCGCGCCGGCGGTTAAATAAAAGTGGGTGTTAAACGCGAGGTCGCGGCTCATATACACCTGCCCCGGAAACACTTTATAACCCACGGCTAAGCTGTAGTAGGTAAATTCACGCTCGTCGTCGGTTAACAACTCTACCGCGCCACTTAACAGCTCGTAGCTGGTTTTTTGCGCCTCGCTACTGCCGTAAATCGCCTCGACAAAAAAGTCTTCGTTAATGTGATAGGCAAGGCTTACGCCCAACACCGCATTGCTGCCAAAGTCTTCAATACCTAACACCCCGGCGTAGACGCCAACTTCAAAGTTTTCGCTATCGAGCATGTCCTCTTTTATATGACGGCGCTCAATGTCGGCACCGACGATAGGCTCAAGCGGATCATCCTCTTGCGCCAGCGCCGCGGCCGACGGCCATACCAGTACGGTCAAAACCGACGCCGTTAAAAAAACGCGTTGAAGCCAACTCGCCATTCGGAAACCTCTTCATTTGTACTGCGGGTGGTGAGCAGATGATGGTTGACGTATTCGGCCCGCAAAAAAAAGCGGCGCGACAAATACACATAAGCGCCGAGGCTCGCCTGCAGTACAGAGTCCTCTCGGTCTTGGGTATCCACCAAGGTCGCACTGGGGTTAACTTTAATCACCCCGGCGCCCAGGCGCAAAAACGGTGATACCCGCCACTCGGGAAACGGCTGGTGCAATAACCCGGCGCTGATCAGCTCGCTGTCTGAGAATTGCCCAGAATTTTGTGAATAACTGGCCTCTAGGGTCAGGTTGCGGGTAAAGCGGTAGCCCACGCTTAAAGCGACCGAGTCGGCGCCGCCAAAGTCACCCAGCGCGGCGCCCAACTCAAAGTGGCCCACCACCGCGTCGGAGCGGTACTCGTCGGTAAAGTCTGGCACTTGGCCGTCGGGGCCCAAGGTATATTGCATGGCGCTGCGATCCACCCAACCCTCTAGGCCGCGCTCGGTGGCGATTTTGATCCAACCGGCACGGCTTTTTATAAGGGTAATGGGTTCGCCGTACTCCAGCGCATGAAAAATCGGATAACCGCGACCGGGGCCAGAGTAGACATCGATGTAGGCATCGTTCACCGTCACCACCAGTGGTGGCTCGTCGTCAAACCAACCGGCCGCCGCCGGCGCCGAGCAAACCGCGGTCAGCGCCCACAATAGGGTTGCTGTCAGTGCCACGCGGGGCAATAGGGTTACGCGTTTACGCATTACTCGGGCACATCAAATGGGTTGTTATAATATTGCGCGCCGATATCCAGCCACTCGGCCAACAGCTTGCGCTCGGCATCGTTCATCAGGCCGCGATGATCAAAGGTGTCTTCCATGGGGTCAAACTCGGTAAATCGGCTAAAAAAACGGCCGCTGGCAAACGCGCCACCGGGCGACATAATTCGACCAATGGGCACACGCTCAAAAATGGGAATCGGGTTGCCCTCGGCATCCAGAATCAGCTCGCCATCTTCGTCGGCTTCAAATTCACCGGTGGCGATTAAACGCTCTTGCAACACACCGTCTACCAGCTCTAACTCGAAGCGAGTGCGCAATAGTTGCTGGTAAGACAACATCTGATCCGCGTCGGTCTCGGTCGCGCTTAAGTCTAACTGGCCGGCGGGAATCTGCACAAGGCCATCGGCATCGGCCGGGCTGTGACAACTCGTACAGGTGTTATCGGCAGTCACATTGTTATCGGCATCGCGCTCAACCCGGGGCAGCTGCCACAAAGGCTGAATGTGCGCGGGGTAGTTAATAGTCACGCGGCAGGCCGCGCTCCACTGTTGCTGGCAGGCGGCGCTGGTAGGCACCCGCGCCGGATCGGGGCCTTCGGCTAACTCGCTATAAAGGAAGTCAAAGCTTGGGTCTTTGGCGCGCACGCCGGGGTCCGTCCAAACATCGTTATAGACTAAATCTACCTGCGGCCGGGGCGCGCCGGCAATGCGGGCGTAAACCTCGGCCATGGTTTCGCCCATCTCGGCCACATAGCGCGGCTCGGTATTGGCAAAGGGCAAGCCGCTGGTCTCGGCACCCGTATTAAGCGCCATTGGGCCAGCATCGAGCCGGCCGTGGGGCACTTGCGAGTCGCGCTGGTGGCAGCCATTGCACTGAAAGGTTTCGCCGGGGCGCACTTGCAGCCAATTTTGATGGCGCGGGCTAATGCGCATGCCGTTGGCATCGAGTACTGCAATCGTAAAAGCGGTGTCGGCGGGCACAGCGGCGCGCACCGAGCCGTCGGGCGCGACCGGCACATAGCCGATAATCTCTTTCATACCCTGAGCCCGGCTAACCCCAAAGGCGCTGCCGGGCACTTGCTTAATATCACGCGGCGGTTGCGAAACGGCGCCCAGCAAACGTAAAAACCGCGCCGAGCGCTCAGCCGCGATGGTTTGCGCCGGGTCGCGCAGCGTCTCGATGCCCGCGCCGCTGGTGTCTACGCCATCTAAATCGTAGACGCTGCGAATATCCAGAATGCCCAGCCCCTCGCTCGCCAGCGACTCATTGATGGCGCCGTCGACCGGGGCGGCGGCCGGGCGTGGGCCCATCACCACTAAGTCGGTGTAAATAACATCTTCAGCGGGCACAACCACAGGCTGTTGCGAATTGTCATCTACGTTGTAAAGAAACAAGCCGTACACTGGTGGCGCCGCCTCGTACTCGGCGGCTAAATTGGCCTCGGTGCAGGGCACGTAGCGCGAGTCGCCGGTGTCTTGGTTTAGCGCCTCTAGGCGGCATTGGCTCCAGCTCACCAGCAGGCGGTTGGTGTCGTCAAACAGCGGCGCCAGCGCCGAGAAATAACCGTGACGCGAGATACTGCCATCAAGCGTCACCGGCAGCACGGTTAGTTTATCCAGCGCGTCGCCCTCGGTGCCCAGCACGGTTTGGTCATCCTCGACGTACTCGCTGGTATCAATAGCCACAATATCGCCGCCCGGCAGTTCATCGCGCGGTTTGTAAATACCCACCAACCGGCCATCGGCCATTAGCTCTGGGTTAAACAGCCAGGGCGTGTCTTCGGCCAGGCGAGTATGGTAGCCGTAGTGAGGCCGCACATCGGTGCCGTTGGGGTTGCTAGTGTAATAGCTCACGCGGTTGTTGCGGTAGCTATCGGCTCGGGTGTACAGCAGCCGGCCATCGTCGCGCAGCAATGGGGCCCAGTCGTGCCCCTGATTAAATGACAGTTGGCGAATATCGTCGCCGGCGACGGTCATTGAGTGCAACACAAATGCCGGGCCATCGCCCGACTCGCTCTCGGCGGCATACTGGGGTTTGTTAGCGTCGAGCAACAGGGCGCGGCTGCGCACTTGGCGGCTGGATGCAAACACAATGCGGCCACCGGGTATGTAGCGCGGTGAGATATCATCGGCCACCTCGGCGACGATGTCCGAACTAATGACCCGTTGCAGCTGACGATTGGATAAATCGTATTCCCAGATATTCCAGGTGGGCTGGTCTTCGTCCGGGGCGTCTTCAATCTCGGGGGCGCGCATGGCAAACAGTAAGCGGCTGCCATCGGGGTGCGAGGTTAGATCTTTAACGTCATAGTCGGCGCCCTCGGCAAAGGCTTGGTCGGTGACGTTAATCGCCAGGGCATCGTCGGTGGCGCGAGCTTTAATAAACAAACGTGCCCCCGGATTAAAGTCATCGCGCCCCGCTGGCGTTAACGGCAATAGCTCGCCGTCGTCATCCCGTGGCAACGGGCGCTCGATGTAAGCAATGGGGATGTCTTTAACCACCGGATCGGGAGGCTGACCGGAGCCACTGATACCGCCGCCACCGCCCCCACCACAGCCGACCAAAACGGAGGCGAATAGGGCGCCCGACAATAAGCGACGAGCAAAAACCCGCCACCCAGTATCCGAAGGCAAAATAGGCTGCGGTATTACAGCGTGTGTTGTCATTAACGATCCTAGCTGTGTACAAAGATTAATTGTCCGACAACCGCGACAATAAATCTTTGTCGCCAGTCACGCTGTGTGCCGGCACGGGCGCTGGGCGTCCCTATTGAAACAAACTTTTGTTATGATCTTGCCAATCTGTGATTGGGTAGACACCTGCGCACCACGCAATAGCACAGGCCCAGCCGCTAATCCGCCTATAATAAGCCCAAGCCTGTAAGGCCTAGATTAAAACACAAACCCGGCAACCGCCACAGCATCAGATCATTTGGAGCCCTGCATGTCGCTCTGTTCGCCCTCCAACTTACGCCTTAGTGTTATCGCACTGGGTTTAAGTTTACTTGCCGCTACGGCGGCCGCTGGCCCGCGCGAGCAGGCGTTGACCATTCACTCGCGCATCGCCGGGGTGCCGCCCAGCACCGCCGTGCTTGCGCAAATGAGCGAGCTTATTAGCAGCGGTGATACCGCCCAAGCCGTGCGCATTGCCATGGATAACGATGGCTTTTACCGCGCCACCTTAAAAACCTGGGTAACCCCCTGGACCAACCGCGACATGACCGCCTTTGCCCCGCTTAACGATTACACCGCCACCGTGATGGGGCTGGTGCGCGACGAGGCGGACTTTCGCGAGCTGTTAACCGCCGATGTGCTGTACACCGGCGCCGACGATTTAGGCCTGCCCGCTTACAGCAGCAACGACAACGCCCACTACCAAGCGCTGCAAGACAGCGATGCCGAACTGGGCAGCTCGCTGGTGCGACGCACCCAATCGCAATTAACCGGCGTGCCCGCCGAAGCCACCGCCGGGGTGATGACCAGCCGCGGCGCCGCCAAGGCGTTTTTTGTCGCCGGTACTAACCGGGCGATGCTGCGCTTTACCTTGCTCAACCATTTATGCCGCGATTTAGAGCAAGTGCACGATGTCACCCGCACGCCCGACCGCATCCGCCAGGACGTAAGCCGCAGCCCCGGTGGCGATAGCCGGGTGTTTTTAAATAACTGCGTCGGCTGCCACGCCGGGATGGACCCACTGGCGCAAGCGTTTGCCTACTACGATTACGAGTACAACGCAGAATCCGACCCAGACGCCGAGCGCGGCGCAATCCACTATAACGCAGAGGGCGAAACCGACCCCGCCAGCGGCGACCGCACCGAGGCTAAATACCACATTAACGCCAGCACCTTTGCACCGGGCTACATTACCCCCAACGACAACTGGCTCAATTACTGGCGCGAAGGCCCCAACGCCATTCTTGCGTGGGACCCAACGCTCGCGGGCAGCGGCAGCGGCGCCAAAAGCTTGGGCCGCGAGCTGGCCAACTCCGGCGCCTTTGCCAGCTGCCAAGTTGAAAAAGTCTTTACCAAAGTCTGCCTGCGCAAGCCCGGCAACGCCGCCGATCGCGCACTGCTAAGCAATGCCACCTCGGCCTTTGCCGCCAGTGGCTACAACTTAAAACAGGTGTTTATCGACACCGCCGACTACTGCAAAGGTGAATAACATGGCGGGCACGATAAGCAACTGCATTGGCAAATCACCCCTGTGGTTAGCGGGGCTGTTAAGTCTATCGTTATTGGCCGGCTGCGGCTCGGGCAGCGGCGAGGCGACCACCAGCAACGTTAAGCCCGACAATGGCGACGAGGTCGACCGCCCGGGCTTCGCCTACGATGGCCCGGCACCACTGACCGAAGACGTGCAAAACTTTAAACTGTACCTGTGGGATAACTTAGCGTTTGCAGAGCGCTGCGGCTCTTGCCATGTAGTGGGCGGCAACAGCCCCATGTTTGTGCGCACCGACGACATCAACCAAGCCTACCAAGCCGCCGTGCCGCTGGTGGATTTACACACACCGCAGCTATCAACCATGGTGAGCAAAGTCGCCGGCGGCCACAATTGCTGGCTCGATAGCGACACCGCCTGCGCCGATATTATTACCGGCTATATTACCGAGTGGGCCTCGGCCGCCGGTAGCATCAGCAACGAGGTTGTGCTCACCGCGCCCGAGATTAAAGAAGTCGGCGGCAGCAAAAACTTCCCCGCCGATAGCGGCGATTACGCCAGCACCGTGTACCCGCTAGTTAGCCAGTTTTGCAGCGGCTGCCACGCTGAGGGCGCGCCCTTAATGCAGCAACCCTATATTGGCAGCGCCGATGTGCAAGTCTCGTACGAGGCCGCCCGCAGCCGTATGCGGTTGGACGACCCAGCCCGCTCGCGGCTGGTCGAGCGACTTGCGGCCGAGTCCCACAACTGCTGGAGCAACTCTTGCGCCAGCGATGCCAGCGCCATGGCCGATGCCATTGCCGCATTTGCCGACTTAGTGCCCGTCACCGAGATCGACCCAGCCCTGGTCACCAGTAAAGCCCTGCAACTGGGCGACGGCACCGTGGCCAGCGCCAATGGCCGCGCGGATAACTACATCATCGCGCGTTACGAGTTTAAAACCGGCAGCGGCGCCATCGCCTACGACACCAGCGGCGTTAACCCCGCCGCCGACTTAACCCTGTACGGCGACGTCGATTGGATGTCCAGCTGGGGCCTGCGCTTTAACAACGGCAAGGCGCAAGCCTCGACGCAAACCAGCCGCAAACTGTTTGATCAAATCACCAGCACCGGCGAGTACTCCATCGAGGCCTGGGTGATCCCCTCCAACGTCAGCCAAGAGGACGCCCGCATCGTCAGTTACTCGGGCAGCACCCAAGTGCGCAACCTTGCGCTGGATCAAAACCTGTATAACTACACCCACTACCTGCGCAGCTCTAGCACCGATGGCAACGGCATGCCGGCGCTTGCCACGCTTGATGCCGAAGAGCGCGCGCAGGCCAGCTTGCAGCATGTGGTGGTCACCTTCGATCCAGTCAACGGCCGACGCATTTACGTCGATGGCGAGCTCACCGGCGGCACCGATCCGGTGGCCGCAGGCAACCTTAACGAGTGGGATTCCAGCTTTGCGTTAGTCGTGGGCAACGAGGTGTCATCCGACCGGGTATGGAACGGCGCCGTGCGCTTTTTGGCGGTGCACAACCGCGCGCTGTCGGCCGAAGCCATCGCCAGCAACTTTGACGCCGGCGTGGGCGAGACCTATTACTTGCTGTTTAGCATTAGCGATTTAATTAACGTTACCGACGCCTACGTGGTGTTTCAGGTGCAACAGTTTGACGACTACAGCTACCTGTTTAGCGAGCCGTTTTTTACCCGCTTAAGCGACGACCCCATCCCCACCGTACCGCTTGAGGGCATTCGCATCGGCGTTAACGGCCGCGAGGCCATCGTCGGCCAAGTGTTTGCCGCGCTCGAAACGGATATTAACGCCGCCGAGTACACCGAGGGTATGCAGCCACTGTCGCGCCAAGGCGCGGTGGTCGCGCTAGAGCAGGGCAGCGAGCTAGACACCTTTTTTATCACCTTCGATCAACTGGGCGAGCACCGCTTTGCCCGGGTTGAGGCCGAGCCACCGGTGCCACAACCGCCAGCGGATATTGCCGACCAACCCACCCTGGGCCTAAAAAGCTTCGCCAGTATTAACGCCTCACTGGCGGCCATGACGGGCATCAGCCACACCAACGCCGCCGTGCAAGCCACCTACGCCAAAGTCGAGCAGCAACTGCCCACCACCAGCGGGCTGGATACCTTTGTCGCGGCGCAGCAAATGGGCATTACCCAATTGGCGGTCGCCTACTGCAACGCACTGGTTAATGACACGAGCGAGCGCGCCGTCTTCTTCCCCGGCTTTAACTTTGGCGCCGCCCCAGCCGCCGCGTTTAATGCCACCGGCCGCAGCCAAGTTATTAGCCCACTGCTTAACGCACTGGTCGCTGGCGATACCGGCGGCGCACTCAATACCCAAGCCGACCCGGCCACCCTGCGCGCCGAGCTAAATGGCTTGATCGACACCATGAGCGCCTGCGGCGGCAACTGCAGCGCCGACCGTACCGCCACCACCGTCAAAGCCACCTGCGCCGCCGCCCTTGGCAGCGCGGTGATGCTAGTTCACTAACGGAGCAGACTGCCTTATGAGTAAATACCGCGCCCCTCTGCATCCGGATGCACCGCTTAAACTTAACAGCCACCACCGGCCCATTAGCCGGCGCGATTTAATCGCCCAGGGCTTTCGCACCGGCGGCGCTACCTTAACCGGCGCCTCACTGCTAACGCTGCTAGCGGGCAACGCCAATGCCGCGTTATCGCCCGATATTAACGCCATGCGCCAGGCCTGCGGCATTGCCAGCCAGGGCGCGGGTAAAATCCCGTTTATCTGCTTCGATTTAGCCGGTGGCGCCAATATTGCCGGCTCTAATGTATTAGTCGGCGGCGCCGGCGGCCAGCTCGATACGCTATCGGCCAGCGGCTACACAAAGCAGGGCCTGCCCGGCGATATGACGCCCGACAGCAGCACCGGCGATTTTGTGAATCGCGATTTAGGCCTGGCGTTTCACACCGACAGCGGCATGCTGCGCGGCATTTTAGAGCGTGTCGCCCCAGGTACGGCGGCGGCCGTTAACGGTGCGGTAATTCCCGCCCGCTCCGAGAACGACACCGGCAACAACCCCCACAACCCCATGTACGGCATTAACCGCGCCGGCGCCAACGGCTCGCTGCTCTCTTTGATTGGCTCGCGCGCCAGCGACTCGGGCGGCAACTCTATGGCACCATCGATGCTGATTAACCCCGAGGCGCGCCCCACCAAAGTCGACCGCCCTAGCGATGTGACAGGCCTTGTGGACGTAGGCGATTTGGTGAGCTTGCTCAGCCAATCTGACACCGTGGCGGTCATGGAATCTATGGTGCGTTTAAGCAACGCCAAACTGGGCGCGGTGGATACCGGCAGCAACCGGGATGCAGCGCTTAAAGAGTTAATGCGCTGCGGCTATGTTAAAAGCGCCGATTTAGCCGACCGCTTTGGCAACCCCGCGGCCATCGACCCGATTGCCGATGCGGATATCGTCGGCCCCGGCGGTATTTTTAGCTTTGACGAGTTTGATAACGACAGCGAGTTTCGCAAAACCGCCTCGGTGATGAAGCTGGTCATGAGCGGCTACGCTGGCGCCGGCACCATTACCATGGGCGGCTACGACTACCACACCGGCGATCGGTCCACCGGCGAGATTCGCGATTTGCGCGCCGGCCGCTGCATTGGCGCCTGCTTAGAGTACGCCGCCCGCATGGGCGTACCGGTGATGATTTACGTCTTCTCCGACGGCTCGGTATTTTCCAACGGCATGATTGACGACTCTGTCGAGGGCCGTGGCAAAGGCGTCTGGACGGGCGACAACCAACAAACCGCCGGCTCGTACTTTTTAGTCTACAACCCCAATGGCCGCCCCTCGATTCTCGGTGGCTCCGAGTCCGCGCAAGCGGCGCACCAACAGCTGGGGTTTATGCGCTCCAGCGGCGATGTTGAAACCGCCTCCAGTCCGGCGGCCAATAATGTGAACCTATTGGTCGAGACCTTGGTGCTGAATTATATGGCGCTGCATGGGGAGCAGAATTTATTTTCTACGCTGTTTCCGCAGCATGGGCTGGGGAATGCCACGGCGTTGGATCGGATGACGGCGATGAATCCGATTTGTGATGGAACGATTGGGAATTTGGCTTAGGGCGCTGTGCGCGCTTTTTGTTTAAAGCTCTATACGTTCTGGATTTGAGCTAGAGATTAGCTTGTTCCAGTTTTCTAGTTGGGTGCGCTCTGTCGCCGCGCGGGCGAGTTACTTCTTTAGTGGTAAAGAAGGTAACCAATGCTGCTCCTGCGCGTCCTTGCGCTCGCTGCATTAGTGAATCCCTTCACGTCAAAACGCACCCTGGCATCACGGCCTACGGCTTCCCTCGCTCCAGCCTATTTTAGCGGGCCGCATCGACACGCCTTCCCTGGCGTGACGATAGCTTGCGTGAGCGTCCTGCTCACTTACCCCCTAAAATAGACCTCCGCTCGGCTGGTTGCAGGGGAAGTTTGCACCGAGCGTAATTTAAGCTTTATTCTGTTCGCAAAAAACAACAAATCAAAACCTACTCCACCTCACGGATAGAACGTAAATACCGTATGAAAATTATAAAATTAATTGCAGCCATTACCTTTTCCGGCTTGATGCTTGTTCATTTAATCGCATGGCTCGGTTTACTTCCTCCCAAATGGGTTTGGCTACCATTATCTGTGATTAGCATATCTTTTTTTATTCTGGGTCTTGGCCGGCTTGGAATACATCAAATAAAATCTGGAACGCCAAAAACAGTCGATAACCCAATAGAGGCAATGTTCCAGAAGGCCACCGCCAAACGGTTATTGATTATTTTACTTGTAGTCGGCTATTTCTTTTTCAACTTCTTCTATAGTGCTGCCATTGGCGGAACCACTAAAGTTAAAAACGATAAATACTACGCCCTTGGACACAACCCTAAAAAGTACTATGAAATTAGCGAAAAAGAGTACGAGTTTCGTCGCCCGCATCAAGTTAGGCTTCATACAGGGCATCCGTTTATATTTGGGCTAGTTGGCTATTTTTTCCTTACGAGGCGCTTGCGAAAGCCAGATTAAGCTCTCGCACTGAACCGTAATTGATTTCCGCAGGCTGTAAGGGCTTTGGAGTGTGTCTGGAGGTTGAAAATCACTCAACCATAGCGGGGTGATAATTAACCTCAGGCACAGCCTCCATGAGGCTGAGATCAAAACCCCGCTCGTCATGAAACGTTTAAATCTGTTTTTTTATATGGTTTAGGCTAAGATTTCCAAGCCTTTTTCAGCCACCAAATTCAGCAGTTTTAACGAAGGACCATTAGGCTTTTTAACGCCTTGCTCCCACTTCTGGACGGTGGATTTACTGGTATTTAAATAAACAGCAAAAACGCCTTGGCTAGCCTTTACTCGGGTTCGGATTTGCTTGATCTGCTCGGCTGAATACTGTTTTACCGGCGGCAAACAAAGCGCATCAAACTCGCGCAGCGTCGCGTCTTTCATCACACCCGCAGCGTGTAGATCTTTAGCGCTGTCATGAACCGTATCTAAAATTGATTTATCCATCGTTTTCTACCTCGATTAACGCGCCATGCTTAATAGCGTCTGTTAATGCTTTATCGCTGTATTTCAGTAACTCTTTAGCCAAGTATTTAAGGGCTTTCAGCTCATCTGCGCTGATATTAGCGCGAGCATTTTTAGCAAAGCCATATACGAAGAACGCTTTGTTACCGGCTTTATAAGCGAGCAAGGTCCTAAATCCACCACTTTTACCTCTTCCAGCCAGCGCTACGCGCTTTTTTACAACATGACCACCCATATCAGCGTCGATCAAGCCACGCGCCATCTCGTCGACCGCCGCCAGCAAGACCACATCGCTCAAGCCTTCTTTTGCCGCCCACTTACTAAACGCCTTGTTTTTAAATACTCGCATTCGTCTCCCTTCGTACTCAGACCAAAGTATAGCACCAAGTGCTACACACAGCCTACCTTTTTAGCCATTTTCCATATTGCTAATACCGGCGAATTCAAGAGGCTGGACTTCGTCGCATGGTTAGCCCCAGCGGTAATGCTGCCGCTAGAAACCTATTCCGGTTGCTTAAATTTTGTCAGGATCGCGAAGGAATTCGCTCCGCAGATGAGTTTTTAGGGTATGCGGCTTAGGCTTTATTGTCACAATGTGAATGGTGAGGCCTGACGCCCGATGCGACGGGAACGCTACGGCGTTGGATCGGATGACGGCGATGGCACCGATTTGTGATGGGACGATTGAGGATTTGGTTTAGGGCGGGGGACGGTTTACGGATAACGGGGAACGAGGTTTTTAAAAGTCGCGTGATGTAATCCTCTACATCGCCTCCTGAGCTTTTGTATACCGTCATCTCGGGCCCAGATTCCGGGATCCAATGGTTTCGATTTTTTAAGTTGCTATACCACTCACATCAATACAATCTTCTAGTTGGGTGCCCTCAGTCGCCGGGCGGGCGAGTCCCTTTTTGTAATGCGACAAAAAAGAGACGAAAAAGCGCACCCCGGCACCTCAGCCCTTCGGGTTCCCTCGCTCCGGCCTATTTTAGCGGGCCGCATCGACACGCCTTCCCTGGCGTGACGATGGCTTGCGCAAATGTCCTATTTGCTTACCCCCTTAAATAGGCCTGCGATCGGCTGGTTGCAGGGGAAATGTGCAACGTGCCAGATTTAGGCTTTATTCCAAGCAAAATCATAATCAAACGACTCTGATCTCATTAACCTCTGCCTTACAATAAAATCGTCGACTCTGTTAATCTATCGTCACTATTATTCTGGAGCGTTCGATGTCTGAAGACCCTTTAAAAACCTTGTCCGACCAAATAACTGAGGCTCACACTAAGATTCAGCAAGCCCATCAACACATTAATCCGGTGGTTGAGGTACGCCGTGGCTTGCGCGATACCAGTATTCCCGCCGATGTTATGACGGTCGACTGCTTACGCACACGCCGACGTATTATGTTGATTCTGCATGATAAAGAGCCGGGTACGCTGCTGTATCAGTCTGCAAGCTTGGATGAAGAGGCTGGTGACGAGTTTCAGCGCAAGAGTTTATCTGAGGTGGGGGTTGATGCACTGTTTGACTGGATGCAGGATTATTTTTCTGACGAACCCCAATTGAAAAATCACTAAAAAATAGACCGATTGAGAAAGTGGAGGGTGGGCTAAATATAAAACTTGGATTAGGCCATACATTTTACGCTGTGATGTAAATTGTAAGGCCTGACCCCAGTCTTGTGGGCACCCTCCAAAGCAGCGCGAGTGGAATAAGTCTTCGGCTTAAGTAAGTGCCATTCAGGCCTGACCCCGGTTCTATCGCATTGATAGTGGTACGTTGGGTTCTTACTTAAGAGCAGCGATTACAAAGCTTTGAGAAACTCTACAACACTCGATAGTTCCTCATTAGAGGATATATCGATAAAGCCCAAAATTTCGGAACGAGTAGACAGAATTCTACCATAAGTAAGTTCTTCTCTCTCAGAGGTCCAGCCATATTTCTCGAAAAATGGTATCGGGTTTATATGAAATAGAACTACTTCCTCCAGAGAGGAAAATGCTCCGCTGTGACCATAGGGCTCAGTTTGAGAGACTCGAATTAAAGGAGGAGTTCTAAACCTGTAGCGGTCATCCAGATCGAAAGTCACAGTTGCTCTACCGATATCTTGCCGATGCAAGTAAGGGCCGAGCTCTCCCTGAGGAACTCCAAGTGAATGGAAGCCAAAATCTGTATATAACGCTCCATTGTGGCAACCTGAACATCTTCCTTTTCCGAAAAAAATAGTAGCTCCCTCTTTTTGAGTTGCTGAAATCGCCCGTAAGTCCCCGGCCAAGTAATGGTCCCAGTCAGATGGCTCACATTCGGTTAATGTCTTTTGAGTAATAAAGCTTGCTAATGCATTGCCCACCAATGGAAGGCTCAAGGTATCAACACCAATCAACTTGAGCTCATGGTTAAGCACACCTAAATCGGGGCTATTCGAACTAAGAGGAATAGAACGTATAATCTGGTTGGTGGCTAAAAATCTATCGAAGTAGTATTGATCGTCAATACTTTCAATATGTTGATTGTTGAATAGCAAACGACGTTCACCTAGAAATTCGTCTCTAGCTAGCAAGGGCATTATTGCAGCTACCGACAGGGGTGACTTGAATCCATAAGTGTAACCATTTCCTATCGGAGAAACTATCTTACCCTCGATTTCTTGGACCATTCCGTCCCAAAAAAAGGTGTTAAAATCTGCGGTAGAACGCCCAAATAGTGTGAAAGCGTTCCGAGCTACAACAATGCCATTGCTGTTTAACCTTTCGTGCCCTTCTCCTGATCCGCCAACACCCACTGACATCGGTAGAGCATCCGCCAAGGAGTGTTTATCAATATGACAGGTGGCGCAAGATGTGTCGCCACTACCGCTTAAAATCTTGCTTTCGAAAAGAAGTTTTCCAAGAGGTATCAAATTTTTATTAATTAGAGCCGTATTAACATCGCAACTGCTTTTCTTCAGCTGATAAATTTCTATAACTTTTTGCAACACTTGGTCGTGATCGACCGCGTATGCTTGAAAATTTGCGATCAAGAACAATATAAAAATTATGAACCGCATTTATCTTTCCTTAAAGCGGTGCTGTTCAACGAGGTCTTCTGCCGAATGCTGGTTTAACTCCAAAGCTCTTAAATTCAAATATGCAAGAAGGTCATCTGAAA
Organism: Gilvimarinus japonicus; assembly: GCF_042847215.1. Lineage (GTDB taxonomy): Bacteria > Pseudomonadota > Gammaproteobacteria > Pseudomonadales > Cellvibrionaceae > Gilvimarinus > Gilvimarinus japonicus. The sequence continues at coordinate 4,130,621 of NZ_AP031500.1, forward strand.
CTCCTGATACTAATAGTTTTTTTCTAACCATGTCATAATTGTGACAAGTAATCAGGTGAATGTTCGATGTTTTTTCCAGTGCTTTATTATCTATTTGATCAGTAAACCAAGCATTGTCCATGGCTCGTGCGCACTCAGAGGATAAGTGCATATAGTCATCATAATGCAGTAAAAAAGAGACCCCTGGTATCAGTATTGTCTTTGTGATCCATAGGACGCAAAAGGAGGCTACGATCCATTGAAAAATTTTACTATTCACTGGACGAGTATTCCGAGTGAGTTTAACAAATTTTTGTCAATTAAGCCTATTTTAGACATGTTTTTTTCAGTCCGATACTTTTGAATCGCAGCCCGTGTTTGTGGCCCCATAACTCCGTCAATATCTCCGTTATAATGCCCAAGTATATCCAGCGCCAGTTGAACACGACGAATGATGGCAGCTCGATCATATAGCTTATCATCAACGTGGGGCATGCTGTAGTCTGGTTTCTGAGGTTCACTTCTGGGCTCTGAGCGTTGCGTGGGTCTCTCAGCGGGAGCTGGGGTGGACTTAGGTAAAGCGGGTCTTGTATACCCGCCACCCGCAGAGGAACGGTGCGAGCTATGGCTACCATGGCTCCTGTGGGAACTATGACTGCGATGTGCTGCCAAATAGAGTGGTGTTTCTAGATTCAGTGGGGTAATGATTGAATCCGACAAGATATCTGAATTTCCACGGCTCTCCCCCAGGGCATCTTGTGTTTGTGCATCCACTAGACTCGAGGCGAAAAATCCTGGTATTAGCGCCGCTATCGTCCATTTATTTTTCACACTATAGCCCTCGCTTGATCGTGAAACTTACCTGTTGACGATGTAAAAAAACCCGCACATTTAAATTTTAACTTACAGCTAGAACATACCTCTGGGTAATAATTTTTCCAGTCCGATATCGACTGAACGCTGTAACCCTGCAATTCTTCTGGCAAATGACATAATGGATAGTTGAATAGCTTTACCTGAAGATCTGCGCGCTTAGCTTGTTGTATAGCCTCTACTAAATAGTGATGATAGTGCAGCGGAGTTATGTAAAGCTCTTTCCAATTGCGTCGCGCCCAACCAGCCGGCTCTAGATTCATGATTGATATTTGTGCAATGTTTGAGAAGCACCTTGCAATCAGGTTTATTAAATTTGGTAGAACCTTGAAGTTCATACTTGTTGGAATTATTCTTAATTCTATAGGAACCCCACTATTGCCGGCATTAATTAGGCCTAAAAGTGTTTCTCGGAAGGCGCCATCAGCCCCGACTAAATGATCATGCATTTCCTCAACGCTTGAATAAAGGGGTATCCCAAAAGTGAGATTTAATGTTTGGCACCTATCTGCTATAGCTTTAGCAAAAGCCGGATCAGAGAACGCTCTTCCATTACTAAGAATGTGTAATGGGGTTGTAGATGCATGTTTGCATAAGAAATCTAAAAACCGAATAAAGGTCTCTTTGTAAAGTAATGGTTCGCCTCCGCTTATACCTATAGTTTCTGTAGACTGAAACGCAGCAATTGCCATTGCTGACTGCACTAAAAGCCAGTCATCTTGTACATCTTTTGGTGGCTGAGAGCAGAACAGACATGCATTATCGCATCGCTCTGTCACTAACAAGGTATTATGGTTAGCGTTCTTAGATAGCACTACACGCACAGAACCATTCTTCGTTATAAATCCAATGTCGCCATCTTCAATGCTGTCAAACAGCTCCTTATCGACGATAGCTAATTCGTTATAGATTTTGCTCTCCGGATACTGACTCTCCCTGATAATTAGTTGGCGGAGATATTGATTTTCGCAGAAATCCGCTGATTTTCGAAGAACTGCAAAACCAGGATCTGGCCCAACACGATCAGACACAAAGACATCTTTCCGTATCGGGTTAGGCATCAGACCACCTTGACAATAACGACCTCGCTTGATTGTCAGAATAAATTTTTGAGAAAATAAAGCGAAACATTTCCATATGGTATTTACAGAACGTAGATAAGGACTTGTTTCCTACCGACTCTCCTTGTGCACTAATATTTTGACAGGGATCTGATCCGCAAAACGGTTGGTATGCGCAATCTGAACACCCCGGGTGAACAAAATTGAACGATTGATCAATTAAAGAAGCTGTTAAGGACGTCAAGATGTTGGGAGCATCGACTGATCCCATTGAGAAATCCGCGCCTTTAATGACTCGTTGAAGCATTCGCATTTCATCACTTCCGTATATCTGTCCATCATAATTGAACAGGATGCAATTCAACAGTAAGCCGCTGGGTGACTTTAAATCGGCATAAGAGGAATATCTTGGATTAAGGATTCTGCTAACGTGAACTGTTGCAGAGTATTCCCTAAATGGAACCCCTTGATCATTGTAATCCGAAATTTCTTTAAATAGTTTTTTGTAGAAAGACATGTACTCATTGATTGAGTAATCTAACTTTTTCTGTTTTTTGGCAAACCCATAAGGGCTTATAGGTCTAACAAAGATATCATGTAAACCCAAACGATCATGAGCCTTGAGTATTGAATCGGGATGGTTCAACAGTGATCTTGTTACAGTCGTAACAGTAGAAACGCGATCGAAACCGAGCTGGTCAATTATTCTTTCAATCCATTTCGTTGCCAGCTCATACGAGTTTGACGAAGAAATTATCCGGTTTTCATTGTGAATATATGACTCTCCGTCAAGGGACGTAGAGAAGTGAACATTTTTATTCTTTGCCCACTGGATAATTTCATCACTTAGTAATGAGAGACTGGTAGTTATAACAAACTCAAAATTACTGACATTAAGTGTTTTTTCCGCTTCAGCATATATTTTTTGAACCAAATCGAACCGTACTAAGGGCTCGCCACCCTGAATTTCTAACTTATAGGGACCGCTAGAAAGACGTTTAATAATATCTATAATTGTCGGAATGTGTGCTTCGTCTAGGTCATATCCCTGCGCTTCTATAGAGGCCCGGCTAACCTGGCAATATGAACATGAATGATCACATCGAAGCGTAGGGACTATCATGAAAATTGGTTTGAAAGATAGCTCCTGAATTAGCTTTTTTGAGAAACCTGAAGCAAGAGCGGCTGTTACAGCTTGCTCAGAGCTAGAAGGGCTCACAAATAACCCACTTTGTAGGCGAGCAAGTGTTTCGTTGCATTTCACAGTTCCAGCAGTAGACAAATCAATTAGCTCCTCGTCAGATATGACCTCATGAAAACCTGCGAGGTTACTGACCAGATATTTGTCATCCTCAAATTTATCAAAATTGAAAGGCATCAATTTCATGGACTAAGCCTTTTTTCAATTCCAGCGAGGACGTTTTGAATTATCGCTTGACGCGTCATTGAGGACCGAGATGCTAGCTGTTCCCGTAAAAGATAGTCATTTAAATGTTTTGCCAAATTAGTTCGAGCGATGTCTATATTATCTGTAACTTGAATGTCCCAATATATAGCGCCCTCTTCTAGATCCCAGTCACACACGGCAGATAACCAGTAAAGCGAGTTTCGGACGACCCATTCGCTGTACTTTGTCTTTTTCAGTCTGATCCGTTCCATAGCTTCACAGCTCCTCAGGGCTATTGGATGTCAATATTTGATACAACAAGACTATCGATTATGTGTTATTGAAGTAGCCTATTTCGCTAAGCGATCAAAACCTGGCGTAATATTCATTATACTATCGGGATCAGGCCTTACATTTCACACAAGGCTAACGGATTAACCCCTATCATTATTACGCGAACGATCTGGCTACCTAGACGGCGAGAGGAAGGAAACGCTGTACTGAATTTAGGGCTAAATCGTGGTTTATCGTGGCTTGCCATCTTTGCAGGCGGCCCTTTCAGGCGATAAACCTTACGCGCTATGTGGCTTATCGTGCCACCGTTGAGCGGTGTTGGCAAGCTTGTGGGCAGGGTGGTTTTGGCCGCTTACCCGGCGTTGACATGCTTTATAGGGCGCAGGATAATTAGCGCAGGGCTTATTGGGCGCCCGCCTCGCAAAAGTGATTCACCAATCGTTTCTATAATCTGGCAAGCTTTGCTTGCATATCATCTCTGGCCGATAGCGAGTAGGTCACTGTATTGGAGGCGATATGCATACACCATCCCATTCTTCTGGTTCTTCCTCCGCGGTTGTCGAGTCGTTTTTGCGCGAGGCCAAAAGGCCGCAGCGCGCGGCATGCTCTGGCGATCTTGCTGATTGTTTACCGGTTTTGCGACGTTTGCTTGCCCAGCGAGTATTTACCGGTGTCACCTTACCCCAGCTGCGCCGGCGGCAAGGTTTAGTGCAGCGCAAACATACGTTGCAGTTGCTGGCGCTTGAGGCGGGTTACAGTTGTTGGGCTGAGTGCCGTAGGGCGCTTGAAACCTTACCCGCTGAGCGGGCAGAGCAGTACCACCTGGCGTCGCGCTATGCGGGGTATCCGAACCATTGGTTTTCATCGCTGCAAGAGGCCAAGGCGTTTGCATCCCAGCACGGGGGCTACCCTTTGGCGTATGGCCGTCAAGGAGTTGTCGTTCCCGCGAGTTATTACCGCTACTAGATATATAGGTGGGGTCAGGTGATGCTTATGGTGGCCTATCTCTACGTACGAGGTGGTTTGTCGTGTCATTGATGGGTGGCCAGCAGGTTTTGGCTTGGTCGTTTATGTATTGGTTTTAACTTGTTAACCGCGCCCCAACTACTATGATGAACTTTCCAAGAGTCAATTTGTACAAGGAGTGTCAATATGACCGGTTCTATTATGTCCATTCGCGACTACCTTAAGCAGGTATACCCACTCGCTCAGTCTGCTTTAGCTACCATGAGTGATGCTGCGGTAAGCGAGTTTTTCAATTCACTGGGATTTTACTTTCAACTTGGCCCGCAACCTACGGATGTTATTCCGCCTGGAAAAATTTCCCCGCGTAATCAAGCTGAGCTCCCACAGCTTGGCGAGCTTTACTGGCCCTCCGTGATCAACCCACAGGGTTTTTGGTGCCGCAATCCCTATGACCCTACCAACCCCCTTAACAACAAGTTCGTAAACGGGTTTGCATCCGGCAGTCGGGTAGAGGTGTGCCACTCGAATGTCTACGATGGCAACCTGGGAATTTACTACTATTTGGCTCCCGGCTCGGGCGTTGCGGTTGACCTTGGCAAAACCTTAGTGGCCCGAAACAAGTTAGATGCACTGCGCAAACTAGGTTATAACAACGCGCAGATCGCAACGGCACTGAATACCCCTGATACAGCATACTGGCCTTACTACACCGGTGGTCAGCTACCACCGCCGGGCAGTCAAAAGTTGTTCAGAGATTTAGTATCGGATTATGTGGCACAACATGGCGTCACTACCGAAACAGCGCAAAGCGTGATTGTTGATGCGGCGATTGATGAGACCAATTACCTTTACGGCCGCGTCAATGACACCGGTTGGCAGGTGGATGAGGATAATTTTAACCTGGCAAACAAAGCCGGTTACGATACTGTACAACTGACAACGCAGGCTAATATGAATAACGGCTGGGCGTTTGAGATTATCGATTTGCGGGTGGTGCCTGGCGGTAATTTGCAAAATACGATGACCCATTTGAATCAGTATTACGCCACAGTGAACCCTTTTAATAACGACAGCTACAAGCCGGTTAGCAAGACTTGGCCCTATTACAATTTATACGCACAAGGCACGTTATCTGAAATCGCGCGCGATTATCCATCCTATCAAGGGCGCTTTCCCTTTTCTGGGCCGGGACATATCAACCCTTCCGCAATTCCCGGTTATCCGTGTTAACCAGCTTTAAAATAAGTGGGGCTAAGTGAAGCATGTGGTGCATTGTCACCCACACTTGCTTGTGTCTTCCATTCAAGAAGCCAGAACTCGTCTACCCGTTAGGCGAGCCAGCTCACCTTTAAATCGACTATTGCCCGGCGCTAAAGGATAAGCTTCATCTAAACTTGTGACACAAAAACCATTACACCGATGAATCAATGGGCCAGAGTCGGTGATTTTTGTCTTTCCAGTGACCTCGTGTCACCGTTTTTGAAAATTTAACGACTCTGACTCCATTGATCTCCGACCGGGCTCCCGATCACGCACCTCTCCACTGCTGTATCACCGTTGCTAATACTTACATCCACAACACTCCCGCGCCGTTCGCCTCGGTGCTGCGTCGGTTGCTCACACAATTTACCTCTGGTGGTCACAAGCACCACAACCCCCTAGGATAAGTGAGGTCAGATGAAACTTATGGCACAAAAATCATCACACCAATGCCGGCCGGCCCTTATTGGCAGGCCGAGCCTTTCGCCCCGTCAACTGCTCAACCTCACCTTTAAAGCGGTCGTTACCCAGCCCCTGGCCTTTATTCACTGGTTATCGGGTTTCATCGATCATTTCAGCTTCCACATGATGACGAAACAATGCTCGATATCGAATCTGCCGATCAATTGCCTCTGTACCCAACGACAAATATTCAGCATGAGGTGAGCACAACGCGAAGGCCTTACCCAAACCATTACATTGGTAGCTGGACCAAATGCAGTCCCCAAGACCAGCAACCATGTTTGCCTGAACAGGGCTTAGCTCCATATAGCGCTGGTGTTACCAACAGATGAATGTGGTTTGTCATAAACACCCAAGCGTGTATCTCGACCGAGATTTCCCGAGCCTCGCCAAAAAAAACGTAGCATATTGTTATAAGAAATATCGGGCTTATCGTTAAAATATTTTAATATGCGCCCTCATCTAAATTGGTAATGCCATCTGGCCACCTTATTATAACTTGTTCTAAGCAGCCAATTGAATAAAAAAGCGACAGATGCTTTGATAGCCCTGAGATTTTTGTGCCATTCATTCGTAACCGATATGAATGTTGTTTAAGGGATGAGACAAGCACAAAAACTCCATCTATTAATAATAATCAATCGGAGTACAAAAATGCCCAAAAAGTCAGCACTCAAAAAAACTCTCGCCGTTTTGTCGACTTCAATGCTTGGACTCACACTCGCCAATTCGGCGATGTCCTGTAGCTCAGCGAGCTTCAATTGGAGCTCAGAGTGGGATAGCGAATTTACTAGCGGTAACTACAAATCTCTACAGTACCCTCGCACCAGCACCTGTATTTCTGGCTCTTCTTTAAACAATAGAAAGGTCAACGGTCATTTTTTTCAACAAGACGGTCACGCTGTTTTTGATAACGACGACGGCGATGATGGCCGCACCGAAATTCGATCACAGAATATGAGCGGCAGCCATTCAGCATTCGAGGCAAGATTTCAATTTGAAGGGGCCAGCCTCAGCACTCGTCAATACACTGTTGGTCAAATGTTTGGCGAGGGTTACGGCCCTATCATTCGCATGGAGCAAAGCTTTGGTAAATTTCGAGCCGTAGTTAAACCCGACCCCAATGGAAGCTCACAAAAATATGGTGAGATAAATGTAAACCGTGGAACTTGGTACACTTACAAAATGGTGCGAAGTGGTAATACAGCTAAAGTCTGGATTAACGGCAACGAGGTAACGCCGAACGGCGGCGTAGACATAAGCGATTACGATCAAGATAAAACCTATTATAAAGCAGGCTGTTACATGAATAACTCGACACAAGCCAATGGCTGTCGGGCTAAATTCGATAAAATTAAGTACAATCGATAAATCCAAAGTAGTTTACACGTAATGTTCAAAAGAAATCGCTCAGCTAAACGCTGGGCGTTTTTGGCATAAAATATAAGTGACCGTTAATTTTTAACATTGTAATAATCAACAGAAATCACCCAACTAACCTTGTAGTATAGTACTTTTTAGAAAAATAGTATTTTTTATAAATACAATAGGTTTAACGACGAGGTCATGATGTACAAGTACGCTTCGATAACTGTTGCTTTAGCTTTTTCCTTCTTCGCGGGAACAAAATACTCTGATTTTTTACATAATAGATATCAGGAGCAAGAGTCAACTTTAGCTAATAAAATCTCTATAGACGATGGCACCTGCGAAAATCGAAAACAATACCTTTTCAAAAAAAATCAGCAGTTACTTTCTGCCCTTGAGTATGAGAGAAACCAAAACCCTAGCAACAGGACAAATAAAGAGCTCATTAAAAAAAAGCCCTTAGCGTATGATAGTAAGAGCAGGATAAAAACGCTAAACGACCTTGACCAATACCTCTCAAGCATGACGCCCAATAATTTTCATCGCGAGATATTTGTCGACCTTGTGGCTCTAACCAATAGCTCTGACGAAGCATTTGAACGTATTAAAAACGAATTTACTTTGGAGTCTGACCCCAGTCGGGTCGTACTGCTGGCGAGAATAATTGCAGACTCCTCTCATCAGGAGAAAATTGCCTTTGCGAGCGAGCTGGCGCATTCTGACGAGGCAAAAAAGCGCCGCTATGCCTACTCTTGGCTGAGTAATGCTCCTTCTAAGAACTATGAAATCGCGCAAACACTGATTGAAGCCAGCTATTTTGAGGAGGATAGCGATATCTTGACCGAGTTGATTGCCGCTATTTCTGAGGCAGAGTCTCAAGGCGACCCCCAAGTGACGCAAGCGACGATACGACGCCTTAGCGAACTCTCGAATCATCGCGACGCTCATGTATCAAGCCGGGCCTTAGAGCAAGTTACCTCAATGGTGCAAAATGCTGGCAGTATGAATCTCATTAGAAATAACCTCAACAACCCCTCAAAAGAAGTGAGGCTTTCGGCGCTGAGAGGTCTGCAATATTTTTCTAATCCCGATCAAGATGTACTGAACCACGTAACACAATTATCGCAAGACCCAAATAACTCAAAAGAAGTTCGAGGTCTTGCTAAAGATATTATCGCCACTTATAACACACGGTAGTAAGGGATATGTGGGATCAGAAGAAACTTTTGGCGCGTTAGTCATCTTTGATGATCCCGGAGTTTTGTGCCATTGTTTCAGCTGAAACTTACTCACTTGGATTCAAGGATGAACCATGGCTCGCCTTCCTCGAGTTGGTCCTGCAGGAATACCTCAACACCTCATTCAGCGTGGCAATAATCGCCAAGTCTGTTTTGCCAGTGATCAAGATTTCTCTGTCTATGCGCATTGGCTTAAAAAGTATGCTCTGGAGTTCTCGGTCGACGTACACGCTTGGGTGTTTATGACCAACCATGTTCACCTATTGGTAACGCCAGCTATCGATGGTGGTGTATCAAAAATGATGCAGGCGTTGGGTCGATATTACGTCCGTTATTTCAACCGAGAATACCAGCGTACAGGAACTCTGTGGGAAGGCCGGTTCAAGTCAAGCCTCGTGCAGAGCGAGCGGTATTTATTGCAGTGTCAGCGCTATATAGAGCTAAACCCGGTTCGGGCAAATATGGTTGCCGACCCTGGGGACTACGTTTGGTCTAGCTATCAATGCAACGCTTTGGGTAAGACCTCCGCGCTGTGCTCACCGAATGCGGAATATTTGTCGCTAGGTAAAGAAGCAAGTGATCGGCAGTATCGATATCGAGCACTATTTCGGCATCATGTGGAGACTGAGATGATCAATGAAATCCGCCAGTCAGTGAATAAAGGGTTGGTGCTGGGCAGCGGCCACTTTAAAGATGAGATCGAGCAATTAACAGGACAACGAGCTAGGCCTGGACATATGGGGCGACCGCCGTTGGGTTGATGGTTTTTGCGCCATAAGTTTCATCTGACCCCACTTGACCCGGCTGGCTGGCAGTAAGGATTCACTTACGCGACGCCTGAGCTTGTCAGATCGCGCCAATGCCACTCGCGACTAAACACTTTAGCGTTGTCAGTAATGCCAGCAAGCGCTGTAAAAGGCCTATATTCCGTTTAATTTTTTCTCGCCAAGCAATATAAATGATAACGATTGTCGTTTATACTAGCGGTTTTATCACTAGCCTTTCGAGATAAATCATGAAGATTAACCACAAACTGCTCGCCGCCTTGCTGGTCAGCGGCGCTCCTTTTGCTATTGCCCAAGAGTCTGACGCGGATGCTACGGCATCAACCACTGAGCCTGCTGTAGAAGAGATGTTGGTAACCGGTCAGCGCTCGCAGGTGGAGTTGTTGCACGAGTACTCTGGCGGCCAAGTGGCCCGCGGCGGCCGCGCGGGGTTGCTGGGGAACCTGGATTTTCTTGACGCGCCTTTCTCTGGCACGGCGTATACCGCCTCTCTGGCGGCGGCGCAGCAGGCAGAGAGTGTGGGTGATGTTTTACAGAATGACCCCGTAGTGCGAGTTGCCAAAGGGTTTGGTAACTTTCAGGAAGTGTATATTCTGCGGGGTTTTCCGGTTTATTCCGATGATATTACCCTGAACGGTGTGTACGGTATTTTGCCTCGGCAGTTTGTCGCCGCTGAGCTGGTTGAGCGGGTAGAAGTGTTTCGCGGCGCGAACGCCTTTTTAAATGGCGCAGCACCCGGCGGCAGCGGCATCGGTGGCACGGTTAATTTAGTGCCCAAGCGCGCACCCAGCGGTGGCGTTAAGCGGCTAACGGCGGGGTATGAATCTGACAGCCAATACCAAACCGCCCTGGATTTGGGCCATCGATTTGGTGAGGATGAGACTTGGGGTGTTCGCGTTAATGCCGTGCGCCGTGATGGAGAAACCGCCATTGAAGATCAAGAGCGTGAGCTTAATGTTTTCTCGCTAGGCACTGATTATGCTGGTGAGCGCTTTCGTTTTACGGCTGACTTTGGTTATCAAGACAATCACGTCGATGCTCCACTGCCACAGGTCACACCATTGGGCGAGATTCCACAAGTGCCCGAGGCGGGCCGTAATTTTGGTCAGCCCTGGACGTATAGTGATGAGAAGCAAACCTTTGGCGTGGTTCGCGGTGAGCTAGACGTCAATGATTCCGTTAAGGTGTGGTTGGCTGGCGGTGCGCGCAGCGGTGAAGAGATAAACCTACTGGCCAACCCTAAATCCGATGTCGACGGTAACCTATCCTCGAGTCGTTTTGACAACACCCGGGAGGACGATGTGATCTCCCTTGATGGTGGCATGGAACTGACATTTAACACGGGCTCGGTGAATCACACTTTAGTTTTCTCGGCGTCTTCTGTCGAGTTAGAATCCAAAAACGCTTTTGCTTTTTACCTAACCCCCTTTACCTCCAACCTGTATGATCCGGCTGTGGTGACACCACCACAAGACAACATTTTTCCAGGTGGCGAGTTAAGCGATCCATTGCTAACCGAAAAGACCAAAAACGAAAGCCTTGCACTGGCCTACACGGCGGCACTGTTAGACGAGCGTTTGTTAGCCACATTAGGTCTACGCCATCAGAGCATTACTACCAATACCTTTGATTACAATGATGGCTCAGAGCTTTCCGGTTACGATGCCTCGGAGGTAACACCGGCCCTTGGCTTGGTATGGAAAGCGTCCGAGAATCTCTCTTTTTATGGTAACTATGCCGAGAGCTTGCAGCCGGGGTCCGTTGTGCCTGCTATGAGCGGCGGTGTAGTAATCAGCAATGCGGGTGAGGTAATTGATCCCTTGACCGGCGAGCAAGTCGAGCTAGGTGTTAAATACGATGCCGGCGCTTTTGCAACGACCCTAAGTGCGTTTACGTTGGAGCGCGCTAACACCATCGTGGTAGATCAACGCGTGACTCCTTCGGGTCGGCAGGAAAATAAAGGCATTGAAGTCAGTGTATTTGGCGAACCTGCCGACGGCATCCGTTTAATTGGTGGTGCAACCTACCTGCAATCGGAGCTTACCCGTACCCAAGATGGAATTAATCAGGGTAACTCACCCATTGGGGTGCCAGAGCTGCAAGCAAACGTTAACCTTGAGTGGGATGTAGTAGCGGCCACCGGCTTAACACTCGAAGCACGGCTGGTCTACACCGACAGCCAATACGCTAACGCGGAGAACACGGTAGAGTTAGATAGCTGGCAGCGTTTTGATCTTGGTGCGCGTTACACAACGGCGATTAAAAGCCAGCCGATCACGCTTCGTGCGCGCTTGGACAATGTCTTTGATGAAGACTATTGGGCGTCGACAGGGGGCTTCCCTGGTGCCAATTATTTAATATTGGGCAATCCGCGTACCGTGTCAGTGTCGGCTTCTATCGATTTTTAATACGGTCTTTACGCCATGAAAACCAAGGGCATTCTCACCTGGAGCTGGATCCACACATGGTCCAGCCTGATATCCACGCTGTTTCTAATCATGCTCTGCGTGACCGGCTTGCCGTTAATATTTCATGATGAAATTGATACAGCGCTTAACCCCGATGCCTGGGAGCCGGCGAACCCTGATGCCGAGCACTTAGATCTGGATCAAGTGCTGGCACTTTCGCTGGATAACCGCCCCGGCGAAGTGCCACTCTATATGAGCTTTGATATAGAGCGGCCTGTGGTTAATGTCACCACGGCACCAAGCGTCGATGCGCCCAGCTCACAAATGCATTTCGCCTCTTTCGATTTAACCAGTGGCAATGTGGTGCCACCGGCGGACGTGGGCGAGACCGTAATGGAGTTTATTCTACAGCTGCATACGGATATGTTTTTGGCATTGCCCGGCATGTTGTTTTTGGGTTTGATGGGCTTTATTGGCTTAGTGGCGGTCGTATCGGGCGTCGTGTTGTACGCGCCTTTTATGCGCAAACAGGATTTTGGTGTAATCCGGCGTCAAAAATCTAAACGAGTAAAGTGGCTGGATTACCATAACTTTTTTGGTGTAGTGACTGTTGCCTGGGTATTAGTGGTTACCGCCACAGGGGTGATCAACACCTTAGAAACACCATTAGTTGATACCTGGCGCGATCGTGAGTTAGGGCAGCTCATTGCACAAAACAACAATGCTGCACTCACCGAACAACGGGCCAGCCTGGATGCGGCGGTAAAAGAAACCGTACTAGTCGCCCCCGATATGACACTGCAATTTGTGGCGTTTCCGGGTAGTAAATATTCGACCTCTGCACACTATGCAATTTTCTTACATGGCAACACGCCATTGACTGAACATCTAATCGCACCGGTTTTAGTGGATGCCAATACCGGGCAGGTGGCGGGCCTGAAAGAGATGCCTTGGTATAATAAGGCGCTGTCTTTGTCTCGGCCATTACACTTTGGCGATTACGGCGGCCTAACACTAAAGATTATCTGGGCAATATTGGATGTGTTGTTGCTGATTGTATTGCTGTCTGGACTTTACCTATGGTGGAAGAAACGCCGCACCAATGCTTCTGACATTACAACTGACACAACGAAAACTCGTTTAGCCACGGAGCAACCCCGGTGAAGCCGCGAAAAGTACGCAACTTGTTCGAGATATACCAGGCCCCTCTCGTCATTTTTACCCTAACACTGTTTGGATTAATTGCTACACTGATAACAGAGGGCTGGGTGGATATTGTTGGGGTGATAGCAACGGCGTCATCGCTACTGATCATTATTTGGATTTTTATTAACCCCAGGCCACACACTTAAAAAGCGTCGGCATGGACAAGATACAAGGTCATACGTTTCCAAAAAGACTAATATACCAACCGGCCTTTGCTCAGTTAGTTGTTTCGAAATTTACCTGAAAGTTTTCCGGATCGCCGAAAAAGACTCTGTTTTAGATTTTAAGTATGGCCCGTATTATCCCACCTTGCACACAGATTAGAGCTTAGCTTGTATCCGCTTGTGAGACATTAATAGTAAACAAACTGACATTACTCTCATGAACAATAAAGACTTTATTTATCAGCGTATTCGTATTTATTCTGGAAAAGACTTCGACCCAATGGATAACGAACAAGTAGAGGCTATCTTACGCGCTAAATTTAATATTTTTTTACCGCAACGAACTTCGTTTGATGAGTCCCTAGCATCAACGACTAGTGATCATGAAATTTTAAGCCTCATATTGCAGTATCGTGCAATAGAGCAATGATAAGCCGCTAAAAGACAACCAAACCAATCGCTCCAAGCTTTGATCCGCCCACCCTAAAATGGCTGACAGGGAAAACTTAAAGCAATTGAAATGGTTGTTACATAATCAGTATGTTTTACACCCTGATTATGGCAAAGATGATTAATCTTTCAGTAAATACGAGCAGGGCGAGTCTACCCACTCAAACCGTCCGCCGCAGGTGCGGGCGTAACGGTTTGCTTGCGAGCCTGCTGCCGCGTAATACAAAGTATCACACGCAGTTAAATCACCATCAAAACATTTAGTGGCAGCATTAACCGATAGTTTTCGAGGAACCTTTTTACCCGAAGGGGTTTTATCTTGCCAATGCTTTTTGGCGTAATCTACGCAGAACTCTGTTTTATCACGAACGCGACCACCACAGCTTGCGGCATAGGCTTCTTGCTCACTATCTGCTAAAGAAATATGGTACAAGGTATCGCAGTCGGCCATGTTGGCAGCTTTGCATTGCGAGGCAAGCTGGACTAGCTCATCCATAACCTCTCGCGGCACAGGTGTCGCTTTTGGTACCGATTTTAAACTTCCTTGCTCTGGGGCGTCTGGCAACGTGTAATTTTTAAACCAATCGCTCACCAAGGCATCTTTTATTTTTTGATCGGCTGAATCTAAAAAGCTTTTATTCTCAGAAAAAAACAAAAGTTTACTGTACGCTTTATTAATGTAGCTTTTGTCAAAACCATACGCTTTCAAGTAAATCAAAGCATCAGTTTCACGCAGCTCGTCAACAACGGTGTCATCCTCTGTTGCGCCGACCGTATAAAATCCAGACTCGATATTATAAATCGCATCAGTAAGCTCACCAACACTTTGCGCCCGCTCCATGTCTAGCCAAGCAACCATATTGTAACAAGCCCGCAACGTTGACCGGACAACATTATACTCGGCAGAATATTGCCACTCAAAAGCGTATTCTTCTAAATCTTTTATGGATTTTTTACATACGTTCTCAGCCTCATCGATACGATCTAACTCGTACAAGCTGTAGCGCTGAAAATTGTACACATAGGCCATTTCTACTGCACCTACATCATCGTCCATAGCCTCCCGCAGGTGATTCACGACCTCTAAGGCTTCTTGGTATTGATCGTTAGAGATGTAATGTTGCGCTTGTCCCATTTTCGATGCAAAAAGATCATCAAAGGATTCAGCCAATACTTGTGTACAGAAGCCAAGGCATAAAACAAAAGCAAGAGGGATCACTAACAGATATTTTTTAACATTATTCATACGTATTCCGTCACAAACGTTCTAACAACACTCTGTAGTGAAAAACTACACTAAAGAAAAGCTTTATAAGCAATAATTACTTTTATACCAAAAAGTAACCCTACAAGTAGGCATCACCTAAACCTAAATACTGCTTTAAACTAAAGGAGGTATCTGCAATCCATAACTGACCTTCAGAAATTTTTGCATCTACAATGTATTCGTTATCTTTTTGAATAATATAGGTACCAACATACGGTGTAATTAAAAACTGCAGGGGCGTTCCTGCCACAATTTCTTCAGAAACAATCAGTTTCATATTACCTTTAAGAAAGGCGACATACTCTTTAATAGATCCGATGCTGCCTTCGATCTTGGAGTCGAAACCTAATTGCATGTTGGCGTTAGCGTATCCATCTAAAGCTTTTCCGCCAAATTTGCTTGTAAGGCTTATATCTTTGTGCGCCATCTTGGCCAACACCTCAAGCATTTTTGGCTCAAATTGTGCAAAATCAAGGTTTTCCTGTGCTGCGCTCATCTCCTTAGAAAGCTGGCTCCAAGCCACCATGGCATCCATAGGCATTTTATCCAGCGCCAGCTCATAGTACAGATCTTGCGCAGCAAAAGGACCGGTAAAATTCTTCACTGTCATTTTCATGCTGGAGTTAAGGTATGTTTTATCAATCTCTTGATGCTGCATCATCTCTACATTGTTTAAACTAGCTTCTTTCGAGCTGCCGGGAGAGAAAGTCACCTTTTTTAGCGTGGCGGACGATGAACTGATCGGTACACCTTCAGCTGTCATGGTGTACTTCCACTGTCCTTCAAGTGGTGTTGCTGTTATCTCTGCCATATCGCTTGTAAACTGCGTCTTGCCAAAATATAAATCGCCTTTAGCGTCTTGAGAGCCAAACGTTCCTTTGCCATTTATAGTAATTCCATCTACTTCAAAGAACACGTCGTCTTCTTGATAGGTAAGCGCCCCAGAGTGCCAGCTTGAATCAAGACTGCCGCCGTAGGTTCCCAGCATATTTAAATGGCCGACGCCCTGCGGAAATAGCTTGGTTAACATTTGTGTAATATCGCTATTACTGGATTGAATTTTATTGTTCTCGGAGAGCGCATAAAACCAACCAAACTTTACGCCATCGGCGAAGATAACCGGTCCGTGGAACACCTCTACATCGGAGTTCAGACTTAGGCTATCGATTTGGAGCTGTTCACCGTTATTATCAAAATTTACTTTAAACGTGCTTTTAAAAATACCGCGGTGATAATCAGAGACTGATAACTCACCTTGCATTGGATGCTGTTTTTTCGCCATTGCTACTTGCTTTTTGATGTAGCGCTCTCCAACGATGCCGCTATAGTAGGTCAGGCCCACGTAAGCAAAAGCCCCCAACAATACAAACACTATTTTTTTCATGACATGTCCTTTTAAATAATTGATTACTGAGACTAACGGACAATGCCGGCGCTTTTGGTGAATAACCAAAAAGCCGTTTGCAGGGGGTAGATACAGCGAGGGGTCTTAGAAAATACCGTGTAGGTTGAGCGCAGCGCTCCCTAGCCTTCCTTGCAGTGGTTCATGTCCATTGGCGCGGATTATAGCAAGCCCAGTACTTCATGGGAGGCACACTGAACATCTGTCAGTGTAAACGCTGGCATTTTGCCAACTGGGTCACATTTGCGTTTTGCCAGTAGACTCTGGTGAACGTTAGCCGCAACAACCATGTGGCACGGGCAGGGCAGGTGCCTAAAACCAACCATAGCTCTGACGAGGAGTAAAATGGGTGCTCAGTCTCGCCGTACGTTAAGCTCTTTTGAGTTAGGGGAACGCGGCCTGAATAATCATTGGGGTGTCGATGAGGTTAAAGGCCTTATGGGTGACAGCCTCTGGATTTAAACACTGGGTGCCGTCGAGCTACATCCGTTAAGAAACAACCCAACTGCATGATGCACCACGGTATCGCGCTCTTGCGAGCTCAGGGTAAACTCCTCGGCCATTAACCGGCGCATATGGTAGTTGCCCTTAATCATGCCGATAAACTGTGTCGCAGCGAGATAACAATCGTCCAACTGCAATTTACCCGCGCCGACTTCACCTTCTAGATAGTCGGCGATGGCTCGCAGGTTACGCTCGGGGGCGATCGCCATGTAGATCTCCCGCAAGCGTGGGTTGCGACCGGCTTCGGCAATTAGCAGGCGCTGTAGCGCCAGGGCGTCGGCCGATAGTGCCAACTCCAAAAAGCTTACCCCCACACCGTACAACACGTCGGCCGCGTCTTTGCCGGTGATACGTGGTTGCTCTAGCTGCTGCAGTAAGTGCGCGCTTTTGCGCTCTACCATCGCCTGAAATAAGCCCTCTTTATTGCCAAACAGCCGGTACAAGGTGGCGAGCGAACCTCCCGCCCGCGAGACTATCTCCTGTAAGCTTGCGGCCTCGTAGCCACTTTGCAAAAACACTTCGGTGGCAGCATCGAGAATACGGTCTCGGCGCCGTAACCCGCGCTCGCGCGGGGCATAGCTGGCGTCTTTAGGCGTATCTGGGCTCACTTTATCGCTCATTCAACACTCTCTTTATTTAGAAGGCTTATGGTACCACTAAGTATCACCCATCTTGACAGGCTTAGATTGTAGTGTAACATTCATTACACTTTGTAATCTTGCTCAAAGGCTCACAAATGAAACCCTCCCCCAAAAAAATGGCGCTGCTGGCAGCGGTCATTGTTGTGGCTATTATCGTCGCTACTAAAGGCTATCACTGGTATCAGCATGACCGGTTTATCGAGACCACCGATAACGCTTATATTAAAGCCGATTCGGTAGCCCTGCGCCCGGAGCTTGCGGGCCGCATCAGCGCAGTTGCCGTGCACGAAAATCAGCGGGTTAGCCGCGGCCAGCTGCTACTGCAAATTGACCCCGATGATTACCAGTCGCGGCTCAGCGAGGCCCAAGCGCAGCTTGCGGTAGCGCAGGCGGCACTGGCAGATGTACGCGAGCAAACCACGTTACAACACAAAACCATCGATGAAACAACGGCCAATATCGAAGCCGCCGAGGCGGAGCTAGAGCGCACTCGGCTAGACCTTGAACGCTCCGAGACACTGGCGAAACAAGAGTATGGCTCTAAGCAACAGCTGCAAAACAATCAGGCGGCGGAAACTGTTGCCAAAGCCCGCCTCTCGCAAGCTCAGGCGGCGCACGCGGCCGGCCAGCAAATGCTGGCGGTACTGGCAGCCAAGCGCCAGAGCGCTAACGCGCAAATTACCTCGGCCCAATCGGCGGTTAGATTCGCAAAGCATCAACTGCAAAAAACAACGATTGTCGCCCCCCGCGATGGAATTATCGGTAACTTGGGCGCTCGGGTAGGCAATACCGCACAGCCGCAACAGGTGCTTTTGTATCTAATACCGCTGCCTGACGTGTATGTACTGGCCAACTATAAAGAGACCCAAATTGGCCATATGAGTATCGGCCAAGCCGCCACCTTTACCGTTGACGCCTTACCCGAGCAAACATTTAACGGGGTGGTGGACTCTATTGCACCAGCTGCAGGCAGTGAGTTCAGCCTGTTGCCCCGGGACAATGCCACTGGCAATTTTAATAAAATTGTCCAGCGCGTACCGGTGCGAATTCGAGTCACCGGGCCGGCCGATCAAATGGCGCTACTGCGGCCGGGCTTATCGGTTGTTCCCGCCGTGGACACCCAATCGTTCCAACAGCAAGACTCATATTTAGTCAGCGAAAAGACGGCAACCACCCTATAAAGCAGACCGACGCTTCGCTTTATAGGGCTGCCTTTTTATAGCGAACCTATTATTTTGATCAACGCAGCAATAGGCATTAAACACTATGGCAGATACTCGGGAAATGCCGCCCATAAGCCAGCGCATTGGTTTTGTGGCTGCCATTTTAGGCATGTTTATGGCCATTTTGGATATCCAAATTGTCGCCAGTTCGCTCAATGAAATTCAAGCGGGTGTGTCCGCCACGCCCGACGAAATATCCTGGATACAAACCGCTTACCTGATCGCCGAACTTATTATGATTCCGCTATCGGGTATGCTGACTCGCTGGCTCTCCACTCGGCTAACGTTTGTGATTTCATGTCTGTCATTTACCCTGGCCAGTATTGGCTGCGCCATGGCGCAAACCATCGACCAACTGATTTTTTTACGCGCAATACAAGGGTTTGTCGGCGGTGCGATGATCCCGATTGCCTACGCGCTGGGCTTTAGATTGTTTCCCACGCGCGTCATGGGAGCTGTGCAGGCCGTTATCGGTATGATCGCCACCACTGCGCCGTCTATCGGCCCCACGTTGGGGGGCTACATTACCCAGCACCTTAGTTGGCACTGGCTGTTTTTAATGAATATTATTCCGGGTATTATCGCCAGCGCGGGCGTCTGGTTTTTTATGCGTATTGATGAGCCCGATTTTAGTTTATTTCGAAAAATTGATTTTCGCGGTCTGCTCTATTTAGCGCTGTTTTTGGGCCCGCTGGAATATGTTTTAGAAGAGGGGCCCGGGGACGATTGGTTTAATAGCAACACTATTACCAGCATGGCACTACTGTCATTTTGCAGTGCTGTTTTATTTTTTCGGCGCACACTGACTATCGACTTTCCCATCGTCGACTTACGGGTTTTTAAAGACCGAAACTTTGCCATTGGTACCGGTTTTGGTTTTATTATTGGCCTTGCTCTATACGGACTGGTTTACTTAATGCCACTATTTTTAGGCGTAGTGCGGCAGTTTAATAGCCTGCAAATTGGCGAGGTTATGTTTGTTACCGGCGCCGCCATGTTCTGCACGGCGCCTATTGCCGGCCGCTTATCGGATAAACTAGACGGCCGATACATTTTAACGGTGGGCTTATTGCTCGTAGGATCGGGCTCTATTATGAATGCCTGCCTGAGCGCCGAGGCGGGCTACGATCAGTTTTTTTGGCCACAAATTGTGCGCGGCATGGGCTTGCTGATGTGTATTATTACCGCTGCCCGAATAGCCATGGGGACGATGCCTGTCTCGCAAGTAAACAATGGCGCAGGGCTATTTAACGTTATGCGAAACTTAGGCGGCGCGGTAGGGCTTGCCGCTATCGATACTATTTTAGATCTTCGCAATGACTACCACTGGAACCAAATAATTCCCGCCATAAGCCCTACCCGCGATGTGGTGACGCAACAGATTTTTCAGATTGAACAACAAGTCACCGGCGCCGCCAGTGACCCGCGCGCCGCCGCTATCGGACAAATTGCCCAGCGAGTCGGCACCCAGGCCCAGGTGCTGGCCTATAATGATATCTTTTTGTGGTTAGGTATTTTGTATTTGTGCGCCGTGCCACTTATGCTGTTTATGCGCAAACCCGATCACTAAAAACGCATCACACCGCAAATGCTAATCACCCGCACCGGCGAGTTGCACACCGGTGTAACCGCTGGTGATAAAATTTATATTCCCCTGATAAGTCTTTATCCAAAAGTGCAGGCTGACCTTTGCTGACAACAGCGGCAGGTATAGCAAACTTATTTTCTTGGCACTTCTCGCCAGCGCATTTGTCCACTAAGCGTCGTTTTATACATTGTTGGTTTTGACAAACTACTCAGCCGCTAAGTGTGACTCAATTCAAACTTCTTATTTTTTTGTTTGCTCACAACTATTAACTGAGCGTTAAAACCGTAAGAATATTTTACGAAAGCGAATTACAGCTTGGTAAATATTACAAGCTAGCAAACAAAACACGCCTGCAGTGCCACAGAATCAATCGTTTGGCAGATCGGCATGATTCATGCCTCGTCACCGCAGTATGTTTTTAATCATTACTTTATGTAACTAGGAGTTTACTATGAAATTCGTGAAACAGTCGCTATTAAGTGTTGTTATTGCTGCCGGCATTGCTTCTACTGGTGCCTATGCCGCTGATCAAAGTGCTCAGGCACCGACCGCTCCGGCCATGCCAGAAAAAACCGCGCCACAGATGGATGTAAGCGATGAGCAAGTGGGTGATTTTGTCGAGGCCTATGTAGCGGTACAAACTCTCAACCAAGAGTACGCAACCAAACTGCAAGCTATGACCGACAGCCCGGAAAAATCTCAGAAGCTGCAAAAAGAAGCGCAAACCGAGATGAAATCTGCCATTACCGATACTGGTTTGACCCTTGAAGAATACAAACAAATCGCACTGGCCGCTAACGATAGCGAGCAACTTCGCCAGCGCATTTCTTCAGCGATCAACGCCAGCACTAGCGCACCAGCCGATAGTTAAATGCTGCCACCGCGGGCGCTGCCCGCGGTTTCCCACCAGATACCTGCCATTAAATAGCAACTCGCAAGCTAATTATCGTTTTAACGCGTAAAATCACAGCCATGAATAATGATGCTGTGACTATTAGCGCTACACACCTCCCCCAAAGCGACGTATCTTGCACCAGTTGTAAGGCATGCTGTTGCCGCCTAGAAGTTATGTTAATTACAGACACTGGCGTTCCCGAAAAACATATCGCGGTCGATGAGTGGGGCGGCGAAACAATGCGTCGCTTAGACGACGGTTGGTGCTCAGCGCTCGACCGAGAGACCATGATGTGCACCATTTATGACAAGCGCCCCTGGATTTGCCGCGAGTTTGAGATGGGCTCTTACGAATGCTTAGTAGAGCGAGACGAAGGTATGTGATATAAAATCACGCTACGCGATTTTATATCATAATAAGTCACAGGGACGCCGCCAATGACAACAGCATCTCGCATCATAGCGCTAACATTCAGTTTGTTTGCCACTAATACAGCACTGGCTAAGGACTTTCACTGGCCACAAGGACAAGAAGCGGCGGTAAGCCTATCCTACGATGACACCCTAAACAGTCAGCTCGACAATGCGATACCGGCGCTCAATCGTCACGGAGTGCGCGCCTCGTTTTATATGATGGTGGCCTCGCCGGTGATGGCCGAGCGAGTCGATGAGTGGCGCGAAGCGGCTAAAGCCGGCCACGAGTTGGGCAACCACACCATTTATCACTCGTGCTCACGCAGCAAGGGCAACGACTGGGTAAAGCCCTATAACGATATGGACAAACGCGTTGTCGAGCAGGTTCGCGATGAGATAGTTGTCGCCAACGGCGTGTTACACGCGATTGACGGCAAAACCGAGCGCACCTTTACCCCACCCTGTGGCGATGTAGAAACCAGTAACGGTAACTATATTCCAGCGGTGCGCGACTTGTTTGTTGCCATTAAAGGCGACAATGAGCAATTACCAGACAACTTTGCTACGTTGGCATTACCCAACGGCCAAACCGGTGATGAGCTAATCGCCTATGTGCAGCAAGCAGCGCAGCAGCACCAGCTGATTAACATCATTTTTCATGGCATTGATGGCGATCACTTAGCGGTTTCGAGCGAGGCCCACGAGGCGCTGGTAAAGTACCTAAGCGATAATAAAGACACCTACTGGACTGATACTTACTTGACGATTATGACGCATGCAAAAGCGCAGCTAGAGCGATAACGGCCCGGCCGAGGGCTTGTGGATCAACCTAAGCACAGCCACACAACCAATAGCTGACACCAGCTATTGGTTGTTTTATAATCAACAGCCCTATACAAACCCGTTAGAACCTCGATGATCCAACCGGCCTCATTTTTTAGCTCAATAACGCCCGTGAAGGCATACGCTAGCGACTCAATGTCGCTGAGCGACGCGCGCGCTAAATTTAGGCCCACGGGGACAACTCAGCCACTGCTGGAGCGGATCGCCCGAGAACCTCAAGTAAAGCGCGATAACCTTGATGCACGGCATGAAGGCAACGGCGAACAGTCACATAAAGTTCAGGACTTTATTGATACAATTCTAACCAACGGCGAATTTTTACCCGTTACTGATGCCCCTCTTGAGCCTGGATTTTGGCAAGATGGCCGTTCTTCACAGGGTCAAAGCTATCGCAGCCAACCAACAGGAGCCGAGCAAGGTCAAACTTACCCGGCTGCCTCTAGCCCCCAGACCATGGCAAGTATTCGGGCGGCCGCCGAAGCATGGCAACAAAGCGAGCCCCAGCGAACTACTACAGCAGACCTACCCACCAGTATTGCCAGTTATATAAACGTACAATCTGGCGGCACGCCGGCGCTTGGGTTATCGCTATTTGCGTAAACCACCTTTACTCTCACTATAATCAATAAAAATACAGGAAGCCCACCCACATGACGGAATACGAAATCATTTACCTTTTTAGTGAATATTTAAACCGCACTTGGGAGGTCATGCAATTTTGGGCCAGTGTATCGTTTGGCCTAATTGCGTTATCACACTTGGGCGCGCGATATTTGAATGCTCTGGCCACTGTAATTGTCAGTGCGCTTTACATTGCTTTTACTCTGTTTGTAATGAATATTCTTAGAGTAAACGGAATAGTGGGCAATGGATTTTTAACGGAGCTTAGTTCCTTAAAAACATTAGGGCCCGGCGCACAAAAAATTATTGCAACAGCGCCCACCTCGCTCGAGATGACGGCAATTATCACCACTTTTTTTGGCTTGTTTTTGGGTAGCTTAGTCTTTTTATGGCTTAGCTTTTGGCGTGCACATAAGGCTAAAAAACCTGCTACCGTGCCGAATTAATACAGATTATAAATTTATTGCGCTACAAGTCTAACCCAGTGATCACTGGGTTAGACTGACAACCTTACTTGTAAACTACGCCTTTTTAACCCCCGCCTCAATGCGCTGGCCAATATCGCTATCGATATTTTTCCAGTACTCAAAAGCTCGCTCAAGTACTGGCTCAGATACGCCATCCAATAAATGCCCAACAACATTATTGACTAAACGCTCGCGCGCGGCGTCATCCATAACGTCATTAATCAGGGCGCGTGGCTGGCTAAAATCATCGTCGTCTTTGCGCAGGGTATAAGCGTTGCGCACTAAGTCACCTTCAGCGCCCCACGCTTGTTCGGCCGGATACTGCTCGGGTTGAGCACTGGGACCGCCTTTGCTGTTAGGGGCGTATACCGGATCACTCACGTTTTGTACGCGCATCGGACCGTCTTTGCTGTAGCTGTGCACGGGCGATCGCGGCGTGTTAACCGGTATTTGTTTGTAGTTAACACCCAAGCGGTGGCGGTGCGCATCGGCGTAGGCAAACATACGACCCAACAGCATTTTATCGGGGCTAATACCAATACCCGATACTAAATTGTTTGGCTCGAACGCCGCTTGCTCGATCTCGGTGTGATAGTCCGTGGGATTGCGGTTTAGGGTAAATTTACCCACCTCAATTAACGGGTAATCTTTGTGCGGCCACACTTTGGTTAAATCAAACGGGTTAATGCGATAGGTCTCTGCTTCGGCAAAGGGCATAACCTGCACGTGCATGGTCCAACTGGGGTGGTCGCCCCGACTAATCGCTTCAAATAAATCGCGGGTGTGAAAATCACCATCACTACCGGCTAACTCATCGGCGTTGTCTTGGGTTAAAAAATCGATGCCTTGATCGGTTTTAAAGTGATACTTAACCCAAAACTTCTCACCCTGAGTGTTAACCCATAAGTATGTGTGGCTCGAGTAGCCGTTCATATGACGCCAAGTTTTGGGAATACCGCGATCCCCCATCAGCCACGTCACTTGGTGAGCGGATTCGGGCGATAACGTCCAGAAATCCCACTGCATATCGTGGTCGCGTAGGTTGGTATCGGCACGGCGTTTTTGCGAGCGAATAAAATGCTGAAATTTCATGGGGTCGCGGATAAAAAACACCGGGGTATTGTTACCCACCAAGTCGTAGTTGCCCTCACTGGTGTAAAACTTTAAGGCAAAGCCGCGAGGGTCACGCCACGTATCCGGACTGCCGCGCTCACCGGCGACGGTCGAAAACCGAGCTAAGGTGTCGGTTTTAACACCGGGCTGAAACAGCGCAGCTTTTGTAAACTTGCTTACATCGTTTGTAACTTCGAAGTGACCAAAAGCACCACCACCTTTGGCGTGGGGCTGGCGCTCGGGGATGCGCTCGCGGTTAAAATTTGCCATTTGCTCGACCAAGTAGTGATCGTGCAACGCTATGGGGCCATTGGGCCCAACGGTAAGTGAGTGCTCATCACTAGAGACGGGAATGCCCGCATCGGTCGTGGTAGGTTTTGGCTTGTTTGGGTCGCTCATGGTTTTGCTCCTTGCTTGCACGGTTTAAGTCGTACAAATAGAGCATATTTTGTTCCAAGGTATAGTTTTATGAGCGAGGGGCAAGTAAAAGAACTTTACAGCAGATAGTAGGGGCGAGGCATTAAACCCAGGTAAATCTCATGGTGAACCAATAAACAGCCGATTATTCAGGTGCAAACGCAGCAGATCCTTTGCTGCGTTAAAAGTTAAAAATTAATTACCCGCGCGCTTTGAACTCGCGAATCAGTTTGTTAAAGCTCTCGGCGTAGTCCTCTAGGTCTTTAACGGCTTTCTTTTGATCACCGCGCGACATCCCCGAGCAACTGAGGTATTCCTCCATGGCTTTAACGTAGGCTTTTACCTCGTTATTAGATTTTACCATTTGTGCGGTAACAGCGGTTGCCGGGTCTGGAAAAGCGCTCGGTTTGGCGGGTTCGCTACACGCCGCGCTGAAGCCCGATACAGTTAAACTTGCAAGCAGTGAACTAATAAGTAAAAGTTTTTTCATGGTTCAGATCTCTTTTACAGGTTCTTGTACTTTACACATTTTCGCCCGGCTCAGCGGGCGTTAACGTCAGATTTTAAAACGGCCAACCAACTCAGACATCTGCTTAGCCATCTGCGCCAAGTTAGCGCTGTTAGCGGTAATACGACTGGAGCTTTCGGCGGTGCTAATGGCTACACCCGAAACGCTGTCGATGTTCACTTCGATCTGTTGCGTCGCCGCACTTTGCTCTTCAGAGGCGGCGGCTATCTGATTGGTGCGGTCACGAATCTCACCCACGTACTTAGTAATGTCCTCCAGTGAGTCGGTAGCCTCGTTGGCGCGGCTCACTGAGGCGTCGGCTTGGCTGGTACCGGCTGTCATCATCTCTACCGCTTTGGCTGAGCCGGTTTGCAGACGTTCGATCATCTCTTGAATTTCGGTGGTAGAGCTTTGCGTGCGCGAGGCGAGGGTGCGCACCTCATCGGCGACCACCGCAAAGCCGCGGCCTTGCTCACCGGCACGAGCGGCCTCGATGGCGGCGTTTAGGGCCAGCAAGTTAGTTTGCTCGGCGATGCCGCGAATCACATCCAGTACGGTGCCAATGGCAACCGTTTCTTGGCGCAGACGATCAATCACCTCAGAGGCGGTTTTAATATCGGTCGACAAGCTCTGAATTTGGCTCATGGTGTCGTGCACGATCTCTTTACCACCCATGGCAACTTTGTCGGCTTGCAACGAGTTGTCAGCGGTTTCGGCAACACGTTGGGTCACATCGGCCACTACGCTCGACATTTCTTTGATCGCGGTAACAATTTGTTGGATATCTGATTGCTGCGAGGTAATCGAGCGCTCGTTCTCTTGCGACAGCTGCGACAGGATATTGGCGCTTTCATCGACTTCGGCCGCGGTCTCAGCCACATTGCCAATAATACTCTGCAGGCGCTCGACAAAGCGGTTAAAGCACGCTGCCAGCTCGCTGATTTCATCAGTGCCTTCAACCGGCAGTCGGCGGGTTAAGTCGCCTTCACCCTCGGAGATATCGCGCAGTGCGCGCACCACATTATTAACCGGTTTAACCACGCTGGCTTGAACTAAATAGGCTAAAGCGGCCGCGATGGCGCTGATGACAATCACAACCCATACCGCGCTTTTAATCGCCGAACTTACTACCGTGTTTAGCTCAGCCAGATCCACCTGAAAAGAGATCATACCGACTTTGCCACCGTCGGATTTGATGGTTTCGGTAATAATAAGGCCGTTTTCAATCTCGATTACCCCGGCCGCGTTGGGCCGTGACGGCAAGCCCGCCGGCATTTTTCCCTCGCTGGCACGGGAGTACCAGGCAAAGGGCTCGCCTTTGGTGTAAACCACAGCGCCTAATACCCGCTGGCTAACGTTTAGTGCATTAAGTGACGCACTTACGGTCATATCGTCATCAAAGGTAATAGCCCCGACGCTGGCTTCCCCCAATACCTGGGCAAGGGTGCGGGTGTCGTTAACGATGGTTTCTTCAACGGTGCTGATACCGGAGCGTACAGTGACGAAGGTCGTCACTAAGACGGCGGCGATACAGGTCAGTGTGACACTGAGCAGGATCTTCCATTTAAGCGATAAATTTTTCACGATGCCCTCGACTGGCTAAGCGTTATTGGCTCATTTTTATGGGTGACGCGCCTCTAAGGCACTAGCATTACATGTAGTATAATGCGCCAACCCCGAAATTCCGAGAACGAATAAAGGAATCGATCAAGTAATTTGCTATAAAAATTTTGCCTTTTCTTGGTTTTGTCTATATCCCAGCGGGACACCCTGACAGATCACGCCAATTCTCCTTGGCCGTAAAAGGTCATCGGCCAAAGTGAGCGAATCTTTATATTAAATATGCTTTATTAAAGCGCAGAGGCTGGCGGGTTAAGAATAAAGACTCAATAATTAAGGTTGCGGACAACTCCGTTGCCCGCAACCGGATGTTACGCCTTTAAAACTTCCACACGACCCGGGCAAACAGGCGCACATCGTCGTCATCGCCGTTGATGTCTTCGCTGCCAATGGGGGCGGAGGCAGTGGCGCTGGCGCTCCAGTGCGGAGTGTTAAAGCGCGCACCAATACCGGCACCCGATAGGCTGCGCTCGTTATCGGTGACGGCCTCCCAGGTGTTTTTATTGATATCCACCTCACCGTGATCGGCCAGCGCAAAAACTTGCCACTGACTGTTGAGATCGTAGCGCACCTCGAGGTTGGCAATATAACCCTCATCACCCGAGGCTTCGCCCTGAGCGTAGGCGCGCACACCATAGGCACCGCCCAAGCTAAACTTCTCGGACGAGTCGAGGTTTTTGTCGGCAAACTGGCCGTGAATTTGCGCGTGCAAACTCCAGTTACCGCCAAGGTTTTGCAAGCGCATAAGCGACGGTGTCCAGCGCTCAAAATCGCCAGCGGTTTGCGCGGTGACAGAGTCGATCACTTGGTCTAAGTAGCTGTTGATGGTCAGCTCGCCACGGCTGTAAGACAACGCCGCCTGAGTGACGCCTCCGCCCAGCAGTTGGTCGCGCCAGTCGCCACTGACGGTTAAGGTGTACAGTTCGGACTCTTTATCGCTGTTGCTGGCAAAAGCACCAATTTTGTCTTCGAGCTCTTTGCTGTCGTACTGCAATTGCACATTGAGGTTGGCGTTGCGGGTACGAATCAGCGACTGGCGAGCAAAGGCGGTGGTAATTTGCGCATTACCGGTCGCGTCTAACTCTTCAAAGTTACCGCCCAAGGTGTAATCCATATCCGAGTATGCGACGCCTAGCTCGGTGGCCCAAGGGCCCACGGGCATTTGGTATTGCGCCCGAAAAAATACTTGCTCTTCATCGGAGCCCAGCGCGCGGATATCAAACCGGTCGCCCAACCCCAACGGGCTATTAACCTGCAAGCTGGCACCCAGGCGATACTCACCAATGGATTCATTGCCGTAGTTGTCCAGCTCGACGGTGCCATTAACCCAAGGCCCCTGGGTGACATCGACTTTTAAGTCGCTGGTGCCGACCTCTTCACCGGGTACTAAGGTAGTAGCCACATCGATACCGGGTAAGTCAGACAAACGCAGTAGCGGGGTTTCTAAGTCATCGGCGGTGAGCATTTGGTTGGGTTCAAGCGAACGGAAAGGACGCTTGAGAACAAAATCACGGGTGTGGGAGCCGTTGCTTAAATCCACTTTGCCCAAGCGGCCTTCGAGCACGTCGATGGTGACCACGCCATCGCTAACATCCTGCTGTGGTAAATAGGCGCGGGTTAAAAAGAAGCCGCGCTCTCGGTAGTAACGGGTAATACGATTGCTGGCCTCTTGCAGCTCAGCCAGGGTTAGGGTTTGTCCGGCCAAATCATCCACTAACGCTTTAAGCTCGGCGGCGGTAAAAGTCACCGCACCCGTGACTTCAAACTCATCGACCAGTACGGCTTGGCCGCCTTCGGCCGGAACGGGCTGGGTTTGCTCGGGCAATTGTACGTCTAGATTATCGCGCTCGGGTTCCATCGTGGGCTCGGTTTCCAGCTCGCGAATAAAAGTGCCGGCATCGGGCACCACTTGGGCAAAGGCCACGCCTGAAAGTAAGGCCGGAAGCAAAGCCGCTAGGGGCGTCAGTTTAAAAACAGGGGGTAACTTCATGTTACGCGTTCCTCTCCATCGCGTTTTGTACGCGGTTGAATTCGGGTTTGCAGCGGCGCCCTAGCTAAAGCATTAAAACGCCGCCGTCATAGTGTGTCGTTACTGATCTGCGTCGCTGTCAGTTTTAGCGTCCTGATCGGCACTGGGCTGATCGGGCGTAATTTCTGTACGACGGTTAAGCGCGCGGCCTGCCAGCGTGCTGTTGTCGGCGACAGGTCGCAACCAGCTAAAGCCTTTGGTGCCCAACCGCGCCGGATCAACACCCAACTCAACCAGCAAGTTATACACTGCCATGGCGCGCTTG
Organism: Gilvimarinus japonicus; assembly: GCF_042847215.1. Lineage (GTDB taxonomy): Bacteria > Pseudomonadota > Gammaproteobacteria > Pseudomonadales > Cellvibrionaceae > Gilvimarinus > Gilvimarinus japonicus. Next base: position 4,160,338 of record NZ_AP031500.1, read on the forward strand.
CGGGCAAGCTTTTCGTTTAACAAGCGCGGGCCGGTATTCGAGGTGTGCCCTTCAATCAGCAAATTAAACTCGGGGTAGCGATCCAGCTTGGCCACAAAGTTTTGCAACATCTCAACGTAGATGTCGTCGACCTTGTCGCTGTTAATACCAAACAGCACAGCGCGCGGCATCAGCAGTCCGATATTGGTCAGTAGCTCATCCGGCAAGCGCACACCGTCTTGGTACACGCCTAAAGAGATCTCATCCAACTTGCCATCAAGCAGGGCACGGCCTTCAAAAATGTTGGCGCGGTCGTCGCGACCCAGTGCTTCGCGGGCCGGCAGCTGAGTACTGGTTAAACCATCGCCGTAGCCATTGCCGGGGTTAGAGCTCAGCAGGGTGAGAACGCCGTCGGTAAAGGTGACGTTGTAGTTATTGCTGGCCAGTGTCGCCACGGGTGTTAGGGTGTATTCACCCGGAATCGGCAGCTCTAAATCGGACGTTACCACCAGCGAGTTACCAAATACATCTTGCTCGGTATCGCCGTTGGTTAGGCCGTCTAAGCTAGCGGTAAACGGTGGCAGCAGGTTCCAGTAGGCCTCAATATCATCGGCGGTTACGGTTAGTGCGGCGGGCGTTACTTGCAGCGCGCCGCTATTAACGCTCAGATTGTAATTATCGCCCGTTACGTCACCGGTTACCTCTGGAGTGATGGTGTAGTAACCCACATCCTGACCCTCGGTGCGGCTCAGGCTGACCATTAAGGTGTCGCCATCGACCACGGTGCCACCCTGACTCCAGGTTAGCTCGGGGTCTTCTTCACCGTATATTTTTGCCAGGTCGTCGGCACTGATAACCAGCGGCCGAGGGGTAATGGTTAGCATGCCATCATCGACAGTTACCGTGTAATTGTTAGACGCAAGGTCGCCCTCCAACGTACCGGTAATAGCGTAACCGCCCACATCTTCACCGGCAACGCGGCTCAGGGTGCCCGATAGCTCATCGCCTTCAGCCAAACTGCCACCGGTAATAGCCCAGGTAAAGTTCGGGTCGTCGTTACCATAAACCTTGGCCAAATCGGCAATATCGACGGTAATGGCGCGCGGAGTAATGGTAAATACACCATCCACTAACGTGACGTCGTAGTTACCGCTGGTTAAATCACCGGTAATATTGCCGGTAATAGCGTAGTTACCAACATCTTCGCCTGCCTCACGGGACAAGCTGCCGGTTAAGGTATCGCCGCTGGCCAAGCTGCCATTGGTTACATCCCAACTAAAGCTGGGGTCGGCTTCGCCATAAATTTTGCTGGCATCGTCAATGGTAACCGTGACTCTCACGGCGAGTTGTTCGATGGTGAGGGTGCCGTCGGTCATCACGATGTCGTAGCCGGCTTGATTCGACCACAGCTCGGACGGGGTTAAGTCGTAGGTGCCAGCATCAACCGCGCCCTGCGAGTCGCCGGTGTACTCTAAGTCGGCACTGTTCACGTCATCCGAACTATAGGGTGTGCCATCTTCGCCAAAGGCGGCGATAAACTCGGCGTAGTTATCACCGTAACGCACGCCCGCGCCGGTGGTGCCGTTAATATCGTGTAGGCCGTCGTATTCGCCACCATCGTAGACTTGGTGGTCATCGTAGGCGGTGACTTCGATCTCGGTTAAGAACGAGCGCAGCAGCGGCGCACTGTTGCCCTCGTAGATGCGCCAGGTGCTACCTGTGCCACCCTCGGCGTCTATATCCGCGCCCCAACTGGCAAAACTAGTTAGCTGGGTAAATTCGGTTAACGTTAGGCCCGTACTGGCGGCATCTATGTTGCCATCATTAAGGCCAATACCGTCGGCGTTAGTGCTGTTCCAGAAGCTCGTGGTAATGTTTCCGCCGCCGGCGTTCCAACCCACTAAGCCGCCAGAATTAATGGCTCCGGTTACTATACCAGTGGTATAGCTGGTGCTAATTGTGCCTGAATTATGAAGCCCTACCAGCCCGCCAATATTGTCACTCGTACCACTCACACCTGCGGTGGAATAACTGTCGCTGATATCGGCGTTATTATCACCCACCAGGCCCCCCACTCGGTTATCTCCAGTAACGGTCCCAGTCACATAGCTGCGTTCAATACTGCCGCCATAGCTCCAGCCCACCAATCCACCGACTACGTTATCGCCCGTAATAGTAGCGTCAACAAGGCCAATATTTTCTATTTGCCCAGTGCTATCGAGAATACTAATTAAACCAACGCTAAACTGATCAGGTCGATTAGAGTTCAACTGATTAATGACGTGATTTTGACCATCGAGACTCCCCTGAAAAGCATTGGAAGCATTAGCCACCGGCGCAAAACCGCGCCCGCCCCATACATCGGAGTAATCACCACTATTACCAGCTGCGACACTATCTGCTGTGGCCGAAGCATCGATATCGTCCATCAGGGTATAGCTGCCCCCCATGTTGGCGGCCATGCCTTGTAGGTCGTAGAGGTTGTGGATCTCGCCGCCGCCACTTAAAAAGGCGCGCAGCATTGGGCGGGAGGAGCCTTCGGCTATAAACCAATCACCTGACGAGGTAAAGTCAAAGCCAGTGTAAGTGCCCGAGTTGTAAGCATCGGGACTATTGTTCCAATCGCCGCTCACGGAGGTTCCACCGTCAGAACTTGGTTGACCGGTGGTAAACGTGTCCCAGTAGCTGGAGGTAACGCTACCGACATTATTACCCACCAAACCACCGACAGAAGAGCTACCCGACACCGCACCCGTGGCATAGCTGGTGGTAATATTAGTGTAGTTGTAACCCACCAAACCACCGACATCATTAGAGCCATTTACCGTGCCGGTGGCGTAGCTTGTGGCAATACTGCCGTTATTACAGCCCACCAAACCGCCGACATAATCAGTACCACTTACCGTGACGGTGGCGTAGCTGCTGTCGATGTTATCGTCGCTATAGCCCACCAAACCGCCGACATCGAAACCCCCTTCCACAGCGCCAGTGGCGTAGCTGGTGCTAATGCTGTCGTTGCCGCTGCCACCATTATAGCCAACCAAACCGCCAACATAGTGTTGCCCAATAATATCTACGCCAGTTAGGCCTAGATCTTGTACCCTAGATGAGTCTGTCCAACCCAGCAGGCCAACATAGTTTTGGTTAGGCCGGTTGATGGTGAGCCCGTTTACCACAAACCCTGCACCATCTAGTGTGCCGGTAAACTTGTCACTCGCCGTGCCCACCGGTGCAAAGCCGTGACCGCCCCAAACATCGCTAAAGTTGCCGCCATTACCAGCGGCCACACTGTCGGCCGAGGCCGAAGCGTCGATATCGTTTAGCAAGGTATAGCTACCGGCTAAATCGGCGGCCATGCCTTGCAACTGATACAAGTTAGAGATATTGCCGCCGTCTAAAAAGGCGCGCAGCATAGGGCGTGAGGAGCCCTCGGCGATAAACCAGTCGTTGCTAAAATCGAGCGCGGCGTACGAGCCTTCGGCAAATGCTGAGGGGTTGAGGCCACCATTACCAGAAACCGCCGCATTGCCCGATGATGCACCCGTGTCCGCGCCAATCGCGACAATTTGGCTGGTAGTGTCGGCGTCAAAGTAACTATTACTGATATCGCCTGTGGTATTGTTTAGCCCCAGTAAACCACCTACATTACCGACACCGCCTGTCACGGCACCCGAGGCCCAACTATCGCTAATAAAGGAAGCGTCACCGGTGGTGTCGCCGTTGTAACCCACAAGGCCGCCCGCACGGGCAGCACCACCGGTGCCAGACACTGTCGCCGTTGAATAAGAGCTGGAGACGCTCCCACCGTTGGTGTTCCAACCCACCAACCCACCAACACTGTCATCCGCTGTTACGCTGCCTGTGGTAAAGCTGGCACTGACACTGCCTTGATTTTGCCCCACCAACACGCCGGTATCGGCGCCTCCGACGACGTTAGCCTCGTGTAGACCAACAGCAGTAATCGAGCCACTAGTGCCCACAAAACCAAACAAGCCGACATTATAATCACCGCTATTAATGCTGAGGTTATCGACAAAATGCCCAGCACCATCAAAGCTGCCCTCGTAGGGGGCCGCATCGGTGCCAATCGGGGTGAAGTTACTGATGCCCGATAAATCGATATCGTTGACCAGCGTCGCATTAAAACCCGGTGTCGTCGCTAGGCCTTGCAAGCCATAAGCGTCTTGCAATAGCAAAGGTAAACCGCTGCCGTTACCGCCGGCCGCGCGGGTAAAGGTGCCACCGTTAAGGGTGAAATCGTCGGCGCTAAACACCGGCAAATTGGCGCTTATTTGACTAAAGTCGCCAGACTCTAGGGTAAAGGCCGCAACATTGATATGGCCCTCGAGGCCGGTGGTGATGTCGCCCAGTGCCGTAAGGTTTAGGCCGCCGCCCGGCGCTTGGACATAGTCGCTAAAGGTAATGCCGCCGTCGGCATCCAAGTTTAAGGTATTGGCCGTCGACCAAATAATAGGATCGAGGATGCTGATGTCGCCATTGCCGCTACCGGTATTGACAGTTTGCAAGGTGACATCGCTACCGCCCTCTAGCGAGTTTTGCAGGGCTTGGGTGTGCACATGGCTAACGTCATCGTTAGCGCCCATGGGGTTGTAGCTGATTTCTAAATCGGTGGGATCGAGCAACCAGGTACCGGCCTCGCCATCGGCGCTTGAGGCATCAAGCGTTGCGCTAGCCGCTACTTTAACGATGTTACCGGACGTTTCGATAAAGCCGCCGTCGCCGCCGTCGGGGGCCGAGGCATCGAGCTTGCCAGAGACGCTGACCGTGCCACCATTAAAGCCGCCCAGCAGCATAATTTTGCCATCTTGCTCTTGCAGTGTTTGCGCTTCAATCACGCCGGTGTTGTTAACCACGGTTTGCAGCAGGGCATCGCTGGCGTGGGCGGTCATAAGTACTCGGCCGCCGTTCGCTTGAATTAAGCCGTGGTTTTCGGCCAGCGCGTCTAGCGCGGCCTCGTCAACTTGCACATTCAACAAGCCATCACCGGCAAAATCGAGGGTGATTTTGTTGCCCGCCGCCAGCGCGACATTGCCAAGCTTGGCCTGAATCACGCCGCGGTTGCTGACTTGACCGCCCAGCAGCGCGACGGCGCCCGAGTCCGCCACACTAATATGGCCGAGGTTGGTAACGGCGGCGGGGTTACCGTTGCCGCTAAAACTAAAGTTGGTGTAATCGTTATGCGAGACATCGAGGGTCGAGGCGACCAACGAGCCGACATTAACACTGGCATCCTGGCCAAACAGGACACCGTTGGCGTCCAACACAAACACCCGGCCGTTGGCGTTAAGCTGGCCGTTGATCTGGGTGCCGTCGGCGCTGAATACGCGGTTTAACGCGATGGATGTGTCATTGGGCTGAATAAAATTAACGATTTCATCGGCGTTAATGTCAAAGTTGTCCCAGACGATGGTGGTGTTCTGGGTGTTTTGCAAAATATCGGTGAGCTTGCCACGAATATCGATATTGGCGTCGCCATCAATCACCACCCCGCCCGTAGGCCCGGCGTAGGCACCACTGGTAGCGGTAGCTACGGCCAGCGCTAGCGCTAGCCTACGGCCAGATCCTTTGCGTGTATTGCGCGCCGCCGTGGGGGCGGGGCAATAGCTCTGGGTGGCTGGGTTCCATATCAGCGGTAATATGTGGTTCATGATTTTCCTCGGGCATAATTAGGTGGCAGGGCAAGCTCGCCTGTGACGTAGTTCACACTGACTACCATTGTAATGAGTTGTCTAACCTAAAGACAATGTAGTTTATTCCGCAAGCTGACGCACAAACGCATCGACGGCTTTATCCACCTTTATTATGCGTTCAGCATCACTCTCAGTCGGGTCAGTAAACAGCTCCATAGCCGCTCGCCAGTGTGTGCGCAGCGTTACCGGGCTAATTACCCGCAACACTAAAGTACCGGCCTCGTAATCGGTTTGCTGAGCTAACGACGGAGAGATATCGTAGCGTTTGATCAAATCCAACTCGCTAACGGCATCGCCGGCAATAATCGTTGCCGCGATAAGGTGATCGGCTCCCGTCGGCACCTTGCGGTAGCCTCTAGCGGCCAAGTCGCGCTCCAGCGTTTCGTGGATATGCGCTATGGTTGATTCTTTAATCTTGTGCTCGGCATTTGCCACCACCTCAACCTCACCCAACCAGTTGTAGCTATCGCCCTGGGCAAAAACAAAGCCGGGCTCGCGCACACTGACCAACGAGCTGGTGTAACGAGGTGTAAGTGACTCTGTGGTAGTGGTGGTGCAGGCGATAAGTGATACAAATACCGCGCTTAAACCTAAAACGGTAAACCGGCGGCAGGCATTGAGTTTGAGTGCGGGTAAGGTATAGAGGGTCATCCTTTACATCCTTTTATTAGCGGGCTAGTGCATTTTTTGCGCCCAGATAAAGAACTCACGGTTACCATCACCACCGGTAATCGCGCTGTTAAAATAGTCGTGGACCCGACAGCCGAGAGATTCGTACAAAGCGGTTATCCGCTGCTGCACATCGGGGTAAAGCGACGCATCGCGCACAATACCTTTTTTGCCAATACCACTTTTGCCCACTTCAAACTGAGGTTTAACCAAACACAATAAGTGGCCGCCGGGCTTAAGCAAAGGCACTAACTCAGGCACGATAAGCGTTTGCGAGATAAATGACACATCCATAACGGCCAAGTCAAATCCAGCGTCGGTGTGGTGCAATAACATATCAGCCGGTAACTCGCGTGCGTTGATGCCTTCATAATAGGCCACCCGAGCATCATTTTTTATTTTTTCAACCAGTTGGTCGCGGCCAACATCTACACCAACAACTTTGGCTACACCCGACTGTAGCAAACAATCACTAAAGCCCCCGGTGGATTGTCCAACATCGAGGGCGACAAGGCCACTGATATCTAACTTACAGTGATGCAGTGCACCTGCTAACTTTAGCCCACCGCGCGATACATACTGAGTCGCGTCGGTATCTAGCAGCCGAATCGCTTGTTTGCCACTGCACTGAAAGCTTGGTTTGGTTTGCAGTACCCAATGACCACTCAAATACACCTCAACACTTCCGGCTTTAATTAGCTGTTGCGCCAGCGAACGAGTTGCGACGAGATTTTGATTTACCAGCTCTTGGTCAAGCCTAGCCATAGGGCGTTATATTCCTGTTATTGTTTGCTCTTGGTGATACGATAAACACGACTAATCTCTCGATACTCTATAGGCCTGACGATGTATCCACCGCCAATAGTAACCTGAAACTGTATGTCATCTTCGCCCAGCGCGAGTAGTTGCCCATTGATGGTTTTACCACTTTTGGTTTCTACAAATAGATCTTGGTTAACATGGCGGGATAAATTATCGAGGTCGATATAAATCTTTTTATCGCGGTGCAGATTGATTTCAATCTCTTTGTCTGCAACCGGTGTTTTTGCCGCTATATACTCGGCCTTCCAGCTCTGGGCTTGATCTAGAGGCAGCTTTTTAATATCTAAATCAACCGACGCCCGATTATTTACCTGAGCACTCAAGGCAAAGTGATTGAATATAGCAAAAGGGCTGTCTATCGCAAAATCTGTGGCACTGACAGAGCCAATGGCATCCGCTTTAATAGTCACAGAGTCCGCGCTTTGCAAAAAGGTTTGATATAGCTCCAGCATTTTAGGGCCGGCCTCTAGACCTTGTAACCGCCAGGCATCTTGCCAATCTTGAGTTTGCAGGCTAAGCAGCTGATCTTGTTGCAGCTCTGACTGAGTTTGGCAATAGGATGATATTTTCTGATTCAAGCCTCGATCATGGTAATCAAGGGTAAAATTCAAAAATGTCGCGTTACTTAGAGAGGACGCTATCGCCGACATTGAGCGCGAGCTTGCCCCCAAAGAAACTTCGGTGTTTAACTCTGCGCGATACATATCCGTCACCTCGTTGGTAAACCGAATGTTAATCTGTTGCCCCCCACCAATAATGTCATAGCTAAAACTGGCGACTTTTAGGTCAATATTGCTGTAGCCAACATCAATCCACTCGTTGCTGGCAATGGCGCTACCACCACCGCAACTGGGAATACCAATGCGCGGTAAGTCTAGTGGATCTTTAGCGTTGTCACTGATTAACGTAATGGGTAAACGAACACCTTCAAACTCCAACCCTAGCTCATCGGGAACAAACTGATGCTGTAAATCATTAAGCACCTCGTGTACCGAGAATATACTACCAGTGGTGATTGCAACCTTATCAATACTGACCGATAGGTAGCTGGCAGGGTGTTGAAGAAAGATGCCCTCAACCTTGATATCGCCGCCCAAAGTCACTTCGGCATTTTTATAATCAAGCTCTACCCCTACCATCTTTAACGATGTGGCGGCTTCTTGCACACCTTTATCCAGCTGGTGGGTGTAGTACAACTTGCTCGCCACCACAAACACCACCAGTGCGGCGGGTATCCCTATTAGAATTTTCTTCATCCCTGCTCCTGAAAACGAGGCTGTTAATCTGGGTTATTCAACCGTTACCGATTTTGCTAAGTTTCGCGGTTGATCGACATCTGTGCCTTTGATAATGGCAACATAATACGATAGTAACTGTAAGGGTAGGGTGTAGACAATCGGTGCCATCCACGGGTGGGTATGCGGAAGATTAATCACCCGCATCGTATCGTCGGAGATAAACCGTGCATCCCGATCGGCAAATACGTACAACAAGCCGCCCCGGGCGCGCACTTCTTCGACGTTAGATTTTAGCTTTTCTAACAGCTCATTATTGGGGGCCACCACCACAATCGGCATATCTTCATCAATCAGCGCCAGCGGCCCGTGCTTTAGCTCACCAGCGGCGTAGGCCTCGGCGTGAATATAAGAGATCTCTTTAAGCTTTAACGCGCCCTCCATCGCAATAGGGTACTGATCGCCCCGGCCCAAGAACAAAGTGTGCTGCTTATCGGCAAACTCCTCGGCGAGTTTTTCAATCTCGCCGGCTAACAGCAGTGTTTGCTCAAGCTGCTCGGGCAATGATTTTAACGCTGCGATCATTTCTTCTAACAAAAGTGCATTAAGGTTTTGGTGTTGGCCAATAGCCAATACCAACAGCGCCAAACCAACTAACTGAGTGGTAAAAGCTTTGGTCGAGGCCACACCTATCTCGACCCCAGCGCGGGTCATGAAGGCCAAATCAGATTCGCGCACCAGCGACGATGCCCCCACGTTGCAAATAGCTAGCGTTGCCAAATAACCGCTGTGGCGAGCCATACGCAGTGCTGCCAAGGTATCGGCGGTTTCACCCGACTGCGAGATAGTCACCAACAAGCTGCCCTCGGGCACGATAGGTTTGCGGTAGCGATACTCCGAGGCGATCTCCACCGAGCAGGCAATATTTGCTAAAGACTCCATCCAATAACGCGCCACCATAGCCGAGTGATAGCTAGTACCGCAGGCGACAATTTGTACGTGCTTTACGTTGGCAAAAATCTCCGACGCTTGGGCGCCAAACGATTGCTCCAGCACGTGGTCATCGGCCAAACGCGACTCCAGCGCGTTTCTTACGGCCTGGGGCTGATCGTATATTTCCTTTAACATAAAGTGGCGATATTCACCCTTGTTGCCGGCATCGTAGCTGGCGCTAGATTCTTGTGCCGGTCGATCAACCACTTTACCGCTGGCATCTTCAATGACCACTTCGGTACGGGTGATCTCGGCCACATCGCCTTCTTCTAAGTAAATAAACTGGCGGGTAACCGGCAGCAAAGCCAATGAGTCAGAAGCAACAAAATTTTCGCCAATGCCCAAACCGATCACCAGCGGGCTACCAGAGCGGGCCACCACCATGCGGTCCGGCTGACGGCTATCGACCACAACGGCGCCATAGGCACCACGCAGTTGACTAACAGCCGTTTTAACCGCGGTTACCAGAGAATCTGTTTCTTTTAAGCTGGCGTGAATTAAATGCACGATCACTTCGGTATCGGTTTCCGACTCAAAAACGTAGCCGGCCCGTTGTAGCTGAACGCGCAGCTGCTCGTGATTTTCGATAATGCCATTGTGCACTACGGCGATTTCATCGTGGCTAATATGCGGGTGAGCATTGCGCTCGTTGGGTTCGCCATGAGTGGCCCAGCGGGTATGGGCGATGCCGGTGCCGCCGGGTAGCGGGTCAATCATTGCATCGCTCAGCGCCTGCACTTTGCCGACACGGCGCAAACGCACTAGGTTGTTCGCCTCGCGTATTACCGCCAAACCCGCCGAGTCGTAGCCGCGATACTCTAAGCGGCGCAATCCTTCAAGCAAAATATCGGCAACATCGCGCTGGGCAACAGCGCCCACTATTCCACACATACAAACTCCTAAGTGTTATTGAACGACAGCGGCGACGATAACCTCGACACCATGCGCCTCTATCGCACTGCGCTGGGCAGCGGAAATATTGGAATCCGTTACCAGGCTTGTAATTGACTGCCACGGTAACTCTAAATTATGAATGCGCCGCCCCAGCTTCTCTGACTCGGCCATAACGATCACCTCGCGCGCCAGCTTGGCCATAACCCGGCTTAAACTGTATAGCTCGTTAAAGGTGGTCGAACCTCGTTCAATATCCAAACCATCGGCGCCAATAAACAATTGATCAAAATCGTAGGCGCCCAATACCTGCTCGGCGAGCTGCCCCTGAAAGGACTCCGAGCGGGCATCCCAAGTACCGCCGGTCATCAGTAGCGTTGGCTCGTTTTCCAGCTCCAACAGGGCGTTGGCAATAGAGAGGGAGTTGGTCATCACCACCAAACCACGGCGCGCCGATAGTTCTGGCAAGAGCGCCGCCGTGGTGTGGCCACTATCGATAATAATGCGATTATGGTCGCGAATTTTAGCCGCTGCGGCCCGCGCTATTTGGTGTTTTAAAGGAGAGGAGACATTAACGGCGGCATCGCGCAGCAAATCTTGCGGCAGGGGTACCGCGCCCCCGTAACGGCGCAACAACAATCCGTTGCTCTCGAGCGCCGTCAGGTCTTTGCGGATGGTCACTTCTGAGGTCTGGAACTGCTCAGCTAAGGCATCGACCGTCACCTCACCGACATCAGCCAACAGGTCAAGAATCGTTCGCCGACGCCACTGGGTGTTGCGTTTGGCCATAAATACAATACTTTAAGTTTCGAAACGAAAGAAATTGTATCAGGTCGAAAGTTTTTCGGCAATGTAAACCCGGTTTGGGTGCGTACCAACCAATTAACACCTAGCGGCTTTTGTACAGCTGCTAGGTGTCCGTCTAGATTGATTGCTTATCAGTCGGCGGGTTGCGCAGCTTGTGTTCCCTGCAGCTCAACATCCACCCGATAGGCATTTTGCTCTAGCATTAACGCTTTGTAACGCGCGACTACCCCCGCTTTGGTGGTGTTTTTGATGGCTTTGATCAAGCGGGCACGGGTGTCAAATTTGTCGTTACCGCGATAAAAGTCATTTAGGTACTTAGGGTACTCTTCGTAAAAGTTACCGGGGGGCTGATTAATTTGGGCAATCACAGTGGCACGCAACTGCTCTAGTACCGCATTATCTAACGCTTGCAGCTCGAGCCAGTAATCTGCCACAAACTGGTTAAAACGATCACTCAAATCGGCCAACTCGGTATTGGTGGTTTGTGCATAGAGAATAAAACCCCAGTAATCGCCAATCCGGTCAATACTGCTACCCACCACATAACCCACTTGCTCTTCCGTGCGCAACTGGTTGTAAAAGGCCTGCTGAAAAATCGAGTTTAGTAAAAACAACTGAGCGGCAACATCTAGGCTGGTGTCATCCGAGTAATAAGCTTGCAGTAAACCATTGTCGGTTTTGGCAATATCACCCCGGTAGTTGGTATGCTCACCGATCACTGGTTTTGTTACAGGGGCAAAATAACGATCTTGCTTTTGCCAAGTATTTGGCATGGTTGCTTGGGTAATACTGGCAAACTCTTTAACGTTGGCTTTATTGTAATTGCCAAAAGCGAAAATTCGCACACGATTGTCGCTCACTAAATCTTTCTGATACTGCTTAATATCCTCTAAGGTAATCTCTTCTAACGCATTAGCTAATGCTTGGTCCGTCCAACTAGGGTCAACCATCAAGCGGTTTAACTCGGTAAATAACTGGCGGCTGGGCTCTTCTTTCGCACGGCCATCAAGCCAATCACTAAATCCCTGTTTGGCAATCGTAAACTCTTGCTCATTAAACGCCATATTAACCCAACGTTGTAACAAACGCTGATAGAGCAGCGGATGTTTCTCACTGTATCCAGATAACGTTAAAGCGTGATTATTTTTCGGGCGTTCGATACCCATACCAATACCGGCACGACCTGCTTTATCGCGCAATGCAGTTGTTTGCAGCGCAAAAATTCGATTCACCAAATCGCTCATCACATTATTTTTTGCGCTTTTTAGCGGTAGATCGGTATTAAACATAACTTGCAGATAACCGTGCTCTGACTGATGGTACTCACTGTGCACCAACCACGCCTCAATACCTGGCTGATCAACCACTTGTCGCGGCTGCATAATACTGGCGTCAACTACTTGCGCTTTATCGGTGCTAAACAAGTCATTTTCGGCCGGCAGCTGTAACTCTGTGGTTTGGCCAAGCGTCTGCCAACGGTCTAACTCGGCTGGATCAAATTTTTGTACTCGGTACTGTCCCTCGTAGTAGGGGATTTTGGTATCGACTTCTGCCTCTGGGCTAATATGCCAAACTCGTGCCCGTTGCGGAGTCAGCTGAGCTAATACCGCTTTAACGGCTTTTGCATCAAACTGCTGGTATGTATAAAAAGCATCGTTTAGGTGTTGCGCTGGCAAGGTAAATAACACCTGTGAAAAATGCACAGCTTGATTCAAAGGGTTGGGAACCTGTAAGTCCTCATATTGTTTCGCTAGCATCGCCTTGTATTCTTGGTAATAAACAGAATCAACACCAGAGGTTCGAATTAAATCAAGGTACTTAAAGACCGTCGCAATAATTTCATCTTGGTGAGCAATGCCTTTTTCAGTCAAACCAATATTAATGCTAAAAATGCCATCTTTACCGTAATAGTCAGGTCTATCGGAGACGGTAAAGTTATCAATCCAACCCTTTTTTCGTAACACCTCTGCAGCCGTTCCAGGCTCTTCTGAGCTAAGTAAATTAGCAACATACCGATTAGGCTTAACTCGCCACTGGCTAGAGTTATTTTTTAAGGGAAACTCGATCACCATTTGCCGGGTGGGTTTTTGCGGCTGATAGTAGATATGTTCGCCCGATTGCAAGTCGGTTAGCCCTGTGACAGAAACGACTGGCGGCTGGATATTTTTATTAGCAATCGCCGAGAAGTGCTGCTCGGCTAAAGCTTGCAATGTTGCGGATTTTTGTTTACCAAATAACACCAACTTCATATTATTTGACGAATAATAACGCTGGTAGAAATCTTTCATGGCACTATAAAGTGAGGTATCTCCTTGATCGACCAAAGTCATTAAGTTACCCACCGACATACGTTGTGCCGGGTGCTCCGGATTGGCGGTAACACCACGCAAACGATTTATTATACGAGCGTCATCAGACTTACCCATAGACCATTCACTGTTGACTGCATTGCGCTCTTTGTCGCTGTAGGTTTTATCGAAAGTAGGGGATTTAAAATAGTCGCTGTAGCGATCGAGCGCTTGATCGAAAGCACCTTCACCAATTTGAAAAAAGAAGTTGGTGTGATCCGTCGCGGTATAGGCGTTAGAGAAGCCTCCATTTTCTTGTACGTAAGTTTGAAAACTATTGGCCTCAGGGTACTTCTCTGTGCCTAAAAATAGCATATGCTCGAGATAGTGCGCTAAACCCGGAAACTCCTCTGGGTTTTCATAACTGCCCACGCCCACGCTTAACGAAGCACCTGATACCTCTAACGTTGGGTCGGAAATAAGCACTACCTGTAAATCGTTGGCCAGGGTAAAGGTGCTGTATTCTCGTTGGTCGTTCGGACTCTTGGCCAAGGCTTCAAGTTCAGAGCCCGCTGGCGCCTCTACCGAGGTAGTACAGGCTGTTGCAGCCATGAGAAAAGCCAACGTGGCTAAGTATTGAACCACTCGCAATCCGTTCATATATCGCATCCTCTCGATCAATAAAAACTGTACAGAAGGTACGCACCTAAAACGATGCGATAGAACACAAACGGCTGCATACCAATACGACGTATCACAGCCAGAAATAGCCGTATGCAAATATACGCACTAAGCGCACTGAGAGCCGTTGCCACTAAAAGCTGAAACCAAGGAATAGGCATGGGTTGCATCATCACATCAACCGTTTGCAGCCCGGCGGCCAATACGATGACTGGGATACTTAATAAAAATGAAAATCGTGCGCTGGCTTCTCGATTAACCCCCATTAACAATGCCGCTGTTATGGTTATACCTGAGCGTGACGTACCAGGTATTAAAGCCAATGCCTGAAATAAACCAATGACAATAATCTGAGTTTTACTAAGATGATACTCATCTGCGTTATTAACCGCGGTATCGTTTGCGTACTTACGAGTGTAACGCCAGTCGGCGTACCCTAAGAGCAAACCAAAACCTATCAAGCTGTAGCCCATAAAATAACCGCTACGCATGGAGGTTTCGACAACGTCTTTGATTAATAAACCAACGATGCCTACAGGGATAGTCGCCCAAATAATTGCCCACGCTAGCCGTGCCTCTGGATTGATCCCCCGCCCCAACAATGAACCAAGCCAACCGCGAATGAGTGCCGCTAGGTCACGGCGAAAATAGAAAATAACCGCGAGCAAACTGCCAAAGTGTACCGCGATATCAAACACTAACCCCTGATCTGGCCAGTCGGTAAAAAGTGGCACTAACAACAGGTGGGCGCTGCTCGAAACCGGCAGAAACTCGGTTAGCCCCTGTATTAACGCCAGTACAACAACTTCAATCCATTGCACAGAGTATCTCGCACATAGGTTGCGCCTATTTAGGCAGTTTTACCGGGCGCTGCCACCCAGCAATGGCGCGCTGACGCGCACGGGCGACTGTAAGTTCATTGGCTTTTACATCGTGAGTAACGACACTGCCAGCTCCAACTGTTGCGCTATTGCCCAAGGTTACAGGCGCCACTAAAGCGCTGTTGGAGCCCACGAATACGTCATCACCGATGGCGGTTTTAAATTTGTTGATTCCATCGTAATTACAGGTAATGGTGCCAGCGCCAACGTTGACCCGGGCGCCCATTTCACAATCGCCAATATAACTTAAGTGATTTACCTTGCTGCCTTCACCAATAACAGCTTTTTTAACCTCGACAAAATTTCCTACTTTAGCGCCGCTGTGCAATATCGTACCAGGTCGCAAGCGCGCAAACGGTCCAATAACACAAGCATCGGCAACCACCGCGCTTTCCAGCACACTATTCGCTTTAATCTCAGTATTACTGGCAATAGCGGAATCTTTGATGTGACAATTGGCGCCAATCTTAACGTTATCACCCAGTTCAACCGAACCTTCAATAATAACGTTTATATCAATTTCGACATCGCGACCGGCAACTAATGTACCGCGACAATCAAAGCGGCCGGGGTCAGCCAGATACACACCGCGATCCAATAAAGCTTCTGCCTGACGCTGT
Organism: Gilvimarinus japonicus; assembly: GCF_042847215.1. Classification (GTDB taxonomy): domain Bacteria; phylum Pseudomonadota; class Gammaproteobacteria; order Pseudomonadales; family Cellvibrionaceae; genus Gilvimarinus; species Gilvimarinus japonicus. The sequence continues at coordinate 4,175,915 of NZ_AP031500.1, forward strand.
TGATACAGTCGTTCAAGCTTGGCCTGTTGGCGGCGGTTATTGACACCTTCTACCTCTTCTACAGAGGGCGATTGATAAACGTTAATCGCCGTACCATCGGCACGAGCTTTAGCAATAATATCGGTTAAATAGTACTCGCCTTGAGCGTTGTCGTTAGATAGTTCTGGCAACCACTCGGTTAGCTTGGCAGCTGGGACAGCCATAATACCGGTGTTTACTTCAGTGATGGTTTTTTGCTCGGGTGTAGCGTCTTTCTCTTCGACAATGGCCAGGACATCTCCGCCATCGTTGCGTAATATTCGCCCGTAACCACTTGGGTTAGGCAACTCAACCGTCATCAACCCCATCGCGCCATCGACCGCTGACGCCATTAGCGCTTGCAAAGAGTCAGCGCTGATGAGGGGAACATCCGCGTAAAGAATAAGTACTAGCGCATCGGGCCGTAGCGCCGGCAACGCTTGCATAACCGCATGACCGGTACCTAGCTGCTCCGTTTGGGTAACACATTGACAGTCTCGGTCCGCCACAGACGTTATCACTTGCTCGGCACCGTGCCCCACCACAACCAACTTTTGTATGGCGTTGGCGTTCAAGGCATCCACACTGTCAATAACGTGATGCAGCATAGGCTTGCCCGCTATCGAATGCAGAACCTTAGGACGGTTTGAGTTCATGCGGGTGCCTTTTCCCGCGGCAAGAATAACGACATCCAGCATCTTTAAGTCTCCGTTGTATTCGCCTATCGGTAGCGACGCCTAAAAGCGCAATACAAACAAAAAAGGGTAGCCAAAGCTACCCTTTTAACAACCTAACACTGAAAAAGTTCAGGCTATTTGCGTGTGTTGCGACGAATCGCTTGAAGTGCCCGCAATTGCGCCGAGGCTTCAGCCAGTTGGATCGCCGCTTTTGAGTAATCTATTTCGCTCGATTGACTCAACAGCTTAGCAGCTGCTTCTTTTTTAGCGTTTTCAGCGGCCGCTTCATCCATATCGGTAGCACGCAGTGCGGTGTCTGCCAATACAGTGACAAGGTTTGGTTGAACCTCTAAAAAACCACCGGAAACATAATACACTTCTTCTTCGCCGCCTTGCTTTTTCAGGCGAACCGGACCTGGTGCAAGACCTGTCAGTAATGGAGCGTGACCATACGTAATGCCGAGATCCCCCAGTGAACCTGTTAAAACAACCAGTTCAACCAGACCGGAGAAAATCTCACTCTCTGCACTGACAATATCGCAATGTATAGTCATTGCCATAATCTGCCTCTTAAGCTTGAAGGGGCGGCCGAAGCCGCGGCCCATTTACTTCATTTTTTCGGCTTTTTCGATCGCTTCGTCGATCGTGCCGACCATGTAGAACGCCTGCTCGGGCAGGTGATCGTAATCGCCGCTCAAGATACCTTGGAAACCACGGATGGTTTCTTTCAGTGATACGTAAGTACCGGGCGAACCGGTAAATACTTCGGCAACATGGAAAGGCTGCGACAAGAAACGCTCGATCTTACGAGCACGGGCGACCGATTGCTTATCTTCTTCCGAGAGCTCGTCCATCCCCAAAATAGCGATGATGTCTTTCAGCTCTTTATAGCGCTGCAATACCATCTGTACGCCACGGGCTACGTCATAGTGCTCTTGACCAATAATTAATGGGTCGAGCTGACGCGAGGTAGAATCCAGTGGATCAACCGCTGGGTAAATACCTTTAGAGGCAATGTCACGGCTCAGGGTTACGGTTGAGTCCAAGTGAGCAAAGGTGGTTGCTGGCGACGGGTCAGTCAAGTCATCCGCAGGTACGTAAACGGCCTGAATAGAGGTAATAGAGCCAGTCTTAGTCGAGGTAATACGCTCTTGCAGTACACCCATCTCTTCCGCCAGTGTTGGCTGATAACCCACCGCCGATGGCATACGACCCAACAGGGCTGATACTTCGGTACCCGCAAGGGTATAACGGTAAATGTTATCGACGAAAAAGAGTACGTCTTTGCCTTCGTCACGGAATTTCTCGGCCATTGTCAGCCCGGTCAGTGCAACGCGCAAACGGTTACCCGGTGGCTCGTTCATCTGGCCGTAAACCATGGCAACTTTGTCCAAAACATTGGACTCTTTCATCTCGTAGTAAAAGTCGTTACCTTCACGAGTACGCTCACCCACACCGGCAAACACAGACAAACCACTGTGCTCTTTTGCGATGTTGTTGATCAGCTCCATCATGTTTACGGTTTTACCAACACCGGCACCACCAAACAAACCAACTTTACCACCCTTGGCGAAAGGACAAACCAAGTCGATAACTTTAATACCGGTTTCTAACAACTCGTTAGAGGCAGCCAGATCAGCATAGGCCGGCGCTTCGCGGTGAATTTTCATCCGCTCTTGCTCGCCGATTGGGCCAACCTCATCGATAGGCTCACCCAACACATTCATAATGCGACCCAGGGTTTCTTTACCTACCGGGACTCTAATCGCGTCTTTGGTGTTATCGACACTTAAGCCACGACGTAAACCTTCAGAGGAGCCCAGTGCAATGGTGCGTACCACACCGTCACCTAATTGCTGCTGTACTTCCAAGGTCAGGTTTTTTTCGGTGATGGTCAGTGCATCATATATTTGTGGCACTTCATCGCGTGGGAATTCCACGTCAATTACAGCGCCGATAATCTGTACGATACGTCCGCTACTCATTTCCGGTTCCTCTTTATTCCAGGCTAACGCCTGAAGATTTAAGCTAAAATTCTTTTTGTGTAAGGCCGTCTGTTATCAAGAAACAGCGGCAGCTCCACCCACAATTTCTGAAAGCTCTTGAGTAATCGCCGCTTGACGCGCCTTGTTATACACAAGTTGCAGATCGTCGATCATATCGCCAGCGTTATCGGTGGCGCTCTTCATAGCAATCATACGGGCCGCTTGCTCACACGCGCTATTTTCTACCACTGCTTGATACACTTGCGACTCAATGTAACGAGTCAATAAGCCTTCCAGTAGCTCTTCAGCATCCGGCTCGTACAAGTAATCCCAGTGGTGTTGAAACGCTTCGTCTTCATTTGGCTGCAGTGGCAACAACTGTGTCACTGTGGGGCTTTGAGTCATCGCATTAACAAACTCATTGCTTACCAAATAAAGTTTATCGAGTTGGTTGTCAGCGTATGAATCTAACATCACCTTAACGCTGCCGATTAAATCAGCAACCGCAGGAGACTCGCCAATATCTCGCGTGCTGGCGAGAATATTGCCACCAAAACGGTTAAAAAAAGCACTCGCTTTAGCGCCAATTAAACAGAGGTCAACGCTGCAGCCTTGTTCACTGTAACCACGCATAGACTGTAAAGCGGCTTTGAACATATTGGTGTTCAAACCACCACACAAACCGCGATCAGTAGACACCACAATAAAACCAACGCGTTTAATCTCGCGCTGTTCCATAAAGGTGTGCTTGTACTCAGGGTTGGCATTAGCCAAGTGCCCGATCACCGAACGCATCCGTGAGGTATAAGGCTTACCTACCTGCATGCGCTCTTGAGCTTTACGCATTTTACTGGCGGCGACCATTTCCATCGCGCTAGTAATTTTTTGCGTACTCTTGATGCTCGAAATCTGTGTACGAATTTCTTTTGCGCCTGCCATTACTCGGCCCTCAAGATATCTTCAAAGAAGGTGCGCTATGCGCACCTCCAACTTACCAGGTTTGGCTAGACTTAAATTTCTCAACCAAAGCTTTAAATTGTGCTTCCAAATCGCCGTTCCAGTCGCCCGACTTGTTGATGCCATCCATCAACTCACCGTGCTCAGATGCCGCGTAGGCAAGTAAGGCCGATTCAAAATCCAACACTTTCTTGGTTTCGACGTCTTTTAAGTAACCTTCGTTTGCACAGTACAGAACCAAGCCCATTTGCGAAATGCTCATGGGTGAGTATTGCTTCTGCTTCATCAGCTCGGTGACGCGCTCACCGTGCTCTAGCTGAGCTTTAGTGGCTTCATCCAAGTCAGAGGCAAACTGGGCAAATGCCGCCAGTTCGCGATACTGAGCCAGCGCGGTACGAATACCACCGGAGAGCTTTTTGATGATTTTAGACTGAGCCGAACCACCCACACGAGATACCGAAACACCGGCGTTCATTGCCGGGCGAATGCCCGAGTTGAACATGTCAGCTTCCAGGAAGATCTGACCGTCGGTAATCGAGATAACGTTGGTTGGTACAAACGCCGATACATCACCACCTTGGGTTTCAATAATAGGCAGGGCGGTCAAAGAACCGGTTTTGCCTTTTACGGCACCGTTGGTTTGTTTTTCTACGTACTCTGGGTTTACCCGAGCTGCGCGCTCTAGCAGACGCGAGTGCAAGTAGAAAACGTCACCAGGGTAAGCTTCACGACCTGGGGGACGACGTAGCAACAATGAGATTTGACGATAAGCCCAAGCTTGCTTGGTCAGGTCATCGTAAATAATCAGAGCATCTTCACCGCGATCACGGTAGTACTCACCAATGGTACAGCCGGCAAACGGGGCCAAAAACTGCATAGAGGCGGGATCAGACGCTGTTGCGGCAACTACAACGGTGTGCTCCATTGCGCCGTGCTCTTCTAATTTGCGCACAACGGCGGCAATAGAAGACGCTTTTTGACCAATGGCAACATAGATACATTTAATACCAGAGTCTTTCTGGTTAATAATGGCATCGACGGCGATAGCAGATTTACCAATCTGACGATCACCAATAATCAGCTCACGCTGACCGCGACCGATCGGTACCATGGCATCGACGGCTTTCAGACCGATTTGTACGGGTTGATCTACCGATTGACGCCAAATAACACCGGGGGCAACTTTTTCAATTGCGTCGGTTTCTTTCGCATCGATAGGACCTTTGCCATCGATAGGGTTACCCAAAGCATCGACTACTCGACCTTCTAGCTCGGGGCCTACCGGTACTTCCAAAATACGGCCGGTACATTTACAAGTTTGGCCTTCGGCAATGGTGAAGTAGTCGCCCAAAATAACCGCGCCTACCGAGTCTTGCTCGAGGTTAAGCGCCATACCGTAGACGCCGCCTTCAAACTCGATCATTTCACCGTACATCACGTCCATTAGGCCGTTAATACGAACAATACCGTCAGATACAGATACCACCGTGCCCTGGTTGCTGGACTCGGAAGACACATCGAGCTTCTCGATGCGCTGCTTAATAATCTCGCTAATCTCGGATGGATTCAGCTGCTGCATGCTTTTTTCCTCAATCCTACGAATTGATTGCTTTGGCGAGTTTCTCTAACCGACCGCGCATGGAGCCGTCGATAACTAAATCACCCGCCTTGATAACCACGCCAGCGAGCAGTTGGGAATCAACCGCTGTGCTGACTTTAACTTTGCGCGCCAGTTTGGCACTGAGAGCATCCGCTAGTTTTTGCTGGCTGGTATCATCCAATTCAAAGGCAGTTGTCAGTTCTACATTGACAGCTTGCTCTTGAGCGGTTTTCAGCGCATCAAAAAGGGTGAACACCTCGGGCAACAATGCCAAGCGTTTGTTTTCTGCCAACAGCTCAACAAAGTTTTTAACTTTGGCATCGAGCTCTTCACCACAAATCTCTATTAGAGTATTTGCTTGCTGCTCTGGTGTCAGGGCAGGGGAGGAGACGACGTTTTCTACTTTGTCGTAACCGCTAACAATAGCCAGGGTCTTTAGTTGTGTTGCCCAACTCGCAAGCTCACCATGATCGCGGGCAAACGCGAACGCCGCCTTAGCATAGGGTCTTGCGAGGGTAATTAGTTCAGCCACAATTCACCTCGCTTACAAACTGGCAGCCAGTTTATCGATCATGTCTTTGTGCGCAGACTGGTCAACGGAAGACTCAAGCACTTTCTCAGCACCTGCAAAAGCCAGTGTTGCTACTTGTGAACGCAGCTGCTCTTTCGCGCGATTCACTTCTTGCTCCACTTCAGCTTGGGCAGCGGCTTTGATACGACTACCTTCGTCGCGGGCCTGCTCTTTGGCTTCTTCCACAATCTGAGTCGCGCGCTTGTTGGCAGATTCCAGAATGCTGGCAGCTTCAGTCTTAGCGTCACGCAGTGCCTGCTTTGCTTTGTCCTGAGCCAGCTCTAGATCTTTTGTTGCACGATCTGCCGCGGCCAGACCATCGGCAATTTTCTTTTGACGCTCAGCCATGGCCGCAGTAATAAAAGGCCATATATACTTCATGCAAATAAGCACGAAGACAATGAACGTTATGGACTGTCCAATGATGGTTAAATTAAGGTTCACGCCGACACCTCTGTTATGGGAAGTTTCTGTGCGTTAATAACAGCGTTGACTTACGCCAAGCCCGGTACGGTAACGAACAGAATGTACATGGCAATACCCACACCAATCATTGGTACCGCATCAAGCAGACCAGCAATCAAGAACATTTTGCCTTGTAACATTGGAGCCAACTCTGGCTGACGGGCAGAACCTTCCAACAACTTACCGCCCAAAATAGCAAAGCCGATAGCAGTACCCAGTGCGCCCAAGCCAATCAACAGCGCAACAGCAATCAGTGCTAAACCCATGGTATATCTCCTCGATTTTTAAATATAAAAAGTAAAGTGAAAAAATTAATGCGTAAACTGGTCTTCATCGTCGTTATGGAACGCCATTGCCATATAGACAATGGTTAACACCATAAACACAAACGCCTGAAGGGTAATCACAATAATATGGAACAGTGCCCAGCCCAATTGCAGCACGCCGGCAAATAGGCCAAGAATCAAACCAGCACCAAACATGGTGGCGATCAGAATAAAGATCATTTCACCGGCATAGAGGTTACCGAACAACCGCAAGCCCAGTGAAATGGGGCGAGCCAGCAAAGTTACCGTCTCAAGCGCAAAGTTAATAAGAATAATCACCGGGGCAATAATCAAACCCAAGCCTTTAGTAGGGGGGTGAAATGGGTGAAAGGTCAGCTCTTTAACAAAGCCGATAAGGCCTTTTTCCCTGATGCTGAACGCAATCATTAAGAAAAACACGGTAAAGCCCATACCCAACGTCACGTTTGGATCGGTGGTAGGTACAATCTTGAAGTAAAAGTGTGAGTCACCTGCGATCCACGCCGCCAGCTGAGGTATCCAGTCTACCGGCACCAAATCCATGAGGTTCATCATAAATATCCAGACAAATATCGTCAGAGCCAGGGGCGCGACAAAACGGCTGCGATACTGAAAAGCGTCTTTTACGCTTTTATCAATGAACTCAATGATAGCTTCAACAAAGTTGAGCATACCTGTAGGTACACCAGAGTGAGCTTTTTTAGCGCACCAGCGAAACAGCGCTAAAAAGATAACCCCAAGTCCAATCGACCACAGCATAGAGTCCAGGTGAATGGCGTTAAAACCCATGGCCGACATTTCTTCGGGGCAGTGAGCCACCGCCCAGCCGGTTGTCTCTTGCACACTTTTGCCGTCGCAATAGGTACCGGCAGGTAATTTACCGTAGGTCCAGTTGGTCAAGTGGTGCTGGATATATTCGGTGGTCGTAGGTGCGTTACCGTCCGCTGCCATCTGCTATCTCTCAACTTTTGTAGTAAAGCGTATTTGTCGTAAATCGTATGTACTAACCAGTCTTTGACTGGGTATTGCGCTGGCGAACACTCGCCGCAATCACTATCAGCTGCGCTATTTGTGCTGTCACAAACGCGCATAAAAAAACCGGCATGCTAATTGGCACATCCCGGGTAAACACCACCGCAAATAATGCGGCGGTTAGTATTAGTTTGGCTGACTCTGCGCTGTAAAACCGATGGACACTCTGGCTTATGTCCCGTGCGCCACGAACCTGCCCAGCAAACCTGGCAAATACGATTGCCGGCAGCAGACACACGGAAAATCCCCAAAGTAAAGAAATCCCCCACAGCGAATGCCAGCTAAATACGGCTCCGCTTATAGCCATCAGTATCAGCCATAACACCACCAGCCTTTTAAACACTGGGAGTGTGGCAATAACAGCCGATATTTGACGGCGTGCCCTAGGCATCGATTCTCTCTTTTAGTGCCTTGTTACTGCTTTGCTTAGTGAATAAGTAACAGGCATTGGTCGATTTTCGCCGTTAGTAGCTTTACGGCAACTTACAGATCAGCCGCAAAGCCGCCGCATTATAGGGGGTTTGTTACAAGCCTTTCAACAGTAACTGAACCATTCTCGCCCATTTAACACTGTTATGCCCTGAATTTGGGCGAATAGCGGCAAACAAGCGTTAACACTACTTAACCGGTCAGACCAATACCTGTGGATAACCCACAAAATCGAGGGCAAAGCCTAGCAGGGTATTAACAAAAAGTTAAGGTGTACAAATAACCTAGATAACTTAAAAAACGCCACGAACCGTTACTGGCTATTTGATATGAGCCAAAATACCATCGAGCTCATCGAGATTGTTATAACTAATCACCAGCTTACCCTTGCCCTTAGCGCCGTGCTGAATGGCCACTCCCGCACCTAAAGTTTCGGATAACTGGTTTTGCAGCCGGGTGATATCGGCCGACACCACCACAGGGGCCACGCCAGAATCTTGATTTTTTTGCTCTTGGATTTTGCGCACCAGCGCTTCGGCCTGACGCACAGTTAAACCTTTGCCGACAATCTGCCGAGCCACTTCGCGCTGCTGCTCGGGCTCAAGTGAGAGTATGGCGCGAGCGTGGCCCATTTCTAAATCGCCATGCTCCAAGAGTTTTTTAACGTCATCATCGAGCGCAATCAGCCGCAGTAGATTGGTCACAGTAGTGCGAGACTTACCCACCGCTTGCGCCACCTCTTGATGAGTTAGCTCAAACTCATCCTGCAAACGCTTGAGGGCCATGGCCTCTTCGATAGGGTTAAGATCTTCGCGCTGGATATTTTCAATCAGCGCCATGGCGATGGCGGCTTCGTCGGGTACATCGCGTACCACCGCCGGTATTTTATCTAGCCCGGCCAACTGGGTAGCGCGCCAACGGCGTTCGCCGGCAATAATTTCGTATTTGTCTTCGCCAATTAGCCGCACCACGATGGGCTGCATAACACCCTGAGCGCGGATAGAATCGGCTAACTCTTCGAGCGCTTCTGGGTGCATATCGCGGCGCGGCTGATACTTACCCCGGGAAATTAGCTCGACTGGCAAACGCATTAACTTGCCATCAAGTGCCTCGCGAACCTCATCGGTGGTTATCTCATCAGCGTCAGCGGGTGGAATTGTCACGCCTGCGCCCAACAGAGCATCCAGTCCCTTGCCTAAACCTTTTCGTTTTCCTGCCATAGGTCAAACCCGTATTACCACTGAGCGATGCTTATTGCGTCACCGAAGAGTTAAGAGAATCGTCGCTTGCCGCTGCAGAGAGCTCATTGCGTCGAATAATTTCACCTGCCAGCGCGAGGTAAGAAATAGCGCCTTTGGATTGTCGATCGTACACCATCACCGGCTGCCCATAGCTGGGCGCCTCTGCCAAGCGCACATTACGTGGAATGCAGGTGCGATACACTCGGTCGCCAAAGTGTTGATGTAATTGCGCCGAGACATCGTTGGTTAAACTATTGCGCGGGTCGTACATGGTGCGCAAAATTCCTTCGATTTTTAACGCAGGATTCAGCACGTCGTGTATTTGGTTGATGGTACCCACCAACGCCGACAGGCCCTCTAGCGCGTAGTACTCACACTGCATAGGGATAATCACGCCATGACAAGCGGCTAACGCGTTAAGTGTCAGCATGTTCAACGATGGCGGACAGTCGATTAAGATATAATCAAACTGGCCCATCACACCGGAGAGCGCTTTATCGAGACGACGCTCTTTGTTGGGCAGGGACAGCATTTCGACTTCGGCGGCCGTTAAATCGCCGTTGGCTGGCAGCACCTGAAAATTGCCTGAGTCCGACAACACCAAGCACTCGGCGATAGCCGCGCGATCGGTCAAGACGTCGTAAATGGTTAGCTCTAGCGCCGACTTATCCACACCGCTGCCCATAGTGGCATTGCCCTGCGGGTCGAGATCTACCAACAACACGCGTTTTTTGGTAGCGACCAGCGAGGCGGCCAGATTCACGCAGGTGGTGGTTTTACCCACTCCACCTTTTTGATTGGCAACAGCGTAGATCTTAGTCAAGTCGTTATCCTTTTGATTTAGCCTTTTGATTTGGCGAGGCGCTTATTGTGTGGCAGTTGCCGCGTGCGGGCAAGCCGAGTGCGCGATTTAAACCGCGCGATCGAGTATCAGCAAGTGGCGCTCGCCCGCTTCGCCCGGTACCCGCAAGTCGATACGTTCAACAAGCTGGTAGCGATCGGCAATCTCGGCCAACTCCCCCTTGGGAAACTGGCCCTTCATGGCGTAAAACTTCCCACCGGCCGCTAGCAAGTGTTGGCACCAGCCGGTCATATCCGCCAAGCTGGCAAACGCACGACTAACCACACCATCAAACAACTGAGTAGGCTCCAAGGCCTCAACCCGGCCATTCTCCACCCTCACGTTATGCAACCCAAGCAAGGTTTTAACGTGAAAAATAAACCGGGTTTTTTTGCCATTGCTGTCGAGCAAGGTGAATTGCCGCTCAGGGTAACAAATTGCCAAAGGGATGCCTGGTAAGCCACCGCCGGTTCCCACATCAATAATCCGCTGACCGGCAACATGCGGCACAACGGCCAACGAGTCCAGCAAATGCCGCACAATCATATCGTCAATATTGCGCACCGCCGATAAATTATAGGCGCGATTCCACTTGGCAAACTCGGTAATATAATCCAGCAATTGCTCGACCTTTGAATCTTCCAGTGCCAACCCCAAGGTCTTAATACCGGCACACAACTGGCGCCGGTGTTGCTCACGACTTGCCATTAACTCGCCTTAGCTTGCTCGCGCTTGAGTAAGCCGCGTTTTTTTAGATAAACCAACAGCAGTGACACCGCCGCTGGCGTCACCCCGGGAATGCGTTGGGCCCGGGCCAGAGTTTCAGGTCGAGCATCGCTGAGTTTTTGCTTAACCTCGTTGGACAACCCCTCCACCGCAGTAAAATCAAACTCGTCCGGAAACCGGGTATTCTCGTGGGCGCGCAAACGGTCGATTTCTTCTTGCTGGCGGCTGATGTAACCCGAGTATTTAGCGTCAATTTCGATCTGCTCAGCCACCGCCTCGGCCACCTCGACGTTCCCCGCGAGCCCGGCAATATCGCCATAGTTCAGTTCGGGGCGCTTGAGCAAATCAAACAAGCTGTACTCGCGGGTGAGGTTAGAGCGCACTTTGCCCTCTAGCTGTTGCGCCGCATCGGAGCCCGCTTGCACCCAGGTATCTTTCAGACGCTGGCGCTCAAGCGTTACCGCTTCGCGCTTATCGCAAAATGCTTTCCAGTGGTCGTCATCGATCAAGCCCAGCTCTCGGCCGGTCTCGGTTAAACGCATATCGGCGTTATCTTCGCGCAGCAGCAGACGGTATTCGGCGCGGCTGGTAAACATGCGATAGGGTTCGCGGGTGCCCATGGTAATTAAGTCATCCACCAACACCCCGACGTAAGCCTCATCGCGGCGCGGGCACCAAGCCTCTTGCTCGCGGGCGCGGCGCGCGGCGTTTAACCCGGCCAATAGCCCTTGGGCCCCGGCTTCTTCGTAGCCGGTCGTGCCGTTAATTTGGCCGGCAAAATACAAACCGCCAATCACTTTGGTCTCCAGCGAGTATTTTAAGTCCTGTGGATTAAAATAGTCGTATTCGATGGCGTAACCGGGGCGCATGATATGGGCGTTTTCAAAGCCCTTAATTGAGCGCACCAGGTTCATTTGCACATCAAATGGCAAGCTGGTGGAGATCCCGTTGGGGTAGAGCTCGTGGGTTGTCAGCCCCTCGGGTTCGATAAATATCTGATGACTGGGCTTGTCGGCAAAGCGATGAATTTTATCTTCAATCGACGGGCAGTAGCGGGGCCCGATACCTTCGATCACCCCGGAATACATCGGCGAGCGATCTAAGCCGCCGCGAATAATCTCGTGGGTTTTCTCATTGGTGTGGGTAATCCAACAGCATACCTGCTTGGGCTGCATGTCGCGATTGCCGCGCACCGACATTACCGGCCGCGGCTCATCTCCCCACTGTTCTTGCAACTCGCTAAAATCGACCGTTTTAGCGTCGATGCGCGGCGGTGTACCGGTCTTTAGCCGGTCGACACGAAGTGGATACTCGCGCAAACGTTGCGATAACGCTTGCGCCGGCGGGTCGCCAGCGCGCCCACCACTGTGGTTTTGCATTCCAATGTGGATTAATCCTCCCAAAAACGTCCCAGTGGTTAGTACTACCTGATCGGCAAAAAACTTCAGGCCCATCTGGGTCACAGCGCCACGAACTTGGTCTTGCTCCACAATCAGGTCATCGACGCCTTGCTGAAAAATCCATAAATTAGGTTGGTTTTCCAGGGTTTGCCGAATCGCGGCTTTGTACAACACTCGGTCGGCTTGCGCGCGAGTCGCGCGGACAGCAGGGCCTTTGCGAGCATTGAGTACCCGAAACTGAATACCACCGGCATCTGTAGCTAGGGCCATTGCCCCACCCAACGCATCAATTTCTTTTACTAGGTGACTTTTGCCAATCCCACCAATAGCCGGATTGCACGACATCTGCCCCAGAGTTTCGATGTTGTGCGTCAACAACAGGGTGCGACACCCCATTCGCGCTGAAGCAAGACAAGCTTCAGTGCCAGCGTGACCACCGCCGACAACAATAACGTCAAAACGCTCAGGAAAGTTCATCAAAGGCCTCTTGGCTGCCGTATGTGAAAAAGGGCGAGCATTATAGAGTGCTTAGCTCGGTTGTACAAAACATGTTCAATCTTTAAGCGAAAGATATTTAAGTTATTAAATTAATTAAATAGTTATTTATATATAGATATATGTATAAAGGATTAAAGTTATAGTAATAATTAGGCACAGCGAAATCAGTGGAAAACCTAAAAATTTCTATATAAATCAAAAGGCTAAAGCAATAACAACCACCGTTAACCACTGCTGATAAACTGACAAAACAGCGTTATTAAGCTGGGTATGAAACAGCGACTTATCCACCGAAATAGGATTCTTCGAGTTATCCCCAAATCGCTCTCCAGCTTTTTCCTGATTGCTACACAGGGTTTTCCCAGTTAATGATGAAAAAACAATCAAAAGCATCGTAAAAACAATCAGTTATGGGATAAACCTGTGAACAAATGTGGATAACACTCGTAAGTTAGCTTTTTGCCGGCCTTGCAGCTGTGGGTAACTTTATCCAATCGTGATGGATAACTCACTGGTTGACGTTAAAATTGCCTTTAATGGCGTGTGTAAATGGTAATGTCTTACTCACAATTTTTTTAAAAAAAGGTGTTAGGGGTGATAAATACTGTGTTATTTACCGCGATTAGCGAGCATTTTGGCTTGTCGTTATCGGCGGATGCGCCGATAAGCGTTGCCGGTGGTGACATTAATGAGTGTGTAGAGGTTAAAAGTAGCGATGGAACCCGCTATTTTATTAAGCTTAATAAAGAGTCTGAGTTGCTTGCGTGTGAGGCAAGCAACCTAAATTTAATGACGAGTGCGAGTGCTATAACCCCGAAGGTTGTGGGGTTTGCCAGGCTGAATAACGTGGGGGTTTTGGTCTTACAGCACGTAGCGTTAAGTGCTAGCGGGGACGAGCAAGCGCTGGGGCGCCAGCTAGCCCATTTGCACCAGTCAACGAGCGATCAGTACGGTTTGGGATACAACAACTATATAGGACGGACCCTGCAGCGCAATGGTTGGCACTCTAACTGGGCCCAGTTTTGGTGGGATTGCCGGTTGGCCCCTCAAGTGCTAATGGCCGAGCGTGCCGGTTTTAATTTGGGGATAGACGCTCCGCGACTCAAGGTGCTGAGTGACAATTTATTGCGCGAGCACAACCCGCCTGCCTCTTTATTACACGGTGATTTGTGGGGGGGCAACAAGGGTTACCTAACGGACGGTCAACCGGTGTTATTTGACCCCGCCAGTTACTACGGTGATCGCGAAGCAGACTTGGCATTTACGTTGGTGTTTGGCGGGTTTGGTCACGAGTTTTATCGCAGTTATAAAGAGGTGTGGCCACTGCCTGCGCGGTGGCAAGCGCGTGAATCGCTCTATAATTTGTATCACTTGTTAAATCATCTAAATTTATTCGGCAGTAGCTATCTGGGCTCGGTGCGCTCGGCGATAAACAGTTTACAGGGGTAGAGGTTGCGTAACGGTTTGCTTTTTATGCGCTTCTAATAAGAGCAGTAAGCGATTGAGCACGTTAGGGGCAAACGTTAAGGCTGTATTAAGATTGAACCAACCATGTGCATAGGCGCCTAAAAGCTTGTTGTTCACACTGACAAGGACCTTACTATGCGCTGCAACCGTCTTCGTAAAACCATTAAAAACTACGCCTCGCTGTTGTTAATGTTACTGGCTATGACGGTATTTCGTACCGCCGTGGCCGATTGGAACTACGTACCTTCGGGCTCGATGGAGCCCACCATAACCCCCGGTGATGTGCTGGTGGTGAGTAAGTTGAGTTATGGTCCCTCGGTACCTTTTACCTCTAGCCGGCTGTTCAGTATCGGCGAGCCACAACGCGGGGATATTATTACCTTTTATCCGTCTCATACCGATCAGTGCCTGGTAAAACGCGTTGTCGGTGTGCCAGGGGATCGACTGCGCATTCAGGGACGAGACCTGTGGATAAATGGCAAAAAGCTCCAGCAAACGGCGCTGTCAGACAATCTGTTACAAGAGTCGAGCGGGATTAAGCCCCATAAAATCAAGATCAGCGGCTCTCGTGGTTTGCCGACTATTGAAGGCGAAATACGAGTGCCTGATGGGCAGTATTTTGTGATGGGGGATCATCGCAACAACAGCTACGACTCTCGTTATTGGGGCTTTGTGGATCAATCTCAGGTGGTGGGAAAGGTCGTCAGGATCGGTTTGTCGTTTTCACCGCAGTTTGCCGAGCGGTTAGCCTTGGCAGTGGATTAACTTTGTGAGTCTCACGGTGAAGTGACCACACTTTTGGCGGTCACTTGCCCGTTAACCCTGTTTACACTAGTTCGATGCGGCTTCTACCGTTTTGCAAAAGTGATCCACAATTGCGTCGAGTGGCGAGCTAACACCGCCAGAGGTGGAGTAGCTTAATGAAAGCTTTAAATCATCAGTGTTTTGTAAAAAGCTTATATTTAGCGGGGCTGTTTTTCCGTCACCGTAGCTCACGGTCTGCGAAGCGCTGATAATCCCCAATTCTTTATCGACAGAGTTAATGTTCCAGCCGTCATTAGCCGTAAATTGGGCCACACGGCTCATCGCGGTTTTTTGTTCTACCCCCTTAATATGAGCGTAGGTTTTATAGGTACGGCCAGATAAAAAGCTTCCTGTGTATGAAAAGTTTTGTGCGCACTCTCTCGGGTCGTCGATGTCGGGTTTTACCGGCGTTGTGCCGCCACAGCCAACCAGTAGGCCGGCGCATAAAAGGGTCGAAGTTAACAGGGGGTGGTGTTTCATAAAGTCATCCTTGAGTGGTTAGAGGTTTTATTAAATTGTGGTGAATAGTACGCGAATTAGAAGCGTTACTTGCCGATGCAAAAGCTAGAGAAAATTCTACCTAGTAGGTCATCCGGTGTGAACTCACCGGTGATTTCAGACAGTTGATTTTGCGCCTCGCGTAAATCCTCGGCCAGTAACTCGCCGGCGGCGTGTAAGGTGAGCTGCTCAGCGCCTTGGGTTAGGCAGCTAGCGGCGGCGGCCAGTGCGTCTAAGTGGCGCTGTCTGGCCGTAAAGGTGCCTTCGGTGGTGCTTTGGTAGCCCATACAGGACTTTAAGTGGGCTTTTAGGTGATCGATCCCTATGCCGGTTTTGGCACTGATACGCACTGAGTTTTGTGGCAGTTGTGCTTCATCTATTAAATCGACTTTGTTGTACACCACACTGACTTTATTGGAGTGTTGCAGCCGGTCGGTAAACTCTGGCCAGACGTTCTCGGGTTGCCAGTCGGGGTGATCCAACGCTTCTTGCGCATCGATTAACAAAATAATGCGATCGGCTTGATTAATCTCGGCCCAGGCCCGCTCGATACCGATTTTTTCTACCGCATCGGAGGCGTCGCGCAGGCCTGCGGTGTCGATAATATGCAACGGCATACCGTCGATATGAATATGCTCTTTGAGGACGTCGCGGGTGGTGCCGGCAATCTCGGTGACGATGGCGCTCTCGCGCTCGACTAAAGCGTTTAGCAAGCTCGACTTACCGGCATTGGGCTTACCGGCGATCACCACGCGCATACCGTCACGCACCAGTTGCCCTTGGTGCGCCCTGATAATCAGCGCATCAAGCTCGGCGACAATAGTGTTTAGGTCGGCGTGGACTTTGCCGTCGCTGAGAAAATCGATCTCTTCTTCGGGGAAGTCGATCGCGGCCTCAACGTAGATACGCAGCGCGATGAGCGATTCAACCAGGGCGTGAACCTGATCTGAGAAAACGCCTTGCAGCGAGCTCAGGGCGTTGCGCGCGGCTTGCTCAGAGCTTGCTTCAATTAGGTCGGCGATGGCTTCGGCCTGGGCAAGATCGAGCTTGTCGTTTAAAAAAGCGCGCTCAGAAAATTCTCCGGGCCTGGCCATCCGCGCGCCGTGGTGTTTTACAGCCTCCAGCAGCAAGCCCATAACCACTGGCCCACCGTGGCCTTGCAGCTCTAAAACGTCTTCACCGGTAAAGGAATGGGGCCCTGGGAAGTAGAGGGCAATGCCTTGGTCTATCTCGCGTTTTTGGGCGTCGATAAAGGGTAGGTAATGCGCGTGTCGAGGGGACAGGGTATGGCCGGTTAGGGCGCTGGCTATTTTGGCAGCACCCGGCCCGGAGACCCGCACAATACCGACACCGCCGCGCCCCGGGGCAGTGGCGATGGCGGCAATAGTGTCGTTACTGGTGTGCATCGTTAGCTTTTAACCGTGTCCTCTTTTTCGATCTGTTTGGTGATGTACATTTGCTGCAAGAACGACAGAGTGTTGTTGGTTACCCAGTAAAGTACCAAGCCTGCGGGGAACCAGAGGAACATAGCGGTAAATACCACAGGCATAAACTGCATGATCTTGGCTTGCATTGGATCGGGCGGTGTCGGGCTCAAGCGCATGGTGAGCCACATGGTAAAGCCCATTAACAAGGGCAATACAAAGATGGGGTCTTTAACCGAAAGGTCCGGTATCCACAAAAACGGCGTGTGACGTAACTCGACCGACTCCATTAGTACCCAGTAAAGTGAAAGGAATACCGGCATCTGTACCAGCATGGGTAAGCAGCCACCCAAAGGGTTCACTTTTTCGGTTTTGTAGAGCTTCATGGTCTCTTGCGACATTTTTTGTCGATCGTCGCCGTAACGCTCTTTTAGCTCCTTCATTTTAGGGGCAAGCTTGCGCATCCGAGCCATAGACCGGTAACTGGTGGCGCTTAGCTTAAAGAAGAATGCTTTAATTATAATTGTCACGGCAATAATTGCTAAACCCCAATTACCGATTATTCCGTGTATATAGTCCAAAACCGCGAACAGGGGCTTGGCTAACCACCAGAGCCAACCGTAATCGACAGTTAGGTCTAAGTAGCTGGAAATCTCTTCAAGCTTGGTGGTGTTTTTAGGGCCCGCATAAAACTCCGAGTGGATTTCGCCTTGGCTTTGTGCCGCTACAGTTACCGCTTCGCTGGTAAAGCCCATTAGGTATAAATCGTTGTTCCCTTGCTGACGCAAAAAGAAGTTGTTTTGCGACTCGGCGTTAGGGATCCAAGCGCTAATAAAGTAGTGCTGTACCATCGATACCCAACCACCCTGAATTTTTGTGGTAAAGGTTTTATCTTGTAGGTCATCAAAATCAAACTTTTTATAACGTTCATCGTTGGTGGTCAGTGCGGCCCCCACAAATGGCTTCATCCCGATCCCGGTATCAGAGTTGGGTTCGTGGCTATCGCGTTTAATTTGGCCGTATAAACTTGCCTGCCAAGGGGCAGCACTGTTGTTGTCTATTAAGTAATCGACATCGACACGGTATTCACCCCGGTGAAAGGTAAAGCGCTTAGTGATAGTGACATCGTTTTGCGTGAGCGTTAGGTCGACTTCTAAACTGTCTTGACCTTCTTGTAGCTCATATTGAGTGGCGGCGGTGGTAAATGTGGGGCGTCCTTTGGCGCTATCGGTACCGTTTTTACCGACCAAACCGCTCTGCACTGTATAAGTGTGGCCAGCGGTGCTGTGGATTAACACAAAAGGCTGGTTAGGTGTGTCGATGTGGGCGTAGTGGCGGGGCAGTGCCACTCGGGTGATATCACCGCCACGGGTGTCGATACTCACCTCTAGGGAGTCGGTGACAACACTGATGGCTTGTTGGCTAGCCACTGGTTGCTCGCTAACAGCATCACCTTTAGGTGGCGTTAGGCTTGGAACATCACCTGTGTTATCGCTGACGCCTGTAGGAATAGAGCTGTCAGCATTGGCGCTGGTCGCAGCTACGGGCTCGGTGGGAACGAGTGATTGTTGATAGTCGTCCCAACGCATTATCAGCATAATGACGACGGCGGCCATAGCCGCCAGTAACAAGTTCTTTTGCCAATCCATCTTAATCTTTGCCATTTGTAGTCTGCGATTGAGTTAGGTTGTTGTCTGGTATTGGATCAAAACCACCGGGGTGCCAAGGGTGGCATTTTAAAAGGCGGAGTAGGGTTAGATAAACCCCTTTAATAAACCCAAACCGATTAATAGCCTCTTCGCTGTAATGCGAGCAGGTGGGATAAAAACGGCACTGATTGCCTACCCAAGGGCTTAATAGGTAGCGGTAAGCGTGAATTAGCTTAATCGCTAACCAGCTCACGGGGTATCGTCCTGCGGTTGTGCCGCCGCTTGATCTCGTTTGCGGGCGATTCGTTGCCACTGTTTACTCAGCATTTTCTCGATGCTGCTGCCGTCGCATTCATCCAGCCCTCGGCGAGCCAGTACAATAACATCTAAGCCCTGCAATTGTTGCTGGTGCATACGAAAACTTTCGCGAATCCGGCGTTTAACGTAGTTGCGGTTTACGGCTAGACGAATGTTCTTTTTAGCGATAATTAAACCAAGGCGTGCGTGATCTAGGCCATTTGCTCGGGATAGTATTAATAGGTGTTGCTGCGAGGCGCGAAAAGGGGCATTGGCAAACACCACCTGAAAGTCGGTGGACTTCAGAAGTCGCAGGGCTTTGGGGAAAGCGTAGCTGCTCACAGGTTATTGCCTCAAGCGGTAATAAGTAGATAGGCACAAACAGCAAAGGGCACCGCTATAAGTTTTTGCAAGATAAATAGAGCTCTTACAAAGACTTATAGCGGTGCCCTTTGCGGTCACACGCGTTGCTAAAAGCTTAAACAGCTAAGCTGTTGCGGCCTTTGGCACGACGGCGGGCCAATACGGCACGACCGTTTTTGGTGGCCATACGAGCGCGGAAACCGTGGGTGCGCGCGCGCTTTAATACGCTGGGCTGAAATGTTCTTTTCATGGGGCTAACCTACCGATTACCTTGTTCAAATACTCACACTGGGTGCGAAAAGAGGCGCGATTTTATATAAAACCACCGGTTAAATCAATTGTTATTCGGTCAAATCGCCTGTTTTATGTTCATTTGTAAGTTTGCAGAGCTTGTAGGCAGCTTACAAATAGTTTGTTAACAGGTTTATCCACAAGTTGGTGGAGGCTGCGAGGGTGTTCTCGCTAACGGGGTTAAAGGGCTTTTTGTTTTTTTTATCAATCATCTACTGGGGATAAAAAAACATTTTCTGTTACTGGTAAAAATAATCCATAAGGGGTGTGGAT